>CACZAM010000014.1 GCA_902779185.1 uncultured Eubacteriales bacterium
ATAGTTGCGTGATCCTTTCAATATGTTCTGCCTGGCGTCTTTGACGCCTTCTTTGTCATGCAGTTTTCAAGGTGCTGATCTATCTAAATGAATTTCTCCTATTTTGGCTTGCTTTTTAATAGTTAGTCTTTCTTCCAGATAATACTTTACTATTATTTATGTATCCATTATAGGAAAACAGCACTGCTGAGTACATAGGAAATGATGCTATAATTAAGAACTAGTATGAGTAGAAACGGCCGGCAGTGATCCGGATACGGGCGATAATGCAGATCTTAGCGTCTGGCTCATCATGATGCTGAGTTCCGCATTTGCGCTCGCATTGATTGGATCCATAAGAAGAAAAACCCGTTAGCCTGATACGCTCCCCTGTATGAGATCTCAACTATGGTGTTTTCCTCTTCTCCCGAGTATTCGACCGTAGAGAAGCATTTATTGAGCAGACCGCTCCTCGCCATTATATTGTATGCAGAGCATGGTCAGGTCATCGAACTGCTCTGCATCCTGTACAAATGCATCAATGCTGTCACGCACATTTGCCAGGACCTTCTCCGGACATGCGTCAGGCTCCCTGTTGAGAGCATCGAGCATCCTTTCATTGCCGAACAGGACTTCATTTTTATTTGTCGACTCAGGCACTCCGTCAGTGTATAAGAAGATGCTGGTGCCCGGTTCGAGCTGAAGCTCATACTCCTTGAATTTCATTCCTGCCATTCCGCCGACCACGAATCCGTGCACATCCTGCAGCAGCTCATATTTTCCGCCCGGCTTCCTTATCGTAGGATACTCATGCCCGCCATTTGCCGCTGTCAGTTTTCCCGTGGAGATCTCAAGTATACCTATCCACACAGTGACAAACATTTCTGCCTCATTGTTGGTCAGCAGAGCTTCGTTTGCAGATTCCAGCACCTTTGCCGGAGACATTCCCAGCATGGTACTGTTCTTTATCACTATCATTGAGCTCATCATGAACAGAGCCGCAGGAATACCCTTACCTGACACGTCTGCCATTACCAGGCAGAGATGATCATCGTCTATCAGGAAGAAATCGTAGAAGTCTCCTCCCACTTCACGGGCGGGATCCATGGCGGCATATATGTCAAATTCATGTCTGTCAGGGAACGGAGGGAACTTGCTCGGAAGCATCGACTCCTGTATCTCTTCAGCAAGAGCCAGTTCAGTCTCAATACGCTCCTTCTCGGCTGTTATGTGCTGTATTTCATCAATATAGTCATCGATCTCATGAGCGAGCTCTATGACATCATCGGACAGATCTCCGATCTCATTCCTGCTTTTGATTTCTCTGAGCTCCGCGGTAACAGAACTGCTGTCCTTGGTCTGTTTATACCGGCGGATGCTCTTCTGCACCTTCTTAAGAGGTTTCAATACCAGGAACAGTATCCCTATCGAGCAGATTATTGCCAGTATTATCTGATAACCCATTGCCATAAGGGAATTCCTTTCAGTATGTCTCCTCAGGGAGGTTATCAATTCGGTCTCAGTAGTCGTCAGACCGATGAAGACCGGACGGCCGTTATAATTGCCAAGATATGAGTAGTAGTCAATGTATCCTTCTACATCAGTGAAGTTGCTTGCATTCGCCTCAGCGTCCATCATCGATATGCGCTGTTTTTCTGTCATGCCTTTTGTGTAGCCGAGAGGATACACCTCTTCTCCCTCTGTTCCGCGTACCTCCTTCGAAGTTGCCGCGCTGAACATGAAAAACTGGGTATCATAGGCTTCATTCGGCTGCACGCAGTAAAGAAATTTGGCATTGTATGATTCTTTTATCTGATCCACTCTCGAGATCAGCCACGAATATATGATCTCAGCATAAAGCTTCTGATCCTCTTCGGACAGTGATTCTATTTCCGATTCATCAGCATACATCAGCTGCAGATCCGGCCGGTGACTCTCGAGCAGCCGGCATTTCTTTTCAGTCTCTGTTCCTCTCCCGAATCCCGCGTCATATTCAATATCCAGTTCATCAGCATGCTCATACCAGTATCTGAACAGCCACTCATGAGCCGGATATTCTCTGATAACCTGCTTCACTTCATCCGAGATCAAATCCGAAAGGGTAGTCATCTGCTCCGTGATATCCTGAGTGGCTCTGAAATACTGAGACACAAAAGTGATGCCTCCGGTCAGCAGGATGCAGACCACAAACATTATGGCAACCTGAAGTATTATGCTTCCGCTTCTCTTTCCCTTTTTCAAATCCAAATCCCCTTTTATATATCAGTATCCCCTTTATTAGGACAAACCTGCATATGTGCCGAAAGCAGCGGAGGTGGCAACAGTGTACTGTGACATTTAATTGTAGCACATATGGTATTGCGTTGGAGAGACACGAGCCTTACCATTTCAGATTCTATCATATTTACATATTTCTTACGCTCTGATTAAATAAAGACAGGAATGCTACAATGAATGAAAGTGATCGCTAATACAGCTGGTGCAGACTGCTGCTTTACACATGGCCAAAGAATACGCTTCAAAACAGAATATGGCAGCGTCCCATGGAAGAGCATGGCGGCTTCTGCTGGCTTCGCTCATAACGCTGCTTATCCTTGTGATGGCAGCGGGTTTTTGCGTATATGCTGAAGATGAACTGCCGGACAACGGGATCCCTGTAGTGTATGTGAAAGTCGACGAGACCGGGGAAAATCCTACGATCGAGGAAATGCTTTATTGATCCTGTCATCATTGCTGCTGGCGCTCACAGCAGTGATCCGGAGGAAACAACGCTAAGACCCGGCGCTTTGGGAAGCGAACCGGGTCTTTTGATCTCATTCTTTCTCTATATTCGTATTGTCTTAATCCTTTATAAGGCTCTCCAGAGTCTCATAAAGAGCTTCCGGCTGCACCGGCTTGGTGAGATGCGCGTTGAGTCCTGCCTGCAGGCTGCGCTGAACGTCCTCGTCGAACGCGTTCGCGGTCAGAGCTATGATAGGGATCTCCTTTGAGTCGGCTCTGTCCATGGCACGTATCCTGCGTGTGGCTTCGAGTCCGTCCATCTCAGGCATGCGCATGTCCATAAGGACGGCGTCATAGTATCCCGGCTCGCTCGCCTCAAACTTCTCAACGGCTATCTTTCCGTTCTCCGCCAGATCAGCATCGATGCCGCGTACCGCGAGCACCATCATCATGATCTCAGCGTTTATCTGCACGTCCTCGGCAAGGAGCACGTGGCGTCCCTCAAGGTCGACTTTGTTCTTCTCCGGAGATATCACTCCTTTGCGCTTCATCGCGCTCCTGAATTCCTCGATCACCGAGTTCGCGAACAGCGGCTTAGGCAGGAAGCTGTCAACTCCCGCCTCGATCGCCTCATCCTGAACATCATCCCAGCGGTATGCAGTGAGTATGATTATCGCGGATTCATGACCGATTATCTCCCTCATCCTGCGCGTCGTTTCGATGCCGTCCATCTCAGGCATCTTCCAGTCGACGAGTATCAGATTGTAAGGATCGCGCCTTGCGTGGCGGAGCGTCACCTTTTCTATGGCTTCAGGTCCGGAGTACGCGATCTCAGCCGCAATTCCGGCCTTTTCGAGTATCAGCACGGCGTGCTCGCAGGCGACCGGATCATCATCGACCACCAGCACGGTCATCTCGTCCGGACGGACGGCTATTTCAGCTTCCTCGTATCCATGATCAGCAGCATTGAACAGCGTGACCGTAACATAGAATGTAGAGCCGGCGCCCTTCTCACTTTCAACCTCGATGCTGCCGTTCATCATCTCGACGATGCTCTTGGTAATAGCCATTCCCAGACCTGAGCTGCCGTATTTGTTTGTCATCGATGAGTCTTCCTGCGTGAAAGTGTCAAACAGCTTCGGCAGGTACTCCTTGCTCATTCCTATGCCTGTATCGGCTATGGTGAAGCGCAGCGTCGACTGGTTCTCAAACTTAGCGGTCCTTTCGACCGTGAGATTCACCTTGCCTCCTTCAGGCGTGAACTTGACAGCATTGCCGAGTATGTTGATCAGCACCTGACGCAGTTTCATCTTGTCGCCGACATAGTAATTGTCGATTTCCCCGATTATATGGCACTGATAGTCGAGGCCCTTGTCTGCACACTGGCCGCTGAACATCGTATTGACCATCTCGAGGAGTTCTGAGAACGGGAACTCTTCGTTTTTAAGCATCATGCGTCCGGATTCGATGCGTGACATGTCGAGGATATCGTTGATGAGGTGCAGCAGGTGTTCTGCCGATGCTCCTATCTTTTCGAGATATTCTCTTGTCTTTACCGGAGTCTCCGGATCATTCAGAGCGATATTGTCAAGACCAATGATCGCGTTCATCGGAGTCCTTATCTCATGGCTCATGTTGGAGAGGAATGCCGTCTTGGCTTTGTTGGCCTGCTCAGCGTTCTCAAGAGCGTCCGTCAGCAGCTGTCTCTGCTCAAGCTCGCTCTTTGTCTCATCATCGATATCAGCGAAGCACGCACCGACCGTATGTACCAGATGGTCGTCACGCTGATCCGGATGACGGACGCCGGCAAACTTGACAGCCTCCCACGATTCCTTTCCGTTCACATTGATCATGTAGCGGTACGAAATGATCAGATGATCCTCCAGACCTTTCCTGATGTTGTCAGGCTGTATGAAATTCAGGAATTCCTCTCTGTAAGGCTCGGCGATGTAATTGTTGCAGTAATTGGTGACCGCCTCGAGGTATTTGAATCTATCTCCCTCCTTGAATCCCGGCATGTCGGAACGCGCCTGGTAGCAGATTCCTTCATTTTTATCCAGTTCCAGATAGTAAACGCTTCTGTAATCTGAAGACAGGGCTTTTATCATGCGGTCCTGCTGCTCAGCCTGCTCCCTTTCCGCAAGGAGTTCCTCCTGAAGAGCAAGCCTCTGCTCCATCTCCTCCTGCTTGACCCTTGCTTCGGCTTCAGAGGCCTCATATTCCGCCATCATCTTCGCGTTTCTGCGGCTCTGCCTCAGTATGTAGCCGAAGATCGCGAGAAGCGCGAGCATCATCAGTACCGACTGTACCGTGCTTCTCACTATGATACCGCTGGTGATATCGCTTATCATGTCGCTGATGAGCGATTCTCTGACCATATAGGTAAGAAGCCAGTCGGTTCCCTCAACAGGCACATAGGTCAGCGTCTCGCTCCTGTCGCCGTATATGAATGAAGTCTCCCCTTCGGTCGCGGACCCAAAATCCGAAACGACCTTTTCGAGGGAATACCCCGGATCGAATTCGGCATGCTCCAAAGCATCGAAGAGATTGGCCTCGACGGCAAAACCTCCGAGGACCGCGTTGCTCAGCGGATATCCGTCGCTCGTATACAGGTTGCAGAATGTAGCGTCATCCTCGCTCGACTCCATCGACACACCATGAAGCATCTGTTCCATGGACATCTCCATGAAGCAGACGATAAGCTTGTCGTCTCCGAACTTTCTTGGTTCTATAGGGACCGCGATGACGACCTTTTTATCTGTGCCGCCCATGTTGATAATGGATATATCAGGCTCCATCATCGTTTTATAGTCGAAGGAATAATTGCCTATCTCGTCCGACGGGCCTGTGGAAAGATAGACCATGCCGCTCTCTCCGACGAAAGCGAACTTATCCAGATGATAAAGCGCCTTCATCCTTTTCTGATAAGCCTGGCGGTGTTCCTCATCGCTGAGGTCTTCATCAGTCATCAGGTCAACAGCTATCTGTATTGTTTCTATCCTGTTCTCGAGATTGGATTCAACTACCTGCTCGCGCCTTCCGGCAAGTTCATCAAGATACAGAAGGCTTACAGTGTGTACAGCCTTGTCAGTATCCTCCCTGGCGGCATGTCCCATCCAGAACGTTCCGGCAACCAGGATGAGAAGCACGATGATGGCGCCGGTTATTGCCATAGCCCTCGTTTGTTTCTTTCTATCTTGCATGCTTCTTACCCTCCCTTTGCGAGATTTCTATCAGGTTTTCAAGTGTATCAAACAGAGCTTCCGGTTCTACCGGCTTGGACAGATGAGCGTTGAGCCCCGCCCGCATGCTGCGCTGAACATCTTCATCGAACGCGTTCGCGGTAAGAGCGATCACCGGTATCGATTCAGCATCAGCACGGCCCGAAGCGCGTATCGCTCTGGCAGCTTCGAGTCCGTTCATTACCGGCATCCGCATGTCCATCAGTATCGCGTCGTAATATCCCGGCTCCTTTGCCATATACATGTCAACGGCTATCTGACCGTTGCCCGCGTGGTCGACCAGTATGTCACGCATTCCGAGCACCATGATCATTATTTCGGCGTTTATTGCCACGTCCTCGGCCAAAAGTATCCTGCGGCCCTTGAGGTCGATCTCCTGCCTGAGCAGGGCGCCTTTCTTTTTGCGGAATGCCTCCCTGAATTCGTCCATTACGCTGTCCGCGAGCAGAGGCTTCGGAACGAAGGTATCCACTCCCGCCGATATCGCTTCGTCAGCGACATCATCCCAGTCATATGATGTAAGTATGATGATCGCCGATTCATGGCCGATGGCTCTTCTTATTCGGCGCGTCGTCTCTATGCCGTCCATCTCAGGCATTTTCCAGTCTACAAGGATCAGATCATACGGATCCTGTCTCGCGTGCCGCAGCTTTACCATTTCGACGCCGTCTTCGCCGGATGACGCCGTATCGCAGCTGACGCCGACCTGGCCCAGAATGATGCCGGCATGCTCGCAGGCTACCGGGTCGTCATCTATGACCAGCACGCTCATCTCGTGAGGCGCTATATCATCATCCCCGTCCGCTCCGATATGCTCGGACTCCTTCAGGGATATGGTCACCGTAAACGTGGTGCCCCGGCCTTTTTCGCTCTCTACATCTATGGTGCCGTTCATCAGCTCAACAAAGTTCTTTGTGATAGGCATTCCCAGTCCGGTGCTTCCGAACTTGCTCGAGGCCGACGCGTTTGCATCTTCCTGACTGAAAGTTTCGAACAGCTTCGGAAGATATTCCTCACTCATTCCTATGCCCGTATCGCTCATTGTGAAGCGGAATGTCGCGTTCCCGCCCATCCTCGAAAGCTCACTGACTTTGAAAGTGATCCTGCCTCCTTCAGGCGTGAATTTGACAGAGTTGCCGAGTATGTTGACCATTATCTGTTTCAGCTTCATGTCATCGCCGAAATAGTAACCGTCGAGTTTTCCGTCGGCAATGAATTCATAGGTCAGCCCCTCGTCGCGGCACTGACCGCCTATCATGGTGTTCACCTCTTCGATCAGCTTGACCAGTGAGAACTCCTCAGGATTCACGGTCATGCGTCCCGACTCTATCCTTGACATGTCCAGTATGTCATTTATGAGGCTCAGAAGATGCTGAGCGGAAGCTCCGATCTTGTTGAGCTGATCCCTGGTCACGTCAGACAGCTCAGGATTACTGAGCGCTATATTGTTAAGCCCGATGATGGCGTTCATAGGCGTCCTTATCTCATGGCTCATGTTGGACAGGAACACCGTCTTGGCCTTGTTGGCCTGCTCGGCGGCGGCAAGGGCTTCCTGAAGAGTGCGGTTTTTCTCGATGGACTCACGCATCTCCTCATCAATGACCGTGAAGCCTACACCCACGGCGTGGACTATGTTATCGTCCCTGTCCGCAGGATGACGGACTCCGGCCATGCGGAGCATCTCATAATATTCGACACCGTTGCGTCTTGCCAGATACCTGTAGGCAATGATGTTTTCCGTTGAAAGAGCCCGCCTGATGTTGTCAGGGTCGATAAATGAATGGAAACCCTCCCTGTACTCATCATCGACAAACATATCGCCGTACTCGGCGAAACGCTCATGGAACGGGAAGTGTACTCCCTCCGGCGTCTGGCCCGGATCGTCAGGATCTGCACGGTAGCAGACAGCGTCATCTGCATCAAGGTCCACGTGATATACGCTGCGGTAATCCGAAGCCATGGCGGTTATCATGCTGTCGAGCTCCGCGCGCTTCTTCTCCTGTTCGAGGAGTTTCTCCTGCATGGCCAGCTGGTGTTCCAGATCGGCCTGCTTCGCACGTATCTCAGTCTGTTCAGCTTCTCTCAGAGCCTTCTGTATCTCCTGACCCTGCCGAACGTCAGCGTCAACATCCTTAAACCCGCAGACAAGCCCTGTTCTGCCGCCCGGCATGGCCACTTTGGCGAACTCGATGCGGAAGTATCTTTCACTTCCGTCGTCCATAATGCGGAGATAGTTCACATCAAACTGCGGGCGCTCTCTAAGGATCTCAGCTAACTTTTTGAGATCCATGGCATCGCGCATCATCCCGCGGTCGCACTCCGCGACACGTGTCCTTATATATTCTTCTTTTGCCTGTGAAAACTTCGCGTGACCGAGGGCGTTCCGGATCGGACCGGCATGAATGGTACTGCCGTCCATATCCCCGCGGTAAAGGGAGAAGCTTTCTGTTTCGACATCATTGATGACCCACATCGTATGGTACGCTTCGCTGAGCGCCTCTATGACAGCCTGGCGGACAGCCATGTCGGTCTCCAGACGCTCTCTGTTTTCCGTGATGTCTGAAATAAAAACATAATAAATACCGCCGTACGCATCGGTCTCGGTGTAGTGGCCATAATCATCCACCCACCTGACAGCGCCGTCCTTCCGTACGATGCGGTATTCTACATGATCGTTATTGTCATTCTGGGATACGATCTGATCATCGATCGATGTAGCGATGGAGTCGTAATCATCAGGATACACCATCCCCCTGAAAGTGTATCCGGTCAGTTCCCTGAACTCGTCAAGGTCCGCACAGCCGTAAATATCCATCGCCGCGCGGTTCACATATAGCAGTTTTCCATCGCCGGCTGCTTCGTAAATGAAGAAACCTCCGGGCATATGTCTGCCGATCTCTTCTATTATCGGAAGTGTCTCATCGTTTAGCAGGAAACGTTTGCCGAACATAGTGCGCCCTCACATTATGCGTGTATAAACATTCATAATATTATACCACATGAAACAAGAGCGAGACAAAGGGCGATCACAACACGATGACTATCAGTTGGGGCAGCATGGGAACCCTGATGGGTACCATTACCGGAAGACATAAAACTAATAAATAGATCCGGGAAATTTCCTCCGGATCTTTTTCATTCCCCTCTTATGCAGCGGATGGCATAGTCGTAAAACTTCTTTGCTGCTGCCGTCATATGTTCTTTCGATGTATATGCTATACCGAATTCAACGTGTTGCGGCGGATCGAGCGGAAGTTTCACGAGATGATCGTTCCAGTACTGGGCGGAAAGCTCGTTGACAAAGCTCACACCCAGACCCATCCTCACCATCGCGAGTGTGGCGGGCGTATCATAGGTGGTGTACTTCACGTTCGGTGATACGTTGTTTTTCCTGAAAATATTCTGTATCTCGAGATCCTTGCCCCATGAAGTCATGATGAAATTGTCTTTTTCGCATTCTTTTATAGGGTAGGCCCTCGCATCTGCGAGCCTGTGGTCCTCTGGCACGACCGCGATAACGGCTTCTTCTGCAAGCGCTGTCCACTCGTAGTTCATAGGCTCTGCGTATGCCAGAAATCCCATATCGGCAACGTGGTCGTCGAGGTGGCCAAATATCTCACTTCGTATGCCTTCCATTATGTCGAACTGAACATCCGGATAGTCCCGCTGGAATGTGCGGACTATCTCAGGAAGCCATGTGGTAGCAACGCTCGGGTATGCTGCTATAGTAAGGTTCCCGACGGATATGCCCTGCATCTCGGATGCCAGCTCATACATTTCCTTTTCGCGGGCAAGATACGAGCGGACTATAGGAGCAAGCTTTGCGCCCTCTGATGTCACCCTGACCCCTTTCTTTGAGCGGACAAGGAGTGTCAGCCCGAGGTCTTTTTCAAGCGCAGCAACAAGCTGACTCACGGCTGACGGTGTGTATCCGAGAGCTTCCGCAGCAGCTCTGAAGCTGCCTCGTTCTACCGATTCTATAAATGCCTTGCAGCGTGCGCTTTCCATTTATTTCAAAACGTTTCAGCTCAGGAGGCCGGATATGATCGTGTCGGTTTCGGCGAGGATCCTTGCAACGCGGAGTCTCATAGAAGAAGCAATCTCCGGATCAGCCTTCTCAATCGCAGGAAGGTTGGCATCAACATTGAGATTAGCCGATTGGATGCCGGAAGAGAGACTGAGGGCGGCAACATAGATGTCACTTTCGAGCATCCTGTTTGAGCGTCCCTTCATGGTTGCTGCCAGCCTCAGTGCCGACAGCGAGTCCTCCATCACCATCAGCGGAGCCTCGGCCGCGGCAACGGAAGCCGTCGCTATGGCAGCCTGTCTTTCCGCCTTCAGAGCATCCTCTATCTGGTTCATGATCTCAGCAGTCATGCCCTCTTCATTTATATCATCGATATTATGACCATCGGCTCTCAGTCTTTCTATCTCAGCAGAGACCCTGTCTATCTGGATATCCGAGAACTGGCGCGGAAGAGCGTAAGCAGCTGAAACCTTGCCGAACTCTTCAGCATCCCTG
The DNA here is from genome assembly GCA_902779185.1 of uncultured Eubacteriales bacterium. Classification (GTDB taxonomy): domain Bacteria; phylum Bacillota; class Clostridia; order Peptostreptococcales; family Anaerovoracaceae; genus Crickella. The sequence continues at coordinate 10,465 of CACZAM010000014.1, forward strand.
TCAATGCCATGCATAAGTCTGTCCGCCAGCTCCTTTGCTTCTGCGAGAATGTCCTTGTTGAGCTCCTCGAACTCGGCATACTTAGGTTTTCCTATGGTGTGGTTCGCGACCATCATTATGAGGGCGGCTCCCTGCGCTGAAGTCAGCGCAGCAGCGGCTCCGCCGCCGGGGGTCGGGCTGCCCGACCCCAGCCGCTCAAGATATTCTTCTATGCTATAGTTTTTAAACGAGTTTGCCATTATCTGTTCCTTTGCTTTTTTCTTAAACAGTCTGCGTGTTTTCCGGCGCCATTACCGGCATTTCTCCCCTGGACTCCCTGCTCTCGAGCAGTTCGCCAAGCCGGCCGTCTCTCTTTGCGAGTATAATGATCGCGACTGCCAGCAGCAGGTCAATGAACACCGCCGGAGCGCCGCCTTCCACGCCGAACTCATAGCTGTATATCCAGTTGCTTATTCCGGTAGCCGCATCCAGGTGGAACACCGAAGCTTCCGATACAAGCCCGCTGTTAGGCAGGCCGAAAAGGAAGTTCTGCGTAAAATTCCACATCGTATGTATTCCGAAACATGTCCATATGCTGCCCGAATACCAGCGCAGCATCGAATATGATACGCCGCAGATGATAAGGTCCGCGAGCGCCAGCGCGGACATGCCCGGGTTGGCAAGATGCATCAGACCGAATAATGACCCATTTATAACGATCGCCATCCACAGCGGGTAGTGAACATTTATCCTGTCATACAGGAAGCATCTGCACCAGAGTTCTTCTGAAGTGCTCTGGAAAAACACGGATACCAGCGCGAAGATCATCAGTGGGACCTGCGACGCGGAGAAATCGGGGTACAGCTTTATGTCCCCGTGAATAAGCGCGCAGAGAATGCAGAAAAAGTTGGTCAGAAATCCCAGCAGGAGACCTGTTCCAAGCATCTTCATGCTTCTCCCCTCACGTGAAGGTCTGAAAGTTTCAATCAGGAATCTGTTCTTCTTTACGGCCAGGCAAAGAAGAACGAAGAAAAGACATGAAGCTGTCAGCGGCGTGTAGTACTCAAGAACAAAAGCCAGGCCGGCAGACTGATCCGGGATAAGCCCCCGCAGCAGATCGCCAACAGCCAGGACCAGCAGGCCGTCCACCAGCTCGTAAAGAAAGAACCACACGAACAGTATCCATATGATCCGGTTTTTGAAGTTTGTCTTTTCAAAAATCGCTTTCATCAGCCGGCTCTTTTCTTCCGCTTATTTGAAGTACTTTATTCCGCTTTCGAACATGTTCATTAAATATTCGCCAGGCACGTTCTTATAAAGTCCGTTTCCTACTCTCTCCGCATGGCCCATCTTTCCGAAAACCCTGCCGTCAGGGGACGTGATGCCCTCGATGGCCATCATGGAGCCGTTCGGATTGAACAGGATGTCGGATGAAGCGTTTCCGTCAAGGTCGACATACTGGGTAGCGATCTGTCCCATGGTAGCAAGATTCTTTATCACTTCCTCAGGAGCTATGAATCTGCCCTCGCCATGCGATACAGGCACCGAATAGATATCTCCTACATTGCAGTATCTCAGCCATGGAGATTTATTTGAAGCGACCCTTACACGGACTATCTTTGACTGGTGGCTTCCGATCGTGTTGAATGTCAGTGTCGGGCAACTCTCATCCGTGTCCATGATCTTTCCGTAAGGCACGAGTCCGAGCTTTATGAGAGCCTGGAACCCATTGCATATGCCGCACATGAGTCCGTCGTTCTTATCCAGAAGTTCCGTTACTCCCTCAGCCACAGCTGCATTCCTGAAGAACGCAGTGATGAATTTTGCAGAACCATCCGGTTCATCGCCGCCCGAGAATCCTCCCGGTATAAATACCATCTGAGCCTCTTTAAGAGCAGCCGCGAATGCCTCGACTGATCTGCTGATCTCATCGGAGCTGCGGTTCTTGATCACCATTATCTCAGGCTTGCCGCCCGCCTCTCGTATAGCGCGGGCGCTGTCATACTCGCAGTTTGTTCCCGGGAATACCGGTATGAGCACTTTAGGCTCCGCGCGCTTGAATACCGGCGTAGTCCAGGTGCGGGCTTTGTATTCCAGATTGCTGACCGGTCCCGTCATGCCCGCGACCAGTGTAGGGAATACCGTCTCGAGTCTGCCCTGATACATCGCGAGCAGTTCCGCAAGTCCTGCGCTTTCCGAGCCGTAGGTTATTGCCCTCTCTTCCGTTGTATGTCCAAGAAGTACCGCATCGAACGAGCGTCCGGTGAGATCCGCTTTGTCCTTTACCTCGAGCACTATACCGCCATAGCAGTATCCGAATATTTCTTCGAGATCGATACTCTCAAAGCTGAATCCGATACCGTTTCCGTAGCTCATCTTCATCACCGCCTCAGCGATGCCTCCGATGCCCGGTGTATATGCGGCGACAGCCTGTCCTGATGCGATCAGCTCAGCTGCCTTGTCCCAAAGCCTGATAAGAGAATCCGTCTTTGGCAGTCCCCTGCCGGCACCGTCGTTGTTTTCATAAGTATAAGGCCTGAGCAGTACAACTCTGTGGCCTGCTTCCTTGAACTCAGGCGAAATGATGTTTCCTGTCTTTCCCATCGTGACCGCGAAGGAGATGAGCGTAGGCGGAACGTCGAGGTCTTCGAAGGTTCCGCTCATGGAGTCCTTGCCGCCTATTGAGCCTATGCCGAGACCCATCTGCGCCTCGAACGCTCCAAGCAGAGCCGCGAAAGGCTTGCCCCATCTTTTACCGTCCTGCTTAGGCGATCCGAAATACTCCTGGAACGAGAGATATACCTCTCTGAAAGATGCACCTGTCGCGATCAGTTTTGCCACGGATTCGATGACCGCGAGGTAAGCGCCGTGGTAAGGCGATGCCTCGGATATATACGGGTTGTAGCCCCATGACATCAGTGAGCAGTCATCTGTCTTGCCCTTCTCAAGAGGGATCTTGTGCGCCATTGCCTGGATAGGTGTGATCTGATTGACGCCTCCGAAAGGCATCAGTACCGTGCCCGCTCCGATAGTGGAGTCGAAGCGCTGCGACAGTCCCTGCTTTGAGCAGGTATTGAGGTCGGAAGCTACCCGGTACATGCCTGCAGTAAATGTTCTGCCGCTGCTGTACATGCTGGTAGCCTTCCAGTCACGCGGAGATTCAGGCGTAATGTCTATATGCTTGTCTGCTCCGTTCGAATTAAGGAATTCTCTGGAGATGTCTACTATCTTATTTCCGTTCCAGTGCATGACCAGACGCGGCTCTTCGGTGACTGTTGCCACCTTAACGCACTGGAGGTTCTCTCCGGCGGCAATGATCCTGAAGAGCTTTTCATTCTCAGCAGCGATCACGCACGCCATTCTCTCCTGCGACTCGCTAATGGCGAGCTCTGTTCCGTCGAGGCCCTCGTACTTCTTCGGAACCGCATCCAGATCGATTTCCAGGCCGTCGGCCAGTTCGCCGATAGCGACACTGACTCCTCCCGCGCCGAAGTCGTTGCACCTCTTGATCATGCGGGTAGCAACTCCGTCGCGGAAAAGCCTCTGTATCTTGCGCTCTTCAGGTGCGTTGCCCTTCTGCACCTCCGCGCCGCATGTCTCTACCGAATGCACGTCATGCGCCTTCGATGAGCCGGTAGCTCCGCCGATACCGTCACGTCCCGTAGAACCGCCGAGCAGCATGACTATATCGCCCGGCTCCGGACGTTCCCTTCTGACATTGACAGCAGGAGCGGCAGCCATTACAGCACCTACCTCCATGCGTTTTGCGGCATATCCCGGATGATATATCTCATCGACTATGCCCGTGCACAGTCCTATCTGATTTCCGTAGCTCGAATAGCCCTTTGCGGCCGTGGTCGTGATAGATCTCTGCGGCAGCTTGCCCGGCATTGTCTCCGAAACAGGCTGCAGCGGATTCGCCGCGCCTGTGACTCTCATTGCGGAATAAGCGTATGCCCTTCCTGAGAGCGGGTCTCTGATGCATCCGCCCAGACAGGTGGCTGCTCCGCCGAACGGCTCTATCTCGGTCGGATGGTTGTGTGTCTCATTCTTGAAGAGGAGCAGCCATGGCTCGTTCTCGCCATCGACTTCAACGTTGATCATCACAGTACATGCGTTGATCTCCTCCGACTCGTCCAGTTTATCAAGCTTGCCTTCTCTCTTAAGGTGCCTTACCGCGATCGTCGCTATGTCCATCAGCGTGACAGGCTTGTTTCTGCGGAGCTCCTTTCTGACGCTCAGATAATCCTTGTAGGCTTTCTCGAGCAGAGGATCCTCAAAAGTAACGCTGTCGATCACGGTGTTGAAAGTTGTATGCCTGCAGTGGTCCGACCAGTAGGTATCGATCATTCTTATCTCTGTGATAGTCGGATCTCTTTGCTCAACGTCGCGGAAGTACTCCACACACATTGCCAGATCCGCTTCGTCCATCGCAAGACCCATCGAAACGATGCAGCCTCTGATCTCAGCTTCAGTCATGTTGTTGAAGCCTTCGAGCACCTTCACCTCAGTAGGGATCTCAAAATGCATCTCGAGAGTCTCCGGCTTATCCAGGGAAGCCTCTCTGGCCTCTACAGGATTGATCACATAATTTCTCACCGCGTCAATATCAGCCGGCATGAGTTCGCCGTAAAGCACATACACTCTGGCATACCTTACAGTCGGTCTCTCTCCGCGGCTGATGATCTGTATGCACTGCTCAGCTGAATCCGCGCGCTGATCGTACTGTCCCGGAAGAGCTTCCACGGCAAACACGAAAGCCGCCTTCTGCGATCTTTCCTCATCTTCGTACGCATAGCCGTTTCCGTCGATGAAGAGCCCGGTCAGCTCTTCCAGTGAATCAGCCGTGTTGTCGAGCTGAGGCTCGGCGAATACCTTCCACCTGCAGTCCGCAAACAACGCCTCATCGATGTTCTCAACATCGTATCTGTTAATGACCCTTACGTCCGAGATGCGCTCGATGCCCAGCAATGTTTTCAGTTCACTTCTGAGCGCCGCAGCGTCGTTCGCAAGGCCTTCTTTTTTCTCTACGTAGATCCTGTAGACCATCATTCGCTCCTTTATCTGACAGCTTTCAAAGCTCTTTGTCCAATGTCCGCTCTGTAATACTTGTTTGCAAAATCTATTCTGTCGAGCATGTCGTACGATGCTTCTATGGCCTCCGCCAAAGTAGGCTCAACAGCCGTTACTCCAAGCACCCTTCCGCCTGATGTAAGCAGTCTGCCCTCTTCTTCGACGGCACCTGCAACATACACATGCGGAAGCACATCCTCCGGTATGTCTATCTCATAACCCTTTTCATAGCTGACAGGGTATCCGTCCGAAGCGGCAATCACGCAGCACGCGCTGCCGTCTTTCCATCTGACGTCTACCTCCGCCAGTCTCTCCTCGGTGACTGCCTGCATTATTGTCAGGAGATCAGTGTCGAGGAGCGGGAGCACCACCTGCGCTTCAGGGTCGCCGAACCTGCAGTTGTACTCGATGACCTTAGGGCCCTTTTCAGTGATCATAAGGCCGAAGTAGAGGCAGCCCTTGAAAGTCCTCCCTTCAGCGTTCATCGCGCGCATCGTCGGCACGAATATCTCTTCCATGCATCGTGCCGCCGCCTCATCCGTATAGTACGGATTCGGCGCGACGGTGCCCATGCCGCCCGTGTTGAGCCCTGTGTCACCGTCGCCTGCGCGCTTGTGATCCATTGAGCTTATCATCGGGACGATGGTCTTGCCGTCCGTGAACGCGAGCACCGACACCTCAGGCCCCTCGAGGAACTCCTCTATGACGATACGGTCGCCGCTCTCTCCGAATTTATGATCTTCCATCATTGATCTGACAGCAGCAACGGCATCCTCACGGGTCTCCGCTATCACGACTCCCTTTCCGAGAGCCAGTCCATCCGCCTTTATAACAGTCGGGATAGGTGAGCTCTCAAGATAATATAGCGCGTCGCTGATGTTGTCGAATGTATGATAGCGCGCAGTCGGTATTCCGTATTTCTTCATGAGGTTCTTCGAGAACACCTTGCTGCCTTCTATGACCGCGGCAGCAGCCTTCGGGCCGAAGCACGGAATGCCTATATTTGTGAGTTCATCTACACAGCCCATAACAAGCGGATCGTCCGGCGCAACAACTGCATAGTCCGGTCTGTGCTCCTTCGCGAAAGCCTTTATGCCCTCGATGTCTGTGGCTTTTACCGGATAGCACTCGGCGTCCATGGCAATCCCGCCATTGCCGGGCAGAGCATAGATTCTGTCTACACCGGCATTCTCTCTCAGTTTCTTTATGATGGCGTGTTCCCGGCCGCCTCCGCCTACTACGAGAATATCCATCTGCGCACTCCTTCCGATATGCTTTTACCTGTTTTATCTTTACTTCTTTACAGTCATTTTTTTCTTCAGGGAAGTACTCTCCTCAGATATTCCCTGATTTGTACTTCCTTGCTTAGGGAAGTACACCGGTTGGTTTAATGGTGGAAGAGGCGCATGCCGGTGAAGGCCATCGCTATTCCCAGCTTGTTGCAGCAGTCGATCACATCGTCATCGCGTATCGATCCTCCCGGCTGCGCAATATAGCTTACGCCTGACGCAGCCGCCCTCTGCACATTGTCAAAGAACGGGAAGAATGCGTCCGATCCGCAGGAGACTCCGCTTATGGAATCGAGATATGCTCTCTGCTCTTCGTCAGTGAACCTCTCCGGCTGCTCTGTGAAATACTTCTGCCATACGCCTTCGGCGCAGCAGTCCTCTTCATTCTTATTTATGTAAGCGTCAATGACATTGTCCCTGTCAGGACGTCTGATCTCATCTTTGAACGGCAGGTTCAGCACCTTATCATGCATGCGAAGGAACCATGTATCTGCCTTGCCGCCCGCGAGTCTGGTGCAGTGAACTCTCGACTGCTGTCCTGCGCCGACTCCTATCGCCTGTCCGTCATGCACATAGCAGACGGAATTAGACTGTGTATATTTGAGTGTGATGAGAGCCACGATCAGATCGCGGACAGCTTCCTCCGGAAGCTCTTTCTTCTCAGTCACAACGTTCGAGAGAAGCTCACGGTCGATTTTGAAAAAGTTGTGCCCCTGTTCAAATGTGACTCCGAAAACCTGCTTTCTCTCTTTCTCCGGAGGCAGATAGTCCGGGTCGATCTGCACTATGTTGTAACCGCCTTTTTTCTTCTGCCTCAGAAGCGCAAGCGCTTCATCGGTGTATCCCGGAGCAATGACTCCGTCCGACACCTCGCGCTTGATGATGCGCGCTGTCGTCTCGTCACAGACATCTGAAAGCGCGATCCAGTCTCCGAAGGAGCACATGCGGTCCGTTCCCCTTGCCCTTGCGTACGCGCAGGCGAGAGGCGAATCATTCAGGCCCTCGATGTCGTCTACGAAGCAGGCCTTCTTCATCTTTTCAGGGAGCGGGAGGCCAACGGCGGCGCCTGCCGGGCTGACATGCTTGAAGGAAGCGGCAGCCGGCAGTCCGAGAGCTTCTTTGAGCTCGCGGACGAGCTGCCACGAATTCAGCGCGTCAAGAAAATTGATGTATCCCGGTCTGCCGTTGAGGACCTCCAGTGGCAGCTCAGCGCCGCCCTCCATGAATATCCTCGCCGGCTTCTGGTTAGGGTTGCAGCCGTATTTCAGTTCAAATTCTTTCATTCCATGCTTCTCTTTCTGTTCTTATCCTATTTGTTCTTATTTATCAGGCGGCTTTCGGTTTCACCGCTTGCAATATCCGTATATCTCACATAAAGCGAGATCTTATTCTCTTCATCCAGGGAATTCCATATTTCATCCGTGAACGCGTCGATGCTGTCAGGTATCTCCACACGCTCCGGCTCTCCCTGGAATGTTGGGAGCGGATTTCCGTCATGCTCGTACGTATGGATAAAATGTCCGACGCCCGCGACCGGCGCATAGTCGTAACCAAAGCGGTTGCATGCGCTGCCTTCCGCGTCGGCGCTTTTCAGAATGCTCATCCTGTATTTAAAGCTGCCATTTGCCGGAGCTAGTGCCGTTGATGCGCTGCCATCTGATCCGGCGGCACATCCATCCTTTGTTCCCGCTTCGAACACAACTTCCGAGCTGATGCGCGGCGTGAAATTCGGCGCGTCAGGCTCGAAGCATCTCGACTCCAGAGCTTCGTAGAAGGATTTGCCCTCAGCCAGACCGTTATATATCGTATCCGTCTGGTCGCCGTTCGTTACGATCAGATGATTTTTATATGTCCTGACTGCCGCGTAGATTATAAGGCTCGGGTCCTCAAGCTTCGAAACATCGAACGGCTCCGTGAATACGGCCCCGTCCCTCTCAACAAATACGCGGTTCCTCGAATTGACCGACCGCCCCATAATAAAATATGCGATGACCGCTTTGGTGCCATCGCAGGACTGTCCGGCCACGATGCCGCGGCCGGGATATCTGTTTCCCCCTACCACATCACCGAATTTCCTGACTTTATAAATGTCCATTTCTCTCCTTTACAATCTTGCGGCAGATCTTCGCAACCGCAACCGGCAGAATAAGCCACTCTGCTTGTTCCATAACACGTCTCTGGAGCACCTCCGGCGTATCGTCTTCCTCTACGCTGACCGCCTTCTGGGCTATGATCTCCCCGCCATCGGCTATCTCGTTTACGTAGTGTACCGTAGCTCCCGTCACCTTGACGCCCCTCTTGAGGGCCTCGATGTGAGGCTTGAGTCCGTAGAAGCCGTCCCCGCAGAACGATGGGATGAGAGACGGGTGTATATTTATGATCTTGTGGTCATAGCGCGTTACGAATTCCTTGCTGAGTATCATGAGGAAGCCCGCGAGCACTATGAGATCTATTTCTCTGGAATCGATGAGCTCGCAGCATGCCTCTTCGAAACCTTCCTGTCCGCCGCTTGCCTTGCGAGATATGACAAAGGCTTCGATATTGTTTTTGCGGGCGCGCTCAAGTGCGTACGCGTCCTCTCTGTTGGAGATCACGAGCACGATCTCTCCCTTTTCGATGAGACCCGATTTCTGGGCATCTATAAGAGCCTGCAGATTGGTCCCTGTACCGCTTACCATCACGGCTATTCTGGCTTTATCTGTCATACTGGTACCTTCAAAGCAAATGATTCAAATGCTTTCAATCTTACGGCAGCGCCGCATAATTATCTAAATTATTATATAACAGAATCAGAGCTAATATCTATTCTATTCTATACTAATCTTCTCCGATCCGCGTATGATATCACCTATCACATAAGCGTCCTCACCGTTCTGGCGCAGTATGTTGAGCGCTGCAGGCGCGTCCGCGCGCGACACTATTACAGTCATGCCTACGCCCATGTTGAAGGTGTTCAACATGTCATGATCACTTATGACGCCTACCTTCTGTATGAGCTCAAAAATAGGAAGGACTCTGATAGCCTTACGGGCAATTCTTGCCGTCAGTCCGCCCGGTACTGAGCGCGGTATGTTCTCATAGAATCCGCCGCCGGTGATGTGCGATATGCCTTTGATCTTCTCAGGTCCGAGCTTATTGATAAGAGCCAGTACAGGCTTGACGTATATCTTTGTAGGCTCGAGCAGCACGTCTCCCAGAGATTTTCCTTCAAGCTCCGTATTGCCTGCTTTCATCGCCATGATATCCGGCTTATCGAGAGCAAATACCCTGCGTACCAGCGAGAATCCGTTCGAATGGACTCCGCTCGACGGAAGCGCTATGATGATGTCACCCTCAGACATGCGGCTGTTATCTATGATCTTATCCTTATCTACGATACCTGTGCAGTATCCGGCGAGGTCATATTCGTTTACCGGATAGAAGCCCGGCATTTCTGCTGTTTCTCCTCCGATGAGAGCGGCTCCGGCCTGAACGCAGCCCTCACATACTCCGGCCACTATCTGCTCAATGCGCTCCGGAACATTTTTCCCGCACGCGATATAGTCGAGGAAATACAAAGGCTTTGCTCCAACACATATTACATCGTTGACGCACATTGCCACGCAGTCGATGCCTATCGTATCGTGCTTATCGAGCATGAACGCCAGTTTCAGCTTCGTGCCTACGCCATCCGTGCCGCTGACCAGTACAGGCTTGCTGATGCCCTCGAGGTCGAGCTCAAAGAGCCCTCCGAAGCCTCCAACCTGACCCATTACGCCGGGAACTGCAGTCCTCGCGATATGCTTCTTCATAAGCTCCACTGCTCTGTAGCCTGCTGTGATGTCGACTCCTGCAGCTTTATAGCTGTTTGATGATGAATTCGTGTTCATTGAATACCTTCTCTTCTGTCTGCTGTAATGCCTGTTCTCTAGTCGTCCCTTCCTGTCCAGCAATATTTGCAAAGTTTGCACGATGGAAGTCCGATCGCCTCAACGACACCCTCAAGCGTCTGGAACTCCAGTGTCTCAAAACCCATTTTCTCTGCGATGACTTCACGCATCCTGCGTCCGCGTTCAGTATTTGCGTCTGAATACTCGTCAAGATGCTCCAGACCCTCTTCGCCTTCGATCTCAGCGATGATCCTCCTGGAGAGGAGCTCCATGTCGCTCCTGTTGCGCGAAAAGTTCAGATACTTGCACGCGTACATGATAGGCGGGCAGGCTGACCTCATGTGGACCGCCTTCGCGCCGTTGTCGTAAAGGAACTCGACTGTTTCACGCAGCTGTGTACCGCGTACGATCGAGTCATCCACAAAGAGCAGGTTCTTTCCCTTGATGAGCTCGGTCACAGGTATCTGCTTCATCTTTGCGATCTTGTTGCGCTCCGTCTGTGTAGTAGGCATGAAGCTGCGCGCCCATGTAGGCGTATATTTTATGAATGCCCTTGCGAACGGCAGATGCGTCTCGTTGGAGTAGCCGATGGCATGCGGCGTGCCGCTGTCCGGAACTCCGCCGACATAATCGACCTGAGAAGGATCGAAACCGTGCGCTATGTCATTGCGGGCCATGATGTGGCCATTCTTATAGCGCATCACTTCTACGTTCGTACCCTCGTAGGTAGTTGTCGGATATCCATAGTAGCTCCACAGAAAGGCGCAGATCTTCATCTCGTCGCCCGGAGCCATCAGCTGCCTGCAGCCTCCCGGTGTGAGTTCCACTATCTCGCCCGGGCCGAGGTCTCTGAATTCTTCGAAGCCGGCCTTCAGGAGAGCGAACGACTCAAAGCTCACCGCTGAAGCGTTTTCGCTCACTGCCACGCTCATAGGAAGCCGTCCCTTGATGTCGCGGGCCGCGATTATGCTGCCGCCTTCTTTGAGAACGAGTATGGTTGCCGAACCTTTGATAGTCTCCTGCGCATATCTGATGCCCTCGACAAGATCGTCCTTTTCGGATATAAGAGCCGCGGCCAGCTCCGTCTGGTTGATCCTTCCGCCGGTCATGGCCTCGAGATGGCCGTGTCCGCCTTTCAATACTATATCGGCGATCTCATCAACGTTATTGATTATGCCTACCGTGCAGATCGCGTATGTGCCGCTGACCGAACGGAAGAGCAGAGGCTGCGGATCCATGTCGCTGATGCAGCCGATTGCCGCCTGGCCTTTCATCCTGCCAAGTACATTTTCGAATTTTGTGCGGAACGGCGCGTTCTCTATATTGTGTATCTCGCGCTGAAATCCATTCTCTTTATCGTATGAGGCCAGACCGCCCCGGCGGGTGCCGAGGTGGGAGTGGTAGTCTACGCCGAAATAGACGTCAAGTATGCAGTTTTCATTCGATGTTATACCGAAAAATCCGCCCATTTAGTCCTGTCCTTTCGGTCGATCTATGCAAAGAAAAGCTCGTTCAGCTTGAGCGGCTCGATGTATTCGCCATCCTTATATACGCGCATGTTGCCCGAAGCGATCTCGTCGATCAGCATTACTTTGCCGTCAGCGTCATAGCCGAACTCAAACTTGATGTCGTAAAGGTCGAGGCCTTTCTCCTTCATGTCGTCTGCCACGATCTTTGTGATCTTCTGAGTCATGTCTCTGAGCTCGTCGTACTGCTCCTCTGTCATAACGCCCAGTACCACAAGACCATCCTTTGTAACGAGAGGATCGCCGAGCGCGTCATTCTTGAAAGTAGTCTCTACATAGTAAGGGAGATCTGTGCCTGCCTCAACGTATTCCCCGTATCTCTTGATGAAACTGCCTACTGCCTTGAGTCTGCATATTACCTCGAGTCCGTGTCCGAAAACCTTAGCCGGCTTTACTTCCATAGTGGTGTCATCGAAGTTGGCCTTAACGAAATGTGTTCTGATGCCTGCTTCGTTGATCTTGTTGAAGTAGTAGTCTGTCATCTGAAGGTTGATATCTCCGACTCCTTCGATAGTGAGACCGATCTGGTTTTCGCCCGGATCGAATTTGCCGTCCTTGCCGGTCACATCATCCTTGAACTTCAGAAGATAGTTGCCGTTCTCAAGTTCGAATACGTTTTTGGTCTTGCCTGTGTAAACAAGTTTCATCTTAGTCCTCCTGTAAATCACTGTAACTTTTGTAATAGTATCCCGCATCTTACCCGGATATCCGGCGTGCGGAACATCCTGCGTCTGTTATATGCGATCGGCGATGCCTGCGTCCTTGGCCAGCACCGCCTCTGCTTCTGCCTTACGGCGCGCGATAAGCGCCTGCGCCAGTTCTTCGTCTGAAAGAGCAAGTATCTCGGCGGCAAGGAGCGCTGCGTTTTTGCCTCCGTCTATCGCCACCGTTGCGACCGGGATGCCGCTCGGCATCATCACGGTCGATAAAAGAGCGTCCATACCATCGAGCGCAGCGCTTTTGCATGGCACGCCAATAACCGGGAGCGTCGTATTCGCGGCGATCGCTCCCGCCAGATGCGCTGCCATGCCGGCGAAGGCTATGACAACGCCGAAGCCTTCGTCCCTTGCCGCCAGTGACCATTCTCTTGCCTCAGCCGGCGTGCGGTGCGCAGAATATACATGCGCCTCGTAAGGTATTCCGAGCTCCTTAAGAACAGCAACCGCTTTCTGCACTACCGGCAGATCGCTGTCGCTCCCCATGATAAGTCCTACCTTCTTCATTGCTCCCACCTTTCTTATTATGTCGTTATCTGTCGTCGATGTTCAGCTCGTCCCTTGAATAGACTTTTGTTTTACGGTCATCCGTCTGTACCATTGCCTTTATGCCGTGGTAAAGGCCCCTTAGAACGGCGAATATAAAGAACATCACAAGGAAGCCTGTTATTCCGTATGCAATATCCTGGCTTTCCATCACTCCGGTACCCGTATACCACTGGCCGACCTCTATAGCGAATGCCAGAACCATTATAACCGTAAACACATAAAGCCATGTGATCACCATAGTGTGATCGTGCTTGGCAAGTAACTTGAACAGCGGATACAACACAAAGATGAGCATCATTCCGAAGATGCCGAAAACGATGAAGTGCAGCTGCTTGTCATCAAAGTACCATCCGCCTGCATCGTTTATGCGGAGTACACGCTCATGTATACTCGCGACCCATGTTGTAAATGTATAAATCAGTTCCCACATACTCATAGCGATATTATAATACGAAGAAACACTCTTTTTGTGTTCTAATTGCGAAACCTCAAGGCTCTGAAAGCCTTAATTTCTTACGAAATATAAAGGTTTTTGTTTGTATAGGTTTCTTGTGAGCTTCACACCCGCCTTTCTATAATTTGAATGGACTCATACCGGCATCTGAAATGCGGAAGCTGCCGGCCGGTTCGTATTTTTCAAAAAAAGGATGCAGACATCATGAAAAAGAAACGCAATTATGCAGGTAAAACAGTCATCATCATCCTGGCGGCGGCAATGATTTTCACCGCGCTGCCGCTGCTTAATGTTCCTGCCTTCACATCCGAGGCAAAGGCAATAACGGCATCAGGCAAAATCAACGACAGCGAAGTCAACCTCAGGAAGTCGGCTACGACCGGATCAGAGTCTGTACGCGTTCTGAACAAAGGGACAAAACTGACGATCCACAAAGAGATCTTCACCAGCGCCACCAGCAGCGCGGCAGCAAAACGCTGGTATAAGGTCACGGCAGGCAAGAAGGAAGGCTATGTAAGAGCGGACTTTGTTGACGTCTCCAAGTATGGGAAAACCACAGCGGTGGCCACGGATTACCTCAACTACAGGAAAGGCCCGGCTACCACTTTCAAAGTACTTGGTACGATAGACAAGGGCGATCAGATGAAACTGCAGCTGCCGGCGCAGCTTTCCGGCAGTACAAACAGCTGGTACAGAGTAAAGATAGGAAACAAGACCGGATATGTCAGCGCTGATTACGTAAAAATCGGCAAATCCCTTTTCATCACAAAATCCGCGAAAGAACTTGCAAAAAAGTCGGAGCTCGCCAGAGCCCTTCTCTCGAACCCTACAGACGGAGGCAAGGCAAGAGTCGTATACACTTTCGATACTTCAAACTGCAGCATGATGTTCCCTATCCAGGGGTATAAAAACGCCAAAGTTCCTCAGGGGATGACATTTACAGGCAGCGAGTACTATGTCCTTTACGGGATGGAGGCAGGTCAGGCTATTGTGACATACTCTGCACAGGGCGAACGCCTGAGAGCGTCCAAGTTCTCATTCTGCATAGGGCACCCTAACGGCATCACCTGGGATCCGCTCACAAACCTGTGCTATATATTTAAAGGCAATACGACGAAGATCTATACCTGGAATCCTGTGACAGGAAAGTTCGGAAAGTCCAGAACGCCGTATTCGTCATCGGGAGTCGGCTATGACAGTAAGACAAAACTCTTATACGCATCTTCACGCACCGGTATAAGGACTTACAGCGCAGACGGATCCTTCACTCACCATAAGCTGTTCTCAAGATGCAGCCATGGTTTCTTCCACTATCCGCAGGACTGCGGCGCAGGCGGAGGTTTCATTTTCCACGGAATCAGTGGTGCCAACAAAAAGACGACCAACTATCTGGACATCTACAGAGTCGCGGACAACGCTTACCTCGGCTCCATCCAGATATCTCTGGGGGAAATCGAAAGCGCTGTAGTCGGCAGCGACGGCTATGTGAGGCTCCTCATCAATACCATGGGAGAAGATACCGATTACATATGGAAGACTCCGCTTAACGTAAAGGAGCTGAAATAACCCCTGATGTATGGAAAACACAGCATGTGATATGTTATGCTCACGACAGGATACCGTTTGTAAAGGAGAGGTACCTCATATGATAAAAACAGTAGGCATTCTTGGCGCAGGTTCAGTCGGCAGCGCCCTGATGTATGAAATGTATAAAAGAGATCCGGAGAACGTTTATCTGCTTGCAAGGGGCGAGCGCGCGGAACGTCTCATAACGAAAGGCATATCCGTAAACAACGATGTGATCTTTCCGAAGGTCTACTCTGATCCCTCGCAGGGGATCCATATCGATCTGCTTATCCTTGCCGCAAAGACATACAGCATGGATTCGGTCGTTGAGGACATCCGCTCGCTTATAGACAAGGATACGATACTGCTGCCTATCGAGAACGGCATCACAACTTCGACCCTTCTCTCAGGCGAATTCCCGGAGAACCGTGTTTTCCTCGGAGTTGTTCTCAGGACTGACGCTCACCGTCAGAGCCGCAGGGTATACTACACTACACTCGGCGAGATGCAGATAGGCTACGCGGACAACCGCGATCCGAAGCCTGAAGTAACAGAAGCGTACGAGAGGCTCAAAGAGCTTGGAATCAACGTCAAAGTGTATGATGACATGCGCAAGGCAAAATGGCGCAAATGGATGCTCAACACCGGCGCCAGCCAGACAGCCGTAGAGGTGCAGGCGGAATGCGGATTCTTCGGACAGGTCGAGGAAGTCAGAGTCCTGATGCGCATGCTGATGGACGAGATCCTCGAGGTAGCCTGGGCTGAAGGCGTGGATCTTACCGAGAAGGATCGTGATGAGATAATCGAGATGCTCATCAACTTCCCTCCTGACAAGAAGATGTCTATGCTGCAGGACTACGAAGCGGGAAGGCCGATAGAGATCGACGAGTACGCCGGTGAAGTAGTGAGGCTGGGCAAAAAGCACGGCATACCGACACCCGCAAATGAGATTCTCTATCTTGCGATAATCGCCCGTCAGAAAATCGCGGAACTGCGCAAAGGCTAAAAAATTACGGAAATACAAAAGAACCATGCAGGCCATATGAAAATGACTGTATGGTTCTTTTTATAGTCCTTCGCCCAGAGTGTCTGCGTTCAGCTCTGTTTTCCAGATGTAATCTACATTGCTCGAGTTGTTCGCCAGTATCTCGAGGAAGCCGTCCTTGTCGATTATACAGCTCTCAACTTCAGAGAGGTCGCATGACAGCGTTCCCAGATACCTTCCGTTCTTCATGTCGTAAAGGTCGATGTAGTTGATGCCGTGCTTGTTTGAACCCGACAGGCACCTGTACATTATTCCCGCGTGACCGCCGCAATCCTGCGTATAGACGGTACCGCTGTGACTGACCACACCGCACCTGTATTTGACGCTGTAGCCATCGCTGATGTCGTATGCCACCATCGCTGTCCGCGAGCAGGTATAAAGCAGCTTTTCTTTTCTGTCGTAACCTATGCCCGAACAGCCATATGAAAGATTGACCGAACCGTAACTGTCCGATGTAGGCTCATATGTGTAGGCTTTTGATGTCCATCCCTTCACACAGTAGCAGAGTCCGTTCTCACTGGCATATGTGAATCCGTTCGGATGGCCCATCGACACGCTCGGGACGCTGACAGTCTTTCCTTCACCGTCGGTATCAAAGCTGATAATGCGGTTAGGGCTTCCCATGCCGTATGAAATAATGTATTGATCCCCCGTGTATCCGAGGCCCTGAGGTATCATGGCTCCGTCGGCTCCGCTCACCATCTTTACCACCTCGCAGTTATCCGAATCAAGATGATAGATGATCTGAGGTGCGGCTCCTCCGGCGGTCACCGGCTCGGCTTCGATCACTTCGAGCTCCACGGTCTTGCTTGCGCTTTCATATTCACTCGACGATTTTGCAGTCACCGTTATCTTTGTCTTGCCTGCTCCGGTGATATTTATCTCATTCGTCTCCGGATCGACCACAGCCACCTCCGGATCCTCCGACTCGTACATTAGCCCGGTCTCAGCTGAGACTTTGATCCTGAAAGGCTTGCTGAAAGTGAACTTGGTGATTTTCCTGTCTGTCTTTATCTTCTGTGATTTCTTGGTCCTGAAGTTTCTCGGCTGTGTAGCGAGCCCCTCCTTCTTCTCATTATCGGCTCTGATTATAAACGAGTACGAGGTATCCGGCTTGAGATCTCTGACCGTTATCTCCGGTACATCCGTCTCCAGTTCGAGCCAGCTGCTGTCAGGAACTATCTTTACTTCCTCATCCCCGTCCCCGGCTTTGGTCGCCTCCATCTCCTCCTTTACAAGAGCATACTCCTTTACCCACACCTTGTATTTGTCGGTACTATGGGTCTCATCCCAGCTGACCACAATGAAGTCGTTCCCTCTGCCCGGAGAACTGAGGGAATCCCTCTCCACATTACCCGGATAAAGCCTGTAATGGTTGACTGCCATGATGGCTGCGAGTGTAAAAGCGGCAACAAGCAGAACACTGGCAACAGAAAAAAACCTGATCCACTGATGCATGCTCAGGTCCATTGCCCTTATTTTTTTTCTGCTTCTCCGGTTATTCTCCATTCGCTGTTCCCGAAAAAGTGTCAGCAGGAGCTCTTCCCTGCTGATCCCTCTATGACACAAAGAGCCGGTCCCTCACGGGCCGGCTCCCTGGTTTGTTTTTACTGATCTGCGTCAAATGGCAGTATCGCGACTACTCTGGCTCTCTTGATGGCCTTAGCAACTGCTCTCTGGTGCATTGCGCATGTGCCCGTGACTCTTCTAGGGAGGATCTTTCCTCTCTCTGTGATGTATTTCTTAAGAGTCTCTGCATCCTTGTAGTCGATTTTCTTGTCCTGATCAGCGCAGAACTGGCAGACTTTACGTCTTCTGATGCCTGTATTCATGCGCTTAGGTCTTGAATTTCTTTCCATGATTCGTGCTCTCCCCTTTCTTAGAATGGAATATCATCTTCAGCTGCCTGGAATGTATCCGGCATATCGTCGAAACCTGCGAAAGGTTCCTGCGGTGCGCTGAAGCCGGTGCCCTGTGTCGTTCCGCCGAAGCTCGGCTCTCTGCCGGTGAACGTATCGCGGCTTACGCCCTGTCCACCATTGCCGCTGCCGAGGAATTCTACTCTGTCGGCTACGACGTCAGTCGTGTAGACTGTGACACCTTCTCTGTTTTTGTAGCTCCCTGTCTGGATCCTACCCATGACGGCGACCTGTCTGCCCTTGCTGAGGTAGCGGTCGCAGGTCTCAGCCTGTCTGCCCCATACCGTGATTCTGATAAAGTCAGCGCCCTGATCTTCGCCCTGTCTTCTAGGTCTGTCTACCGCGATAGTAAAGCGGCATACAGCGGACTGGGTATTAGGCGTATAGCTGAGTTCAGGGTCTCTGGCAAGTCTTCCGATTAGTATTACACTGTTCATAACTTACCTCCCCTTCTGATTACTCTTCGTCCTGGCAAACGATGATATGTCTCATTACGTTTTCGTTGATCCTGAGTCTTCTGTCGAGTTCCTTCGGCAGGTCTGCTTCAGCCTTGAACGGAATGACTACATAGTAGCCTGTGTTCTTCTTGTTGATGCTGTAGGCAAGTCTTCTGTCGCCCCAGACATCAGCTTCTCCGGCTTCGCCGCCAGCATTGATAACAGTCTTTACTGTCTCAATGAGGTTTGCCTTTGTCTCTTCGTCCAGAGTTGGATCAAGCACGAATAGAAGTTCATAATCTCTCATGTTGACACCTCCTGTGGTCTTTAATGGCGCAGGTTTACCCTGCGCAGAAAGCTATAAATTCGGGCGCGCCCGTACGACGCGCCCATATATTCTATGCAATCGATGCTGCAAAAGCAAGTTTTTTTCAGATCTTTTTTATTTTGTCTTTACTGTCTTAGCCGCGCTCCACTCTGAATAATACTTTTTCTTGTTATAAGTCCTGTATGTCCTTACACGAACGTAGTATTTTTTCTTTGCTTTGAGATTGCTGATCTTGACAGAGGTCTTCTTCTTGCCCGCTACAAGTTTGCTTTTTGCACTTTTGAACGATTTGCTTGTGCTGTACTGTACCTGATATCCGTGTACAGTGCCGTTTGCCTTGCTCCATTTTGCAGTAAACGCTTTCTTCGCTGCAACCGGCTTTTTTACCACTATGTCATTTCCTATGTAATACTTCAGCGGAACGGTAAAATTCACTGTATAGCTGTCTCCGCCGCCGACATATTCCTCATAGGTCAGTACAGTACTCTTTGTTCCGAGAGGTCTCTTTACCCATTTCTGGGCAACGCGCACATAATCATACTCTCCGTAGCTGTTCTTGACGATCTTTCCGTCAAGAAAGTACTCAGCTGCAGGCTCGCCATTTTCCGTGAAATTCTTGCAGATATAAGTTCTCACTGTGCCGTTGTCGTAAGTGACTGTCAGCTTGTTTCCGGCCTTGAACAGGTTCTCTATATAGTCATCGTTATGCTCATATCTGAGATCCGCTCCGGTATACTTAACACTTTTTGGAACCGGATAAGGTTCAGCCTGCACCGCTTTTGTTACATCTTTGATTTTGTTGCCTTCATCGTCATAATAGGAAAGGATTAGAGTAACGATACCGCTCTGCGGATCGAATCCATAGTTAAAGTTTTCCAGATATTCACTTTTTACGTCTCCGTTAAGGAAGAATTCGCCGTATTCGTTGTAGCCATCTCCCACAGGTTCCCTTTGGTATATTTTATAAATGTAGTTTTTGTCAACGCCCCCGTATGTCACCGTAATAGTGCTGCCTTCTTCGTACAGGCCATTGACGTAGTCACTTCCTTTTACATAGTGCAGTTCACCCTTATAGCTTATCCCGTCAGCCACTGCATCTTCTGCGAACGCCATTGCCGGCATATATGCGAGCACCATGGCCAAAGCCATAAGCAATGCAATAAATCTTTTCTTCATACTGCCTTAACTCCTTTCGTCTCAAACACCTTATTCAGATGGCGGCCATTCCTGCCCCCTCATCTACGATGCTATTTTAGCATAGGAAAAAACTATTTGGTGCAGAATCTTCAGCCTATTTTTTTATCGGCTTCTCTTTCTGCTTCTGAACAGCATCATCAGCATCAGCGCCGAAGCAGCGGCAAAGGCTGTTGCCGCGTAAGCGAGCGTATTAGTGTCTCCCGTTTCAGGCGCAACTCTGTCTGTATATACAAGTTCGCTTTTATCGTCGCTTCCGTCTTTATATACCAGTACGTAGCCATGACCGTCGTTAAGAGCAATGACCTTTGCCTTGTATACGCTGTTGTCCTTTGTGACACCCTTCTTTTCTGTCAATTCACGTGTTATGGTGTACCACCAGATCTCAGGCCTGTCATAGTAAATCGTTCCGAAGCTGTAGCTGCCCTCTCCTTCAATATCAATGGTTTTCCTGCCGCCGGAGGCATCTTCCGGCATCGGAGCAGCAGGGTCATCAGGGGTAAGTACAAACCGGTCTCCTCCCGCAGTATCTTCGTTCCCGTTTACTATATATGTAAGCGGTATTTCTATGGTGACAGGGATGTTTTCGTTTGCGTGAACCTCCAGGGGTGCCGCCACACGCGCGAATATCAGAACCGGCAGCACCAGCACCGCCAGAATTCTTTCAATATCTATTGCTTTCATAAAGGTCTCCTTCTGATTATTGTAAATACTTTGCCTTTTATCGATTTTCCGGGGATCAGGCCGAAGGTCCTTGAGTCAGCGGCCTTCTCCCTTGAATCACCGAGAATAAGGTATTGTCCGTCTTTTATCTCGCCGTCTATGTTCTTTGTTCCGGCATAAGTCTCCTCATAAATACCGGCTCTTTTCTGCACGGGCTGTATCCTGTTGTTTATCGTCAGAAGGCCTCCTTCGGTCCTGCCTGCTGTATCACCTGCCGTGCCTTCTATCCTGCCTATCTGACGCCTGCCGTCAGGCGACTCATATATAACAATATCGGTACATACCAGTCTGCCGGGTCTGTAGTATATGACAAGATCGCCCTTTCGTACCGCAGGATACATGTCATTTGCAGGAGCAAGCGTAATGCCGAATACAAATGTAAAGGTGACATACAAGGCTGCCATGAATCCCAGTATCTTTATCGCCGCGTCATGTTTCAGTCTCTTTATGAGCCGGGTCTTCCGCTTTATATTGGCGTCCAGCCTGTCATCCGGAATATAATGCAGCTGTTCATCATTGCTTCTGTCGTGTTTTCCAAGCATGTTCTCTTACCTGTGCTTTCTTTTGTTTGTGAGCCTGCAGAACACCACGGCTCTGTTGTCTGTCATGTCATCAAGACATGTCGAAAGAGCCAGTACATGGTCCGTATCCTCTGAATCCCTGCAGAACAGCGCTTTTTCCCTTATGTATTCCACCGGTGCGTCACCGCCCGTTTTATAAATATTCCTGTCGTACGCGTCAAAGACCCCTGCCGCAAATATTTCAAGGTCGTAATCATAGTCCGGCGTAAGAAGCGTTCCCTCTGAGTTTCTGCCAAAGAATTTCCTGTCAAGGAACTTATCCAGATCGCCGAACATCGCTCCGGCGGCCATATTATGACCGTGTATTATCGAATAGGGATCCTCAAAGCTCTTATTATCCTTATCCATAAACAGCGTGCCACCCGCATAGTCTCTGCCGTCAAAGCCTCTGTCAAGATAGTCGAAGTTATCCCGGCTCCTGACGACCGGATGGTCTATATGCGTTCCGTCTACAGTGAGCCATGCTGATGTATCCGGATTTATCTCCAGAAGCCGGGCAAAACTGTGATATTCAACTCCCGTAATGCCCTCTTCAAGGAACGCGAGGCCGTCAACAAGACCCGATCCCGTGAACAGTATAAGAAAGAGCAGAACAGACAAAAGGAATCTGTCTATCCACGAATTGATCCTTCTCCACATGTGGAATTTCATATTCAGATCATCGGATATCTTCCTCATCCGCATACTCCCTGCGTCTTCTTACGATCATTGAAGCTGTCATGACGAGTACAGCAAGAACTGCCGCATACACTGCATAGTCAAGCCCGGCTATACCTGTAAGGGTAGCAATGTCTCTGTTGTTCTCGAAGATAATGCTCACGGTACCATCGTATCTGTCTACAAACTCTACCTTTGTCGAGAGCTCAGTATTGGCATCCTTGTTGGCTGCACCGAGATGGGCTGCGTCTTTTCCGCCCGGTGTGTGACCGGTCTCCGTGAAGAGAGCCTTGTTTGCCGTATCCTTATTTGTCGAGACGATGTTGTACTGAGCTACATGGTCGGATGCCTGTTCCTTTACCTGATATGACGCCGACCTCGGTAGCGCATTCAGTACCAGAATCTCCCCGTCCCTCAGATTCACCTTGAAGCTGATCTTTCCGGTTTCATCTGTCGTGAAACTTCTGCCGTCCGGAGCCAGACTTGCAGCAGGCTGCATGTCATACATCTTTACGTTTGCGGAAGTCGTGTCATTCACTGCGTTTCCTGAGAAGCTCCTGTTTCCTGTGTCGAGTACGGTCCTGCTGTCCTCCGCCGAACCTGCAGGTACGTTTGTTGTGTAAGTCTGGTTGGCTTCGAGCCCTGTCAGGGACACTTCGAATACGAATTCCTTTGTGCGGTCTCCGAGATTGCCCGTAACGTTCTTACTGAGGACTACATCGTGTGTGACCTGTGCGTTCCACATCCTGTATGCTTCCAGGAAATTCGGATTCTTAGGTGTGGAGATGCCTACCTTACCCAGGTTGTCGTGTGTTACTGTCGAGGGCCCTTCGTTGGGATCTCCTGCGGTTCCGTTCGTTCCGTTTGACTTTGCCGGACGGCTGTCGGTCATTCCCTTATTGTTGTCATCGACCTTGCCTGTGTTCAGCTGTGCAGCATGTCCGCCGTCGCCGTAGCTTGTGCTGTACTTTGAGTCGACATCCTGCGCCTGCTGAAGGTCATAGAGGAACTTCTGAGCGTCGGCAAGCTCATCCGATGTTCTCATCGTGTTGTCAGGTTTATAGTCTGTTGCACTCTTATCAGCCTTGCTGTTAGCATACTGATTGGTCCAGGATGTGATGGTGTGTACGTATACGCCGTTTCCTGAGGCCTCCTTTGTCTGGGTCCCATCGTCGTTGACCTTGTTCAGATATCCTTCCTGGCCGATCGTATCGCCTTTCTGTGTGCCCTGTCCGTACTCATTTGCCTTGACATCAGCTGCAGCCTCCCTGTTGCAGACATAAAAGACTATATAGTAGGAATTGTTGTCGTAATCTACACCTGCAACATCCTTCCTGAGATTCTTCAGGCTGTCGTTTCCGCCGTTTCTGCGTGAGCCGACTTCCTCGATCCTGTACATGTAGTAGCCGGCCTTAGAGAACTTTATCGAAACATCAGTGACTCTCGTTCTTCTCCTTCCCTCGTCTGTCTTTTCAATATTGCTCGCATTATCTGAATTCACATATTTATGCTCTTTGTCCCCGTAGATGCCCGACGTGTTGTTTTCACCTGCGTTTTTAAAGTTACCGATGGTGACGAGCGTTGCCCACGGTGCGTTATCAAGGTCATCAGGTGCGACTCCTCTTATGTCATGATGCGATGCAGCGCTGGTTACCGGTTTAGGCATGTCGGCAGGCTTAATGCTGCCGCCGCTCTTTTTTGTGCTTACATTCGCATTGTCCCATGCCGCTACAGGCGTGATCTTGTAGACAAAGTCTTCTATATTCGGAAATTTTCCAGACTGATTGACTGTAAGGATCTTTCCCAGCCTGATAGTCCCGGTGCCTGAAGAATTCGCCTGTCTGTCTGCCGTGCTGTTTCCGGTTCTGTTCGTATTGTAGTCCGTACTGTCACTGTCGATCGCGCCGGACACCGCGAACACGCCTGATGTCATTGACATGATCAGCGTAAGCACCAGCGCTGAAATACATGCCTTTCTCTTTATTCGTTTCATATCATTCTCCTCTCACTTTTTCGGCGGGCAATCAGGACAATAGCGCCCGCAAGCGCAATGGCAAGGCCTGCAGCCCAGATGCCTGTATATGTCGGCAATCCTGTAAGAGTCGCCAGGTCACGGTTGTTCTCCCACAGCACTACAATAGTTCCGTCAAACAGATCGACCGTTTCTTTTGCTGTGGAAAGCATCTTTGCTGCTTCTGCCCCGTTGCTTGCTTCCTTTACTGTTACTTTTGCCCCCTTACCCTCCATGTTTTCAGAGAATACACGGTATTCAGCTATATGATCTGAGGCTGCTTCTGTCACTATGTAGGTTGCGCCTTTAGGCAGCTTTTTTATGACGGCGCTCTGGTCATCCCGGAGTTTAAGCGCAGCGGAAGCCTTTCCTGAAGCATCAGCCATGAAAGTCTTTTCATCGTCTCCTTCGATGGTATAAGGACTTCCCGGAACAAGACCGGTAAATTCGACTGTGTACTCAAACACCTTCGTGAGGTCCCCGAGATTTCCGGTAACATTCTTTTTTATCTTCAGATCCTGGAAGATCTCCACCGTCTGCTTACCGTCCTTCTGGTCTTTATGTTCCGCGATCAGTATCTCCTTTTCAGTGCCGTTCACATTCTCTATCATGTACAGTTCTTCAAATGCCGTCATGCTGTGCCCGCTCATACTGTCATATTTATCAGTTTTAAGTATCATTTCGGTCTTCCCTGAAGTCTCTGATCCGGTCTTCGTCTCGGCACGGCCGTCCGATTCCGGGATTTTCTCTCCTGTGACGGTATCAACGAGCCAGCCTTTAAATACATACTTCATGTCCGGCAGCAGATTTTTATATTCAATGATGTCCTTTACTTCTCTGTTGTCCTTCTGTATCGAAGCTGTTGTGGAAATGAGCGGATAGATAACCGTCTGCCCTGCGTCATTGAGGTCATGATGCTTCTGAAGCTCCAAAGGCACTGTTTCTGAATGCACTTTTGATATACGGTAAAGAGTCTCCGACGCGACTACATTTCCGTCTCCGGTAATCAGTGCCGGATCGAGAGCAAGGTCCACAGGCACATCCATAACATCTGCAGTAGCAGTAAATTCCTTCGATGCCGAAGACCCCTTGATCGCACTTCCGTTCTCTTTGTTCATGAGCTGTCCGGTCAGCTTGTATTTTCTTCCGCTGATTAGACCGGTCATATGAACAGTATCCGTGATCACCTCACCGGCTTTTCTCAGACCAATGTGCCTGCCGGTCGTCTTACTGACGGCAATGGTCCTGACTGTAACAGGCGAATCGTTCAATGTGACAGTCTTCGCGTTGACTCCGTCAAAAGAAAACTTGACATCATCTGCTGTCTCATAGCCGTATGGTGCGGATATCTCGCGCAGAATGTAGTCACCCGCCTCCAGGTTTCTGATAACATGATCTTTCCCGTCTGTTGTCCATTCTGCCTTTACGGTACTTCCCTGCACGATCTGCAGCTTTGCTCCTGAGAGAGCCTTGCCTGCGGCTGTATCCATTTTCTTTACTGTCACAGGAACATCCGGGTATGTGACTGTCTGAGCTGTATCATTGATGTCCTCATGCTTTGCCAGCTCAACTCCAGTTGCCGGAACTGTTTCTCCGTGTACCGGGGTTGTCCTGTAAAGTGTTTCAAAGGCAACCACACTGTCGTTTTCGGCAAGCTTTTCAGAATCGAAAACGAAGTCAATGCTTTTGGTCATGGTCGCTTCCGTTGCCTGGAAAGGGTCTGTGGTCACCGTCACATCATTGTTATTTTTGTCTTTGACCATCTGTCCTGTTTTCTTGCTCATCAGCTTTCCGACCAGTCTGTATGATCTTCCTGTTACAAGGCCTGTCATAGTAACCGTGTCTGTGATCTTTTCGTCAGGCTTTCTGACTCCTCTCTGATTATTCGTGGAAGCACTCTTTGCTGCTGTTCCGACTGTGACAGGTATGTTCTTCATCGTTACGGTTGTCGTTTCTGCTGCGTTGACCACAAATGAAACATCGTCTGCGATATCATACCCTGCAGGCGCGGAGAGTTCCCGGAGCGTATATGTCTTGCCCTGTGTAAGCCCTTCTATCTCATGATCTTTTCCGTCACTCGTCCATTCCGCTCCGACCGCCGTGTTTCCGTCATAGATCCGGAGCTTTGCACCGGAAAGCGCTTTTCCTGACCCGTCGACCTTTTTGACATATACTTTTGTAATATCTACCGGCTCTTCGTAGGAAGCTGTCGTCGTCTTGTCTTTCTTTATTGTTTCCTTATGTATAGCTGCTTTTCCGGTCGTTTTGTCTATCTCCAGGCCATAGCCTTTCGCCGGTTTCTGTATCTCTGTGAGGTAATAATCACCGACTTCCATAGTCAGTTTATTTGTTGTTCCATCAGCTTTGGTTGTCAGGACAGCATTATTCCAGTTTACGTCTGTCGCCTTTTTGGTGCAGGCTTTATTTGTCCACAGCTGGTACTGTGCTCCTGACAGATCAAATTCGTCAGGATGAGCTGACACATATTCTTCATTGCCGCTTTCAGGTACCTTTGTGACTTTTATTGCACCTGTCACGAGGTCGCCCCAGAACACAGGATCCTGACCGTAAACGCGTCCATCACTCGTGGTGTTTTTGACTTCTCCATGATAGGCCCTGAATTTATCCGGGATATTGAGTTGAGTAGCTGTCTTGCCATTCAGCTCCGTTACAGCATCTTTTAACGCGTCACAGGTGGCTGAAGCCCAGCCGTTTCCACCGTTGCCGGTGCTTTTTTTCCAGTGATTCACTACATCCGTTCTGTTCGCGCTGCCTCCGTCATCTTTGTCATCCATCCATGCTCTTGCATACTGCATCATGGCCTCCAGACAAACGCCTTTATATAAGCCACCCATATCGTAATTACGGTCATCGTTTTCAAGCCAGTCACCGTATTTGTATGCCACTTTACGGCGCAGATCATTCTTGCCAAGTGCAACGACAGTCATTGTTCCGCTGCTCTTGAACGCTACACCGCACTCATTACACGTGCCTTTGTACTTCTGCCCGTTCATTGTTGCTTCAAAAACGATCGCGTTTGAAGCCTCGTTTCTGGATGCAGTGTAATTCAGACTTTCGCCCTCACCGGATGCAAGCATAGGGACTTTCTTCAGAGTAACTGTTTTCGGAGCGCTGGTTTTCTTTTCGGGCTCAGTTTCCTTCGTATCCTTCTCCTCAGCAGTGTCCGGATCCTTTTCCTGGGACTCCTTATCTTTACTTCCCTCTGTACTTTCCTCCGCATGTTTCTCCGCGCTCTCCTCCGCTGCGCCTTCAGCTCCAGTTCCTTTTACATCTTTTTCCGTTGCTCCTTCAGCTTTACTGTCTGCTTTTGAGTCTGCCGCAGCCTCCTCAGCAGGCGTATCTTTCTCCCCGGACACGGCAGGCTCCTCCGACGGAGCTGCATCCTGTTCTCCGTCTGTTTCCGGGGTTTCTTTTATATCCGTGTTTGCCGCTGACTGGTCATTAGCTGCTGTTGCGGACGGATCCGGTCCGGTGAGCGCGAAAGCCGGTATCATGCTGAATACAACGCAGACAATCAGCAGCATAATCAATGTCTTTAAGTGTGTTTTCATAAAGTCTTTTCCTTTCGTTTTTCAATACGATAGTTGATACGGCCTTCTCTATCCGCCTCTGTCGGGCACAGTCTCATGTTTGGGCTGCATTTCTGTTTTCATCTTCTCCCTGCTCCTTTGCTGTGTGATTTCCTCTCTTCAGGTCATCAGTATAGCGAAAGGGGCCATAATAAATCTGTACAGACTTTGCCATGCAAAAAATGTCGTTTTCCGTTGAAAACAAGCCTGTTTCAGGACATTAAAAAAAGCCTCCGCCGGGAGGCGGAGGCTGAAGCCATTGTAATTTAGGTCTCACAGGACTTGACAATATCCAGAAAAATTTTTATTCAAAACCGGACACTTTTCCACATCTTTCCAGGTTTTCCTATGTAAAGTTGCGGAACGAGTCGAACAAAGCGAGAATGTCGGTCCGTTTGGAGCAGCCTGTTTTATGCAGAAGATCGGTCTCGCGCTGTGACAGGCCATATCTCGCGGCAAACTTGATCACATAATCCGGCTCGGCCTTCGCAGGCTGCATAATACCCAATAGCTGACATAAACCGGAGGCAGCACTCTGAAAGTGCTGCCTCCTTCATTTTGATCAAAACAGACTCTATTTGACAGTAACCTTTATTTTCGCAAATACTCCGTTCTGTGCATAATTGAGTTTCTTGCTTGCTGCTATCTGCTTGGCCTTGAGCTTGAAAAGTCTTTCCCTTCTTAATAGCTGCTTTGCCCTTCTTTGCTTTATTGGTGACTTTTCCGACATTGCCGACTTTGCCCCCTTTAGTCGCTACATGGATGATCTTGGATAGCGATTCTACCTTGTCTTACAGTTCGAAAAGGGGGTCCTTGTTTTTATTTCACTGCAACCTTCCGTCCTGCATTTGACTTGGTAAATATTTTCTTGTAAAGCCTTATATACTTTTTATTCTTTGCTTTCGAGCCAACCTTTACCTTTATGGTCTTTATCCTTGACCCCTTCAGGGATCCTTTGACTTTAGATTTTTTCAAAAGCTTCGTCTTTATTATCAGTTTTGTAGCTTTTGAGCCCTTGAAGGCATTCTTTCTGATCCTGCTTACATTTTTGCCGATAGTGATCGTACTGATTTTCTTTCCGGTAAATGCTTTGGCGCTGATCTCAGTTACCTTGTATTTATTTCCATTGATCAAGACCGTTGAAGGGACTGTAACCGAGGCTTTGTTTTTAGCCTTGACAAATGCTACGGTAGTATTCTCCGAAATGACTTTGACAGTACCATATTTTGTGACCTTTTCAGCACCTACAGGAAGCACATCCTCCGGAGGCATGATACTGAATGTCGCGGAAACGCTTCCGAAATAGTCGCCTGTTCCTCTGATTACCACAGAAGCTGTCCCTATTTCTATATTATTTGAGTAAGATTTTTCGTAGTCTTTACCGTCAGCCAGAAGCGTGTCCCCGTCATAAACGGAAATATCCGGTTTCTGCTCCGTGCCATCATAGAAACTATTGCTGACTTTTACCGGTGCATACGCGATATTATAAAGGATCGACGCGCCTGCAAGGCCTGTATTATCAGTTCCTACTTCAACTTTGCTCCAGTCGGATTTAAGTCCGTCATAGTATAATGTTTTTAGACCGCTTGTTCCATAAAAGGCGAAATTTCCTATTGATTTCAATGTGTGCGGCAGCTTGATATCAGCTATGGAATTGCAGTCACTGAATGATGACGTATCTATTTTCTCGAGTCCTTTGCCAGGCTCAATATCCTTAAGATCATAGCATCCCGCAAATGCTGAACTACCTATCTCTGTTACACTGTCGGCTATCACTGCTTTCGTTATATGCGCATAGCGTCCGTTACCGCTTTCATAATTCTTATTGGTATTAAACATATTTGTTGCGATTTTCTTTACGCCACTCCCGAATTCCACAGTGAGCGAATCCGACTCTGCGCCTGCGTTTACGAACGGATTGCTTAAGCCCCAATTTGAGACTTCATCTATTGTTCCGTTCACTTTGATCGAGTTCAGTTTGACACAGTCCTCAAAAGCTATGTCTCCAAGCTCCGTCATACCTGCCGGCAG
>CACZAM010000015.1 GCA_902779185.1 uncultured Eubacteriales bacterium
CCAAGTATTTGCAAGGCTTTCAAGTCGATTGCACCAAAGCAGCCCGCCGTTAGACGGGCAAGTTAAGAGGCTGCCACACTATTTTAGTGCGACAGCCCCATTTTTATTGTTCCTTAATGCGGTCAATGACGGTCTTGTAGCCTCCTTCGCCGTAAGTAAGGCACTTGTTGACACGGCTTATAGTAGCTGAACTCGCTCCGGTCTCTCTGCTGATCTCACTGAAAACCGCCCCGCTGTCAAGCATGCGGGCAACCTCAAGTCTCGCGGAAAGGTCGATCACTTCTTTTATTGTTGCTACGTCATCAAAAAACTTGCGGCATTCCTCCTCATTCTCAAGTGCAAGAACCGCCTTGTAGAACTGCTGCATGTTTTTCTGCTCTTTATCCGTGATCATGATTTACCCGCCTTCCCTCTTCAGTAATCTGGACACAATGACCGTTTACGCGTTTTTCTGTTGCATGTAGTATACACCTTTCGCGCTTTAAAGTGTTAAAGCGCGCTGTATTAATTTGTACTTTTTGAGCAACAGCGTGGTAGAATGTATGACATGAAGAACGTATACGAATCAAGTACCACACATAATATTGCTGCTTTTATCTGCGGGATCTGCCTGCTGCTTATACTGCTGATAACCTCTTTACAGGCTGTATGCTACTGGATTCCTGACTGGTGGCGCAATGAGTATGCCAAATATGACACCCCATCGAATGTCAGGGGCGAAATGTCTCTTGATGATGCGGTTCATATCACAGAGGACATGCTCGAATACTGTATCGGCAGGCTCGATACACTGGACGACACTGAAGCGACTATAGACGGAGTGACTGCTCCTTTCTTTACCGATCGTGAAAAAGCTCATCTTGCTGACTGCAGGGAACTTTTCCTCAAGGGAATAAAGGTGCGTGTCATCGCCTGTCTTCTGCTGGCTGCTTTTGTAATATTTATTTACGTACATAACGGAAAGCAAAAGACCTCAGTCCTTCTTGCAAAGGGTTATCTGAGGTCTCTGGGTTTTATTGTTGTACTGGCCGCGATAATTGCCGTACTATGCGTCATTGACTTCACGCATGTCTTCACCGTGTTTCATCACATATTCTTTGATAACGATCTCTGGATCCTGAATCCGAATGAGGACAACCTTATAAACATCATGCAGGAAGATGTCTTCTCTGACGCTGCCATGTGGATCGCAGGGATCTGGCTGATCGCCGATGCGCTTATCGCCGCTGCCTGCGTGACAATTCTCAGGCGTGACCGCTACTCAGTAAAGAGCGCTGTCGAATAGTATCTGTCTCCGCTGTCAGGCAGCAGAGCTACTATGGTCTTGCCTTTGTTTTCAGGCTTCTTCGCATATTCGATTGCTGCGTAGAGAGCAGCTCCGGAAGAGATACCTACCGAGATGCCTTCTTTTTTTGCAAGCAGCTTGGCCGCGTCAAATGCTTTCTGTCCATCTGCCTTATAGACTTCATCGTATACAGCTGTATTGAGGACATCAGGCACAAAGCCCGCTCCGATTCCCTGGATCTTATGGGCTCCCGCTTTGCCTTCTGAGAGCACCGGAGAGTCAGCCGGCTCGAGCGCAACTATCTTCACTTCAGGCTTCTGCTCTTTTAAGTATTCCGCTACGCCGGTAAGCGTGCCGCCCGTACCTACTCCTGCGATAAAGATATCTACGGCGCCATCCGTGTCTTTCCAGATCTCCGGGCCTGTCGTAGCTTTGTGTACCGCCGGATTTGCAGGATTTACAAACTGTCCAGGAATGAAGCCGCCGTCTATCTCCTTTGCGAGTTCCTCAGCCTTTTCTATCGCTCCTTTCATACCCTTCGCGCCTTCAGTCAGAACGATCTCAGCGCCATATGCCTTGAGTATGTTTCTCCTTTCAACGCTCATGGTCTCAGGCATTGTAAGGATCGCTCTGTATCCCTTTGCAGCTGCTATCGAAGCAAGTCCGATACCGGTGTTTCCTGATGTAGGCTCAATGATTACCGAACCTTCTTTGAGGAGGCCCTTCTCTTCCGCATCCTCGATCATTGCCTTTGCGATCCTGTCCTTAACGCTTCCGGCAGGGTTGAAGTACTCCAGTTTAACAAGCACTGTAGCCTCAAGTCCGAGTTCCTTTTCTATGTTGATCACTTCTACGAGCGGTGTATTTCCGATAAGTCCAAGTGTTCCCTTATAAATATTAGCCATTTTTATTTCCTCACTTTCTTCTGTGTTATTTCTCTTAAGGTTTTACATTTTTAAATAAATGGTGCTGCTATTAAGCGCCCTGTTCTTTGATCCCTGACGGGCAAAGAAAACGCCCGGGGCCTTTATATGCTCCCGGGCGGCTGCTCGATTTCAGGGATCAGAGTCTGATGTCTTACGGGGTGCGTGCCATCCTAAGACAAGACCCCGGTTATACATCGAGCCCGGGAGCTTTGCATCAGACAACAACACATCCAGTTGTTTTTATTCAATTGAGAGAGAGCCATTGATCTCATCGTCCAATCCTCTTTTTCAAAAGTCTTTTTGATTGACGCTATTGTAGCTCTAAATACCTACCAAGTCAATAGGTTTTTAATTTTGTCTTTGTATCTTATTCCGTACTAAAGGAAACGTGATCTCCGCGGGCAACTACAGTCTCATAGCCAACCGAGGAAATGCGCATCGCCATGCAGCGAATGCACTCAGCCGCTTCATCTCCTGTGCATATCTTATTGTCGTAAAGCAGGTATTTGCCCCTTACATCAGAAGGTGAAAGATTCGGCATTACTACGTTAGCACCGGCAAGTATGCCTTTCTCACGTCCGCGCGGATCAATTGTGCCGAGAGCGGTCGTCGCCGGAAGCAGCACATCAGGAAGAAGCAGCCGTATTATGGACAGCAATCTGATTGTCATATCTACTGTCCCGGCTTCGTGTTCAGCAAACTGCGTATCATGATGAGGTATGAACGGCCCTATTCCAACCATCTCCGGTCTGAATTCTTTCAAAAACCTGAGATCCTTCACCAGATGCTCAGTCGTCTGATACGGCGAGCCCACCATCATTCCACAGCCTACCTGATATCCGATGTCCTTTAGATCTTTCAGGCACTGCATCCTGTGATTGAAAGACATCTCTGCCGGATGCAGCATCTCATAGTGATCCTTATCTGCAGTTTCATGCCTCAGAAGATAACGGTCCGCTCCTGCATCAAAGAACTTCTTATAACTCTCCTTCTCGAATTCCCCCAGAGACAGCGTAACTGCGCAGTCAGGATGTCTGTTCTTTATAGATTTTACGATCGAAACTATCAGCTCATCCGTATAATACGGGTCCTCTCCTCCCTGCAGCACAAAAGTGCGGAATCCAAGCTCATAGCCCGTATCGCAGCACGAGAGGATCTGCTCCTCATTGAGGCGGTAGCGTTCCGCATTGGCATTGCCTCTGCGTATGCCGCAATAATAGCAATTGTTTCTGCATATATTGGAAATCTCAACAAGTCCGCGCAAATAAACGTCTTTGCCGTAATACTTTTCGCGTACCGCCCTGGCTTTTCCGGCCAGATATTCGTCAAAGCCGGGGGAATCGCAAAGCAGTATAGCAGCGAACTCCTCATCTGTCAGATTATTTTCAGCCTCAAGCTTGTCTGCAAGCTCAAAACAGCGTGATCTTGTTTCCGTTTCTCCCATTTTCTGATATCTCCCCTTTTTAATTTCAGATAAACTCATATCCCAATGAACCCCTTGCAGCAAAGCATATCACAAACACAGTCTTTATTCTATGAATCTTGCCAGGGGACATAAACAAAAATGCTGCCTCCGGGCAGCACTTTTGTTTGTAGATATAGATATTGTAAGAGGGATGAAAGTATTATGGTGAAGTTAGTTTTATTTAACTCTTCCTTTCACCCACATAATAGCACCCGCATTTCCTATTGTCAAGGTAGGAATTAAAAAAATATTAAAAAATTTTCCATATGTTTGAGCCTATAGTAAAGCTCCGGCGATTTTCCGCCGGAGCTAAAGCAATCAGAAACATCTTCTGCATATACCGGTTTCTTAACGGGCGCCGGTTTCTCTACAGATGCTGGTTCCTTGGGATCCTGTCATACCACTTGAGCAGGAACGGCTCGATCATCGAGGTCAGCTTCATGTCAAGGTTGAAGAAATAGACTGTGAATGTCACAACGAAGAATGCAAGGCCTCCGGTCATGACATAAAGTAATGCTTTTGCGAGTTTCTTTTTCATTAGATGTGCCTCCCTGTTTTTACCATGCATTCTCATCGTCGAGAATCTCGAGTGTAGGATCAAGCGGTTCTTCCTGCATGACCGTTCTCATGTACTGGTTGACCTGGTCCCTTACGCCCTGTCTCGAAATGACACGAGGATCGAAGAGCTGGTGATCTACCCAAATCAGCGGAATGCCGCGCTCTCTTGCCTTATCTTCAAAGAGTCCGTGCATGCCGTCCAGAGCCTTGCATGTGATATGCTCCCAGAGGATGATCATATCAGCATTGAACTCTTCAACAAATTCGAAGAGGTCATCGAGCAGTACTTTGTAGCCGCCGTGTGTGCGGTTACGCATGATCATCTCCTCAGTCAGCATGGCCATGTCGTAGTATGCCTGTTCTCTGTTCTCAGGAGTATCTGTCTCTGCGATCATCTCCGTGTTGATGCACGAGAGCATGTCTGTCAGAGGTACGATGCCCCAGCAGTTGAGCAGCCATACGAGGAAATCCATGTAGTAGTGCGACTGTACGCCCCATACTATCGCCCTGTGGCGGTACTCAGGAGCAGCCATTTTTCTCTTCTTGTAAGCCTTCTCGGCAAGTTTCATGAGACGCCTGTCAGCGACTTCGAATTCAGGTACCTTGCCGCAGATAGCCATGTATGTTGTCTCTGTGTAAAGAGCAAGGTTTCCGCCGAAGATCTGCGGATAATCCGTCTTGTTCATGTCGAGCCACTCGTTGCGGCACTTCGTAGCAAAGTTGACTCTCTTTGCGCATTCGAAGTAGTAATCCCAGTCCCACTTGTGACCTGTGTGCTCTTCGATGAACTTGATCGCTCTTCTTACTTCTTCAGCAGCGTATTCCTGTACGTCTTCTTCCTTGTGGCGGAGCGGAGCCGGCAACTGGAACACAGGGATGCCGTCTTCCTTCTCGAGTCTCTCGGAGATAACTCCATTGCCGAGCAGGGATCCGTCGCATGTGGTGTTGCACTGCACCGCGCAGGCGCCGAGTATAGGAGCGTCGTCATCGATGGAAACGCCGGCCTCAGCCTCAGGCATCGGGCAGACATCGCCGGGGAGTCCGTACTCCTGAGCTACATCAATGTAATGCTCCATCGCGTGCTGGTTGAGCAGAACTGATACATATGTTGAAGGGGTCTCGCGGGATGTGCACTTCAGATTCGGGAAGCCCATCATTACTGCGGTCATCTCGTTCTCATCAACGAGCACGTTCCTCTTTGAGAACTCTACATCATTGCCGGTCCTGCGGTCACCGCGAGCCAGTGTGTTAAGGAGCTTCGCCACATCGATGATGATCAGATCCTGCTCTTCGTGAGCCATTCTGAGGTATTCGCCTCTGAGTCCCTGTGTGAATCTGTCAACCATCATCGGAACTGCCAGATAGTTGGCCATCCAGCGGTATCTGAAGAAAAATTTTATATTGCGAGGTACTGCTACAAACTTTCCGAGAGTGAACATGATACCGAGCCATCTCGAATAATCATAGAGAGTATCTCCGAGCCCGCGCCATTCACGGCGTTTTCTGACCTTGCCGTGCGGTATGTAAAGGTCACCGTATTTTGTATCGCCCTTTATCTTTTCAGGGTTGACCATAGTCTTGAATTTTCTGACTGCCATCACTACCCCTCCTTCTGTATCTTCTTGATATCGATGCTCTCAAGGAAAGCCTGCACACGTGTGCGCATCTGTCCGGACGAACCGATAGTATACGGTCTGTCTACTGCGAGCACCGGCCAGTCATACCTGTTTCTGAGGATGTGTGATCCCATCATTCTCTCATAAGCCCAAGGATCGCAGAATTTCATCTGCTGATAGATGATTCCGTCTGCCTTATACTCTTTTGCCAGTTCATCGACATATGAGCGGCGTCCGTCCATCGTCACGGTATCCATGAAGCGCGGGCATTCGCCCCTGTACATGTAAGCACTGCAGAGCTGTGTAAGAGCATCCTCCTCATCATTGAGGTAGATAGGATCCCTTCCAGGAAGTGAGCCATAGCAATATCTGTCGCAGCATACAAAAGCACCGCTCTCCTCAACCAGTTTAATGAAGTCGGTATCATCGACCTCGGAGCCTACGACTTCGACTCTGGCCTTGAACCAAGGTTTAGGGTCAGGCTCTCTCGTCTTAAGCTCCTCGAGTGTCTCCTCGAGTTTGTCAATGATAAGATGCTTTGGAGCTACATAGGAAGCCAGGCAGAATACGTTGAATTCGTAGCCCGTGATGGTAGGATTGTCGAGCTTGCGGAAGTCTCCGATGGCTCTGATGAGCTCGCAGACCTTGTTATGCTCGGCAACAGCCTTACGGATGGCAGCATCGGAAATGTCGATGCCGTAATTCTCAGCCAGTGGCTTGAGGATGTGGTTTTTGCACTGTAACACATAGAGGTTGAGGCCGTTATAATCGGCCTTCATAGGGATCTCCATGTAGTCGATGAAGAAGCCTTCCTTGTCCTTGCCCAATGCCTGCAGTACATCCATGTTCTCTACGCAGCGGTTGAGCATCGTGCAACCGTCAGGTGTGACAACTGCGTCAAGGAAGTTGTAGCCTCCCTCAAGAGCTCTCTCGAGGATCGCTCTCGAATATTCGCAAAGGAAGCTGGTCAGATAATAAGTACCTACGTCAATCGAACCCGTACGCGGAGCACGGAGCCTCGCCGAGAAGCAGCCAGGCAGATTGAGCAGAGGTTCAGGCACGTTCTCGCACATATAGCCTATGCACTTCATGCCATCTTTCTGGGCCTGCGCAACTAGCTCGTTATTTGCCTCCTGCAGCAGGTCCTCGAAATAAATCAGATGCTTTAGATCTTTCACTTTTCTCCCTCTCTCTTTTTCTCTCTTAAACGGCTTATCAGCCGCCGGGCACCGGAGAACACAGATGCCCATATTATTGAAGACATTTTATCACGCAGAAGTAACGGCATACAATATCTAACGAAACGATACACAAAAAAACAGTTTCCGGCAGGCAGTCAATAATATGGCTGCACTGTTTGGAAGAAAAACATCAACAGGCACTTGACGCATACCCCCGCAGGGTATATATTACACTCAAAAGATACCCCTACCGGGTATGATTGTTCTTTATATTATTAAGGGGTCAAACATGGAAGATATAAAAAAGGAAAACAAAGCCCGAGCAGAAAAAGACTGCTGTGCGTGCAGTGAAAAGCACAAGGAACGCAGTCCCGAAGAGTACAAAGATCTCATTAACAGGCTCAGCCGCATCGAGGGACAGGTGCGCGGCATCAAGGCAATGGTAGAACGCGGAGCATACTGCCCGGATATCCTGATCCAGACATCAGCCGTAAATTCAGCGCTGAACAGTTTCAGCAAGGTTCTCCTGTCAAATCACATACGTACATGTGTCAGGAATGACATAAGAGAAGGAAACGACGAGGTTGTAGAAGAGCTGGTCGCTACCCTTCAGAAAATGATGAGATAACGGAAGGTTTTCATAAGCGAAATGGAACAGTATATAGTTACGGGAATGAGCTGCGCCGCATGCCAGGCGCGGGTCGAGAAGGCTGTATCAAAGGTCGACGGTGTCGACTCCTGTTCGGTCAGCCTTCTTACAAATTCAATGGGAGTGGAAGGAAGCGCTTCTCCTGAAGACATCATCCGCGCCGTGACCGATGCGGGTTACGGGGCCAGACTTAAGGCGGCTGATGCTTCGCAGAGCATAGAGAGGAGCAGCTTTGCCGCGGATGAAGCCGCTCTCGAGGACAGGGAAACCCCGGTCCTTAAGAAACGTCTTATAACATCTATAGGATTTCTGCTGGTCCTCATGTACTTTTCTATGGGACACATGATGTGGGGCTGGCCTCTCCCTGCTTTCTTTGAAGGCAATCATGTCGCGATGGGTCTGGTGCAGATGATCCTTGCAGCGATCGTGATGGTCATAAATCAGAAATTTTTTATAAACGGATTTAAAGGGCTTATTCATGGCGCCCCTAACATGGACACACTGGTGGCAATGGGAAGCGCAGCCTCCTTCTGCTGGAGCACATATGTGCTTTTCGCCATGACAGGCGCCCAGCTTTCGGGTGACAGCGAAGCAGTCATGGCATACATGCACGGCTTCTATTTTGAGTCCGCGGCCATGATACTTACACTTATCACCGTAGGCAAAATGCTTGAAGCGAGGTCAAAGGGAAAAACGACAGACGCTCTCAAAAGCCTTATGAAACTTGCTCCGCAGACGGCAATCGTTGAAAGAGGCGGGATCGAGGCAGAGATACCGGTATCGCAGGTGCATGTCGGCGATGTGTTTCTGTTGCATCCGGGTGAGAATATCCCGGTGGATGGTGTAATACTGGAAGGCAATTCGGCGGTCAACGAAGCCGCCCTTACCGGTGAATCCATACCGGTAGATAAAAAGCCGGGTGACAGCGTATCCGCGGCAACGACTAACCAGTCGGGCTTCATCCGCTGCAAGGCGACCCGGGTCGGAGAAGATACGACTCTGGCACAGATCATACGTATGGTAAGCGATGCCGCGGCGACAAAGGCTCCTATCGCCAAGATCGCCGACCGCGTATCGGGAGTATTCGTCCCTGTTGTTATAGGGATCGCGCTTGTGACTCTTATCATCTGGCTGGCAGTCGGAAAGGATACCGGATTTGCGCTTGCCAGAGCAATATCGGTACTTGTCATAAGCTGTCCGTGCGCGCTGGGTCTTGCAACCCCTGTTGCCATAATGGTCGGCAGCGGCGTTGGCGCAAGGAACGGCATTCTCTTCAAGACTGCAGCAGCGCTTGAGGAGACCGGCCGTATTGAGATCGTAGCGCTCGATAAAACAGGCACTATCACAGGCGGAGACCCTAAAGTAACAGATGTTTTTACATGCCGCGGAGTGTCGAAGGATGAGCTGCTCACTGTAGCTGCTGCCGTTGAATCGAGGTCCACCCACCCTCTCGCAAAGGCGGTTTCTGAATATATAGGAGGCACTACACTAAGGATCAGTGACTATACCGAAGTTCCCGGTGGCGGAGTCAAAGCTTTCACTTGGGATGGCTCGAAGGCTGTGAGCATAGCCGGAGGCAATGCGGGATTCATGACCGCAAACGGTGTCGCTCCGGAAGATGTTGAGCGTCTTTTGAAGGAAACTGCTGAGTTTTCCAATGCCGGAAAAACATCCGTGCTCTTCGAAAAGGGCGGCAGGCTTCTCGGCCTTCTGGCCCTTGCGGATTCGGTAAGAGAAGACAGCGTTGATGCAATAAGGCAGTTCAAAGAAATGGGTATAAGGACCGTCATGCTGACCGGTGACAGAAGGAAGACCGCGGAAGCCATCGCGTCTGAGGTCGGTGTTGATGAAGTCATAGCTGAGGTGCTGCCTGACGGCAAGGAAGAAGTTGTACGCGGTCTTATGGATCAGGGCCGCACGGCAATGATAGGAGATGGCATAAATGACGCGCCGGCTCTTACAAGGGCCAATGTGGGCATAGCTATAGGCGCCGGTACAGATGTAGCTCTCGATGCCGCAGATGTAGTGCTGGTCAACAGCAGCCTTTCCGACGCGGTCAAGGCGGTAAAACTCGGGCGCAAGACTTTGAAAAACATCCACGAGAATCTGTTCTGGGCATTCTTCTATAATGCAATATGCATACCTGTAGCGGCAGGAGCTTTCATTAAGCTGTTCGGCTGGGCACTTAATCCTATGCTCGGCGCGGCAGCAATGAGTCTTTCAAGCTTCTGCGTAGTTACAAACGCTCTGAGGCTCAATCTGTTCGATGCCGGAGACAGGAACAATAATATTTTAAGTTCATTACAGGCCGGTGCATCTTCGGATGCTGCGCCTGATAACAATACGATCAATGAAAGTGAGGAAAAACTGATGAAGAAGACAATGACGATTGAGGGAATGATGTGCCCGCATTGTGAGGCAGCTGTAAAAAAGGCTCTTGAGGCTCTCGAAGGAGTAGAAGCAGCAGACGTGAGCCACGAGGCAGGCACTGCAATAGTATCGATGTCGGCAGAGGTAGCTGACGCTGCGCTTAAGGAGGCAGTTGAAGCAAAGGATTATAAAGTTACCGGCATAGAGTAATTCCACTGTAAAGAGCACTAAAAATGGCGCATCATTGCGCCATTTTCTTTTTGTCTGTCTATACCTGACATCTGCTTGATTTGCCGAAAGGATCAGGCACCGGCAAGCACCGCTATATCCTCATCAGTCGTTGACCAGCTGGTCGCCAGTCTCACTATAGTGTGCTCTTCGTCGTAGATCCCCCACCTATCGAAAACTACAGTCTTTCCGAGTTCAGACATTTCCTCATCTGTCATAAGAATGAGCTGCTGATTGGTCGGTGAGTCCATGTAGACCTTCCAGCCTTTTTCCCTGATGATCTCCTTAACGCGCTCAGCCATATCGATAGCGTGGCGGCTGATCTTAAAATACAGATCGTCTGTAAAGAGCGTGTCAAACTGTATCCCAAGCAGTCTTCCCTTTGCGAGGAGCGCTCCCCTTTTCTTGACCGATGTCATGAAGTGTGCAGGCCTGTTGTTTTTTGTGAAGACAACCGCCTCTCCGCACAGGGCGCCCACCTTTGTGCCTCCTATATAGAACACATCGACGAGCCTTGCTATATCTTCGAGCGTGAGATCCGACGCGTTGCTCATGAGTCCGTATCCAAGCCTCGCCCCGTCAAGATACAGGGGTATCCCGTATTCATGGCAAAGATCCGATAATTCCTCCAGCTCCGCCTTGCTGTACAGCGTGCCCGGCTCCGTCGGATGCGAAATGTACACCATCCCCGGAAAAACCATATGATCGTGTGTCACATCGTTGTTAAAAGTATCCAGTAAGCGTCTCACTGCAGCAGCCTCAAGCTTGCCGTTTTTCGCAGGTATCTGAAGGACCTTGTGGCCCGTATATTCGACGGCTCCTGACTCGTGCACACTCACATGTCCGCTGTCTGCGGCGATGACGCCTTCCCAGTCTCTGAGCATGGTGGATATGACCACTGCGTTAGTCTGTGTGCCTCCTACCAGGAATTCGACTTCCGCTTCAGGGCATCCGCATGCCGCCTTTATTTTCTCCTTCGCGGACTCAGAATAATGATCCATACCGTATCCCGGAAGAGATTCCATATTGGTCTCCGCCAGTCTCTTCAGGATCTCCGGATGCGCTCCGGCTATGTAATCACATTCAAATGATACCATTTTATCCTCCTGTCCGGTCCCTATTCGGCCCCTCTCAGATCGTCCGCTGCCGCTGCGGCTGTCGACCAGCAGAGCTGCAGATTGTAACCTCCTGTTATGCCGTCAGCGTCAAGGGCTTCCCCT
Source organism: uncultured Eubacteriales bacterium (assembly GCA_902779185.1). Lineage (GTDB taxonomy): Bacteria > Bacillota > Clostridia > Peptostreptococcales > Anaerovoracaceae > Crickella. The sequence continues at coordinate 11,499 of CACZAM010000015.1, forward strand.
ATAACATAAAGCCCATCGAAACGCTTCACTCTCATTGTACGCATGTCGATCTCTTCAAGTGAAACCCCGCCTGCAGTGACCATGCCGTGCTCATCCACGCCTCTGACTATGAAGTCGTCATGATCCAGAAATGACGCGAGAACATTGGTCCTCACATCACCGAGCATACCCCTTGAACGTGTACGCAATACCCCCTGCATGCGCCTTGGCAGCTCGTACAGTTCCTTATTATAGCAAAGCCTGATCAGTTCTCCCGGCTCAACATATTTTGAAATATTCAGTATTACCGGGCCGGACAGGCCCTCATGCGTGAACAGCAGATCACCCTTCATCTTTGCCGCCTTGCCCTTGCATGTGCACGCAGCATCGCTGCTGAACGCGATCACTGTGACATCCGGTATCGAGATGCCCGAAAGTTCAGAATAAGGATAATTCTCAACATATACAGGCGCCAGAGCAGGCCTCGGTTCATTGATGTCTATGCCAAGGTCTTCCATTATATCAAGCATCGATCCGTCAGAACCTGTCTCAGGATAAGTTATTCCTCCGGAAGCTATCACTACGTTTTTCGCCCGGATCTCTTGTCCGCTGACAAGTGTGATCTCCCATAAGCCGTCTTTCCTGAGACCGCTCACCTTTGCATCCGCTTCTAACTGCCAGCAATTCAGGGAAGCTTCTTCGCGTAATATGTCCAGTACATCCCTGGATCTCATCGAGGCCGGAAAGATGCGCCCGGCATTGTCCATGCCTCCGGATCCGTAAGAAGGATCTACGGGATCTCCGTTTTCATCAGCAAGCGCTATGCCATGCCCGGTAAGCCACCTTGCAAGTTCAAGATTGTTGTGCCTGTAAAGACAGCGTCTGAGCGCCTGCCCTTCACTGCCATACGCATAAATAAATTCTTTTATGGGACCGCCATGAGTAATGTTGCAGTGTCCGCCTCCGCTCATCAGAAGCTTGCTCCCGATTGAAGACGAGCCCTCGAGAACGATGCCCCGAGAGCTCTCCATGTCCAGATTAGCGGCCAGCATAAGGCCCGACGCGCCTGCTCCGATTATTGCTATATCGTAAATATTATCGTTCATTTTCTAAATTGTGAGATCGCCGTCTTTTACCCATCCGAGCTTGCGGCAGCCCATGTTGATCAGAGGCGCCAGCACAGCCGGAAGCACAAAGCATATGAGGATCAGCCCTAGCCAGTCCATGCCTGTGATGGCAGCCTTTGCGCCTGATGCCACGTCATTTACCCAGCCGGAGTAAACTCCGATCTGTCCTACGAGTCCGCATGTTCCCATGCCGCTCGATACAGGCGCTCCGTTCATCTGGAGCTTGAAAACGCATGTTGCGATAGGCCCGGTGATCGCCGCTGTGAGCGTAGGAGCTATCCATATCCTAGGGTTCTTTACGATGTTTCCCATCTGCAGCATTGACGTGCCGATGCCCTGACTTATGAGGCCTCCCCACTTGTTCTCAGGGAATGACATCACCGCGAAACCGATCATCTGCGCGCAGCAGCCTGCTACAGCAGCACCGCCGGCAAGACCTACCAGCCCGAAAGCCGCGCAGATCGCCGCCGATGATATCGGCAGAGTCAGCGCCATTCCTACTATCACTGATACGAGTATTCCCATCATGAAAGGCCTGAGTTCAGTCGCCCACATTATAAGGTTTCCTATCTTCATTGCAGCAGCTCCGAGGCCCGGTGCCCACCACGCTGCAAGCGCAACTCCGACGCCTATCGTGACCAGAGGCACTATGAGGATATCTACTCTCGTTTCACCCGCAACAGCCTTGCCGAATTCAGCAGCGATGATAGCTACTATGAGAACAGCGAGCGGGCCGCCCGCGCCGCCAAGTCCGTTGGCCGCGAAACCGACTGTCGCCAGTGAGAACAGTACCAGATTCGGACTCTTCAATGCGTATCCGATGGCGATAGCCATTGCCGGACCCGTCATTGCGACCGCAAGTCCTCCAACTGTATAATCAGCCCCTCCTATGGTACATACCGGATTTGTAAGAAATCCGATATGGAACTGAGTACCTATAGTATTGATGATAGTACCGATGAGCAGCGAGCAGAACAGACCCTGTGCCATCGCGGAAAGAGCGTCTATACCATAACGCCTGGCGCTTATTTCAATATTCTTGCGCTCAAGGAATGCTTTAACGGAATCCTTTGTCATTTTTTCTCCCATCTTATATAATGGTTTCATAGATTATATATCGGCTTTGCCGTAGAGATGAAACCATTGATCTCCGTCGGCAAGCTCCTCCGATAAAATAATTTCATAGATTGTATCGGCGTTGCTGTACCGGCTTGCCGCATACTTAGTATATTATAACACATCAGAAAAGATTAATAAACGAAAGGGGTTGGCTAATGAGTCGTGTAGAACGGGCAGAAGCCAGAGAAGAAAGGATCGCGAAACAGGCTGAAACAGACATGCAGCAGGCACAGGCAGTAAAGGTAAAAAAGAAAAAAAAGAATAAAGGCTGCGGTTGCCTTGCACTGCTGATTCTTGTACTGGCAGTGCTCGTCGGAGCCGGTGGTTATTACACACTTGGTCTTAGACCTGTAGACCCGGGCAGTGAGGAAAAAGTTATTGTAGAGATCCCTAACGGCAGCGGAGCATCGGCGATCGTTGATATACTTGACGATGCCGGGCTTGTAAAGAACAGATTCTGCGCCAAGGTCAACAGCCGGATCGGCGGATATGACAGCCTCATGGCAAACACATATATCTTCAGCCCGTCCATGTCCTTCAAGGAGATCATGACCGTTATAAACGAAGGTACCTTTGAGTATATCTCGAAGGAATCGGTAGAGGTCAAGGACGGAGCGAGACTGCAGCAAGTCGCGGAAGCGATCTCCGAACAGCTGCCGTACACCGCTGATGAGATCCTCGAAAAGTGGTCCGACAGGGAGTATCTGAACCAGCTGATCGACAAGTACTGGTTCCTGACAGACGAGATCCTGGATGAAGACATCATGTATCCGCTTGAAGGTTATCTCTACGCAGATACATATTTCGTGACCGCTGACAGCTCCGACATCGAGGGCTTCACAGAGATGTGCCTCGACAGAATGGATGAGGTGCTGACCGAGCGCAAGGACGCTATCAAGGCTTCGGGCTTCTCCGTACACGAGCTCCTGACTCTGACTTCCATAGTCACAAAGGAAGCGACAGCAGAGGATCAGGCCGGTGTGGCAGGCGTATTCATGAACAGGCTCGATCAGGGAATGTCTCTTGGATCGGATGTAACAGTCTGCTACATCTTCCAGGAAGACCGGGTCGACCTCAAGGTCAGCCAGCTCGAGAGCACCAACCCATACAACACGCGTAAATTTGCGGGACTTCCTCCTGGGCCTATCTGCCAGGTTGTGGAAGATGCGATCGATGCCACTCTGAATTATGAGAAACACGACTACCTGTTCTTCATTGCCGATGAAAACGGCATCGTCCGCTACAGTACAGATCAGGCCGGTCATGAAAGCAATATAGACGAGCATGGTCTTGTAAAGGACGAAGACGAGGAAGGCTAATTTACCTCATTATCAAAGCAAAAACCTCCGCGGCTGCCGTGGAGGTTTTCATTTTACTTTATTACAGTGCAGCTGTCCCCTTCATACTGAAGCCGCATATTGATCTCTTTTGCTCCTCTGAGCAGTTCCGTCAGGAAAGCTCTGTCACCCTCCCATGTCGGAAGATCCAGCATCCTTTCGTGAGGTACCCAGACAAGCTCTCCCTCGCTGCAGTCAGGCGGCTCATACTTACCCGTTTCGGAAAAAATGCGGGCTGCCTCTTCATCTGCAGGAATGAAATCAGAAGATGAGTACAGATACATGTCTTCGTCTTCGTATTCATCCGACCTGAACTCTATCACTCCGTGGAACACCCACGACAGCAGCCTCAGTCCTGTTTCTTCGAGTACTTCACGCACTACGCATTCATCCGGCGTCTCACCCTTCTCAACCTTACCGCCGGGGCTGATCCACTTACCTTCATTCATGTCTCCGGGCTTGCGGTCCCGGTAAAGCATAAGCCAGCTTCCGTTATTCTTTATATAACAAATAGTAGTTTTCTTCATTGGCACCAAATAACGCGAGCCGCTTAGAACAGCGGCTCCTGCATGTATTTTCTCAGGTTTTCTTTTGTGTATATCAGCACCTTGTCGCCTTCCATCAAAACAAGGTCGCCATCCGGTTTTATCGTTTTGCCGTCTCTTTCAACCAGCACGATGAATGTCTGGCGCGATATATCAAGATCTCTGATCTTCTGGTTGTTCCACGGGTGGTTTCTTCCGAGAACGACTTCCTTTACATCCTCAAGCATGCCCTCCGTAGCAGATTCCGCGCAGATTATAAGCTTGTCACCCAGCAATATCTCTATATCACCCCTTGGCACCAGCGTTTCGCCGTCTCTGATGACCAGAGCTATTATCGAGCCGCTCGGCATGGCTACTTCACTTATGGTCTTACCTATCCACGCATCTCCCGGATCAATGGATGCCTTAATGAAACGGACGTCTTTCTCCTGCTCTATATCCGCAAGCCGTGTTGCCAGCTGATACTCTTCAACGAATCCTGCGGAAATGATACCCGTAGGAATGGCAACAAGACCTACTCCGAGGAATGATATTATTATTCCGAGGAACTGCCCTACAGGCGTGATCGGATATATATCGCCATAGCCGACAGTGAGCAGGGTCGATGTCGCCCACCATATACCTGAAAACGCGTTTCTGAACACGTCAGGCTGCGCTTCGTGTTCGACGCTGTACATGCAAAGGCTTGAAGCCATTATGAGCAGCACTACGACAAATACCGATGCCAGAAGCTGAGTCTTCTTTTTTTTCAGTACATTCCCGATAAGAGAAAGAGAGTCTGAATACGCGTTGATCCTGAACAGTCTGAATATCCTGACCACTCTGAGCATGCGGAACACAGCGGCTCCCGCAGGGAAGAAAGTCGGCAGATAATGCGGTAAAAACGACAGCAGATCGATGATGCCGTATCCCGAAGTGACATACTTTGCGATGGCCCTTCCTGTTGAATAGCCTTTGTACTGCTGCTCAGCAGTTATGATCCTCAGCGCATAGTCTATCACAAAGAAGAAAACCGTGATCTCATCGACATAGTCAAAGAGAAGTCCGTACTTCGCATCGAGATTGTCAAAGGTCGAAGCAAAGGCGCAGGCAATGTTTGCTATCAGCGCAAGCGTGCTGACTATGTCGTAGCACTGGTTCAGCCTGCTGTCGGTCACTCCGGTCGAGACCATCGCGAACAATTTCTTTTGTGTATTTTCCCAGCTGCTGTCTTTCATTTATCCTTCCACACGGATGCTTTTGATCTTCTGCGGGAGAAGCGGCTTATCTCTGAAGTCACGTCTAGCGTTCACTATCTTGTCTGCAACCTCCATACCCTCGGTCACTTTGCCGAAAGATGCATACTGTCCGTCGAGATGAGGAGAAGTGCTTGTCATGATGAAGAACTGTGAGCCTGCAGAGTTCGGATCCATCGCTCTTGCCATCGAGAGAACACCTCTCTCATGCTTGAGATCATTTCTGAATCCGTTTGCCGTGAACTCGCCCTTTATGGTATAGCCCGGACCACCCATGCCGTTTCCGTTAGGGCATCCGCCCTGGATCATGAAGCCCGGAATGACTCTGTGGAAAATGAGACCGTCATAGAATTCCTCATTTGCAAGCTTCTCGAAGTTGGCTACGGTTTCAGGGGCGATATCTTCGTAGAGTTCGCCTTTTATCACTCCGCCGTCTTCCATCTCTATAGTAAATTTTTTCATAATTTGGCTACCTCCGTTTTATTCTCGTATGATTATACATTTTTACAGGTTTACAGTCTATCTTGTTATTTGCAGAAGCCGCACCCGGAGATTATTCCGGAGAGGAAAATCTCAGGAAAGATGCGGTTTCTATTCTACAGATTTAAGGGACTCTGTCATCGATACATCGCGAAGCCTCTTCTGCATCGCTATATTCACCAGGAACGCGAACACGAATGTCAGCGCCACAGATATAGGTATGTCATACGGACCATGGCGCGGCTCAAAGTAGATCATACTCAGAACGATATTGTCGATCACGAATTTGAGAAGCCAGTCTCCCATCGGGATACCCACAATGGCCGCGACAGCCGTCAGGAAGAGGTTCTCTCGGAACACGTACTGTGACACCTCCAGCTGATAGAAGCCCAGCACCTTTATGGTGGCTATCTCGCGCAGACGTTCCGTTATGTTTATGTTAGTCAGGTTGTAAAGCACGATAAACGCGAGCAGGGCTGCCGACAGAATGACTACGTAAACGATGGCATTAAGGCTCTTCATCATCCTGCCCACATTTTCTCTGACGTCAATGTTGGTCTGAACAGCCGCGGTATACTCATATCCGGCAGCATCGGCTGAAACCTTTCTTATTGTCTCTTCTTCAGCTCCTTCTCCAAGATCGATGTACGCCGCTTTTATATCCGGATCCTTGCCGAAGCCTTCCCTGTAGGTCTCAGGCGTCATATAAAGGCTGTCATAGACGTAGTTATCTGCAACACCGACAATCTTCACCTGCATTTCGCGGTAGTCATCGCGAAGAGTGACTTCGTCCCCCACATCGAGTCCGTAATCATGATTAGTTTTCCTGACTATCACTATCTCTCCCGGTCCCGGATAATCTATGTGCTGATCGCCCGCATGCAGGTTTACGAAATCATCGAATCCTTCAGCATCAGTGGCAACACAGGTTATATCTGTAGTTTTATCACCCATCACCACAGTCACCTCTCCGCGATGCAGGAATCTGACATTCTCACCGGAGATCTCCGTATCGGAACTGATCTCATTCACAAAATCCTTCTGTCTGTTCGCTGTCATGTTTTTACTGAACATAACAGTTATGTCATATAAAGAAATCTCATCAAACTGGTAATCCGCGACTTTGGATATGGTAGCCCTTATGCCTATGCCCGCAATCAGAAGCGCCGTGCATCCGCTCACTCCAATGACCATCATCAGGAATCTCTTCTTGTCCCTGAATATGTTCCGGATGGAAACTTTATACAGGAAGCTTATGCGGTTCCAGAGAGGCCTGATCCTCTCCAGCAGAATGCGTCTTCCTGCAGGCGGAGTCTTCGGTCTGATAAGCTCTGCCGGAGGCACCTTGAAATCAGCTGCGATCGATACCCATGTTGCTCCCATGGAGCAGAGAAGCGCTACAGCAAGCACCATAAGCCCAAGCTTATAGTTGATTATATAATCGACAGTATCACTGAAATCATACATCATCGTGTAAGCATGCCAGATTACGGTCGGGAACACCTTGCATCCGACAAAGAACCCGAGGATCGCCCCCAGGAACGCCGCGCTGCCCGAATAGAACATATACTTTCCCACTATCTGGCTGTTGCTGTATCCCAGCGCTTTAAGTATTCCTATTTGCGTACGCTGTTCGTCCACCATTCTGGTCATGGTGGTCATGCATACGAGAGCCGCGATCAGGAAGAAGAACAGCGGGAATATCTTGGAAATATTGCTGACTATGCTGGAGTTGCTGTCGAATGAGGCATAGCCCATGTTCTCTTTGCGCGAAAGCGCGTAGGCGTTACCGATGTCCATGGTATCGATCTTTTCCTGTGCCTCGTCGAGCTTGTCCTTTGCATCGTCAAGCTCCCTCTTTGCCTTTTCGAATTCGCTGTCTGCCTTCTCCTCCTCGCGCCTGAGTTTCTTTTTATTTGCCTTAAGTTCTTTCTCCTTTTTATTGAGCTCGGCCAGTCCGGAGTCAGCTTGTTCTATTCCTTTTTCAGCTTTAGCTATGCCTTCCTCAAGCTGTGCTTTTCCCTCTTTAACTTCCTTAGTCTTCGCGTCAATGTCTGCTACTTGTGCATTTACCTCGTCGATTTGGGCATCTATCCCGGCAATCTGCTGATTTACTTCTTCCAGCTGCCCGTTAAGTTCAGAGATCTGCGCATTATACTGATCTGCATTATCCGGATCAGCCTGAGCAGCCTGCTCAAGCTTACTTATATTTGCCTCGAGATCGGCCTTTCCCTGCTCAGCCTGTGCCTTTCCGCTGCTTAACTGGGCAAGTCCTTCTTCAGCCTGCTTTCGGCCGCTGTTCAGCGCTTCTAATGCGCCGTCTGCCTCTTTGAGCTTTGCCTTAAGATCATCGACAGCGGTTTCTGCTTCATTTTTTCCCTTCTTTGCTTTTTTGCGGTTTGAGCTGATCAGTCTCTCACCTTTTTTTATCTGATCCTCCGCTTTGTCCAGTTTCCTTTCGGCATCAGCCTTTTCTTTTTCGTATTTTGCGAGGTTGTCTTCATATTCCTGCTTCTTTTCGTCAAGCTTCTCCTGAGCTTCCTTCCTTTCGCTCTCGCGGCGTCCGTCTCTTACCGCCTCTGCCAAAGATTTCATGTTGTCTTCCTGCGCCTTGAGCTTGTCCTCATGTTCATCGGTCAGAGAGAACTCATCACCGGTAAGCGTCACATAAAGGTTGGTGTAATAATCTACATCAAAAGCATCCTTTTCTATGAAAAAGAAGGTATCGAGACTGCCATTGCCTATGTCCGTTGATCCACGCTGATAATCAAGATATATCGGCGTATTGACAAGACCGACTATCTCGAAGTCCTTTTCATTGAACTCCTTGAGTTTATCTTTGTCATTCTCATCTGTTATCTCAATGTGGTCGCCTACATGAAAACCTTCATCAGTTATGCTGTAGGCATCGAGCACACACTCATTCACATTCTGCGGCAGCCTTCCCTCAGTGACATTCAGTGTATTTATGTTTTCAGGTAATGAAATAGCCTTGAGAGCGCTTGAGTCTCCGCTTCCTGAGCGTGCAATCACATCGATCTGTATTGATCCTTCAGCTGATTTCACACCATTCCACGACTCCGCTAAAGCAACGCTGTCATCATCAGCGCCATATGAAGAAAGGATCTGATAATCATAGAAATTCGTTCTCTCAAGGTAACGGCTGGCGGTGCTCACCATTGATTCCTTGCAGTCCCTCAACCCACTGAAAAAACCCACTCCAAGAGCCACGATCGCAAAGATCGCAAGATATCTTGCAAGTGAGGTTTTTATCTCTCTGAAGGTTGACTTTTTAAGCATGCTACCACTCTATTTCGGACACAGGTACAGGGTTCTCGTTGATTTTCACGTCCTGCACCCTTCCGCTCCTGACACTTATGACACGGTCACCCATAGGAGTGATCGCCTTATTGTGTGTGATGATGATGACTGTGGCGCCTGAATTATGAGCCTGATCCTGCAGCAGCTGCAGTATCTGTTTGCCTGTGTTGTAGTCAAGAGCGCCGGTAGGCTCATCGCAGAGAAGAAGCTTTGGGTTCTTGGCCAGAGCTCTGGCTATAGCCACCCTCTGCTGCTCTCCTCCTGAAAGCTGTCCGGGGAAGTTATACATTCTCTCACCAAGTCCTACCGCCTTAAGCGTTTCAGCAGGATCGAGGGGATCCTTGCATATCTGTGTGGCCAGAGACACGTTTTCGAGCGCAGTAAGGTTCTGCACCAGGTTGTAAAACTGGAACACGAATCCAATGTCATATCTGCGGTATCTGGTCAGCTCCCTCATGCTGAGGCTGCTGATCTCCCTGCCATCAAGAAGCACCTTGCCGCTCGTAAGGGTATCCATTCCGCCGAGTATGTTCAGCAGTGTAGTCTTGCCGGCTCCGGATTCCCCTACCACGATGGCAAGCTCGCCCTTCGCCACGCTGAAAGTGGCATCCGCCAGGGCCTCTATATCTACCTCGCCCACGTGGTATACCTTGCGGACGTGATCGAACACAACATAATCGTTCTTCTCGTTCATTTTAATCTCCATTAGATGAAAATATTGATGCTGCCTATCACCAGTCCGATGAGAGCGCCCAGATTTACTATCATCCTGAGCTCGGTCTTCATCACTGTCAGCACGCCTTTTTCAAGCTCTTCCACCGACATGGCATTGATCTTGTCCTCAACGACTTTAGCGACATCTATCCTGCGCAGTGCGGAGTTTACCGCGTTCACCACGGATTCCCTGTATGCTTCGGTTATTTTTCTTCTTACGAATTCAGGATCATAACCCGCCAGTTCAAGCACATACAGAGGGGTCCTGTCACCGAGGTCGTGTATCCTCGATGTGGTGATCTCGCTGACCATCTCCGGTCCTCTCGCATCGATGAACTCCTCCATCTTATCGCTGACCGCTTTCATCACCCTGTCAATCGTGTTGTCGGACACCACGAATGTGAGAAGTCTTGAATTCAGAACATGATCAAGAAGCATCGCCTTGCCTTCACGGTGTATGGTTCCCGGAATGTCCATCTTCTTGATGGCATCGGTTATCTTGATCGCCAGAAGTTCCGTAAAGCTTTCTTCAAGCCTGTCATACTTCTCTGCGCTGCCTGCCATGACAGCTCCCGTCTCCCTTATATTGGTATCGAGTATGCTCATCACTTTGTCGATCAGCGGCTTCTCAACTTCTTCTGTCAGCAGCCTGCCTGAAATATCCTCACGCGTGAAAAGTTCATCCTGAACGATCTTGCCTGCGGACTTCGCCAGCCTTGCCTTTCCCTTAGGTATCGCGCCCGGAGTAAGCGGAAGCTGATGGCCGAACAGAAAGACCGGCTTATGCGGGTAAAACAGCATCTTTACCGCTATGAGATTTGTAAAGTATCCTATCACTGCTCCTACAAGCGGAGGGAGCAGATATGTCACGACTGTGTCCCAGTTCATTTGTTTTCACCTTTCTCAGGGAATTCATCACCGGCCGCGGAACCTGAGTGCGTACCGGTATCTCCAATCGAGTGCGCAGCTATGCTGCTCAGGTTCGTTCCCGTACCAATGATCCAAAGTATGTCTCCCTTTTCTATCAGCATGTTTGAATCCGGCATCGCCGTAGCGTATCCGTCGCGTTCAAGGCCGAGTATCATGCAGTGATTGCGCGTAGTTATGCGGCTCCTTTTGATCGGTCTGCCCACATAAGGTTCCGTTCCTCTCACCTGTATGGCCGCACATGACAGCGCATTTCCGCCGGTATAGTCCTCATCGAGAAAATCCTTGAGCGTTCGCATATGGATATCCTGATCTATCCCTAGTGTCTTGTAAAATGTCTCAAGCGACATTCTGTCTCCGATGACGTGAACGTGATCACCTGCATGCAGAACTGTCCTTGCCGGAGGCATAGGCATTTTTTTGTCACCATGCCTTACCTTGACCACATAGACTGCGTCTTTTCTGCCCCAGTCGAGCTCCTGTATCGTCTTTCCCTCATAGGTAGCACCGGCAGGCACATCCCAGCTGAAAATGCTGTAGTCTTCATTGAGCCAGTGCTGCCTTTGTCTTGATCCTCCGCGCTCCTCCATCGTCTTCTGATTCAGGTTCGCAAAGAATCTCGTCTCGAGCTGCAGGTAATAAGTTGCTATGAAATCCGATCGCGCTATCAGGAAAACGCTTAGCGGAATGAGCAGCACAATAAGTAAATTATTTATGTTGAAAAGCGTCTCAACAGGTATGAGCGCTATGAGCTCCAGAATTACTATCTTTATGAGTATCATCATGAGGAGCGGCGGTCTGTTTGCCAGCCTGTCCATCCACAGCTGTGTGAATGCTACACTGCGGTTGCCCATGAAAGGGACGGCAAATAATGCCAGCACCAGATAGTTCACGATGATGACTACGATCTTGGCAACCCTGTCCCCTGTGACAGATGCAATCGCAGGATAAACCGCCTGACAGCACACAAGGGTCAGCACCAGCATGATGCTTCCGTAGATTGCGACCTTCATCAGGTAATCCTTAAGTACGACCTTCCACTCGGAAACATGTTCCTCATCGCTCCGCGCGTCAGAGGTATAATTTCGGATCAGCCTCTTGACCTTCGCCGGTATAGGCTTTGAAATAACCTTAATTATCTTATCCTGGTTCCTTATCAGGACCGGAGTGATGATGATAGTCAGTATAGATGCGGCAACTATGACCGGATACAGATAGCTGTCCATGACCCCCAGAGATATGCCCAGGCTCGCTATGATGAACGAGAATTCACCGATTGGCGCGAGTGAGATTCCTCCCCTAAGAGCTGTTCCAGGTTCCTGTCCGGAGAGGATCATTCCAATCGTTGCAAATATGAGTTTAGCAACCACGGCAAGTATCGCTATCGGAACTATGGAAGTCCAGCGCTCGGCAATTATGCCGGGATCTACCATCATTCCTACGGAAAGGAAGAATATGGCTCCGAACATGTCCTTGATTCCGGCAGTCACTCTTTCAACTTTGTGAACGTGCCGGGTCCCCGCGAAAAGAGATCCCGCAATGAAGGCGCCGAGCTCCATCGAGAAGCCAAGCCAGTGTGCGAGCATTCCCATGAGGAAGCAGAACCCGAGACTGAGGAGTGTAAGTGTCTCATCACTCATAAGCCCCATCGTTCTGTCAAGGATCGTCGGAAGAAAGAATATTCCGAGGACAAGCCAGAGCACAAGATAGGTGATCATCAGGAACATGCGGAGAGCCATGCTGCTTCCGTCTGAAGTCTGGCTCGCGGATATCGTAGTGAGAACCACCATCATGAAAACTGCGATCACATCTTCCATAACGAGCGAGCCCATTACAAGGCCGGTATACTTTTCGCCTTCGAGGCCCATCTCGCTGAAACATTTCTGGATCACAACCGTCGAGCTGATCGAGAGCATGGCTCCGAGGAACACGGCGTTCATGTTGCTCATTCCCGCAAGTATGCCGAATCCATAGCCGACAAGCATTACACCGCCCATTTTGACCGCGGCAGACACTATTGCCGTGCTTCCTATCTCGGACAGCTTATGAAAGTCGAACTCAAGCCCTATATGGAACAGTATGATGACTACTCCGATCTCACTCCATGTTTCGACAGATGCTGCGCTCTCTATATTCATGAACATCGGAAAGTGCGGACCTATAAGGAATCCCGCGACAATATAACCCAGTATCGTAGGGATCCTGAGTTTTTTGAAAACTATCGTGACCACCGCGGCGGTAGTCAACATTATTGCAAGGTCTATTATTAGCTGAGGTACTTCCACCTGTTTTTTCCTGTAACCGGGTTATTCCTTTTTATCCGTAATTGAGTGCTTTGCGTATCTTCTTCCAGCCGGGCATGAATCTGTCCATCAGCGCGTAAAAAGCAGGGCCGTGATTCGGTACCACTGTATGCACCAGCTCGTGAAGTATCACGTAGTCAAGTTCCGTATCGCTTCTGTCTGCAAGCATGAGGCTGAGATTGATGTGATGGGTATTGGTGTTGCAGCTTCCCCAGCGGGTATGCATATCGCGTACCGTCCATCCGCTGCAGCGCAGACCTGTCACTTCTTCGATCACCGGGAGTCTGGCTTCAATGCGTCTTTTCAGGTAAGCTCTTCTGGCTTCCTTCTCCGCCTTATCCACCGGCGCCGGATGCGCAAACGACCTTGCGCGTACACGGTCAACATTCTTTTCGATCCAGTCCCGGCGGCTCCTTACGAATCTGATCACTTCACCTTCAGGCACCAGATACGGAGCACTGATGACTATCCTTCCGTCAGGCTCCTTTATCCTCATGTTCATTCTTTTAATGCGCTTTCTGGTCAGTTCGACCTCAAGCCCGTCTATGTAAATAATTCTGGCCATACATAGTTATTCTATCATAAAACTGCATCAAAGATATCAGTTCCCCATATAATGCTATGACTGCCATCAGCGAGCTTTAACAGCCGGCGGATTTGAGATATTATTAGAGCAGGATCGATAATGATCAGCCGGTACAGATCAAAAGGAGGATTATGATGCTTGCGGTATGCTATCCGAGGTGCGGCACCTGTAAAAAGGCCGTTAAGTGGCTCGAAGACAACAATATAGAATATACATACAGAGATATTAAACTTGATAATCCCAGTGAGGAGGAGCTCAGAAAGTGGCATGCGATGAGCGGGCTTCCTCTGAAAAAGTTCTTCAATACGAGCGGGCTGCTCTATAAGGAAATGAAACTTAAGGACAAACTTCCTGAAATGAGTGAGGATGAAATGTTCAGGCTTCTCGCAGGTGACGGACTGCTGGTTAAGCGGCCGATCGCTGTCGCGGATGATAAAGTTCTCGTCGGTTTCAGAGAAGCGGAATGGGAAGCCTTTTTCAAACAATAAGCCCGTACTTCCCTATACAGAAATAAGAAAAGACCGCCCTGCCGGGCGGTCTTCCTGTTTTAATAATTCTGTCTGAATGATTACTTCCAGCAGTCGACCTTGTCATCCGAGAGGCCGATATCAGCAGCCTTGAAATGAGGCGCCTTGCCTTCCTTCTTCTGCTTTGTGTAATCGTCGAGAGCCTTTACAGCAACTCCGCCGAGGATAGCGATGGTAGGAATGTTGCATACTACCATGAGTCCCTGGAACATGTCAGCTGTATCCCATACGAGGCCTGCGCTCGAGATAGCTCCGAGGAATACGAGAACGATCGCGATAGCTCTGAAAATAGTAACCTCTGTCTTGGACATGTCTCTCTTGAGGATGAATGCGAAGCATCCCTCGCAGTATGAGTAGTTACCGATCAGAGTAGTAAATGCGAACAGTGTCATCGAAACAGCAATGAAGATAGGTCCGAAGCCGCCAAGTGATGTGTGGAGGCATGTCTGTACGTAACCTGCAGCATTGGCTCCGCCGTCCTCGAGTACAAAGTCAGCAGGATTTACCGACATTGTGGACAGGCACATGAATGCTGTTGCGGAACAGATCAGCAGTGTGTCGATGAATACGGACAGTGTCTGTACGAGACCCTGCTTGACCGGGTGAACTACGTCAGCCTTGGCAGCAGCGTTCGGAGCAGAACCCATACCAGCCTCGTTGGAGTAGAGACCTCTCTTGAGTCCCCACATGATCACGGAACCGGTGAATCCTCCGAATATTGCCTGGAAGTCAAACGCGGTGCTGAAGATCAGTCCGAACATAGCTCCGAAGTTCTTTGCGTTGAGAACGAGAACTACGAGGGAGATGGCAACGTAGAGGACGCCCATTACAGGTACGAGGAATCCGGTTACGTCTGTCAGTTTCTTAGCTCCTCCGAGGATCGTAGCGGCAAAGAATACAGCGAGGATGACTCCGATAACCATTGGAGTCGACTTTTCATTATAGAAGCTGAATGTCGCGAATGTCGACTGCAGGTTGTATGCAGCAAGCATATTGTATCCTACAGCGTATGTGAAGATGATCAGTACCGAGAACACTACGCCGAGCCATCTCTGACCGAGAGCGTTCTGCATATAGTACGAAGGTCCTCCGTAATATGTGCCGTCATCAGCTTTCTTCTTATAGATCTGTGCCAGTGTTGACTCGATGAACGCGTTGGCTCCGCCGAAAATAGCGGTGATCCACATCCAGAAGATGGCTCCAGGGCCGCCGAGGATGATAGCAGTACATACACCGATGATGTTTCCTGTACCTACACGGGAAGCTGTCGAAACCATCAGGGCTCCGAACGATGAGATGCCCTTTTCATCAGCAGGCTTCTCGCTTACTACTTTGAACATCTCCTTGAACATGCGGATCTGTACGCCTTTGGTTCTGATCGTGAAGTAGATACCTACTGCGATCAGGAAAAGAGGAACGATGTAAGGCTTGTACAGAATGTTGTTCATGAAACCTACAAAACCACTCATATAATTCTCCTTTTGTTAATATAGTTTTATGATAACAATTGATAAAAACATTCAGCCGGTAAAATGGGATTCCGGCTCTTATCTGCTATATTTTATCAAAATAAGCAGAGCCTTGTCTATAATGTGAACAAATTGTGATGAAAAATGTATAATTGTATACAATCAAACCGGCGGTTGCCATATGCAGCAGACCGCGGCTGGTTTTATGCCGTCAAGCTCGAACTTCTCGATCCACGGATACTTCTCATATCTGATCGCTGCATTTTCTTCGAGCAGCACACCGTGAACAGGTATATATACTGATCCTATCTGCGATTCTTCGCGCAGATATCCTTCTGCGAACTCCGAACCGTCCCCGTCGGTAAAACTTACCGACACCTCCGCCCTGGAGGGATCGCATCAGGTGCGGGCGTCATCAGCCAGAAGCACGATGTCGTTGTACCCAAGCATCTTCATATATTCTATAGCGTTGTCGTTCAGTCGGATCATTTTTGCGTTTCTGTTCTTTCTGAACTAAAGCTTAACGAAGTGGAGCTCATTACCGTGTTTTTTGATAAGCTTTACCACGTCTCGTGTATTGATAAATACAGTCGCCGTGTTGTCACAAGGGTGGATCCCCATCAGTTTATTCTCGAAGTCCTTATCCATGTAAACGACGACATCCTTATCATCATTGGCCAGAACGCCGAAAGGAGTGACGGCACCGCGAATGAGCCCCATCTTTTCCATCAGATCATCTTCTGAGGCAAATGTAAGTGGCCGTGTATCCTGTGCCTTGCGGAACTCTTTGAGGTTCACCTTTTTGTCCTCCAGACAGGTTATGAGATAGTACTTGCGCTTTTTGTCGTCGCGGACAAAGAGATTCTTAGCGATCTGCTCAGGATGAGGAAGATTGCATTCAAGCATCTCGTCTATTGTATAGACAGGTTTGTGTTCGACTATCTCATATTTGATTTTGCTGTCATCAAGAATTTTTACTATATCTTCCTTTGTAAGTGCCATCTTTCAGTCCCTTTTTCTTATTTTTTGCCCGTAAGTGTTCCGAGGAGGTTGCGGCCAATCGCAGAGCCGATGTTGCCGCCGATAGTACGTCCTTTTTTACCGAGAACTGCTTCACCTATAGTTTTGCCGATCTCTCTGCCAATGGTGCTTCCAGTGGATCTTATTACCTGACGCGTTCCGGACTTGCCCAGATAGCTGTCTGCGAGCTCGCCTATTCTTGAACCGCTTTCCTCTTCAGCCTTCGCGGCCGGTTTTACCTTTGGCTGCTGCACCGGCTGCTGAGCAGGCTCATCATAGTTTATGACGATGCCTTCATCGGCCGCTGGCTGCGCCTCCGGCGCAGCGGCAGGTATACCCGATGTGTTGCCGTATACCTGCCCGTCAGGCGCGGTAACGGTCCCGGCGCCTGACGCCGCGGCCGCACCCGGTACACGTCCTGTGATCACCTCGTATGCCGTTACATTATCGACCATAATGAGATATTTATTGTTGAGCGGCGAATAATCTACCGCATTTCTTCTCTCCTCATCCGTAAGAGCTCCCATTCGGCTTTCAGGAGGCAGCACGAATGCGTATTCCGCCATAGAAGGCGCGCCATTTTCGTCGAGCATCGAGACTACCGCCTCGCCTGTTCCGAGATTCTGCATGAGCTCCTTTGTATCAAACGCCGGATTCTCCCTGAAAGCATCAGCAGCGGCGTTCAGAGCCTTCTGCTCGGCCGGTGTATAGGCATGCAGGCCATGTTCTATCTTGTTTCCAAGCTGCGACATCACTGATCCCGGAATGTCCCCCGGGCTTTGCGTTACGAAGAATATCGATACGCCCTTTGATCTGATAAGCTTCACCACCTGCTCTATCTTCTCAAGCAGGCTCTTCGACGCGTTCTTGAACAGCAGATGTGCTTCATCAAAGAAGAACACCATCTTCGGTTTCTCAGGATCTCCCACTTCAGGCAGCACCTCGAACAGTTCTGACAGCAGATAGAGCATGAATGCCGAATACAATCTAGGCTTGTTGATCAGAGTCTCAGCATCAAGGATGTTTATAATACCCCTCCCGTCAGGAGCTGTCAGGAAGAGATCCCTGATATCTATAGCAGGTTCTCCGAAGAAAGTGTCCGCTCCCTCTGATTCAAGAGCTACTATCGCCCTTATGATCGCGGAAGCTGACTGCTGAGGTATCAGGCCGTAATCCATCTTGAACTCGCTGGAATGGTCGGCGCAGTACTGCAGTGTTGCTTTCATGTCCTTTGTATCCGTGAGTATCAGGCCAAGGTCGTCAGCTATCTTGAATATGACCTGCATCAGCTCTGTCTGCGTATCGTTGAGATCGAGCACCTGGCTGAAGAGCAGAGGCCCCATCTCCGATACAGTAGTACGGAGCGGTGTTCCTTTATCTGAATAAATATCGAATATCGAGACCGGGAATCCGCGGTAGATGAAATCATTCCTTATTTCAAAGCGGTCCAGCCTCTTCTGCATACCCTCGCTGTCGGTGCCGGGTACAGCTATACCGGCCATGTCCCCTTTTACGTCGGACATAAATACCGGCACTCCTATCTGAGAAAAACTCTCAGCAAGGACCTTGAGAGTGACGGATTTTCCCGTGCCCGTAGCACCGCAGATGAATCCGTGCCTGTTGGCTTTATCAGGTCTCATACAGATCTTGTCACTGAGTGTTTCTCCATCGCCCTTCCTGGCGAAGTAAATCAATCCGTTATCTACCATATCTGCCTCCTTTGAACGAGGATCTTTGCCAATTATTGAGAACATTATAGCATGGCATGCACTTTAATTGCTCCTGATATTGTTATATCATTATGGCGTATTTCGAACCGGGCAAAAGCCCGGACATTAAAGCAAAATGTATTACCGGAGCATGACAAATGACAGTAAATGACAAAATGCACGGTTTCACCGTGAAAAACATTCGTGAAATAAAAGAAATCGGCGGAAGACTCGTAGAGATGGAGCATGACGCGACAGGCGCAAGACTCGTCTGGGCTGATAACGGCGATGAGAACAAGCTCTTCTCCGTCGGATTCAGAACACTCCCGGAAAACAGCACCGGAGTGTTCCACATACTTGAGCACTCAGTGCTCTGCGGATCGGAAAAATATCCTGTCAAGGAGCCGTTCGTTGAGCTTCTGAAGACTTCGATGAACACCTTCCTCAATGCAATGACATTCCCGGACAAAACGGTTTATCCGGTCTCGAGCCGAATAGAACAGGACTACCTGAATCTGATGGGGGTTTATCTTGACTGTGTCTTCAGACCTAACGTCCTTAAGGATCCTAATATTTTCTATCAGGAAGGATGGCATATTGATACGACAGGCGATGAACCCGCCTACAAAGGTGTTGTGTTCAACGAAATGAAGGGAGCAATGTCCGAAGTCGATTCTGTCGCGGACGAGGCCATGACGGCTCTTCTCTTCCCTGACAGCTGCTATGGCTTCATTTCGGGCGGAGACCCGAAGCATATTCCGGATCTTACATATGACTCCTTTGTAGAGCAGTATAAGAGGTATTACCATCCTTCGAATTCATACTTCTATCTCGATGGTGATGTTCCTCTTGACGCGACTCTGACAAAAATTGATGAATACATTTCCGGGTTCGACAGGCTTGATGATGTGCCTGAGCTTGCTGTCCAGAAACCGGTAAAATCCGGGAAAATAATCAGCTATGCCGCAAGCGGCGAAGATGACAAGCCTCTCATATGTCTCGGAAAGATCATCAGCAGCTGGGAAGACAGAGATAAAATGCTCGCGCTCAGCGTCATTCTTGAGCAGATATCTGATTCCAATGAGTCTCCTCTAAAGCGGGCTGTTCTTTCTTCAGGACTCGCCGAGGACATGGAGATCTATATTTCAGACGGAATAGCTCAGCCATACCTCATGATGCTGTTCCGCGGAATAAGCGATGAAAAGAGCGAAAAACCTGACGCAGACTCACTCAGGGATATTGCAGAACGTCTCGTCACCATCGTTGAAGAAACAGTAAACAAGATAACGGAGGACGGATTCTCAAGGAGAGATCTCGAGGCATCCGTGAATCAGACAGACTTCAGATTCAGACAGTATCCTGAGCCGCAGGCGCTGTACAGAATGATCTCTGCATACTCCTCGTGGCTTTATGGCGGAGACCCTGCACTGTATCTCGCCACGGACTCATCGATCGCAAAGGTTCGTTCAATGATCGACAAAGGAGAAATGGAAGGCATTGCCAGAGAGATACTGGCGGATACATCCATGCTTTCAACCATCATTCTCATGCCTGACAGCAGTTATGCCGCAAAGGAAGCCGCTGTAGAAGCTGCCCGTGTAAAGGCTGAGATCGAAGCTCTTGACGGTCCGGGCAGAGAACAGCTTGAGGAGCTCAACAGAAAGCTGCTCGAATGGCAGCAGACCGATGACAGCGAAGAGGCTCTTGCGACCATACCTCAGCTCGACATCGCGGATATAGATCCTATGCCTCAGCTGATCCCTACAGAAGAGAAAGACGTATGCGGAGCAAAGATCCTGTTCCATCAGCTTCCGTCAAACGGGATCGTTCATATCAACGCTTACTTCCCTGTCACACAGCTGGCATTATCCGAGCTGCCTGCAGCAGCGCTCATCACGGAATTCTTCAGGGATCTTCCGACAGAAAAATATGATGTTCTCACACTGCAGAACGAGATCCGTATGTATATCGGCGGCATCTCATTCGGACTTGACATTCTCGCGAAAGACATCGATTACATGGAATGCACGCCTTGCATCAGAGTAAGGGCGTCAGTACTCGAAGATAAAATGCCGGAAGCCGAAGAACTTATAGCCGGGATCCTGACAGGCACAAAGTTTGGTGACAAAGCCATGATGCGCGAACTGACCACTCAGATCGACGAGGATTCCAAGCGGGCAGCTATGGCTAACGGACACCGTCTCGGACTCTATGAAGCCAGATCCCACTGGTCGGCCAGAGACGCCGCGGCAGAAGCTGTCAATGGCTACAGCTTTATGCAGTACATGCATGGCATGAGTTCTGCTTCCAATGATGCGCTCGACGCATTCACCGCCTTTGCGGAGGAAGTGATCGGAAAAAGCATATGCAGAAAGAACGCCATCATAGGCGTGACAGCGGACAGCCGCCCTGACCTTTCAGGTTTTTTGGAGATGCTTCCTGAAGGAGAAGCAATGCCTGAAAAAAGCCATTATGAATCGGCACTTCCGCACAGGATGGGTATCGAAATACCAGCTGCGGTCTCTTTCGCCGTCACTGCATATGATCTGAAGCGTGACGGACACAGAATGAGCGGAAGCTATCAGGTAGCCTCCAACATCATCTCGCTCTCCCACCTGTGGAACAGCATCAGAGTGCAGGGCGGAGCCTACGGAGCTTCAATGTCAGCAGGCAGAACGGGCAGTGTTTTCTGCCACACATACAGGGATCCGAGCCCGGGGCGCTCTCTCGATATTTTCAGGACTATATCTGACTATTTGACCGGCTTCGCTTCAGATGCAGATCAGGATATAGACGGTTTCATAATATCCACTATCGCCTCGACAGAACCACTTCTCTCACCTGCAGCCAGGGGCAGATCGGCAGACGACTTCTATCTGTCCGGTTTTACCGATGAGGACAGAATCAGGATACGCCGGGAGATCCTGAATACAAAATCCGGCGATCTGGCCGGCTTAAGTGCAGTTCTTAAGGACATGGCAGAGAAAGGCACAGTATGTGTCGTAGGCCCGAAGTCTGCACTTGAGACCTGCGATGATCTCGAAATATTTGCTCTTTAATACTAGTATTGTAACCACGCATATGAGCTGCCGCGCTTCATCAAAACGCGGCAGCTCATATTAATTATCTGGTATTTATTTTTATCCGTGTTCGGCTTAACTAACAACCGCAGTCATCCATATCACCCTCGAATGTATATTTGTATTTGAATTCAGACGGATAATCGCCCCAGCCCGGAATAAACTGCCCGTCATATTCTCCAAACGGGAACATAAAATGATTAAGAGAGCCATCGGGATTTACCATATATCCTGGAGCTGCATTCATCCCTGCCGGGCTCTCGAACGTCAGGTCTCTACCGTGGTTCTGACATATCCACTCAGGGCTTCCGGAAACCCAGTACTTTTCTTTCTCGTTCTCCCAGTCAACAGTACCTTTTTCTACCTGACCTCTCATGACCAGCCCAAGAGGCATGGCTGGATCGACTTCTACCCATCCATATCCCGGCAGATAAAACTCAGCCCGGCAGTTCTGACCTAGTTGAGTGTTTTCATCAGATGAGCCTTCGAATATCTTATATCCAAACGATTCTCTCGCAGGGATTCCTTCCGCATTGCAAAGGGCTACGAAAATGGAATTAATGTCGATGCATGATCCAGCTTTCTTTTCAGTTGAAGAAAGAATGGTTACGACATCCCCAAGTTCTCTGTTAGGCATTTTCTTATCACGGTTGATGTTATCACATACCCATAAGTAGATCGCATGCGCCCTGTCGTACACACTTCCAGACTCGGCTTTTTCTATCGCTTTGTCTGCGGTCTTTTTTACTATTCCGTTCGTCAGTGAGCCGCTGTATTGGGTCTCTCTGAGCCACATCCTAATGTCTTCATCTCCGGCATCTACATCGCCTTTTTCCATTGATCTGAGGTCCTCACTATGCAGTACAGCCCTTCTATATACATGAAATGACAGCGTCGCCACACGGTCTTCAGGTGCGACTTCCGGTCCCCATTCTACGAAATAAGCCTGTGCACCGGAAGAATCTGTAACAATTTCATCACAAGCCGCTTTATCGTCCTTAGTTGTATGGTCAACATTCGTGATCCTTTGGTTCTCATCCGAGACAGGTACCTGGAACCAAGCTTTGACAGCTTTTCCCGGAGGATACTTCTCAGAATCAGTCATGTCTATTAATACAGACAGGACACCTGATCTGGCATCTACGACATTGATTGCAATGCGGCCTTTTATCTTTTTGCTTTTCTTTGACGTTGCTGTAATAGTAACTGTACCCTGTTTGAGTCCGGTTACAAACCCTACGCTGTTTACTGTTGCCTTCGATGCATCGCTCGATGAAAACTCTACATCGGTACTTGCATATGATGGTGTGACTGATTCAACTGAAACCGTGCAGGATTCGCCTATTCCCACAACCTCCCTGGTCGTTGCCAGCTTTATACTTTTGGGAACACGAGATCTGACAGTTAACTTAATTTTCTTTGTCTGCTTGCCAGCTTTTGCAGTAACATAAACCGTACCGGCTTTTATACCCTTAACAGAAACACTCTTCTTTTTTACGGAAATGAGTTTCGCGCATTTCTTACCTTTAGTGATAGTCCACTTCACATTTTTGTTAGACTTCAGTTTTACAGACTTCCCGATATAAACATACTTCTTTGCTGATGATATCTTAAACTTCGGTGCTGCCGCATAAGAGCCTTCTGTACAGGAAAGAATGGTAACAATCAAAAGCACAAGAACAGATATGATTGACACGATGCTTTTAAAACTGAATCTGGTTTGCTGCATGGTACCCCCTCCCGATTTCAAGCTATAGCAGCCTGTTAATATATTACGCACAAATGATTACACCGGAAATTATAACTTCAGGTTTAAAGGTGTTCAATAAAATGAAATTTTATAATTGCTTATATAAATTAATGATAAACCGTAAAACTACTGTAATAAAGTGCCTAAGCGATATTTATAAAAATTATGAATCGCGCAAACAGTTATTATTTAAAGTATTGATAGCGTTAGCAATGCGTATTCTTGAAGGTGATTTTTACAACTGCTAATATGTATTAAAGGGTAATGCTATTTTCATTATTATAAAAAGGAGAACTACTATGAAAAAAAGAAGTACAATACTATCTCTCGTACTTGCTGCCGCATTAGTATTCTGCATGAGCGTATCTGTATTTGCTGAAGAAATCGTAGATCCGGCAACAGTGGACACATCAAGCGTACAAAGTTATAAAACACTGAAGAATAACGAAGTAAGCTGCGAGACTTTCGCCATGGATCTGTACAGACAGGCAAAAGAAGGCAAATATGACCTCGTTGATACAGCGACTCTTAAGGGTTGGCTCGACAAAAAAGAGAAAATGGTTGTAATCGATACTATGCCTGCAGGATGGTATGTTAACCAACACATTCCTACAGCCCTCAATTCAGTTGTAGGCGGCGGTCCTGAAAATGGCCCTAAATTTCTCTTCCAGGGAGGAGAAAAAGAGGCTTTAGATAAACTAATCAAAGCAAACTGCTCAAAGAAAGTTAAAAAGTATTACAACAAGAAAACCAAGAAATGGCAGACAAAAAAGATCAAAGGCGCTAAGACAAAGACTGTAAAAGTGCTCGATAAAAATGCAAAAATCGTAGTTTACTGTGGATTCACAAAGTGCCAGCGTTCACACCAGGGTGCAATGTATCTTGTAAAGAAGGGCTTCAAGAACGTATATCGTTACCCAGGCGGAATTTCCGGATGGAAAGATGCAGGCTACAGCATTGTAAAAGAATAAAAAATCTTACCCTTGAAACAAATACAAATAAGGGGCTGCTGCATTTTAATGCGGCAACCCCTTATTTGTATATAACTATTAGTGTTTTGGTTTATACCCTCTTGTCGATTCTGAATCAGCATTTTTACGCTTTACTGCCTGTTTATTATCATATGCAAATTCAAGAGCAGGATCTGCCTTCACCCTTCCGCCGCCCGATATAACAGCCGAAAACAGGAGAAGCAGTGTTGCGCTGAGCAGTATCCCTCCGATGATATCGGTGAACCAGTGAACTCCGCACCACAGCCTGCCTCCGATAGTGACCAGAGTCGTCAGGAAGCACAGTACTCTTATGAAAGCGCCGAACAGGTTCCCGAAATACTTGTCTGAAACTATCATGACAGCAATCATTACCGTCATAATCAGCATAGTATGTGACGAAGGGAATGACGCTTCAGGCGCTGTCTCACCCGGCATGATTATCGGTCTGTAATTGATGATGAATTTCTCAAAGAATACATAGCATCCTATTACAGCTATAAACAGTCCTCCAAGTGCCAGTATCTCTCTGTCTACTTTCAGCAGACTCCTGCGTTTTATCATCTGAACGAATCCCGCAACGGCAAACATACCGCATACCGCTATGGCTCCATAACCTATGTAATCCGTAATGTCATACCAGAGCATGTTGACACCGGTAAGGTCGTGCACAAACTGATTTAGATGCGAAAAACCAACCTCGGTTCCTGCAGGGCCTATAGCCGCTACGTCATACATTCCGAGCAACACTATAAGTCCGGCAAACAAAGCTCCCGTAATTACAGCACCTATGACTCTCTTCATCTGAACGCCTTATACCTTTCTGTGAATTATTTGCTTACACTGATAGGTGTTGAAGGTCTTGCGATGCCCTTTTCGTTGAGAGCAGCCGGTATCTCCTTCATCAGTACGCCGAACTCATCCCAGTAGTTGGCAGTCTTCACCCATACTCTTACTGTGTATGTCAGACCGCCAGGTACTCCCGCTGTGATCAGAACCTGCGGAGCCGGATTTTCAATCACCCATTCTGTACTATCGATTACATCTGACAGGATCTTCAATACCTTATCTGAATCCTCTGAACCGTCTATATCGAAGTTGAGGTCGACTCTTCTCAGCTCCTCTGCTGTTGCGTTGCAGATGGTCGAGTTCATCAGAGTGCCGTTCGGTACGGAAATCCTGCGGTTGTCAAGCGTTGTCAGCACTGTGTATACGAGCGAAATATTCTTTACTACGCCCTCTTCTCCGCCGGCAACAATGTAATCACCCACGTTGAACGGACGGAATATGAGGAGCATTATGCCTCCTGCGATATTGGCAAGAGCCCCCTGCAGCGCCATGCCGATCGCCACGCCTACAGAAGCGATCGCCGCGATCACGGATGACATCGGAACACCCAGAAGAGCAATTATCGATACCACCAGTATCACATAAAGAGCTGCTTTTACAAAGGTCCTGATATATCCCGCAGCTGTCGGGTCTATCGTCTGCAGGGCTTTCATCCTGCCCATACCGCTGATTATTCTCTTGATAATAAAGCTGCCGATGAGATAAATAACGACAGCTACGACCAGCTTCAGTCCGATATCGATCGCGCCGTCAGTGACTTTATCAAGGAGCTTTCCCACATTGTTGATACTTGCTTCCATCTTCCTTTTCCCTTTCTTTAATTTCTATCAATTATTCCTTAACCATTTAATAATATCACTCCACAGCTGATGTGTCCATCAAGACGGGCAGCTTCCGCCCTGCATACACGCAGGAATTGCCATTTGACTGCAGGCAATGATACAATACAGTAACAGAAAAAGATCACAGACGAATGGAGAACGTAATGAAGAGAGTAATCACATACGGCACATATGACCTTCTGCACTATGGTCACATCAATCTGCTCAAAAGAGCCAAGGCTCTCGGCGATTATCTTATAGTCGCAATCTCAACAGACGAATTCAACTGGAATTCCAAACAGAAAAAATGCTATTTCTCCTATGAGCAGCGCAAGGCCCTCGTTGAATCTGTCAGATATGTTGACCTGGTGATCCCTGAAGAGAGCTGGGAGCAGAAAAAAAGCGACATGCACGAGTATCATATAGATACATTCGTGATAGGAGACGACTGGAAGGGAAAGTTTGACTTCCTCAGAGATGAAGGCGTTGAAGTCGTTTACCTCCCTCGCACACCTGAGATCAGCAGCAGCCAGATAAAGAAGGACCTCTACGACGCGAATGCCGTTGATGGTAAATCCAAAACATCTCACGATGAGATAGACACAAACCCAAAATAGACATCTTAAAATCCGCCGGCTTTTGAAATATGCCGGCGGATCTTTTTTAATGTTTGACTTTAAAACGAAATGATTTCCTCGTTCAGGTCATCTACTGTGATGTTTATATTATGATAGCGCTCTCTCTTCTCCGTTCCCTTTCCGAAATTGATAGCTTCCTGAGGACAGTACTGTACGCATGCGCAGCATGAGATGCATTTATCACTGAAAACTACGGCTTTACCGGCGTATCTGATGTTGCCCGTCGGGCAGACCTTCGCGCAGGTTCCGCACATTACGCAATTGTCATTAGCCTTGAGAGTAAGGCCCTTCTTGCGTGCGATCTGAGGCCAGAGAGCGTGCTCCGCGCTGTTTGCGTATGCCTTAGGAACAGCTTTTTTCGACTTCACACCATTTTTGATGTCATTCGCAAATTTCTCCGCGAAGTGCTCCGATCTCGCCTGAGCTTCCACCGCGCCCATCTTAGGCAGCATGAGATCGTGCGGGAAGAGCCAGATGCATGTGCACTGATGTGTGACCGCAGCCCAGTAGTCGAGCGGTATGATCTCGTTCAGTTTTCTTAGTCCTTCCCCCTTATATGATGCGCTCTGATTGATCGCAAAGGTATATGCGTCAGGGCTCACCTTTATATCATGGAGGTATCTCTCAACGTGTCCAGGAAGTCCGCCGCCATAGCAAGGGAATATGAACCCTACTCTTTTTGCATCTCTTACATCTGTGACAACAGGGTATTTACGCATCATGATGATGTCTGTATTGCCCAGACTCTTAGCGATGTTCTTTGCCATGTCGAGGCAGTTACCAGTGCCCGAATAGCAGAAAATGACGTTCTCTTTCATCTGTTTATCTCCTTATCAGAGCGGCTCACAGCCGGCATTTCAATAACTATAATCTACAGAATGATTATACTACATATAACTTGCGGGAACCAAATACATAAATGCAGTTTTCATTAGCTTTTGAAGCCGCCGATATCACGGAGTTTACAAAATACTGCAGTCAGATTATACTTTCACTGTAATCTGAATTAAGCAACAATCAACGGAGATTTGATAAATGGCAAAAAACAAATCGAGAAGCAATAAGAGCAGCGCTGCCCCGTCAAAGCCGAAGAATACGTCATCAAATGGCGGAACATCGAAACAGGCAGCATCCGGAAGTCCTGATAAGTCTCAGGCGAAGCAGAAAGAGGTCCTATATCAGGTTAAAACAAAAAGAGACAGCGGAGTCCTGAAGGCATATATCACCTTTACATACAGGATGCTCCATCCCGGTGTATCCGCAAGACTCATGCTCTATGGATTGATTGTTGCGCTCCCGGGCATATTCTTTTTCAAAGATCTTTACTGGAGGATATTTTTCACGGGTATAGGCGTCCTTATGATACTTCTCGGTCTTTTCCGCCAGTACATTTCGCTCTGGATGACCAAAAGGAATGACCCTGATTATAAGAACGGCGCGGAATTCACGTATAACTTTACGGTCAATGACGCTGACTTCCTGAAGGACGGCGTGCGTTTTTCAGGACTCGGAAAGTATAAGGACATTACCGGTTTTTATCACGATGATTCGTATCTGTACATGGGGATGAAAAACAAGGAAATAATCGTGATCCCAAAGAGCGCATTCACTATAGGAGATTCTGATTCGTTCGAAGAGTTCATTTATAAGAAGAGCAAGAAGACCTGTCACTGGCTTCCGAACAACTACCGGGACGCAATAAAGCAAAGACGCGCTCAGCGCGCGGTATCATCCGGTAACATGCTCAAAAAATAAAGGCTCTTTAACAAAGATTGGGGTCGAGTGTACGCCTATCCAATAAGTGGGGGTCTTCTGGAATAGCGTCAGAAGAGGCTATTCCAGAGATGGGGGTA
>CACZAM010000016.1 GCA_902779185.1 uncultured Eubacteriales bacterium
CTTCCCTGGAGTGATTTGGAGTGATTTAGACCTTTTGTCAGTATGGATTATCTCATTTCGGCATCGGACCCGCTACGCACGGATGGTTTACCGTTTACGGAAACTGGCCAATAATTGACAGTTTCTGTGACAGCAGCAAATGTATATTTTATATGTTAGATAAATAGAACTTTTTACGGTTGCAAACCGATTGCTTTTATGCAGCATGTGCGGAGCTCGAAAACACAGAGCTGGCTATGGCTGCTGATTTGTGTTATCTCGGGAAGGTCGTTAGAA
Organism: uncultured Eubacteriales bacterium; assembly: GCA_902779185.1. Classification (GTDB taxonomy): domain Bacteria; phylum Bacillota; class Clostridia; order Peptostreptococcales; family Anaerovoracaceae; genus Crickella. The sequence continues at coordinate 277 of CACZAM010000016.1, forward strand.
GATGAATCTGAAGGAACAGATTTATGAATTGCTGAATTCGTTATATAACATCATGCGCAGACGTAAGAGTGTTATTCTTGCGCTTTCGTGCGTGGTTGTATTTATTACTACATATATGCTGATACTCCCGGCATTCACCCTAGAGAAAGATGAAGCAGCAAAACAGGGTGGAATTGATGTACCAAAAGAAGCGTCTTTTGAGATAACTGATGAAGAAGTAAATATTGAGGCGTATTCTGATGCGCACGAAAGCACAGATGACGAAATCGGTGCAGAGGCGGATTCTGATGCACATGAAAGTACTGATGATGAATTCGGTGTTGAAGATGGCTCGAATGAGCTCGAAAGCTCTGACGATGTTCAGCAGAACAATTCCCGGAATGATGATAAAAATGCGAATGCTTTTGGAGATGATAAAGACCCGCTGAAATATGAAGGGGAAGACTACAGTATAACTGTTTCGGACAAAGAAGAGGTTCTGCCTGAAGGGACATCAATTGTTGTAGAGGAAATTGATAAGAAAGATAAGGCTGAAGATTACGATACTTACTATAAAGAAGCTCTTTCGGCAATAAATGATGAAGAGGGCAAAAACAAGCTCAATGAGCTTAAATTTGCTCGCTTCTATGACATATCCCTTGTAGCAGATGATGAAACGATTGAGCCTGAAGAAGGGGATTCCGTAAACGTTAGAATTGAGTATGACAAAGAACTGCGAAAGGAACTTGGTGTAGAGAATACTGAAAATGTCAAGATCCTTCATTTTACAGAGGATGAGGAAACCGGACAACTTACAACTGAGATCCTTGACAGTAAAGAGAATAATGTAACTATTGATACTGACCGTAAAGACCGGCTACGGTCAGCAGAATTTGATGCTGAAAGCTTTTCTGTATATGCAGTTGTATATACTGTCGATTTCCATTACGAATTCAATGGCAAATCATATGATTACAGTATTCCTGGAGGCGGATTTATATCTCTAGCTCAGTTGGTGAATTCTCTTGAGCTCTCAGAAGATACCGGAGAATTCATTGAAGAGATTGAGAACGTAGAATTCAGCGATCCGGAACTGATTTGGGTAGGTAAGGCTGAAAAGGATACAACTGTCGGAGCTCTTAAAGAACAAAACGGACTCGATATACAATACAGTGATGATCTGACAAAAGATGAAATTAATGAGATCAATTCCCAAAGTGTTGAAAAAGGCGACTGGGCATTGATCAGCTTGAAGCCGTTTACAAGCGAAGAATCATTGACTGTCACCATGAAGAACGGGGATCAGTTTGAAATAAAAGTGACGGATGACCGTGTAACAAATACAGAAGATATTGATGATGATAAAGAATATATTCTGTATACATTGATAAACGGCAAGTACTATGTGCTGAAGACAGATGGCAGCACTGTAGTCACAGAAAACTTCCCCGACCTGGATACCATGGGTCAGGAATACAAGTGGAATATCAAGTATGTATACGTTGATGGATCCGGACAAGAGTATTACATGATCAAGCCATGCAATGACAACACCAGAAGCATCGATCTAAGCTGGGATTCTACTTTCTCCTGGGAAACTCCAAATGATCATCCGCTTGTAAAACAGGATAACTGCAATGTTACTCTGACACCAAGCGGTAATGGCTTCAAAATAGAAGGATATAACAACTCTAAACTTGTCATTGAGGATGGCTGGTTTGCCGGAAGAATGGGTGATTCTTACAACGATATAGTCATCTACGAGCAGGGACACCTTTCGCAGTATGAGTTCAACGTTAATTCGGAAGATTATGCGATGGGCAAAGTGTGCGGAACAGACAAGTCAGGTGAGTATAAGGAAGACTCGGAGTATGATGCTGTTACAAATAATGAGAAGTATAACCAATATGAGATAAAAGCACAGCCGCAGACTGCGCGTTATATGTTTGATTATTGGGATTTAAACGGTGAGAGGCTTGCCCTGGGTGCAACTATTCCTGCCGGCACTTTGCAGATCCCATATCAGGGCAGCAGATTAACAGCGCATTTTAAGAAGGATCCAAATTATCAGACGCCGGACGATGAAAAAGAAGGCCGTGTTATTGATAAAGAATCCTTCCAGGCATGGCTCAATGAACTCCGCAACAGGAACATTCCACTGAATCAGGATAATTGTACCAAGACAGCGGAACTTTACGACTATGAAAACAGAATCTACCGTGTTGATCTCACTGCACAATCGAATCTGTCCATGTTTGATGGAGATATTGATCTGGGCTTTATCATAGACGTTTCGGGATCCATGCAGTTCCCATCGAAGCTGATTCCTGTATCTGGAAAGGAATCGGTGGATGTGCTTAATCTTAATGCCAATTGGAATACACAGCATCAATTGGATACGAGTAAGGAATACTATATCATTGTCGACAGAACCAATACGGCCAATGTACTGCGCCTGAAATGGAACAACGGTACTAATCCTGCTTATCCAAACCACACTGGATGGCCAACCGGTAATCCAAATAGTAGTAGTACCAGGTGGATTACGGGATGGGGAATTTGTGGCCTTGGGTATGAAAAAGATGCTTTGGATGGTGCGACACGGTATTTATCGACAGAAAATGCAACTTTTATCGATGCCCTGTTCAATGGAGATAGTGGCCCATTCCAGATTTATGAGGCTGGTGATAATGGGAAACAGCGAAAGGAATATCTGGAAAGCAGTATTGCAGGAACAATTTCAGAGTTAAACAGTATCTTGGGTGATCTTGCCTATGCTAACAATGCCAGCGAAGCTGCAGACGTTAAGGTTGCATACAATACCTTCGCTGATGCTGTGGATTACAATCACACGAATCACAACTTCGTGTCTGTGACAAGCGGTCTTTCCATCGGTTACGACTATAATGGCGGAACAGATACTGAAGAGGCGCTGATAGATGCAAATAGTTTCTTCTGGAATGATAGCGCTACCAAGGTAGCAGTACTGATTACGGACGGCGCGCCTCAGCAGAGTGGCGTTGATGGGCCTACGCTTGATGCGCGGGTTAAAGCAGCTGCTGATACGTTGAAAGCTCAGGGCATCAAGCTAGTCACAGTCGGTCTGAGCATGGGAGATGTCAAGAGAGGCTCCCGTCTGCTGTATGACATCGCCACAAAGGATTCCGATGGTGATCCGTACTTTTATAAAGCAGAAACCGGCGATGAACTGCAGTATGCTCTCTACGAGGTTATTCAGCAGGTTATGGCTGATGCTATCGTAGTTGGTAATGTCACCGATACTGTGAATGAAGCGTTCTATCCTGTCGACAAGAATACTGGCGAGCCGCTGAAAGCGGGTAATGTTATTGATCTTGAAGGCAATAAAATCGCTAATAATGAAAGAGGTCTTACTGATGAACAGAAGGCTGCCGGCTATGGTGTAATCGGAATTGATAACAATGATAATTATACTGTCACATGGAGCGGGCAGAACTTCACCTGGGAAGGCTGGCACGGTACTGTATATGAAAAAGCGAAAGAAGACTTCCTTGGGGGAAATGCAGTTCGCACTAATGATCCGGACAGTCCGGCCAGAATAGAGTCAGAAGGATATAAAATCCATCCGGAAGATAACACAATAGCTTTCAAGCAGGAAATCAAGGATCAGGGAAAAAAGACCCTTGAGACGCCGCGTGTAAACGTCAATGAACTTGATCTGACTGACTGCAATACGGAGTGGACGGTATATCTGGGTACTGAGGTTGATCCAAAATCGCAGCTAGAGGCATTCTATGACAACATTCTCGTAAAGGAGGTCGTCACAGCTGCAACAGATCAGGACAATGATGGACTCCCTGACAGGATGACAGATACCAACATGTACTATCCTTTGCTTGAATCCATCAGTGACGGACGTGAGTCTTCTGCGACAGGCGAGCAGGTGACTTTCAAACTTAAAGACCTGCTTAAAAAACTGAATAACGGTACAGATATAACTATTGATGATCTGATTGCCGCAGGTTCAGATGGTATCACACTTCCGTATGATCTGTATGGCCAGGATTGTCCTGGAACAATCAATATAAAGCTTACAAAGAGCGGTGGTACTGCAGACTATGATCCTCATGAAACAACGGTAACAGGAGATGCCATAGAAACTTATGACTTATCTGTCATATATGCGCCGGACTATGAGCATGTTCCTACCGGCCAGGGCGGAGACGGCTCAAAGCCTTATCATACAGGTACGTATAGCCTTGCATATCAGGGACACGCTGCCGGTGAGGATTACAGTACGAATACGCACATTATAAATGTATATAATGTGCCGCTTGATGTATATAAAACCGATGACAGCGATCAACCTCTTCAGGGTGCGACTTTCAAGCTTTATAAGGCTGGTGGCTCTGGAACAATATCCGGTTTAAGCGGCAACTACACAGAGGTCGCTTCAGGTACTTCCGGCGCAAACGGCGTTGCGAGACTGACATTTACTGACGGAATGGGAACCGGACTGGTACCGGGCGAAACTTATTTCCTTGTTGAAGATGAGGCACCTGAGGGTTATACGAAAGACAATACTGTGTGGACTGTACAGGTGCAGCCGGAAATCGGAAAATTCACTGATCTGGAGGGTGTTCAGATTCATGCGCCTGACTATCCGAACCTTGGGAAATCAATGTATCCATTCAACTGGGATCAGGGAGCAAGAATCGTTGTTGACGGGCAGCCTGTAAAGGTTATAGCGAAGGGAGAGACAGTTAACACCACGACTACAATTACGGATGGCTCCTATGTCTCCCATAAGAATGCGATTTCCTTCAGGCATACAGTACGGAACCTCAAAAACGAACTCAATATCAAAGTTAATAAGAACTGGGAAGACTATGATGATCCGGACCGTCCGGCTTCCGTAACTGTAAAGCTCTATCGCGTCAGTGAAAAGGGACATCAATGGGCTGAAGGCGCGATCGTACCTTGCAGCTGCACGGTCGATGGTGTAAAGGAATATACCTGCTCTGTATGTAATGCAAAGGATACTCATGTAATTACAGCTTCGGGACACGAGGAAGGCTCTCCACACAGGGAGAACTATCAGGCGCCAACATGCACTGAAGCAGGCGGCTATGATACTGTCGTGAGATGTAAAGTTTGTAACGCTATCATCTCCAGTAAACATATGGATATTCCAGCCACCGGTCACACTTGGGAAAATAAAGAGATTGCAACTTCTGATTCGGATCGCTATTGCTATGATACCGCAGATGTTTGTTCAAAATGTGAAACGGTTAATGAGGAAACACGCGTACATCATGATCATGATTGGAGCGATTGGGAGGGGACTGCAGCTGCTATAAACATTGCAGGTCAAGAGAGACGAGTCTGTAGCCATGACACATCGCATATAGAGTCAAGAACCCTTCCGCCTTTACCAGCTACTGTTAATATTTATTTCCGCTGTACTGGTGATGGAAGCGGAAATCAAAGCTGGAGGCCTACATTTATAGCTGAAAGACACGCTACCGGTGTTGGAGATATGACAATTCAGTGGGATTGGAATAGAGATACTGGGGATGTTCAGAGTATTGCAGTCGAAGGCTTAAGTGGCGATGCCTCATATAACACTTATACTACTCCTAACGGTGCTGAATATAATGTTCAAAATGGAGTTGAAAGAGGGAAGCGGCAAACGCTTACTATTAGTAACATTACAACGAATCAAACAATCTATATAACAATTCGGAATTGGAATTGGGCTGGAACAAATGAAGGCTTGATTTATCAGCCAACATTTGATGGAAACTATTCTAATCCTACTCTCAATACATCTTCTCGCAGTTTCAGTTTGAAGTCACTGCTTAAAGGTATACTTCCTCCACTACGAGGCACAGGAGAGAAATCAGAAAATTCAATTCCTTCAGTCCTTAATGGAATCAGCGGCCTTAAGTCCAAAGAAGAAGCATTATGTGGAGAAAAGTATTGGGAGGAGGTTCCCGGTACATACACGATTACCGGCACGGACAACTGGTCTTTGTCCATTATAGATCTACTCAAGTACAATGAATACGGAAAAGAGTATCAGTACTATGTTGAGGAAGTAAGTCCGTCCTCTGGATACGAAGTCACTTACACAGGACAAGGAGCTCAGAATGAAGGGGACGCTGTTGCTGTAACTAATGAAAAGTCAGAGGGAAGTCTGCAAATCACAAAGAATGTCCACTTCAATGGCCGTACAGCAGCTACGGATGAAGAGAAAGCCCTCGTAAACGGAGCATACACCTTTACAGTTAAGAACGAAGATGGTGTAGAGATAATGGGCAGCCCATTTACCGTAAATGTTGATAATGGCGTTTCCAACAGCATTTTGATTCAGAACCTTGCAGCAGGGGATTACACTATTGAAGAAACAAATAGTGGAAATCTTGTTCTCGATTCAGCTGCTGGCGGAAAAAGTGTGAACAACAACATCGCAACTGCAACAGTAACGGCAGGAAAACGGACAGAAACTGATCTACTTGATACTGCAAAGGCTGAGTTTACCAATAACTACATTTCATATGAAGTTATCATTGTTAAAGTAGATACTGGAAATACCGAAACAAAACTTGGTGGAGCGAAATTCGATCTATATTCCGAAGACGCAGTAGAAGATGGTGGAATCAAAGATGGAGCTGTCCCATTAATGCATGATCTTATTTCGTCTTCAGACACGGAGGATAGAGGAAAAGTTTCGCTTGGCATGCTCCCTGCCGGAACTTATTATCTGTTTGAAACTGAAGCGCCTCTTGGCTATGAAAAACTGGATGAGCCTGTAACGATTACAGTATCAGATAACAGGGTGAGCTTAATGCAGGGTACCAGAATCGAAACAAGTGAAATTTCTCAGGATAAAACCGAGTTGTATGTTATGAATACGGTTGGTGTTACCCTTCCACACACTGGCGGCATTGGCACAACTATCTTCTATGTTCTCGGCACTATGCTGGTTCTCTGCTGTGGCTTATATCTCACTGCACGAAGACGCATCAAAAAGAATAAAGACATGATTTGAAAATCCTGATAAAGGGAGATAAGACGGGAGGCAGTCAAACGACTGTCTCTCTTCTTGTTTTTTAGCAATTTTCAAAAAGTCATCATTGACAAGGTGATTTGCAGGCTTTACATAGCTGAATGTATTTTGTTGCGTAAATATTGCGTTTATGTTGCGCCAATGTACTTGATAATGTACAATACTACATAATTATTTAAGATAAGGGATTCAGGTGCTTTCGCACCAAGGGGGTATTATGATCTCTATAGCTATTGATGATGTTCTATCCATAGCACAGCAGATCAGGGACTTGATGACAGAGATAGATCCTGAGGGGAATCACTACGCCGGGAGTGATACGGAAGAAATGCAGGGGCTTATTCTTGAGACCAGGCCTGATCTGGTATTGCTCGATATAGAGATGCCTGGCATGAATGGACTTGAAGTGGCTGCAAAGATAAAGCAACTCTCACCTGATACAAATATCATTTTTGTGACGGGCTTCCCGGAGTATGCTGTTGATGCCTTTGGGATGCATGTAAGCGGTTTTGTCGTGAAGCCGGTTACTAAGGAGCGCCTTATGGATGAGATAGACAATCTCAGAATTCCGCCGAAGGCCCGCAGCAAAGATGAGAAAAAGCTCAGGGTACAATGCTTCGGCAGCTTTGAGGTGTTTGTGGACGGGCGCAACATGAGATTCTCCAGGTCACTGAGTAAGGAAGCTTTTGCGTATCTCGTAGACAGGAGGGGTGCAGGATGCACTGTCGGCGAGATATGCTCGATTCTCTGGGAGGACCGCAAAGCGGACAAAAGTCTTAAATCGCAATGCCGGGTAATCATGGGATCTCTCAAAAAGGATCTTGAGCAGGTAGGCGCGGAGGATTTGCTGATCAAAAACTGGAATATCTGGGGTATCGATGCGTCCAAAATAAGCTGTGACTATTATGATTTCCTGAAAAAAGACAGTGCTGCGGTCAATTCATTCCGTGGAGAGTACATGGCGCAGTATTCCTGGGCTGAGATGACAGTCGGCAGTCTGTTCGATTTTACAGAGTCAGGAAAGAGTTTCTTGGGGTAGGTAATGGATAATGCCGGGAAGGTCAGTGTTCCGGCGATCAGGACATTGACTTACTGCATTTTAATAAAGGCGATCATAAGTATGGCTATGTGTGCATGCACTGTTGCCACGGGGTTTGCAATGACCCATCCAGGCCGGGACATCCCCGGCCTTATTGTCATTTTTGTGATTGCTGAGACCGCCAGACTCCTTAACAGCATTTTATGCATACTAAGTCTTGCCAATGTTACAGCACTTTCAAAGAAGTTTGTAACTGCACAGGCATTTATAATAACAGGCATCGTCATGGAGTGCATGGTCATGCTCCTTGTCGGAGAGAAGGCGCAGATAATCACGCATCCCCACCGGAAAGAAGCAGAGCTTATAGTAGCTGTCACACTGGCGTTCGTCTTTGCCAGACGGCTCCTGAAAGGCGCAGGATTTATGCAGATAATGAAAGGCTTTGGCGAGGCTCTCAGAAAGGACGGCCGGGCAGAACAGGCTGAAGGAACTGAGAAAGCCGGAACCGCGTATATGTGGTGTAACATCGCCAGCGTGCTCCTGAACGTAATATTCAAGCCCGGAGTGGTTGTGAACGCTGTAATCTATTTTTTCTGGGCTGTTATGGAGGTGTTGATGTACAGGCAGGCAAGTTCTGCGGCATTCAGCATATGGAGAAACCGGGCGTTCAGTGATGGGGAATAAAGGCGGAACGCTGTGAACTTTTTTTATATCAGTGACAACATAATATATAACGTGAGCGACATTACTGCGGGAGTATTCCTTGCCGGACTGATCATAAGAACGATTCTTCGCAGACCGGACCTGCCGCGGCTTTCTCACATGCTTGCTTCCGCTGAGCTGATACTTGCGGGGTTGTTTATCCGTGTCTCTGCAAGGGTCATAGGCGTACTGCCCGGAAACATTGAACTGGGAATGGGCATGCCGGATCTGTCAGACACTTCGAAGGTCATGATATGGATCGTTTCCTTTGTCTTTCTCGTTTTAGGAGTGTTTGAAGCTGCGAATCATGTTATATACGTTAACAACAGTTCTGTAGCAGAGGGGCTGGCAACCAGATTTGCTGTAACTTGTTTGATTGCAGCCGCGGGCATAGCTGCATTCATCTTTACGGGGAGCTTCAAGGTGTTCAGTGCAGCTATCCTTATTCAAATGATATTTTACATAATATATTTACGCAGCAGCCTGTCGGTTGACGTTGCACGCGAATTCGGATACGCGGCTCTGCCTGCTATGATCATATTTATCGTTGCACTGTCTTTCAGCCCTGCAAGGTTCACCGGATTCGGCCTGACGATCATGTTGTTTATTATTAATGAGCAATATGGTGATCATCTGCGGCAGGCTCTTGCAGAAAGAGAGGCGGATCTCGCGAAAAGCAGGGTGCAGCTGCTTATGAATCAGATTTCGCCGCACTACATTTTCAACTCCCTGCAGAGCATCAGCGGACTTTGCGATACAGATCCCGCCAAAGCAAGCGAAGCAATCAACACTTTTTCGGGCTACCTCCGGGGAAGCCTCGAAAACCTTACGCTGGAAAGTCTGATCCCGTTTTCGAGGGAACTCGAACATACGCAGGCCTATCTGGAACTTGAGAAGATCGCTGGTGATAAGAGGTTCGAGGTGGAGTGCGATCTGAGGGTGACTGACTTCATGCTGCCTCCGCTTGTGCTGCAGCCTGTGGTGGAAAACGCGGTGAAGCATGGTGCGGCAAGGGCGGCATCGGGTTCAGAATCCGGAATGTCGGATGCAACACATATCACCATAGCCACTTCTGAGCATGGTGGCAAAATATATATAGAGGTGACCGACTTCACAGAAGGCGGGACTGAAGCGGCCAACAACGGTGCGGAAGCAGTCAACGATGGTGCCGATTATGGAATTGCTGCCGGAAATCCTAAACGGAAGAGCGTCGGGCTCGAAAATGTACGCACCCGTCTGGCTATCCAGTGCGGAGGAACGCTTGAGATCAGCAGCTTCGCAGAGGGGACCAGAGTAACGATAACACTTGATGCGCTTAAAGATGAGGGGCAGCAATAAACAGAACAAAATAGTTACCCCCCATATTTATTAGCAGGGTAACAATTTGATATAATACAAGCGAAGATAAAAAAGGTATCCGGGATAACGGCTGGAAGGAGCCGTACGGTTTTTGTGTTAACAGAAACACAGGGGAATATATTATGAAAAAGCTATTGATTGCTTCGTTAATGACGTTTATGATGCTTGTCGTCATGGCTCCGGCTGTTACATTGACAGCCGATGCGGCCACTGCCCCGACAAAAATGTGGGTGGAGTCAACGGAAGTTAACGGCTTACCAATAACGATTGAAGTATTACACAATACAATAAAAGTTTCGGGAAGAACATATACATATGATCAGCTGTTTTTGCCGGGAAATGTTGATCTGGATAAATGCTTTCTATCATGGGATGGTGATATGGAGGTCACTTTAAATGGCAAAAACTATAAAAGCGGTGAATGCCCTATCCTCTCGCTGAACACAGAATTGACTTATACCTTCAAGAATGGAAATCAGACTTCGAAAACGTTCAAAGTTACGACATATCAAGGTTCTAAAAGTGTACCGCCTGTCTTTATTGAAATCGATGAAAGTAACGGGAATCCTACAATTGAGCAGATGAATGCCAGTACTGATCACTCTGTAGAATGTACAGGTCAGATCAACATTGATCACAAATGGTATGAATTGAGCAAAATGAAAGGCCGGGGCAACGCTTCGTGGAAGGAATCGGACGACAAAAAACCTTACAATATTACATTAGGGAAAAAGATCAACTTCCCCGGAGTTGATTCGGAAAAAACAAAAAAGTGGTCCTTTCTTGCTGAAGTCCTTGATCACAGTCTGATGTGTAACCGCACGGGGTACCATCTTGCTTACGAGTTAGGCATAGGTCAGGATACAACCTCTGCGGATGTCTGGATGAATGGTGAGTATATTGGCTGCTATACGGTTACTCCTAAAACCGATTCCTTTGTTCCTGATGATGGATACGCGCTGGAAGAGGATAACTATCTGGAGCCGGAAGGCGGTGATCCGCAGTTTGAACTCGATGGTCTGAAAAGAGCGAAAAACACCTGGAGTTCTTGCTATAACCTGATCACAGTTAAAAAAATCGGCGACGACCTGCTTTCTGATGAAGTCAATAAGTATGCATATGCCGAAAATACAATAAAGCCCTGGATGCAGAATGCCTGGGACTCCATACGTTTTACAGATGGCGACTATGAACAGTATATTGACACTGAGAGCTTCGCCAGGATGTATCTAATGCATGAGTTCGTCAAGAGTTTTGATGTTTGTGCAGGCAGTATTTTGTTCCATCGTGATGGTACTTCCGATGATGATAAACTGATAGCCGGTCCTCTTTGGGACTTAGATAATGCTATGGGTTCAGTCTATAATAACGGGGATCTTGGCTCACAGGCAGACCGTAGAAGCGCGGAAGGTTCATTTATAGCGAATATTACCGAGTACAAAACCTCGATTTATAAAACCTTTGGAGTAAAACATCCGGAATTTCTGATTGAGGTAAAACGCCAGTACAACTTAAACCGTGCTGCATTCGAGAGTTTTCCTAACGATGCAGCAAGGATGATCAATGAAATACGTGATTCGGCTATGATGAATCACATGAAGGTCAATGACCTAGGTAATGATTACACTAATGGAAAAAACAATCATTACTATGGGTCGGACACTACTTTAAGCCCGGGTGAATATGTACAAAAATACGTAAAGACTGGTGATTCCAGAACATCCTGGCCGAGCTATGCCCAGAATCTGAATACATATATAAGGGTCCGCTGCAAGTGGTTCAGTGATAATTATAAAGATGCCAATTATAATAATGTCTCGGCTATATTTGAATCGACGGATGGCGGAGAATATACGGTTACCGTTCAGGAAGGGGACGAAAGCACCAGCAACACTGCAACAGGGGGTTATAACTGCACACTGCCTGTCGGTGCTCGGGTAACAGTGACTGCAGATCCAAAGAAGGGATTCTTTCTCGATGGCTGGTATAAGGGCGTTATCGGGAGCGATGGTGTTATAGGGCCTTCCGGTTCAGCCCTTTCAACGGAGAGTGAATACACATTTGCAACCGAGTCAGGTAAGGATATATGCCTGTACGCTAAATTTGAAGAATGCACACATAACAACAAGACTGCCCATGCCGCAGTAGAGGCAACCTGTACAGAGGCAGGTAACAGTGCATACTGGAGCTGTGAGACTTGCGGCGAGTATTTTGCAGATGAAGAAGGAACCCGGGAAATCGAAGAAGGCAGCTGGATAACTGCAGCAACAGGTCATAATATGACTGCCCATGCCGCAGTAGAGGCAACCTGTACGGAGGCAGGCAACAGTGCATACTGGAGCTGTGATGCTTGTGGTAAGTTCTTCCTGGGTGAAAATGGTGCAACAGAGATCGAAGAAAACAGCTGGATCATTGATGCGCTTGGTCACGTTGAAGAAGTAGATGCGGCAGCAGCGCCGACGTGTACTGAAACAGGCTTGACAGAAGGAAAACACTGCTCAAGATGCAACGAGATCCTGATAGCACAGGAAGAAGTACTTCCAACAGGACACACAGAAGTAGCGGATAAAGCAGTAGCGCCGACGTGCACAGAGATAGGTCTGACAGCAGGCAGTCACTGTTCGGTATGCGGTGAAGTACTCGTTGCTCAGGAGACTGTACCGGCGAATGGCCATACTGAAGTAACAGACGAGGCGATAGAGCCAACCTGCACGGAGGAAGGCATGACAGCAGGCAGCCACTGCTCAGTATGCGGAGAAGTGCTCGTTGCTCAGGAGACAGTACCGGCAAATGGCCATACTGAAGTAACAGATGAGGCGATAGCGCCGACGTGTACAGAGACAGGTCTGACAGCAGGAAGTCACTGTTCAGTATGTGGTGAAGTACTCGTTGCTCAGGAGACAGTACCGGCAAATGGCCATACTGAAGTAACAGACGAAGCAATAGAGCCAACCTGCACGGAGGAAGGCATGACAGCAGGAAGTCACTGCTCAGTATGCGAATATGTAATCGTATCAACGCAGAAAGTGCCTGCACTTGGCCATAGCTGGGATAACGGCAAAGTCACAATAGAACCAACCTGCACAGAGGCAGGCGAGAAGACATTTACCTGCAGCAGATGCAGTGAGAAAAGGACTGAGACTATCGGTGCCGCCGGCCACAAGTGGAACAATGGCTATACTGTGGATACTCCGGCGACACACTCGGAGACCGGCATTGAGTCAATACACTGCTCAGTATGCAATGTGATCAAGCCTGATTCGGAAAGGGTGATCCCGGTAACAGAGCACGAGTTCGGAGATTGGGAGATCACCAAGGCTGCGACCTGCACGACAGACGGCAGCAAAAGGCACACATGCATCGATGAAGGCTGCGGATATGTGGAGACGGTCACGATCCCTGCGACAGGACACAAGTGGAAGTCTGATTATACGATCGATACTGAACCGACGTGCACTGAAGCGGGCTCCAAGTCTAAGCACTGCACAGTCTGTGGAGAGAAAGATGAGGCGTCGATAACAAGCATCCCTGCATTGGACCATGACTGGGATAACGGCAAAGTCGCAAAGGAACCAACCTGCACAGAAGCAGGCGAGAAGACATTCACCTGCAGCAGATGCAACGAGACACGGACCGAGGTGATTGCAGCAAAAGGTCATAAATGGAATGAGACTTACACTGTAGATACTCCTGCAACCTGCACGGCAGAGGGCTCGGAATCCATTCACTGTTCTAGATGTGATACTATCAATGAATTAACAGCAACTGTTATTCCAAAGACAGATCATACATACGGAAGCTGGGAGACAACAAAGGAGCCTAAATGCACAGAGACCGGATTGCGCCAGAAAGTCTGTACGTACTGCAAGGATAGCAAGTTAATTGAAGAGATCCCTGCAACGGGACATAGTTGGAACAATGACTATACTGTGGATACTCCGGCGACACACTCGGCGACCGGCGTTGAGTCAATCCATTGCTCAGTATGCGATACGATCAGGCCTGATTCGCAAAGAGTGATCCCGGTCATTGAGCATGAGTTCGGCGATTGGGAAATCACCAAGGCGGCGACCTGCACGACTGACGGCAGCAAAAGGCACACATGCATCGATAAAGGCTGCGGATATGTGGAGACGGTCACGATCCCTGCGACAGGGCACAAGTGGAAGTCTGATTATACGATCGATAAAAAGGCTACGTGCACAGAGGATGGATCGGAATCAATCCACTGCTCGGTATGTAATGCGATCAAGCCTGATTCGGAAAGAGTAATCATGGCAACAGGGCACAAATACAGTGACTGGAAACTCGTCATGGCAGCAACTGTCGATGAGGAAGGGTCAAGAGAACGCATCTGCTCGGTATGCGGTGATAAAGAAACTCAGGTAATAGAGAAGCTTGATGCTCAAGCTGTGGCCGATGCAGCAATAGCAGAAGCTGCGGAGGCTGCCGCGGAAGCGGAAAGGGCGGAAAAGGAAGCTGCTCAAGCGCAGGCAGAAGCAGATGAGGCGGCAAAGACTCCTGGTGAGGAAGCAGTCGCAGCAGCCATGAGGGCAATAACTGCAACAAAGTATTTTCAGAGTGTTGCAGCAAAGGCAAAAGAAGCGGCAGTAAAGGCAAAGACAGCATCTGACAAGGCTGTCGAAATAGCAAAAAAAGCTAAGGTAAAAGCAGATGAAGCAGTCGAAGAAGCTAAAAAGGCGTATGACACTGCGAAAACTGAGAGCGAGAAAGCAGCAGCGGAAAAAGCCGTAAAAGAAGCAGATGAGGTTGCGAATAAAGCTGCTGAGGCAGTTGAAACTGCAAACAAAACAGCTGAAAGCGCTGAGAAGGCTGAGACTAAGGCGGCTGAATCTGTGACTAAAGCAGATCAGGCTATAAAGACAGCAGAAGACTCTGTAACAAACGCTGAGAAATCCGTTGCGGATCATATCGGCACTCCTGTTATAAAGCTCAGTAAAAAAGTCTTTACTTACAGATACAATGTGAAAAAGGTAAAGAAAAAGAAAACAGCTGTAGCGACGAAACAAAAACCGAAAGTAACAGTAACGCTAAATGGCAAAACGATTAGTGCGGATAATTACGTTCTGACCTGGTCAAATAAAAACAGCAGTGCGATCGGCAAGTACAGCGTTAAAGTTACACTGAAGGGTCAGTACAGCGGCGAAGCCAGGGCTGAGTACAGGATCGTTCCTAAGAGAGTTTCGATCAGGAAGATTGCGAAGGGAAAGAAGAAATTCACAGTAACATGGAAGAAGCTCAGTAAGAACGATATCAAGTATAAGGTCATCACCGGATACCAGATACGCTATGCTGCCAAAGCTGATTTCTCTGATAAAAAGATTGTCAAGGCCGGAAGTCTGAAGTCTGCAAAGAAGGTTATCAGCAAACTGGGAACTAAAAAGAAGTACTACGTGCAGATTCGCACATACAAGACTGTTGGCGGAAAAAAATACTGTTCTGCATGGAGCAAGACCAAGACTATCATAACCAAATAAAAAAACATTCCTACAACGAAACGGGAGACGGTCTGATCGACCGCCTCCCGGCGTTTTTTTGATAAAAGAATTATTCAAAAATTTCAAATTTTTATCAGAAAACGTCAATATAAATCTTATAATGACGCATAATATGACGATATTGATGCTAAACTTGAGTCAGATAAAACATAAATTCTTCATAAAACTCCTCTGAAGATGCCGGTCCCGAATGACAGGACCGGTATCTTTGTTTTGAATCTTACAGGACGCTTGTCATAATTTACAACATAATGACGAGAAATATGACGCGCCCTCAACTATAATAATGTTGCAGTTAGATGAATATTACTTTTTTGTAAGATTACGCAATTATTGACACAAAATTTGACGATTTGCATCGTATATTATATATGGAAAACTTTGGTTTTTATGTGTGCAAAAACAAAAGCATAAAACCACTAAAAACTGTTTTTCGAAAGGGTTATAGATGAGACTCCGGTCAAAAGTAAGAGAGTTAATTACGGCATTACTTGATAATATGCATAGATGGAGAAAACTTGTAGTAGTGTTCTCCTGCTTTGTAGTGTTCGCAATGACTTATCTGCTTATTGTGCCGGCATTTACTTTGGATAAAGAAGAGGCTGCTGAGCAAGGCGGCATCGATGTGCCTGTCGTTAGTCAGGAAGCTAATGAAGAAAGTACCGCTGAGACTGTCGTGCCGGCGGAGGATAATCCGGAGAAAGAGTCTGTGAATGATACTGAGACAGAGTCAGAGAAAGATCCTGAGAAAGATCCGGAGGAAGGGTCAAAGGCAGGGGTGCCGCCGGAGGAAGATCCTCTGACTTACGAGGGTGATGGTTACAGCGTAACCGTTGATGACACTTCATCAGTACTGCCGGATGATACCAGCGTCTCTGTAGAGGAGATCACCTCTGAAACGGACGCTGAACAATTCGACGAGCTCTATAAGCAGGCCGAGGCTGCTATAGCTGATGAAGCCGGTGAAACCGGCAGCAAAACCACTATTGATTTTGTGCGCTTCTACGACATATCGCTTGCTGCAGACGGAACGGAGATAGAGCCTGAGCGATCGGTCAGTGTGATCATTGAGTACGAGAAGAAATTAAGCAGAGAGCTCAGCGTGGATGATCCGCAGAACGTACGCATAGTTCACTACAAGAAAGACCCGGAGACGGGTAAGGTAGAGACCGAGCTGCTCGACAGTGATGAAATAGGACTCGCGGTAGAGACTGAAAACGACAAAATGTCTGCTGCGTCATTTGAAGCGGAATCATTCTCGGTATACGGAATAGTGAAGACCTCCGAAGAGCCTGTTCAGTATGGCAAAACCGCAAGCGACGTATCGGCGCTTACAAATATAAGGGCTGAAGAAGGATTCTACCTTTCAGTTACCAGAAATCAAGTTGCTTATTATTTCCAATCCACTGTTGAACCAACTAAAGGAGTTCTTACAGAAACAGAAAACATGGAGGCTGGAGCAGTATGGTTCTTCGAGCCTGTGGATGTGGATGCAAACAAGTTCAAAATATATACTGTAGAAGGCGAAAATAGGAAGTATATAAAACAAAAGACCGCTAACGATAACCCTATTGAATTATCTGATGAGGGGAATGTTTTCATAATCAGTAAGGCTGCCACTGGACTGTTCTATATCAAACTTGATTCAGCTTCAGAGAATCGTTATTTGCAGCATTCAGAATCTAGCAACGGCATAAGACTTTATACAGGAACTTCCAATCAGGTAAATTCAAGGATAACGCTGACCTTCGTTGATGATCCGGGAGATGACCCGTATCATCTTGACGGAAACTCATACGGCATAGCGTACAATGACGAAACTATAACTGCCGCAGCGCTTACAAATGAAACGGTGATTGTTTCGGGTCAGCAGAGACTCGCAGGCGAAGATCTCCTTATACGCGAAGACGTTCTTGAGCATAAAGGCGTTCTTCTGGTTTCTTCTGAGAGCGATATCACGGAGTGGACTTTTGAGAGCAAAGGAGAGGATAAATACTATATCAAGGCAGAGACTGACGATGGCCCTAAATATCTGACCATCAATGGCAATAACGTAACCCTGCAGACTGAGCCTGATCCGGCAAAATCTTTAATTCAAGCTATACCGGGCACAGGAGACAATGCTGGGAAGTGGAAGTTTTCTTCAAGCGGCAGAATGCTCATGTTTGCGAACAGTGCGGCAAGTGGTTTTGGTTCCACCAATAATGCGAATGCGAAGGTGTGGTTCAACCTTCTGGAGAAGTCAGACAAGCTTGATAATGATGATTTCGTACCTTACACCGCCCGTAAGGTAAGTGTTTCAGATGATCATGAGGTCTATGACAAAATAGACGAGGACACTGGTGAGCGCAAGCAGTCTCAGGTCATCATATACACCAGGATCTGGAATGATGAGACAAAACACTATGATACCTATGCGGTAGACCACGATGGTACGCTGTTCAAGGTATATCCGAGCGGCGATCTTATTCAGTGGGTCGGCAGTGATGCCAAGTCGGCTATATGGGAGTTCACTGAGTATCATAATGATGACGGGTCTCCGAACTATTTCTATGAGCTGAAGAATGCCGGCTACGGCAACTATATTGCCCCTCTGTTATCGGGAGGACAGATAACATCGGATACAGCTCCGGGAATAAACCTGCCGGGCCGCCGGAATGGTATCGATTATTCCACGATAGTTGCGTGGGATGATGATCACTATGAGTATGCGGGTCTCAAGGTAGGAGAAGACGGTAAGGTAGTGCCTTGCCCTCTTGAGGAGGCGGCCACTTTTCACTTCGCTGTATTGACCGAAGAGCATACAGATGACCCGTCAGAAGAGCTGACTGAGGTCGCTACTATCAATAATGATGATTTCGGCATCAAGATGAGGATGATCGATTTCAACAATAAAATTGAACAGGACAGGGATTCGCTTCAGAGTCAATTCTTTGGGCGTGATTCCAATCGTATGGGGCTGCTCTCACCTCGTCTTGGAAGTGACGGATATCCTACCGCTACTGTGCCTAACAGGTCTCTTGGGGAATTGTTTGCAGGGGGGGACAATAACCCGGCGACTAAAGCGAATCATCTGTTCATAGAGAGCATATATAATGAGAGCGGTTACTTCGAATATGACAGCACTCAGAATTTCGCGCACCTTGAAGAAGGTGATGGAGAAGTTCGTAATTTCACGGTGTATGACCAGATCGCTACGATAGGCAACCCGAAACCGAACCAGCCTACAAGACAGCATGGACAGTTCATGCCGTATAACTATATAGAACCGGGGGTCTATTCAACTGCTACAAACCAGACTGATGTAATGGCTAACCAGCTTCCGGATACTGATCCTCGTAAAGATGAGAAGCTTTACCGCATACCTGATAATACAATTGAAAATAAAGCGGACTATTTCTTCGGAATGGAGATGGAGGCAAGCTTTACTCAGACAGCTGACGGCCTTGACGACTGGGGGCACGATATCATATTTGAATTCTCCGGAGATGATGACTTCTGGTTCTATGTGGATGGAGTACTTGTACTGGATATCGGTGGTGTCCACTCTGCATCATCGGGTTCCATCAATTTCAGGACCGGAGAAGTAAAGATTGATCGCCGAAGAGGCGCTGCTACGCAAGGAGAGGACTATCAAGAGACTACGACTCTCAGGGATGTTTTCGCGGCCAGGGGGGTTTCTGAGGAAGAACTGAATGAGATATTCGAGCCTAAGACTGTAGATGGCAAAGAGGTATATGTCTTCAAAGACTTTTCGTCCCATACCATGAAGATGTTCTATATGGAGCGCGGAGCCGGTGCGTCCAACCTCCACATGAGGTTTAACCTTGCGTCTGTGAAGCCGGGCACAGCACTGCTGAGCAAGAAGGTTTCAGGTATACGCTCTCAGAGCAACAGCCTTGCAGAATATCCGTATCAGATACGTTATCTGGTGCAGGAGTTCACCCCGGAAAGAGAGCCGCGGCATGACGAGTCTGGCAGGCCGCTTACAACAGAGCATGTTCTCTCTAACGCTGACGGAGTGGTAAGGGCATACATTGCCGGAACGACGAAGAAAGTTCCGTTTAAATCGGAATACATAGCGCCTGACGGTACAAGATACGAGAATGTATATCTGCTGAAAGCGGATGAGACTGCCGAACTTATTTTCCCTGAGGATACGACTCATTATGCTGTCGTTGAGTGCGGGGTGGATACTGATGTGTATTCGGCGGTCAAAGTGAATGGCAATGAGTTGGTCGGCGGCACGATCGTAGAAGCCGCTGATCCGAACGCTAAAAGCTATGAATATGTTGAAAAAATGCCGGTAGGTCCGGCGGAAGCAGGGAAAAAGAAAGATTACGGGATCGGATATGCGAAACTTGACGAACGCCCGGAAGCGGCCTTTGATAACCAGCTTGATCCTGATGCTGTAAGATCACTGGAGATCACCAAGAAGCTGTACAATACTGATGGAGAAACAGAGCTTCACTATGACCCGAAAGATGGTGAGGAAAAAGACAGTTCTGTATTCAATTTCAGACTGTATCTCGGAAGCGAGTACGATGATGAGGATAACCTGTCTCCTGCCAACATGTATTCTTATCATGTAAAGAACCGTAACGGGGAATACTGCAGTTGGGATGTGATTTCGCAGAAATTTGTATCTCTGGGATTTACGGACTTCAATGATTTAAATGACGAGCAGAAGAAGTCTGCTACGTTCAGGACGTCCATGTACGGAGCTATCTCGAAGATACCTTCTGATTATACGATAGAAGTGCCTGATCTGGTCATAAATACTATGTACAAGGTCGAAGAGCGGACTAATGAGATACCGAGGGGTTATACTCTACGGTCAGGAGACGGTTACCAGAGGACCGACACAGATCCTGATGAAAATTACGGTAAAAAGCCGGCTTCAGGTTTGATTGCCAAAGACCAGACTCCTAAGATACTGATCAGCAACCAGAAGGGCTGGGGCCTTACTGCTAAAAAGATCTGGATAGACAAAGACTTTGTCGAATCCAGGGATGACATATTCCTGGCAGTTTACGTAAAGACCGGAGAAGACGGTGACGATAATCCGTACACCCTGTACCCGGACACTGTTCGCCGGCTGAAATCAAATGAAACCGAGGCATACTATTTCTTTGATGACCTTAAGTTCAACGATGAGACATATGATTTTCCGGATTTTGAGGTTCACGAAGTTAAAGTTGATGTCAGACCGGAGTCGGGCAAGACTCTTGATGAGCTGATTGACAATGAAGGTCACGTAATGATCAGTGAGATTGTGGGAGAGGAAGACGATGCAACAGAGGTGATTTATGCAGACGTTACTCCGGTAGCACAGGGAGATAAAGTCAATGTGCCGGGAATGAAAAAGGGCGATAGCACTAAGACTGACCTTGAATACACCGTTCTGTATGAGCAGGGCGAGGATACCGGGCGCAACGAGAATGTCCGCATAGATAAGGTGATCAATTCGCGTCCGGGGATCATCCTTTACAAGACAGATTGGGACGGACAGTGGAAGGTGAATGATGGCGCCGGCTCTGTTACCGGCGCGCTATCAGGAGCAGGGTTCAAAATTACAGACAAAGACGGAAAGGACGTTGCCGCTGAGACATACATGTCCGGAGACGACGGACTCATCACGGTAACTTATCTTGATGAGGGCGAGTACACTCTGACGGAGACACAGTCGCCGAAGGGTTATGTCGGCCTTGAGAAGCCTGTAACTATATCCGTTGATGAGAATAACAGGGTGACTGTTGCAGGAAGCGCTGCCGGCGCATATTGTACTACGCATAACCCTGAAGCTTCAGAGACATATATAACAGATAAAACATACGGCAAAATGTACGCGGCTGTAACGGTCAGGAACAGGCCTGTGAGCCTGACGGCCAGGAAGGTAGACGCATCGAACAACGCTGTCAGCGGAGCACACTTTGCCCTGTACAGACAGATCAACACAAGCGATGGAGGCGTCAGGAAAGACTTCTATCCGATTCAGGGATATGGAGACATTGTGTCGGATGAGGACGGCATTCTTCCGGACATAGACACGGATCTTAGGGCAGGGACTTATTATCTCGAGGAAACCGAAGCGCCTGAAGGTTATGAGCGTCTTAAGAGCGACCTGAAGTTTACCATAGGCAGTAACGGCGTTGTCACTATTGATGAGGCTGTGAACGGATCGTCAATCGCGTCGTCCATTGATGCGGAGACCGGTATGAAAACATGGGCGATAAGAATCGTGAACGGAAAGACTGCCAAAGTGTCCTTCAAAAAAATAGACATAGTAAAGGATGGTGATCAGTACGTGCCGCTGGGTGGTGCAGAGTTTGATCTTTACACAACCACAGACGGGGAAAAAGACGAGAAGATATTTGAGGGTATCATTTCCCGTGACGGAGACGGCCTGCTTACCTACGGCACTGACGGTGAAATCACTGTTTTCGAGCTCGGAGATGGTGATTACCAGCTTGTAGAGACTAAGGCGCCTGAAGGATATGCGCTGAAGGGATCACCTGTGAAAATTCATATCAGTGGCGACGGAACGGAGGTCAGCTACGATGAAGGAACCTCGCTGTCAAATAGCAACGAAGGTGTATCGGTTGATGAAGATAGCGGCGTGCATACGCTGTTGATAACCAACACTGCCGGAATAGAGCTTCCGCACACAGGCGGCCCGGGAACGGCGATGTTCTACATCCTTGGATCGCTGCTGACTCTCGGATCCGCAGTGATTCTGATATCGCGCAGACGTCTGCAGAAGAAAAACTGAATAACGCATAGGATAAAACGATAAAAGGGCTCGCCGCTTCCGGCTAGCCCTTGGTCTTGGTGAACGTTTAGCAGCTCACTTTACAGTAAATGTCCTGCAGACGAGTGTCCGGGACTGTACTGTATCTTTCGCAATTATGCGATAGGTGTAGGTGCCTTTTTTAAGTTTTCCAAACGAGATATTATTATCGAGGGCACTCACCTGATAGGTCTTGGCATTCGGACTTGCGGATGCAGACTGAAGGTTTTTGCCCTTGCTGCTGAGCACCTGCACTGAAACTGAGGTGATTTCCCTGTCAGAACTGATCGTGCCTTTTATCGAGAACGATGCCCCTTTCTTTAGTGACGAAGGATAGTTATACGATCCGATTTTTAATGTTGATGTTTCAGGCTTATTGATCACTTCAAACTGCCTGTTTACAAGAGTTGCTGTCTGTTTCGCATCCTTTGCGGTTACTTTATAGGTGTATGTTCCTGTGCCGAGGGTCCCGAACTTGACCTTGGCGTCCAGATTGCCAATGCTGTATGACCTTGCTTTTGGCTTTGCCGATGCGCTAAGCAGTGTCTTGCCTGAACTATCAACGACAGACACTGTCACCTTCTTGATTTTGTAATTTGATGTGATCTTGCCGTCTATCGAGAACCCGTCGCCCTGATATAGCGTTGAAGGAACTTCCGCGGAAGATACTTTAAGCGTGCTTGCCTTTGAAACAGGCTTTGGGTTCACTTTGAAAGAATCTTTTGCAAGTGTCAGGGCCTTCTTCTCATCCTTTGCGCTTATCTGGTAAGTGTATGATCCCGGCGAAAGTGTTCCGAATTTTATTTTGGAATCGATCTTGATAAGGTCATAACTCCAGACTTTCGGCTTGACCGTTTTGCTGATCACTGCATTACCGGCGGAATCCACGACCTGAGCGGTCACCTCGGAAAGCCTGTAATTTGAGCTTACTACACCTTCAACTCCGAAGCCCTGGCCTTCTGTCATCTCCGAAGGAACGCTCCTTCCCCTGATAGCTAGTGTGGAGTCGGTGCTGACGCCGGATGCCGAAGCTGCTGCAAGAGGTGTGCCCTTGGCAGGAGCTTTCGCTTTCTTGGCAAGTCCGACTTCTGAGATGAGCCAGTACTGAGTGCATCTCAGCGGATTTTTCATAGAGGAATCAGACCATTTCTGTATTCCGTATTGTCTTGGACCGAGATTATACCAGGAGTCCATGACATAAGGTATACCGCCTTTTACATCAGTAAGCAGAACACCGTGCATGCCGAATACTGACGCGTTTTTGCCCCAGACTACAACTCCTTCAGGATGCTCTTTTATCAGGGCTTCGAACTCTTTCACCCTGGCTGCATCAGTGTTCCCCTTAAAGAAACCGACTTTGACTTTGTAAGCCAGCCCGTCTGCCTCGAATGTGAATCTATGGAGCAGAAGCCCTACTATAGTAGCAGACTTTCTGAGAGTCTTGTTTGAGATGCTGCCCCATTTGGTCGATCCACGCATGACCGAAGCTCTCCGTATCATTACCTTTGTGGCTGTAAGTATGCAGTCTCCGCTTCTATAGTCTTTCTGAGGGGTATAGCATACAGCTTCATCGTTGATCGTGACTGAAGAAGCGCTTGAAGCTGCTAAGGAAGATGTCGCCGCCAGCGAAAAAAGCATGACGAGCATCAAAAGAACAGATATAAATTTCCTTTTCATTGTTACTCTCCTAACAGGCACTACAAAGATAGTAGCCGCATTGAATGCGGATTCTGCCTCATAGTAATGCTAATCGAATGGATCCGGACGGTAAATGATTCTGAATACATTTTATGAAGGGAAGCACAGATGGATGTAACCAGATCTGACTTCGTAGCTTCTTTATCAAAAAGTATTTAAACAGGACTGCTTTCGCACTGAGCATTATAGAATATATCAATAGTTGGCTCCCGCAAAAAGGGAGTATATTAATTGTGTATGGGCGTTGATGTTATCGGGAGTCTGCTGTGAAGGCGGGCTGCCGAAAATGAGCCACTATAGGTGAAACATCAACGGCTTAAAAGAGAAAACCTGATTATTTCAAATCAATTCGGAGGTAATGAAATGAGAATCGATGCAGGCGGCAAGCAGTGCCCAATCCCTGTAATTATGGCAAAGAAGGAGCTCGAAGCAGGCGAGCAGGATGTTGAGATCATCGTTGACGGCCCTACTCAGGTAGGCAACCTCGAGAGACTGGGTGATGCTCTAGGAAGAAAGGCAACAAGCGAGCCTTTCGGAGACAAGTTCCTCGTTAAGTTTGCAAACGGCGAGACCATCAAAGGCGCAAGCGTAGCAGAAGCTGACACATATGCAGTATTCTTTAACACTAACGCAATCGGCACAAACGAGAGCGAGCTCGGCGGCAACCTCGCGAAGATGGCTATCTTCACACTCAGCGAGTCCGAAAGAGTTCCTTCATACGTTCTCTTCATGAACGAAGGCGTTAAGCTGCCGGCAGGCGATGAGCCGCAGATCGTTGAGAACCTCAACACTCTCATAGAGAAAGGCACAAAAGTCCTCGTATGCGGAACATGCCTCAACTTCTATGGTATAAAAGATGACCTGAAAGTTGGCACAGTAAGCAACATGTATGATATACTTGGCGCGATGCAGGAAGTCAGCAAGGTCATCAAGCTGTAATCTGCAAATAATCACGAAAGGTAAAAGGTGCAGGCGGGTTGCCTGTATCTGAATGCAGAACTTTTAATGGACGAATATTATCTTCTCACTTTTGAATCCACTCACGCGGCCATCTCAACAGAAAAAATGCTGAAGCCGGCTGAAGTAACCATCATGCCTGTTCCGAGATTCATCTCGGCAAGCTGCGGTATTTCGGTGCGCATACACCCGGATAAGAAAGAATATGCAGAAGAGATATTCCGCGAGAACAGCCGACTTACGCCGGACGATTACGCGTACTATCACATAGTCCGCGGCGGCGCGTCAGGCGAGCCAAGCTGCGACAGACTCGAAGCCATTAAATAACAACCTTTTGAAATAGCAATGCAGAGCGGTCCCGCAAAGGACCGCTTTTCATATGAATGAATTGCAGCGTGTAGAAAACGCATCACATACCCAATGAAACGCATCATTATGGTATACTAATTATAATTGGGATAACTATATGGTTAACTCTGCAGGAGCTGAGCGGTTATGATCTTAAAGGCTAGATGGTTATGACTGTGAGAGCTGCATAGTTGTGTTTGTTATATATATCAGGAGGACTTAATGGTCATATTCGATTTAGACGGTACGCTGTGGAACGCATCGGTTCCTATAGCAGAATCATGGAATGTTGTAATTGAGAAAGAGACAGGCCGCAAAGGCTGGCTCACGGCTGCAGATATTGAACCCGTTCAGGGAAAGACCATGGACGAAATAGCGGATATAATTTTCTGCGATTTTCCGGAGAATGAGCGCTATGAACTGTCGCACAAGTGTGAAGTGTTCGAGAATGGATATATCGCAAAGACAGGAGCGGACCTTTTCGAAGGTGTTGAGGAGACTCTTGCGAAACTGAAGGACAGGGGCGTTAAGATGGCAGTTGTCAGCAACTGTCAGGAGGGTTATGTAAAGGCTTTCCTCGACTCGATGGACATGTGGAAGTACTTCGTGGACTACGAGGAATGGGGCCGCACGATGCTGTACAAGGCGGATAATATCAAGCTCGTAATGGAGCGTAACGGAGCCGACAAGGGCATCTATGTGGGCGACATCCAGAAGGATTCGGATGCTGCTCATGCGGCCGGCGTGCCGTGCATTTATGCAGCATACGGGTTCGGTGAGATCACTGATGGTATAGCTACGATCAACAGATTTGATGAGCTGCCGGCCGTGCTCGAAGAACTGGGTTATATTTGATGTCGACCGCAAACCTTGAAGTATATGGCGTGTAATGACAGGACACTGCCTTACATAACTAATAGGCAGAGAAATAACAGGGAGTTTTTAAAATGAAACTCAACAACAAGCGGACTGTGCTGGTAGGACTTGCATTTCTGTCCATCTGCGCGTTCTGGCAGATGTACGATAATGTAGTTCCGCTGATACTCACAAAAACGTTCCACCTGAATGAGACGTTTTCGGGAGCCATAATGGCGGCTGACAACGTGCTGGCTCTGTTCCTGCTGCCGTTCTTCGGAACTCTTTCGGACAGGACAGATACAAAGCTGGGCAAGAGGACCCCGTACATATTGGGCGGAACGCTCGCCGCGGTGATACTGCTCAACATACTGCCGCTGCTCGATAATTCGTACTATGCGGCGGCGGGCACGGGCAAGATGATCGCTTTCATAATTGTGCTGGGACTGCTGCTCATTTCGATGGGCACGTACAGATCGCCGGCCGTGGCGCTGATGCCTGATGTGACACCGAAGCCGCTCCGCTCGCGCGCCAACGCGATCATCAACCTGATGGGAGCTGTCGGAGGCATCATTTATCTGGCCATCGCGGCGGTGATGTATCCAAATTCGAAGGTGCTGGGGCTCGACCACGTCAATTACCAGCCGCTCTTCATCGTGGTGGCGCTCATAATGGCGGTCTCCATCATAGTGATGAAGCTCACGATCAATGAGCCTGAGCTGGTCGCGGAGAACCGGGCGCTCGAGGCGGAGCATCCTGAGTGGAACCTCGCCGAAGACGACGGAAGCGGCAACGAGGTGCTCCCGGCAAACGTAAAGAGGAGCCTGGGATTCCTGCTGGCATCGATAGCGCTGTGGTTTATCGGCTACAACGGCATCACGACGTGGTTCACCACTTATGTTGACAAGGTGATGGGTCAGGGGCTCGGCGGAGCGTCGACCTGCCTGCTCATAGCGACAGGCGGAGCCATCATCTCTTACATCCCGATCGGCAGCCTCGCGCACAGGATCGGCCGAAAGAGGACCATCATGATCGGTATAGTCCTGCTGGCATCATGCTTTGCCGCTGGATACTTTCTGACGACTGCGTTCAGCAGTATAAACGCGATAATGTTCGTAGTATTTGCGCTTGTCGGATTCGCCTGGGCAGCCATCAATGTCAACTCGCTGCCTATGGTGGTGGAGATGTGCAGGGGCTCGGACATCGGCAAGTTTACCGGATACTATTACACCGCGTCCATGGCGGCGCAGGTGGTCACACCTATACTCGCGGGGTTCCTCATGAGGAACATCAGCTACAAGGTGCTGTTCCCGTACGCGGCGCTTTTTGTCCTCTTCAGCTTCATCACGATGACTCAGGTGAAGCATGGTGACGCGGCTCCGGAGGCGAAGAAAGGCCTCGAGGCGTTTGAGGATATGGATGATTAGGCTTTGGTGAGAAGTTTCACAGTGGCGGTTTTGATAAATGAAAAAACATAGGAGACAATTCAGGCTCGCTGAGTTTTACGCGCACAGGGGCTATCACGATAAACCGCAGATCCCGGAGAACTCGCTGGCGGCTTTCCGCCGCGCTGTGGAATACGGGCTGCCGTCGGAGTTCGATGTGCACCTTATAGCGGACGGATCGCTCGTGGTGTTTCACGATGAAGATCTTGAGCGCCAGACCGGTGTCAAGGGAAGCATTGAGGCTTACGATATATCAAATCTCAGAAAGCTCAGACTCGAGGGCACGGATGAAATGATCCCTACCTTTGACGAGGTGCTGGAGATCTACGAAGATACCGGACTTCCGCTCCTGATCGAACTCAAGTGTGTAAACCGCAATTATAAGGCACTCACGAAGGCCGTCGCCGAAAGGCTCGACAGCTACAAGGGCGAATATGTCATTGAGAGCTTCGACCCGCGGGTCATCAACGAGTACCGGAAGCTGAGACCGGAGGTGATCAGAGGTCAGCTCTCGCAGAACTTTTTCAGAAAGAGAGAGGGCCTGCCGTTTTACCAGGTGGTGCTGCTGACGAATCTGATCCTTAACCTGATCACAAAGCCGGACTTTATCGCTTATAAGTTCAGCGATAGAGATACCCCGGCTCTCAGGTGGCTGATCGACAGACTTGGTTTTCCTGAGATCTCGTGGACCGTACAGACGGGCGAAGAGTTCAGGACGGCTCAGAAGGATGGCAGCGTTCCGGTATTCGAACAGATAACGCCGGAAGAACTGAAGAAGCTGATCAGACGATGAAGATATCTGAAATATATAAGAGTAGAAGTGTTCCGGATGACAAGGAGGACTGAAATGACTGAAAAGAGACTTAAGAAGATCATCAGAAGAAACAGACGCCGCAGAGTGGCGCAGGGTATTGGAGCTGCTGCCGGTGTTGTTGCATGGGCGCTTATGATAGGCGCTGCCGTAACCGGCGAAAAGAAGCTCGAGGAGTATAAGACGAAATTTGAGGACATTCCGGAGAGCGAAAAACAGGATGACTGATCCGGTGAGTAACCGGAAGGACTCAGGCATTTGTGACGGTTACATTGAGAGGGAAGGATTCACAGATGGGGACTAAAAAACGGATCAAGCTCACGCCTGTCGGAGTGTGGCACTGGACCCGGCTGGTATACAGGTCGATACTGTTCCTGCTCCTGGTCTATTCGTATATAAGGTACAGATTTATTTATCATGAGCCGTTCGTGATCGGGCTCGAGAAGATGCCGGGCATCATTATATTCGTGTGGGTGGTTTACGTAATCGAGATGATATTCCGCTTCTTCCCGGCAAGCATAGAAAGCCCGGGCTGTCAGAAGCAGTTCGCGAAAAACTATATCAAGACCGGCGAGACTGACGTTATTGTGCATGACAACAATGCTACGATGCTGGTAGCACTCATCTGGATAGTGTTCAACGGCATATTCGGCATGCTGCATATGATGGGCATACTCGACGACGGAATAATGATACTGCTGTGCGGAGCGTACTCGGTCTGCGACATGATATGCATCATGTTCTTCTGCCCGTTCCAGTCCTGGTTCCTGAAGAACAAATGCTGCAGCGCGTGCCGCATCTACAACTGGGACTTCGCGATGATGTTCACGCCGCTGTTCTTCGTTGAGAAGACGTACACATGGAGCTTGCTGCTGCTTTCGATCGGCCTGCTCATAAGATGGGAGATCACGTTCTACAGGCATCCGGAGAGGTTCTCCGAACACACTAACGCATACCTCAAGTGCGCCAACTGCACTGAGAAGCTCTGCGCGCACAAGAAGCAGCTGCACAGGCTCTGGAAGCAGATCGAGGAGTACAGCGAGAAAAAGCTGAAGCAGCTGGAGCTCAAATAAAAGCCGGACCGCATATGGTGCCGGACGGACAAAGCTGATAAAACGCCGGTCATCGGCCGGAATATAAAATACAACCAGAGAGGAATTGATATGAGAAATAAGAGAAGAGACGGAAAAAGAGTAAAATGGCCTGACGGCTATCACAACATACTGCCGTACATCATGCCGAAGAGGACTGAGGCGGAGGTATCCATGACCGAGCAGTTCGATGTCACGGATCTGGTGAAGTACATGGCTGAACGGAATGAGAAGGAGGGCACAAACCTCAAGATCTTCCACGCAATATGCACAGCGGTGGCGAGGACTGTCTACCACAGACCTAAACTGAACTACTTCATTTCCGGCAGGACCTACTACGAGAGGCCTGACATCACGCTGTCCTTCGTAGTGAAGCAGAAGTTTGAGGACGAGGCTGAGGAGACGCTGATGTTCCTGAAGGTGGATCCTGACATGAACTTCGATTCGATCTCGAAGCTCATCATAGGCGATGTTAAAAAGGTGCGCAAGGAAAAGACCAACGATCTCGACAAGCTCATGGACTTCTTCGGAAGCCTGCCGAGGCCTTTCCTTGAGGCTTTCTTCGGTACGCTCAGGGTGCTCGAATACCACGGCATCATGCCTAAGGCTCTCACTGCGGGCGACCCGAACTACTCATCCGTACTTCTTTCGAATCTCGGATCGATCAGATCAGACTCCTGCTACCACCATCTGAGCAACTACGGAACCTGCTCGGTGATGATCACGATCGGCGTGCTCCACAAGGAGCAGAAGCTGATGGACGACGGCACATGGCAGGAAAGAGATGTC
This sequence comes from uncultured Eubacteriales bacterium, assembly GCA_902779185.1. GTDB lineage: Bacteria > Bacillota > Clostridia > Peptostreptococcales > Anaerovoracaceae > Crickella. Next base: position 30,710 of record CACZAM010000016.1, read on the forward strand.
ATCAACTGTACGTTCACTATCGATGAGAGACTTGCGGACGGATTCTACTTCGCGAAGTCGCTGCGCATCGCAAAATACATGCTCGAGCATCCTGAGGTGATGAACGAGCCTATAAGCGAGCCGGTCCCTGTGGAACTTTAACTGTTAAGTTAGCCAAAACGGATAGTCAGAGGCGCTGAAAACTCCTCTCGACCATATCCGGTGAAAGGGAAAAGAGATGAGCAGAGAAAAAAGAGCCGAAAAGCATATGGCTCCGGAGCCGGTAAAGAAGAAAAAACGCGGTCTCTGGTGGAAGATACCTGTGTGGATCGTTATCGTTGTGGCGGTTCTTGCCGGTTCGGCGATGGCGGTCAATTACGGAGTGTCGCTGCACCTGAGGCACTATATCAACAGCTTTGAACCTGTCGACTACAGCAACGTGGACAGGGTGGTGCCTGAGCTGGATCCGAAGACGGGCTATTACACATTTACGACCGACAGGGATCTCAAGATCATGATGCTTACGGACATCCATCTTGGAGGCGGATTCTGGAGCCGCGAGAAGGACCGCAAGACAGTCTATGAGATAATTACGATGCTGCAGAAGGAGAAGCCTGACCTCGTGATCCTTGACGGCGACAACACCTTTGCCGTTCCGGGACCGGTCTATAACGGCGGCGGAACGCTCAACAACTACATGGCCGGCCGCGATGTCATTCAGATATTCAACCATGAGGGTGTATATTTCTCGACAGTATTCGGCAACCACGATACTGAGGTGTTCGGATATACCGGCAGACAGAAGCTGGGCGAGCTCTACATGAACGATAAGTTCGAGTACTGCATATTTGACCAGAATTATACGGATGGTGCGGGACTCCCTTCGGTCACCAACCAGATCATGCTCGTGAAGGGCACTGACGGCGATATAAAGAAGGCGCTCCTGCTTGTGGACAGCAATGCCTATGTGGATGACTCGATAAAGGCCGTACTTGAGTGGAACTATGACATAATCAGGGATTCAACGGTAGACTGGGCCGCAGATGCTCTTGAGGACCTCGAATGCCCTGAGACGGTCGCGTTCTTCCACATCCCTGTGAGCGAGTACAGGATCGCGTACGAGGAGCTCGAGGCGAACGGCTGGAAGGACACTGAGGACACGAAATACATTTCCGGTGTCTGGGATGAGCTGGTAGACGATACGACGCACAGCCGCATCTGGCACGGAGGCATCACAAAGGATGTGCCTCTCGCTGACATCGACAAGTTCTTTGAGGCCATGGGTCCTACGGGGATCGATGTGCTCGAGGCCTGCTACTGCGGTCACGACCACGTCAACAACGCGATGGTCAATTACAAGGGCGTGGATCTGTGCTACGGCTATTCGGTCGACAACCTGGCGTACACGGACATCAATTACTCAGGAGCGCAGAGGGGAGCGACTATCATCACGATCGGAGCCGACGGCAAGCGCAAGACTGAGTATAAGAACGCGTACAAGGATTACGGCATCCCGACGGATAAGTTCGTGGAAGTTTACACGGACCATCTTCTGTATGAAGGAAGCAAGCCTGACGGCGTGCTGATGCCATAGAAAAAGGGTAGAAAAATGGCAGGACCGGGACCGGGCCGGATGGGTCCGATGCACTTCCTCACAGAGGAAGAAAAACAGAATATGCCTAAGGTGACGAAGGAGCTGCTGGCCAGGATACTGAGCTATCTCAAGCCTTACTGGCTGCAGTTCATCTTCGTGTTCATCGCGATACTGCTGTCGGCGACCGTAGGACTCTTTCCGTCGATCATTACCGGACGCATTGTCGATGAAGCTCTCGTGGGCAAAAATATGGAGCTCCTCATACAGCTCCTTCTTATGGCGTTCGCGGCTCTGACCGTGAGCCAGCTGGTGGGCGTGCTTGAGAACTACATCAACGCATGGATCTCGCAGCGCATCATCTTTGACATGCGCAATCAGATGTATAAGCATCTGCAGTACATGCCGCACTCGTTCTTCACCACGGAGAAGCAGGGCGATATCATCACACGAATGAACACGGATATAAGCGGGGTGAGCTCTGTCATCAGCGGCACGCTTTCGAACATCGTAAGCAATGTGGCGACTGTAATCACCACACTGGTAGCTCTGTTCAGCATGAGCGCTCCGCTCGCATTGGTGGGCATCGCGGTCATTCCGCTGCTGGTGCTCCCGACGAGGACTGCAGGCCGCACGCGCTGGAAATACCTGACGCAGAGCCAGGCGAAGAGCGATGAGCTCAACCAGAAGATAGACGAGACGCTTTCGGTCAGCGGATCGATGCTCGTAAAGATATTCACCCGCGAGCAGAAGGAGTACGACGACTTCGTGAAGGTCAACAAGGAGGTCACCGATCTCAATCTCAAGGAGCAGAGATCGGGCCAGCTCTTCCGCGTGGTGATGGGAATGTTCACGCAGCTCGGACCGCTGCTGATCTACTTTGCCGGCGGATATTTCATCATCAGGCAGATCGACACGACTCTGACAGTCGGTGTCATCACCGCGACAGTAGCGCTCATCAACAGGCTTTACAGGCCTATCGAGCAGCTGATGAATATCTCTGTCGATTTCACGCGCAGTCTTGCGCTGTTCACCCGTATTTTCGACTATTTCGATCGTGAGAATACGATAGTTTCGCCTGAGAACGGGCAGAAGCCTGATGTGGACAACAAGCCTATCACTTACGAGCATGTCGCGTTCAGCTACAACCCGGAGAACCCTATCCTCACGGATGTGAACTTCGAGGTGCCGGGCGGGAGCATGTACGCGATCGTGGGACCTTCGGGCTCGGGCAAGTCGACTGTCGTGAACCTCATACCGAGGCTTTACGACGTGTGCGGCGGCTCCGTCAAGGTAGCGGGCGTGGATGTGCGCGACTTCGACCTCACATATCTGAGGGAGCAGATCGGCGTGGTGACGCAGGAGTCGTATCTCTTCAACGGAAGCATTCTCGAGAACCTCAGGTATGCGAAGAACGATGCCACGATGGAAGAGATCGAAGAGGCCTGCCGCATCGCCAACATACACGAATTCATAAAGAACCAGCCGGACGGCTATGACACTCAGGTCGGAAACCGCGGGCTTAAGCTCTCGGGCGGCGAGAAGCAGAGGCTGTCGCTTGCCAGAGTAATACTGAAGGATCCGAAGATCCTTATCCTCGACGAGGCGACTTCGGCGCTTGACTCCATCTCGGAGAACTCGATACAGGACGCTCTCGAACAGATGATGGTGGGACGCACGAGCATAGTCATAGCCCACAGGCTGTCTACCATACTCAAGGCGGACAGGATCCTCGTCGTAAAGGACGGAGTGATCGCCGAGCAGGGAACGCATGAAGAGCTGCTCGCGCTTGGCGGAACTTACAAGGAGCTTTATGAGACACAGTTCCGTCAGGCCATCGACAGCGAGGCAGCAAGAAACGGCGCTGAAGCGGCCGGAGAAAGCGACGGTCTGGATATAGAGACGCTGTCGACGCAGTACAAGGTCAGAAAGATCACCGAGTCCGACATCTCGGCTGTATACAGGCTGGCGAAGTCCAACCGGAGATACTACAGATATCTGGGAAGGATCCCGACGCGCGAGAGCCTCACGGAGATCATATCCGAGGTGCCGGAGGGGGTCTCCCGCAGCTGCAAGCATTTTGTCGGTTTCTATAACGAGGATGATGTACTTATCGCGGTCATGGATCTGATCACAGGGTATCCGGAGAGCGATGACGCCTTCGTCGGATGGCTCATGGTGAACGGAGAGATGCAGGGCAGGGGAATAGGCTCAGGCATCTTCGCCGATGTGCGCGCCGCAATGAAAGCCGCGGGTTATGACTACATGTCGCTCGCATGCATAAAGAAGAATGAAGAAGCGCTGAAGTTCTGGAATGAACAGGGCTTCGGAATCGTTGAAGAGACGGTCAGCACTGACGGATACGAAGTGTTCAGAATGGCCAGAGATATATAGATAGTAAGGAGATAAAAGAGACAGGGTGCTTCCCGAAACGGGGGAGGATCTCCGTCTCTCCGGAAAAGCATTAAATGGTTAAGGACTTGAAATTCAGAAAAGCAACAAAGGAGGATACAGACGCCATAGTGCGGATATATGAACGCACTCACGATGCCGAGGAGGCCGGCCTTACAACGACAGGATGGGTCAGGGGGATCTATCCTGTAAGGGAGGTTGCCGAGGGATCAATAGCGCGTGACGACATGTACGTGGCCGAGTTAACAGAAAGCGTATGCGGGCCGGACGGAGAAACGTCAGCTGAAAGCAGAATTGTAGCGACAGGCATAATCAACAAGACGCAGGTGAACGTGTACCTCGACTGTGACTGGGAGTATAAAGCGCCTGACGACAAGGTGTGCGTGCTGCATACTCTGGCAGTCGATCCGGATGTGAGAGGGCTTGGCATAGGCCCGGCTTTCGTGCGGTTTTATGAGGATATAGGGAAAGACTGGGACTGCGAAGTGCTCAGAATAGATACCAACGCAAGAAACAAAAGGGCCAGAAAGATGTACGCGAAGCTCGGGTACATCGAGACAGACATTATTCCGACTGTTTTCAACGGGATACGCGATGTCGACCTGGTCCTGATGGAGAAGAAGATAGAAAAGTGACGCGCCGGAGCGCAGTCCGTAAAAGGCAGAGTCGTGACTGTCAGAAGCAGAAGATGTGCGGCCGGTAAAAAAGCAGAATGCAGAATGGGACAGTTAAGTATTTTTGACACAGCTACTAATGACAATCAGCCGCTCGCGGCGAGGATGCGTCCGAGGAACTTTGATGAGTTTGTCGGCCAGCAGCACCTCGTAGGCGAGGGTAAGGTGCTGCGCAATCTGATAGAGCGCGACAGCGTCTCCTCCATGATATTCTGGGGGCCTCCGGGCGTGGGCAAGACTACGCTGGCGCAGATAATCGCGGCTAAGACGGACGCGCAGTTCATTACGTTCAGCGCTGTGACAAGCGGAATAAAAGACATAAAGACGGTGATGCAGCAGGCGGACAAGATGACTGCCATCGGGGCGCGCACCATCGTTTTCGTGGATGAGATACACAGATTCAACAAGGCTCAGCAGGACGCCTTTCTGCCGTTCGTCGAGAAGGGAAGCATCATACTCATCGGCGCTACGACAGAGAATCCTTCGTTCGAGGTGAACGGCGCTTTGCTCTCAAGGTGCAAGGTGTTCGTGCTGCATCAGCTGAGCCCGGAGGATATAGCTCAGCTTATACGGAATGCTGTCTCCGACCCGAGGGGATTCGGCGGACAGGACCTCCGCATAAGCGATGATGTCATAAGCGCGCTCGCGTCTTTTGCAAACGGCGACGCGCGGACGGCGCTTTCGACCCTCGAGATGATGGTACTGAATGCCGACCGCTCAAATGACCCTGCTGACGGGCATGAGGTGATCACGGTCACGACGGAAGATTTTGAGCAGTGCACTTCGAGGAAGTCGCTGCTGTACGACAAGCAGGGTGAGGAGCACTACAACCTGATCTCGGCTCTGCATAAATCGATGAGGAACTCCGATGCGGACGCGGCGGTGTACTGGCTGGCCCGCATGCTGGAGTCGGGCGAGGACCCGATCTATATAGCGCGCCGCGTAACAAGGTTCGCCGCGGAGGACGTCGGCCTCGCTGATCCGAGAGCTCTGGAGCTCTCGGTGGCGGCATTCCAGGCCTGCCATCTGATTGGAATGCCGGAGTGCAGCGTGCACCTCACCGAGGCCGTCATCTACAACGCGCTCGCGCCTAAGTCGAACGCGATGGAAGTCGCCTACATGCAGGCGGCGCGCGACGCTAATGAGAGCATAGCCGAGCCCGTTCCGCTCCACATACGCAATGCTCCTACGAAGCTCATGAAGGAGCTCGATTACGGCAAGGGTTACATCTACGCCCATGACACCGAAGACAAGATAGCCGACATGGAGTGCCTGCCTGAGAACCTGCGCGGCAGGGAATACTACCATCCGGGCAATCAGGGCTTCGAGCCGCGTTTCAAGGAGCGCTACGAATCTATAAAAAAGTGGCGAGAGGAACATAAAAAGAAGTGACAGCACATTTCATATCGAAAAAAAGGGGGCGCTATGGACAAAACGGACAGCAGATATTCAGCGTATATTCAGATCCTTAAAGAGGAGCTCCTGCCGGCGATGGGCTGCACTGAGCCGATCGCCATCGCCTATGCCGCGGCCAGAGCTGCCGCAGTGCTCGGCACCACGCCTGAGCGCCTGCTGGTCGAAGTCAGCGGCAACATAATAAAGAATGTAAAGAGTGTCGTGGTGCCTCACACAGGCGGCCTCCGCGGGATCCCTGCGGCCGCGGCAGCCGGCGCCGCCGCAGGCGACGCCGACGCAGAGCTCGAGGTCATCTCAAATGTGACTCCTGAGCAGATCGAAGAGATCAATACCTTCCTCAAAGAGGCGCCGATCGAAGTAAGACATGTCAACAACGGGCACATTTTCGACATAATCGTGACAGCTTTCGCAGGTGAAGAGTCTGCCTGCGTCCGCATAGTTGACTACCATACAAACATAGTTCTGATCCGCCGCAATGAGGAGGTCCTTTTCGAAAAGGACATAGAGGAACCGGCTGAGTCCGGCCTGACCGACAGGAGCTGCCTCACCATCGAGGGCATAGTCGAATTTGCGGATATCGTAGATGTAGAGGAGGTCCGCGAGACGCTCGAAAGGCAGATCAAATACAATATGGCTATCGCCGAGGAAGGCCTTTCCGGCGACTACGGCGCAAACATCGGCAGCACTATGATGCTCGGACACGAGTATGATCTTAAATACGTGATGAGATCGTATGCCGCAGCGGCGAGCGACGCGCGCATGAATGGCTGTGAGCTCCCGGTCGTAATAAATTCCGGAAGCGGCAATCAGGGCATTACGACAAGCGTCCCGGTCATCGTTTATGCAAGGGCGCGCAACAAATCGAATGAAGAGCTCCTGCGGGCGCTCTGCGTATCCAATCTCGTCACGACTCATCTCAAGACCGGCATCGGCAGGCTTTCAGCATACTGCGGAGCCGTAAGCGCGGGCTGCGGAGCAGGAGCAGGCATCGCCTATCTGCAGAACGGCGGAGTAGAAGCCGTGGCTCACACCGTTGTAAATGCTATTGCAATCAATTCCGGCATAGTCTGCGACGGAGCCAAGGCAAGCTGCGCCGCGAAGATCTCTGTGGCTGTTGAAGCCGGACTCATGGGACTGTCGATGTACAACAAAGGAAATGAGTTTTTCGGCGGCGACGGCCTCGTGAAGAACGGCGTTGAGAGCACGATCGACACATTCGGCCGCCTGGCCAGGTTAGGCATGAAGGCAACCGATGAAGAGATCATCCGCCTCATGCTCGAAGATTGATTGGACATAAAATAAAGCTTCCTATTCCAGGCACAGCATCCCATTTATATGCTTTATCTTTTGTGATAATATAATTCTGTAAAAAGTAATGAATCAAAGCAGAAAGGAGATATGTTATGCCAATTCCTACTCCTCATATAAACGCAAAAGCAGGCGACTTCGCTGAGACAGTCCTGATGCCGGGCGATCCTCTTCGCAGCAAGTTCATCGCTGAGACATTCCTCGAAAATCCTGTGCTCGTCAACAACGTTCGCGGCGTGCAGGGCTACACCGGTACATACAAGGGCAAAAGGGTCTCGGTAATGGCTTCCGGAATGGGCCAGCCTGCTATCGGCATTTACTCGTACGAGCTCTTCGCTTTCTACGATGTAAAGAACATCATCAGGATCGGCTCCTGCGGATCGATCGACCCTGAGCTTCATGTACGCGACATCGTCATTGCGCAGGCAGCATGCACAAACGGCAGCTATGCAAATCAGTACGAGCTCCCTGGAACATTCGCTCCTATCGCCTCGTTCGAGCTTCTTGAGAAAGCGGTTGCGGCTACAAGAGCGTCCGGCGTAAACTTCAAGGTCGGCAACATCCTTTCATCGGATATGTTCTACGATGACGCGGCTTCCGCTATGAGATGGACAAAGATGGGAGTTCTCGGAATCGAGATGGAATCCGCGGCTCTCTACTGCAACGCGGCAAGGCTTGGTAAGAACGGCCTCTGCATCTGCACCGTTTCGGACTCCTTCAACTATCCTGAAGAGAACACGACAGCCGAGGAGCGCCAGAACTCCTTCACAAAGATGATGGAGATCGCCCTCGAAATCGCATAAGCTTTCCGGATCGCATAAGTTTTCCGGACCCCATATATTATTTTAGAAAATGAACGGATCTGACCTGACCTGAACGGCAGATCCGTTTTTCCATTGTACGAAAGCAGGCCATTGCTTTATTGGCCGTTACGAAAAAAGGAGTTTCGTTACAAAAAAGGAGTTTTTCAAAAAAATTCTAAAAACAGGGGTATTTTAGTACCATAAAAGTGTAGTTGACAGAGAGACATCTCTGCGGCTGCACTTGTTTTATATAATAAGGGATACAGTTGGTCTGGCGAGGGGTTTTTTG
>CACZAM010000017.1 GCA_902779185.1 uncultured Eubacteriales bacterium
CCAAAAAACCCCTCGCCAGACCAACTGTATCCCTTATTATATAAAACAAGTGCAGCCGCAGAGATGTCTCTCTGTCAACTACACTTTTATGGTACTAAATAACCCCCATATAGGGTTGTAAAGCCTTTCCAAGCACCACATATTCGATTACAATAAACGGGTAAGAAACGGCAGTTTTTGTCTGCACCAAAAGCAAAACCACAGAAAGAAAGATCCGCTGGCCGGAAAGCTCTTTTGCCGAAAAAGTGACGAGATTGATGACGGTTTTTGTCATTGTTGTCGATTTTATGACATGTTAAATGACGAAAAATGACGGTTGCTGTCCTTTTCGATGACGCAGCGGCACTTCTGATGACGGATAAAACGAAGCGCTTCTGGTGGAAGAACAATCCCTGCTGAGAAGAGAAACTGACATGTAAGGGAGGCACAAAATGTGTACAGATAACGAAAACAAAGTCATTGCAGCAGACCACGAGCATGAGGTCCACGAGCACGATCACGGGCACACTCATTCGCACGAGCACTGCGGACACAGCCACACGCACACGCATGCGGACGGCACTGTCCATACACACGCTCACACTCACTCACACGCCGCAGCGTCCTCGCCTGAGGAAGCACTGGCTCTTCTTAATTACATGCTCGACCACAACAGGCATCACGCCGAAGAGCTGCACGATCTTGCGCACTGCTTCGATGATGTTGCCGGCGACCTGATCCACGATGCGGTAGACAAGCTCGGTGAAAGCAACGACCTGATTGAACAGGCTCTGTCGCTGATCAAAAACGCGTAAAACACAAAGTTAAAAAGGCATAATAGCCTGACCTCACACTGCGGCAGTTATTATGCCTTTTTTATATTTCTTCTGTAAATCGGCTTAATCGATGCTCTTTTACTGGATGCCGTTGATAAGAGAGTTGAGGTCATCCGGGGAGAGTCCGTAGTCAGTATCGCCGCCCAGGCCCTGCACCGTGATCGAGTAATCCATATCGTCCACGCTCCAGATCGTCTTTGTCGCATCGCCTTCACGGTTTCCGAAGCACTTCAATTCGAGCCCCTTGATATTCTGTATCCAGTCATACTTGTACTCGCCGTAATCTCCGGATATGTCTCCCTCAGCCATCTCGCCCGACTTGTCTCCCTTGCGGATGTTCATGGAAACTGCCGGGAACTCGATCCTTGCCTCGGCCATGCCTTTCATGCATCTGTACTGATCCACGTTTACTTCTCCAAGACTTATCACGGCTTCCCCGTCAGGGACCATGAAGAGATCAAGTCCGGCGCCTTCAGCGGCAGCCTCTGCAGAGTCGACGTCGCTCCAAGGATTTATCATTCCGACCTCTTCTCCTTCAGGCACTATGCCTGTGTACTCAAAGACCATTCCGTCAGCTATGTGCTCCTGATCCTCCTGCCATGTGAGTGTCAGAGGATCTCCATCTGTAAACGTCATGAAGCCGTGTCCGCCAGTAAATACTTCTTCCTGGGATTCAACATCTCCGTCTTCTTTATATTTATAGTCTGTCCTGACACAGTCATGGTATTCGAACTGAAGTGTTTCTGCGTCAAATGTACCGGTCATCGTCCAGACGCTGTTTTCCCAGGCGCTGCTGCCCCAGGTTACTGTAGCGCTGGCGCCGTTTCCTTCGTCTGTAGCTCCGATCATTATGTTTGCCCTGTCGCAGGCATAGTTGCCGATGAAGTTCATTACCGGATTCTGTCCGTCATCCGCAGGCTCTACAGCCTTGCTTCCACAGGCTGTGAGGCCAAGCGATAATACCATCAGCATTGCCATCATGATCGACAGCATCTTTACAGCCTTTTTCATAGTTATCTCCTCCATAATCTCCTGTTTGATTTGTATGAGCTTCTTGTCTGCTGCCGGCATCAGCCGATAATGTGGATATCTCCGACGACAGGAAGAGGATCACGTCTTCCCTGATAAGCGCTTATTGCACCCATGATATCCAGAATGAATCCCGCAATGTTTACCACTCCGGCCACCAGCGCGCCGAGAAGCGGTATTACCGCAAACACGCCGCCTATCAGGCCGGCAAGGTCGATCACCAGAGCCTGATTCAGATGGTGCCGCATGAACGGATCGCTCTTATCACCCATTGCATAGGCAATGAAGAATCCTATCCATGTGATGTACGCAACTGCCGCCAGAATATTTTTATTGATGTTCATAATGTTTTCTCCTTCCCATGGGGGAGTGATTTATACCCTTTTTATGCAGAAAAAGGGAAGCCCTTCCTGCAGAGGATTATTATAGAACATTTATACAGGAATTTGTGATTCATTGATGAATTTTAAAGAAGCAGAGGCTTCGGGCCGTGTGTGAACGGATCTTGCCCTGATTATTGTAAAAATTTAATTAAAACTTTTCTGATAACAGGCTTGCTATAGTGTTAACAATGTCCTATAATCAGCGGCGGAAACCCAGGAGAGAGTTAGAGTTTCCATGAAAGGGTTTATAATTTCAGGAGGTATTATATGATATTTCAGCTTTACAGCAATCACGCAATGATGCAGATCATTGGCTGGGTGCTCGTATTCTGTGGACTGATCATCATGAACGAAATCGGCAGAAAGACCAAAGCCGGCGGCATGATCATATTCGTGATTATCCCGGCTATTCTCACAGTCTATTTCATTCTCGCTCATGTCGGAATGTTCGGCGGACCGGAGAACCCTACAGTCGCATTCATGGACGGCTGGTTCCACTACTTCAAGCTCTATGCTGCTGACATCGGCTGCGTAGGTTTCATGATGATCAAGTACGAGTGGGGTCTTGGCAAGAAAGCATGGTTCAAATGGTGGCCTTGGTTCATCGTTGCAGCCAACATCATGATAGCAAACGTATCAGACATGGAGTCCGCGCTTGCTGCTTTCTCCATTACAGGAGACTTCAGCGGAGCATGGTGGGCATCCAATGAAGGCGTATTCATCTACGGCGGCTGGTGGAACCTGCTCAACGCACTTGCAGGTATGATCAACATCTTCTGCATGACAGGATGCGTACACCTGCTCACATCGAAGGACAAGAACATGTCCGACATGCTCTGGCCTGACATGACCATCTGGTTCATCGTAGCGTACGATATTTGGAACTTCGAGTACACTTATCTCAACCTGCCTACACATTCGTGGTACTGCGGCGTTGCGCTTCTGCTCGCTCCTACATTCGCGAATGCTCTGTGGAACAAAGGTGCATGGATCCAGAACCGCGCAAACACGCTCGCTATCTGGTGCATGTGGGCTCAGGTAGTTCCTGCATTCCAGCTCTCCAGCAGATTCGCTGCTGCACTGCCATCGGTTTACGGCGGAGCTACAGAGCTTGGCATCACAACAATGGATCTTTATGAAAAGGCGATCGCACTCTACAATGCCGGTGCCGGCAAGACTGCACAGGCAGGACAGATCATCGCTGACATGGGCATCACAGCTGATCCGAGAGCACAGGGCGTTATAGCCATGCTTTCCATCGCTGCAAATGTCATCTGCATTGCAGTCATAATCAAGCGTTCCATCGCAATGGGCAAGAATCCATACTCAAACGACGTTTGGGCAGGAACGAAGGATTACGAAGACGCAATGGCAAGAGCAAGAGCATAAGAAAACTTATGACGGAAAATGCCGGGAATCATTCCCGGCGTTTTTTGTTTTTCCCATAATCAAGTTGACAATTTGCATAAAATGCCGTAACGGAGCCATAAACAGAATAATTTTCTAGAGGCCTTCACTCGATTGTTTTATAATCATAGCAAGCCTGTTTCAACACGATTTATATAAAAAAGGGTACCTGATATGTATAGCATATACAGAAAGTTTTCATCCTTTGAAGAGCTTGTAAACGACTTCCTTGCGCGTGACGGTATCGCGATACGATGCGGCAACATGGAAGGCGAGACCAGCGAGGTCTCCTACAGGGATTTTGGTGAAATGATCATATCGGAATCCTTCCATGTGAAAGCAGAGTGCAGCAGTGTCGAAGTCGTCAGATACGAGCAGACCGTAGACTCTCTCGTAGATATCTTCGCCCACGTGCTTGCCGGCTGCGATGTCATTATTGCTGACCCGCGGGTTCCGGAAGGTTTTAATGAGTATGCTGCCGAGGCGGCTGAAGCCGCAAGATTCTTCCGCGAAAATCAGAGGGACGAGTTCGGGCGCATAAAAGGTAAGGGCGGAGAAGGAGAGCTCCTTTTCTTTACATCCGGCACCACGAGCAGTTCCAAGATCGTGAGGCTCACTTCCAGGTCACTGTGCACCAGCGCCTGGAGCGGCCAGAGCATGCTCGCATGCGGTAAGGGCGATCTGATCCTGTCCAACCTCTCTCTGTCGCACGCATACGGATTCGTATGCGCCATGCTGTGGGGACTCGCCTACGGAGCTACCGTAGCGCTTGGCAGGAGTATTCACGAGTTTACGGGCGACGCACTGTTTTTTGATCCTACCATAATACCTTCGGTCCCTTCGCAGATGGCGGACATGATCATAAAAGATGCTCTGAATCCGGGCCTCAAAACAGTTCTTATCGGAGGGGCACCATGCCCTCAGTCTGTAGTTGACGCGCTCAGGGAAAAGGGGATCCGTGTCTATCTCGGTTATGGGCTTACGGAAACGTCCAGCGGTATCGCGATCACCCAGGATCTCGACGAGCCTTCTGCCATGTATCCATGTCCGGAAGCAGACATCCGCATTGAAGAGGATGGCGAGATCTCCGTCGCAACACCTTGCATGATGCAGGGGTATCTGGGCAGAGAGCCGATGTTTGAAAACGGCCGCTTCTATACCGGCGACATCGGATGGTTTGATGAAAAGGGACGGCTTCATCTGAAAGGCCGCAAAAATGATGTTCTGGTTCTTTCTGACGGAGATAAGGTTTTCTGTCCTGAATATGAAGAGGCTCTTGAGCAGGTGAGCGGCCTCCCTGACCTGGGGGTCATACTGAAGGATGGGGACGCCGTGCTGGTAGCCGGCACATTCCCTAAAGATCCTGCTATAGCGGCTGACATAAAGAAAAAGCTTGTCAGGGAAGTTGAAAGATTCAACAACAGCATCCCGCACTCGCGCCAGATAAGTGATATCATAACAACGACAGAAGCGCTTCCGCGTACAGTCACCGGAAAGCTGAAAAGACACGAACTTCACGAAATGTTTAAATAATATCTCCTATAAAAAAACGGCGCTTCCGCAGAAACGCCGTTTTTTTATTTACCGTCATTCTGTCGGCAGCATCCGGTTTCGGGTAATGATATAGCCGATGATAATGAAAGTGGCGTTGACTGCCCAGCTTACAGGGAAGACTATCATCAGCGACAGCCATGTATGGTAGATCTGAAAACCTGTGAACACCCAGATTATACGTACTCCGCATACACAGATGAGCGTGGTAAGGGCAGGGACCAGCGATTTTCCCAGGCCTCTCATCGCTCCCGACAGATTATCCATAATGACATTCAGTGTTTCGGCGTAGAGCAGCATCTTTACTCTCAGCATACCTGCTTCAATTACCTGCGGTTCGTTTGTGAATAGCCCGAGCAGCGGCCGTGCGAATATAATAAGCAGCGCCGCCAGCACCATTGTAAAGGTCCAGCTGACAAGCAATGTTTTGCGCACCACCTCGCGGCATCTCGCATACTTTCCGGCGCCGTAGTTCTGACCTACAAATGTCACCAGTGTCTGGGTAAACGCATTTACCACAAAGAACCCGAATATCTCTATGTTGAATGCCGCGGAGGATGCCGCCATGTAGGTGGCGCCGAGGCTGTTTATAGCGGACTGGATGCATATGTTGGAAATCGAGAAGACCGCGCTCTGCAGTCCCGCAGGCATGCCGATTTTAAGTATAGTCGTCAGATCGTCTCTGTTTATTCGGATCTTTGCGACATTGACATGTATGATGCTGTCTTCCTTTCTAAGATAGTGGAGCAGAAGCATCGAGCTTATCACGTTTGCCAGGACCGTTGCTATGGCGACCCCGTCCACATCCATTCCCAGAACCAGAACGAAGAAAAGATTCGCGGCTACGTTGAACACGCCTCCGATGAAGAGGCAGATGAGCGGAGTCCTTGTGTTGCCATTGCTGCGGAAAATGGCAGCCTCAAAGTTGTACAGCATGATGAACGGCGCTCCGCTGAAATATAGCCTGAGGTAAGTGACTGAATAGGGTTTTACCTCGGCCGGCACTCCTAAAAGATCGATGACCGGAGCAGCTATAAGGTTGCCGATCACTGCGACGAAAATGCCGGCCGCAAGAGCGAACGCCATTGAAGTCCGCACCGCGCTCTTTGCTTTATCGGTGTCCCTCGCCCCGATATTGTGAGCGATCAATACGTTTGAGCCTACGGAGATCCCTACAAAGAAATTGATCAGCAATGAGACTACCGGGGTGTTGCTGCCCACCGCGGCCATCGCCTCCATGCTCGCAAACTTGCCGACGACCGCAACATCCGTTGCATTGAAAAGCTGCTGGAGCATGCTTGTCATCATGAGCGGGATCGCAAAAAGAAGGACCTTGTCGACAATAGAGCCGCTTGTCAGGTCCGGGTCAGAAGGTATTCTCTTTTTCAAAAGACGGCTTTCCATTACATTTTAATTCTAAACCTGTTGACGCAGTAATTCCATAGGAAAGGCGCCGCAAAATGAAACAAGGGCATTCGGCGATGCCCTTGCTCGTATTTTACTTTATAGTTTTCAGGATTGCGCGGCAGACAAAGCTGTGGGCGAAAAGACCGAGCCAAACTACCACATGTTTTCGTCAGGAATATGCTCCAGCGTCGGGTCGAGCGGCTCCTCGCGCAGCACGGTACGCATGTACTGACTGAATTCGTCGCGGATCGCCTGTCTTGTGTAGACTCTCGGATCGCAGAGGTCGTGGCATACCCACACAACGTGGATGCCTCTTTCGCGGCCCTGCTCCTCGAACATTCCGTGGAGTCCGTCGAGAGCCTTGCAGCTCATGTGCTCCCACATCATTACCATATCGGCGTTCATGATCTCGCAGAACTCCCAGAGCTCATCGACGAGCACTTTATATCCTCCGTGGGTACGGTTGCGCATGATCATGTTCTCGTTGAGCCACGCCATGTCGAACCATGCTTTCTCTCTGTTCTCAGGAGTATCTTCCTCCGCGATCATGTCGGTGTTGACCATCGACAGCATGTCTGTCAGAGGCACAACGCCCCAGCAATGCATCATCCAGTAAAGCATGTGGATGTTGTACTGCGGCTGTACGCCCCAAACTATGCATCTGTGCCTGTACTCAGGGCAGATCATGGTTTTTTTCCTGTAACCCTGCTCAACGAGCTTGCTGATCTTCTTGTCTTTCGGCGGGAAGAGAGGGGAACGTCCGCAGTTGCCCATGTAGTTTGTGTCATTGTAGAGCGAGAACACCGATCCGACGAACTGCGGATAGTCTGTGCTGTTGGTATCGAGCCAGAATGCGCGGTGCTTCGTGGCGTCGTTTACTCTGGCAGCGCTCTCGAAGTAACGCTTCCAGTCCCACTTCTCATGAGCGTGTTCTTCGATGAACTTTACTGCTTCCTTCATGTCGTTTGCAGCGTATTCCTGCACATCATCCTCCTTGTGGCGGAGCGGTGCGGTCAGCTGGAACGTAGGAATGCCGTATTCACGCTCGAGTCTGTGGGCGATAACTCCGTTGCCCATGAGGGAGCCGTCGCATGTCGTGTTGACCTGGACTGCGCAGCATCCGAGAACAGCGAAGTCGTCATCTATCGAGATTCCGGCCTCAGCCTCAGGCATCGGACAGACATCGCCCGGAAGTCCGAATTCCTGAGCAACGTCAAGATAGTGAGTCGTCGAGTTCTGAGTCAGCAGGTTGGCGACGAACATGGTCGGGACCTCTCTGAGGATGGCTGTCGTATCCTTGAATCCCATCATGAACGCCGTCATGGCGTTTTCGTCTGTAAGCACGCATGTCTTTGAGAACGCTTCGTTGTTGCCCGTACGGCGGTCGCCCTTGAAGATGTTGTCCATCGTCTTGGCTACGTCGTAAATTACGAAGTTCATGGCCGTGTGCGTGATGCGCAGAGGCTCGTCTCTGAGACCGAGCGTGAACTTGTCCATCATGTAAGGAACCGCCAGGTAGTTTGCCATCCATCTGTAGCGGAACATCGCCTTTATGTTGCGTGGTTTGGCAATGAATCTTGCGAGTATGGACATGATGTATAGCCATCTCGAATAATCGTAAAGTGTATCCTTTACGCCTCTCCATTCGCGGCGGACGAAGACCTTCGTCTTTCCGTTGGTAGGATAGAGCTTGCCGAGCGTCTGGTCGCCTTTTTTCTTTTTAGGGTTAGTGATCTTCCTGACCGTTTTGAATGCCATTACTTCTCACCTCCCTGCAGTTTCTTTATCTCAATGCTTTCAATGAATGCCTGTACGCGGGTACGCATCTGGCCTGCACCGGCATTGATGTTGTATGGTCTGTCTACGGAGAGCACCGGGAATCCGTAATCCTCCCTCAGCATGTGCGATCCGAGCATGCGCTCGTAAGCCCACGGGTCGCAGAACTTGACCTGTTCGTAGATGATTCCGTCTGCCTTGTACTCCTTCGCAAGGTCGTTGACATATTTCTTACGGCCGTAGACCTTCTCCATGTTCATCGTACGCGGGCACTGGCTTGCCATGGTGTAGTGGCGGCAGATCTGCGTAAGTATGTCGTCCTCAGAGTCCGGATCTATCTCGATAGGATCTCTGCCCGGGAACGAACCGAAGCAGTATCTGTCAGCGCATACGTAAGTGCCGCACTCCTCGATCAGCTTTATCATTCCGATGTCATCGATTTCGGAACCGACCACCAGTACGCGGGCACGCCACTTCTTGCCGTCAGGCTCTCTGGTCTTCAGCTCCTCGAGCGTCTCTCTCAGCTTGTCGATGAGCAGATACTTTGGAGCCAGGTATGTTGCCAGCGTTATCACGTGGAACTCATAACCTGTGATGCGCGGATCATCCTCCTTGCGGAACTCGCCGATCTCACGGATGAGCCTGCAGACCTCATTGTGCTCCTCGACCGCCTTGAGCATGGCCTCTTCGGAAATGTCGATGCCGTAGTTCTCATGCAGCGGCTTGAGTATGTGATTCTGGCTCTGCAGTTTCAGGAGCGCGACACCGTTTTCGGTCGCTTTCATAGGTATCTCCATGAACTGATAAAAGAAGTTTTCCTTTCCCTCGTCCATGGTGTGAAGCAGCTCCATGTTCTCGGCGGCACGGTTCATCATGGTGCAGCCGTCCGCCGCGATCAGGCAGTCCGCAAAGTTGAAGCCTCCCTCGATCGCTCTCTCCAGCAGCGCCCTGCTCGTCTCGCACAGAAAACTCGTCATATAGTACGTGGCGATGTCGAGCGAGCCGGTATTAGGCGCAAAAAGACGAACCGAGAACGCGTTGCCAAGGTTCATCAGGGGCTCCGGTATATTCTCGCACGTAAACGCCGCGCAGATCTTGCCGTCTTTCCTGGCCTGTTCTATCAGTTCGTTATTTGCATTCTGCAGGAGGTTCTCAAAATACAAAAGATGCTTGAGGTCTTTCATATTATTTCTCCTCTTCCATATTAAAAAATCCCTCTCATTACCAATAAGAGTACTAAAACACCCTCATCAGTTTTCCTCTGATAAAATATTAACCTCTATACAGGGTTTTTATCAAGGTTTTATAAAGCGCATATTGTTTTTTTGCTTCTCTTTTATACAAGCAAAAAATACAAAAGCCGCAAAATCGTCAGAAGGGAAAGCGTACTCCCTCAAGGACATTTTGCGGCTTCCTTTATTACTCGCCTTTAAGAAGTTCTGCAAACTTCGTCATGGTGCCCGGTATGTCGATCTGCTGCGGGCATACCGCCGCGCAGGCTCCGCATCCGATACAGGCAGTCGGAAGCTTGCTCTCGTCGAGCGCGGCAAGCGCCATAGGAGCGATAAATCCGCCTTCGCTGTATGCGTGCTCATTGTAGAGCGAGAGCAGCCTCGGGATATCGAGTTCCATAGGACACTTCGTAGTGCAGTATCTGCATCCGGTGCAAGGCACCGTTCCGGCATTCTTTCCGGTAGTATCGTAGTGCGCCGCTGTCAGCAGTATTGCGATATCGTCGTCTGTGAGATCTCTTCTCTCGCTGAAGAAATCGACATTCTGCTTCAGCTGTTCGAAATTGGACATTCCTGAGAGAATCATGGTGACTCCCGGCACGGACTCAACAAAAGCGAAGGCCCAGTTTGCAGGAGTATAGTCAGGATTGCTCTTCGCGAGCAGCTTCTCTCCGCCGAGGGCTGAGCCGGCGAGCTTTCCTCCGCGCAGCGGCTCCATTACCCAGATAGGAAGGCCGATGTTGTTGAGCTCTTCGACCTTGTCTTTCGCGTTCTGGAATTCGAAATCCAGATAGTTGAGCTGTATCTGGCAGAACTCGAGATGACTGTGGTTCTTCATTATGAAGCGGTGCATGGTCTCCTGATTTCCGTGACACGAGAATCCGAGGTGGCGGATCTTTCCTTCTTCTTTCATCCTGAGCAGGAACTCCGTAAGCCCTGTGCTGTCATCGAGATACTTATCGATATTCAGCTCGCAGACGTTATGGTAGAGATAAAAGTCGAAATAGTCAGTTTTGCATTTCTCAAGCTGTTTTTTGAAAATCTCCTCATGCTTGCCGAAGTTCGACAGATCGTAGCCTGGGAACTTGCTTGCAAGATAATAACTGCTTCTGTCGTATTTCGACAGAGCTTCTCCGACAACTGTCTCGCTGTTGCCTGCGTGATAGCCCCATGCGGTATCGTAGTAATTGATACCGTTCGCCATCGAGTAATCTACCATCTCCTGCACAGCCTGCGGATCCGGTCTTGAATCATCGCCGTCGATGCAAGGCAGCCTCATGCAGCCAAGCCCGAGGCCGGACAGCTTAAGGTCTTTAAAATTGTTATAGTACATAAATTATTCCTTTCCATAAAAAGCTTTGATCATATGTTGATGCGAGCGTTGCGTAGAAGCCGTATGATCAAAGCCCTTTTACGATAACGTAATTATCCATCAGGTCAACTTTTTCAAGTGTACCGTCGAACGTATAGCGTATTCCCATCAGATCGGTGAAAATGATCTTTCCTCCGTCCACTCTGATATCCGCCACGTTCTTTGCCAGCAGGTTGGCATCGCTGACTTCATTCTTGTAAACCATTGAAAGACACATATCCGGTCCCTCCTTTACTCTTTCAGCTCTGTGTTTTATCCGAACTGTTATTTCTTTTACTTTCCGTCCATGAAGCTGGTAAAGCTGTCATGCTCCACCTTCGGGAGCCCGTATTTTTCCCTGGCATCCGCAAAGGCTTTGATCATGAAAGCCATGTTGCGCGCGAGATTCCTCATGACCTGAAGGCCTTCGGCATCCTTCTTTACATCTTCAGCCGTAAAGCCGTGAACCTGGTTCCAGTATGTGGATGTCGCAATAGGCATGCCGCTTATGCTGAAGTATTTGTTGAGAACATCGAACGAAGCAGTAGTGCCTCCGCGCCTTGCGCTCACCACGGCAGCTCCCACCTTCATGTGCATGTCGTACTGCGCGCTGTAGAACAGCCTGTCAAGGAACGAGATAAGGGTTCCGTTCGGCGAGCTGTAGTAGACAGGGCTTCCGACTACGAGTCCGTCTGCTTTCTCGAGCTTCGCGTTGACCTCGTTCACTATGTCGTTGAAAACACAACCGTCATGCGTAGAACAGTATCCGCATGCAGCACATCCTCTGATGCTTTTATTCCCAAGGTGGATGAGTTCTGTTTCGATACCCTCTTCATTGAATGTCTTTATCATCTCATCAAGAGCGGTCGCCGTGCACTGGTCAGCCCTTGGGCTGCCGTTTATCAGAATTACTTTAGCCATGATACCTCTTTCTCCTATCTATTTATACCTCTTTTCTATTTCTTCAAGATCCATGCGTTCATCCCTGAAGAAGAACTCCCGGTCGCGCTCAGATATCTCACGCATCACTCTGCACGGATTGCCGACCGCCACTACATTCGCAGGGATGTCCCTCGTGACTACACTGCCCGCGCCAATGACCGAGTCATCACCGATGGTGACTCCCGGAAGCACTATCACTCCCGCGCCCAGCCACACGCGTCTGCCTATATGCACGTCTTTGTTGAATTGCAGGTAGCCGTCTTCGCGAAGCTCCGGAAGGATAGGGTGAGCAGCCGTCACAATCGTGACGTTAGGACCAAACTGGGTCCAGTCGCCTATATATATGTGTCCGTCATCGACCAGCGTCAGATTGAAGTTTGCGTAGATATTGGAGCCCATGTGCACATGACTCCCGCCCCAGTTGGCGTTTAGAGGTCTCTGTATATACACATTGTCGCCGCATTCTGCAAAGACTTCCTTCATATAACGCTGCTGTTCCTCGAACTGCGAGGGCAGGAGGTCGTTGAACGCCTTCAGCCTGTCTCCGTACGGTCTCTGCTCTTCAAATATCTCCTCAGCGCCGGTGTCGTACAGCAGCCCGGCTTCCATTCTTTCTTTTTCAGTCATTTCTGTCCCTGTTCTGCCGGTCCGTTATCAGGCAACCAGCCATTTATATTTCGCAACGCTGTAGAGCGGTATGAATGGTATCATGATAGGCGTTTTGTTTTTATATGCCCAGTACTCCGGGTCGTCCTTATATGTCCTGTCCTGCCGCATTTCGAGTCTGCGGGCTCCGCCGAACATCACATAAATGATGCCGATGTATCCCAGCAGAGCGGCGGTCCACTGCCACGCGCCCGTGTTTGAACCGATACCAATGAGAAGCACTCCCGTCCAGAAGGTCATTTCGCCCAGATAATTAGGGCATCTGACGAGTTTATACAGCCCGGTATCGACGAATCTTCCGGGTCTTTCTCTCTTTGCCAGACTTTTCTGCACATCGGCGCTGGTCTCGGTAACAAGCCCGATCGCCATTATGATGATGCCCGCTATGACCCATCCGCTCGTACCTTTACCATTCTGCAGTCTGAACAATACAGGCGAGACCTCGCATGCATAGAGCAGAGCAGCTGAGATCCAGATACCGCATTTAGCAATGAAGGACATTCCCTTGCCGTCCTTGATCTCGGACTTCATCCTTTTGTTGTACGAACTCTTTTTGACTTCCCTGTAGGTAAGGAATCCGCCGAGTCTTAAGCCATACATCATGAACAGAACGCAGGCGATAATAAGACCTGCGTCAGCTCCGGCGCCATAAAGGCAGAGAAGCGCCAGCCCTATGGCCGCTATGGAGAACCCATAGCCTATCGATATGAACCATACATACTTTTTGAATCCTATCGCACTTACGATGACCGCAACTGCGAATATTGCTAAAAATCCGGACATTGATTCTGATTACTCCCTTCTGAGGCGCTTCCGGCCCTTTCCGGTCTGCTCTCTTTGTCTGTTAAAAGTAATCTCTGTTCCCCTTTAAATCATTATTTGCGTGTCGCGATGATCACACGGTCGAGATTCGCCAGATCGCGGACCACACGGGTGTCTCTGTATGTCTTTGCCTTATTGAGCAATCTCTTTACATCCGTTGCCTGCTCAGCACCGATCTCGAGAGCGAGCGTGCCTTCCGACTTGAGGTAAAGCCCGGCCTGATCAGCGATTATTCTGTAGTAATCAAGACCATCCCTGCCTCCGTCGAGAGCCATGCGCGGCTCATGATCTTTAACCTCTACATCGAGAGTGTCGATCTCTGCGCTAGGTATATACGGCGGATTGCATACGATGACATCGTAATGCTTGTCATCCGGCAGCGCGGCAAACATATCGCCAAGAAGGAATATGCAGCGGCGGTTTACTCCGTTAAGCCCGGCGTTGCTCATTGCTGTCTGAAGAGCCGCCTCGGATGCATCTGTCATGGTAACGATCGCATCCGGCACCTTTGCAGCGATGCTGATGCCCAGAGCTCCGCTTCCAGTGCAGAGATCAAGAACTTCAGGCTTTCTGAGCCCCTTCTGTTCGATGATGCCGATCACGTTCTCTGCCAGTATCTCTGAATCAAGGCGCGGTATGAGAACTGACGGGTTGACCCTGAACAGCAGTCCCATGAACTCCTGCGTGCCGAGTATGTACTGAAGAGGTACTCCCTCGATCCTTGAGTAGATGCGCTTCTGGTATTCCTCGAAGTCGTCATCACGCATGAGCTCCTTTGCTCTGGTGATGAGCTCGGTAGTTCCAAGGCCGGTCGCATATGACATGATCATTCTGGCCTCGTTTTTCCCGTTCGGAAGCATGCTGAGCGCGGCCCGGCCCCAGCTCAGAGCGTTCTCATAAGTCTTGATGTCTTTTGTATATCTGCGGGCAAGAGTCCTTGCCTTTGCCTCCATCGCTTCTCTGTCCGCGATGGCCCTTACGAGAGTGCGGCCGTCCGTCTCCTCAGGCGAAACGATCGTGTAGCCGTCGCTGTCCAGTCCATCCAGAAAGTCGATCGCGCTGACGATCTCGTCATCGCTCGCGCCGTTAGCCGGATCTTCAAATACCGTTCTCTCCTCGATCCTTGTGAGGTCACCGATTGCCGCAGCAGCAGCTTTCTTGTTGGCTTCAGTATGAGCTTCGACATCCGCCGCCCAGGCTTCCGACTCAAGCTCTGCCGCCTTCTCCTCGGCCTTCGATCTGACCGGATTGCCATCCTTGTCGACGAAACCCTCTATCTCAGGAACGCCCGGATCCACGAGTACTGCCTTGAGTGAGAGCAGCGCGACCTCAAGCTGGTCCCTGTTCGGCTCAGCAGTCGTCAGCCTCTGGAGCTGAAGTCCCGGCCAGCTGAGTATGCGTACCAGCTTTCCATTCGATCTGCCGGCCCATCTCAGGAGTTCAAAGCTTATGGCTGCGATCACCGGGATCAGCAGTATCCTTGAAAGTATCCTCACCGCCAGATTTGGCCAGCCAAGGAAGCTGAAGAGAAGCAGGCTTACGATGAGCACAAACACCAGGAAGCTGGTGCCGCACCTAGGATGCAGCGTGTAGAACTCTTCCGCGTTCTCAGGGCAGAGCACTTTGTCGTTCTCATAGCAGTGTATGGATTTATGTTCGGCACCGTGGTACTGGAAGAGTGTCTTTATGTCGTTCATCCTGCGTATCGACGCGACATAGGCGACGAACATCACTATCCTGAGTATTCCTTCGATCAGATTGAGCGCGAACGCGCTCTGTATCCACTTGCCCAAAAAGTTCACTACCCAGGTCGGAAGGATAATAAAGAAGATGAGCGAGACCGCCACGGCAAAGAGAAGGGCAGTGGTCATAAGGAAGTTCCATGCGGCCTTTTCGCCGAACTTTTTATTGATCCATGCCTCCATCTTACCCGGCTCTTCGGCATACTCCTCAGGCGCGTAGGTCTCGAGTATGTCGGCGGACTCCATCAGCGTGCCCATGCCTCCGATAAGCGCGTTAACAAACGAAACGACCCCTCTGACGAAAGGAATCTTAAGTGCAGGGGACTGTTTCTTTTTGAGTTTTGTCTTCAGATATAGTTCGCCCGAAGGCAGGCGCATGGCAAGAGCGACCCTGTCAGGGCCCTGCATCATGACACCTTCCATGACAGCCTGTCCGCCGATCGTAGTAGGGCAGGCGCCTTTTATGAAAATTTTGTTGTAATCTATCTTAGCCATTTATTTCAGTTTCTTGAGCATGAAGTTGACGAAATCCGCGTTGCACTTCGTGCTCGAAAGATTGTCTATGATCTCTTCGGTCACATCCATGACGCTGCCCGAGCTCATAGCTCTGCGCAGCATGTACATAACCTGATATTCCTCCTGCGAGAGCAGCAGGTCTTCACGCCTCGTGCCCGATTTGTACAGGTCGATGGCAGGGAAGATGCGGCGCTCGCTGAGCTGCCTGTCAAGATGGAGCTCCATGTTGCCGGTTCCTTTGAATTCCTCGTAGATGACATCGTCCATGCGCGAGCCGGTCTCGACCAGCGCGGTCGCAAGTATGGTTACGCTGCCGCCTTCTTCGAGGTTCCGCGCTGTGCCGAAGAACTTCTTCGGCGGGTGCAGCGCACCCGGGTCGAGACCGCCCGAGAGCGTCCTTCCGGACGCCGGCACCTCCATGTTGTAAGCTCTGGCGAGCCTCGTAATCGAATCAAGCAGTATCATTACATCCTTGCCGGATTCAGCGAGGCGCTTCGCGCGCTCAATCACCATCTGCGCCACCTTTACATGATGCTTCGTCTCCTCATCAAAAGTGGAGTAGATGACCTCGGAGTGCTTCAGACTCCTCTTCATGTCAGTGACCTCTTCAGGCCTCTCATCCACGAGCAGCACTATCAGCTCAATATCAGGATACCTGTCCTCGACCGAAGCCGCGATCTTCTTGAGCAGCACCGTTTTACCGGCCTTAGGCTGAGCGACTATGAGGCCTCTCTGTCCTCTTCCGATAGGCGCCACCAGATCCATGACTCTCGTTGAAAGGTCGATGCTCGAGTTCTCGAGCACGATCTTCTCGTCCGGGAAAATAGGGGTGAGAGTGTCAAAATGCGGTCTTCTCTTTGCGGTCATAGGATCGAACCCGTTGACCGTCTTTACATAAAGAAGCGCTCCGAACTTCTCGGTTCCCCTCGGTTTTCTTGCGATACCAAGAATCTTGTCGCCTGTTCTCAGACCGAAGCGTCTGATCTGAGTAGGGGACACGTATATATCCTTATTCGAAGTCAGGAAGTTGTCGAATCTGAGGAATCCAAAGCCGTCATCCGCCAGCTCCAGGATGCCTTCGACATCATATTTGCCGTCATCCACTGGCTCAGGTGCCACAGCAGCATCCGCTTCGGTCAAAATCTCAGCAGAAGTATCCACTGCTGTGGTAGCCTCCTCAGCAGGGGTCACTGCAACAGCATCTTCAGCAGCAGGTTCTTCGGCAACCACAGCCGTCTCAGCCGCGGAAGCCTCTTCAGCCTCAGGCTCCTTTGCAACCACAACCGCAGCAAGCTCTCCTGCGACCACATCGGCAATTGTCTCCTCAGTTATCTGATTTTCTGATACAGCCGATGTTTCTTCTGCAGCTTTTACGGTCTCTTCGATAGCTGCTTCAGCCTCTTTCTTAACAGCTGCTTTTCTGGTTACTCTTTTAGCTTTTGTTTCTTTTGTTTCTTTCGTTTCTTTCGTTTCTTTTGTCCCTGTTGTCTCTTTCATGTCTGTTTCTCCGCAAACCTACAGTTCTTCGTTTGCTCCGACTGTTGTCAGTATCGTCTCTTTCGACTTATCCACCTGACTGACCTCAAGCTTATCCACGTCCTGTGGATCGATGGTCTCGTTCAGCGCCAGCAGAGTAGGGGAAAGATATACTGTCGACAGCTGCTTGCCGTCCATGCTGATTATCGATCTTTCAGTGAAATTGCTGCCTCTTATGTAATATCTGTCTCCGATCTTCACGAGATCCCTGATCTTTATGCTCTTGTGGCCCATCTTCATGTCGATCGGCGCGTACGGCTCCTTGCCGCCATATGCGTACTGTCTGCCATAGAGCATGTCGTATGCCAGTGCCTCCTGATCGGAAAGATACGTGCTGTCTTTTTCAGGATTGTTGGACTGCTGATAGTCGAAAATAATACCCTCGTGGTCGAGGCCGGCATCCCTTAGCAGGATCGCGCCGCTCTCATATGAATGGATGTCGCGGTCCTTCTTAGGAAGTCCGATGTTGTCCCATATCACGTAGCGCGTAGTGTACAGATCCTTCTGCTTGTAGTTCTCTTCCTTCACTTCGAGAGCAGGGATGTGGTCACCATAGATTATCATGACGGTCGGCTCACCGCTTTTCTCGATCTTTTCTATGAGATCTCCGATGAAGGTGTCCATCTCGTGACACTCGTTGAGATAGTACTCGTATTTCCACTTCGTCTCTTCATCTTCAGCGGTGACTTCGGTATACGGTTTCTTGAAAACTTTCTCCGTCGGATAAGAGCCGTGCCCCTCGACCGATATGACATGCAGGAAATCCCTCGCTTCGGTCGATTTCATTATCTCCATGATCTCGCCCGTGAGAACCTTGTCCTTGCACCAGTTGGTAGGAGTGAACGACACGTTGTTCATGTATTCGACGGAAGTGAATGTATCGAATCCGAGATTCGCGTAAACTTCGTTCCTGTTGTAGAAGAGCGCCCTGTGGTCGTGAAGAGCCGCGGTGTTGTATCCGTGTGAGCGCGTCACATATGCCATGCTCTCGAGCACATTCTTGCGCAGTTTGCCCTTGTAAGGATACTCGCCCGGTCCGAAGAACTTAGCGCTTATTCCCGTTAGCACCTCAAACTCAGTGTTGGCCGTTCCCGCACCGCAGGCCGGAACCACGAAACTGCCGGATGTGTAATTCTTGTAAAGCTTGTTGAATACAGGCGTCGGGTCCCTTGAAACCTCAATGTTCGAGTAGTCCTGCGCTACCGTGAAGGACTCCATCTGGAGGACAATGATGTTCGGGTGATCAGTACTGTCATCCTTTTTCTCAAGAAGTGTGTCCGTACCCTTTTTTGTTTTTTCATCGAGCAGACCGGCGATCAGCTCTCTGGAATAACCCCTCGGTCTTGATATGCCCGCGTTCACTGATGTGGAGATAAAGCAGTACGGCATTCCGTAATCCCTGTAGGCGTAATTGAGGTTTCCGAAGAACGTGCTGATTACGCCGGTCTTCTCCAGGCCGGCCGTCGCACCAAGAGCGACAGCTGCCGCAGCTAGTATCACCGCAATGCTTTTTTTATAGTGTATGTTTTTCCACTTCTCGCTCCTGATGAATATCAGCACGATGGCCGCAACGCCGAGCGCTAAGGCAACGAGAAAGAGCACTATCTGGATCTTTGAGAAATAAGTGGTCGCAATGGTAAGCCCATCTGCGAAATTGGTGAAATCATAAAGAGTAAATGGTGTCATCCTGTTCATGAGGATCACGCCGTTTGCAGTGCCCAGCCCGAGCCAGACGACCGAGACCATGAGCCATACGAACCTCCGCCTTTTGAACAGAAGGGCTATTGTCATGGTCGCAAAGATTATAAACGCGTTGTAAAGGAATACTACCGGATGCGTGAACACCCAGCGGATTCCCTCGATCGGACCCGTTGTGAGTCTCGCGAACTCCTCTATGTAGATATAGATCGCGAGCGCGCTAAGCGCCATGAGTCCGATGTACTTGACCTCGTGACGGTCTGCGTCAAAGTATTTTGACTCTCTTTTCGGAAAAATCCTGGAGAATGCTTTACCTATGCCCTGGCCAATCTTTCTGAAAAAAGCGGCAACCACGGCAAGGAAGCTGCGAATCCTATCCTGCAAAATTATGCCTCCTGCAAACTGTCGGCAAGTCTTGCGAACTCTTCGAGCGTAAGGCTCTCAGCTCTGCGGCCCGGATCGATGCCCGCGCTTTCGAGCGCTTCCGACAGTGTTTTTTTGTCATATCCGCCCATTGAGGCGAGCGCGTTCAGAAGGGTCTTGCGTCTCATTGCAAACCCCGCCTTAACACAGCGAAGAAGCATCTCCTCGCTTTTCACCTCGACTCCCGGTTTATCCCTGAGATCGAGTCTTAGCACTACGGAATCCACCCCCGGAACAGGGTAGAAGCATTCCCTTGGTACATCGATGATCTCGGTGACCTCGGCGTAGTAATGGACCGGATATGTTATTGCACCCGAAGCTCTGGTACCCGGCTCGGCGGCGATCCTGTCGCCGACTTCTTTCTGCATCATCACGGTGATGCTCTTTGCACCGGTATCCGCCTCGAGCAGTTTCATAATGATCGGTGTTGTGATGTAGTAGGGGAGATTGCCGATTATGCGAAGCTCTGAAAGCCTGTGCTCCGCCATGCTTACCGCGGTCATCCCTTTGATATCCTGCTGAAGTATGTCTCCGTGGATCAGTTCCACGTTATCCATCCCGAAAGTCTTGATCCTGAGGCCTTCTATCATGTCAGGATCGAGATCGACGGCAATGACTCTGCCCGCGCGTTCAGCGAGAGGGAGGGTCAGGGCACCTGTCCCCGGACCTATTTCGAGCACAAGAGTATCTTCAGTCACTCCGCTCTCATCAACAATGGTCTGTATGACCTCTTCATCGATGAGAAAGTTCTGACCGAGACTCTTATGAGGTCTGACCCCGGCCAGGCTTTTCGGCTTTCGCGTCTTTACCCTGTGAGTGCTCCTTTTAGCCATCGGAGTCCCCGTCCTTATCTTTATCGTCCTTATCAGACTTATCAGTCTTTTTGCTCTCTTCGGTTTCTTCGGTCTCAGCCTCTTCTTCCGGCTCTTCTTCGTCGAAAGTAAAGAGTATCTCTCCCGGATTCAGGAGCCTGAGCTGCTTTTTCGCCTGCTCTCTGATGTACTCCTGATTATTGGCGTTCTTGAGCTCCTGCTGCAGCTCATCCCGCTGCTGTTCAAGCGCGATCTGCTGCTTCTTAAGAGCGCGGTTCTCCGCCTTGAGCCTTACGATATCCTTTCCGCACATGGTGGCGAGCATAGCAAAGACGATAACACCGATGATCAGTGTGAGCAGTTTTCTCCTGCGCGTCCTGACAACGTTCTGTCTTCGTCTTTCTTCGATTCGCTTTTTCAGCTCCTCATCGTCCCACTGGACTTCCTGTGTATCAAATTGTGATTTGCGTTTTTTTGCCAATTTCTGACCTCCGCCCGTCCGTGCAGACTATGGACTGATGTAATTTCTCGGGTTCTGTGAAACATCGTTCACTCTTACCTCAAAGTGACAATGGCTTCCGAAGCTGTGTCCTGTATTGCCGACATTAGCTATATGCTGCCCCTGGTACACCAGATCTCCGATGCTTACAAACACGGCGCTGCAGTGGGAGTATCTCGTGACCACCCCGTTGCCGTGGTCGACCTCTACGCACAGGCCATGACCCGACCAGTAGTTGGCCTTGATGATCTTTCCGCCGTCAGATGCGTGTATAGGTGTACCTGTTGGCGCGGCGAGATCCATTCCTTCGTGCATGCGACCCCATCTGCCGCCCCATTCAGACGTTACTACATAGTTATCAAGAGGCACTATGAATGTTCCGGTCGCGGCGGTCTTAGGTCTTTCGGCCGTGCCGACAAGTATGATTTTGTCCTTCTTTTTCCTGATGATCTCCGGTTCAGCCGTCTCTTTTCTGTCAGTGACCTCTCCTCCGATCTTGGTGATCTCACCCTCAAAGATCTGCACTCCGTCCTGACCTTCCTGCTCAAGGAAGGAATCGCCCTTATAGTACTCGTCAGTCTCCTTCTTTATTGTCTTGAACTCAATGATTTCCTTGAGTTTGCCTTTCTCGACCATCTGTACGCTGACCGGAGAGACGTTGTTTCTTATGCAGACTCTGTCGCCTGTTTCGACTTCAGTGACCTGCTCCTTGTTGCTTTCATCGTATATTTCGAAATCCTCAACCCCGAATTCCGCCGCAAGGCTCTGGACGGTCTCGCCTTCCTCGACGATATGATAAGTATTCATCAATCCGCCTTTCGTCATCTGCTCCTGCGCAGCCGCATTGCTCTGAACGCTTCCGAGGAGCACGTTGACCGGCTTTACTGAAAGCTCGTTGGTGAAATCCGCGGATACGAGTTCCATTCCTCTGTCCGGTGTAGAAAGATCGGCCTTGGTCTGGAGCAGGAGATTGTCAGCGTCATTCTGGTCCTTCACGATGGCAACCACCTTGTCGCCATCGTACACCGCATAAGCCTCCGTCTCAATATCCGTCATGTAAATCAGCTTGTTGACGACCGTATCAGAGTCGTCAGTACTTTTTCCTCTGCCGTCTACAGGATTGAATGTCACGTTCTGGTTTGCCACGAACTTTACGTCCGCCTCAGTGCTGCTGTTGTATGTGAGCTGTCTGCCGGCAACATCGAGAACATCGGTGACTTCCTCCTGACTGTTTACATATCCGAGCACCTTTCCGTTATAAGCGTATTCGTATACAGTGAACATGTCGAATACTATGAGGATGGCGGTGATCACCATTCCCGTGATCAGGATGGCAGCACCTATGCCGCGCCTGGTATTGCTGTAGGCATCGCTGATCCTGTGAGCTCCCCTGATGACATCCTTTCCCACCTTGACGAATGCTCCGTCGATGCCGTCCTGGACTTTATCGTGAACATTCATTACCGATGCGAAAGGATCCTTGCCGCGTCTCAGGAATTTCTCCTTGCTTCTGGCCTTGGCTTCCTCTCTTTTCCGGATCTTTTCAAGGGCTGCAGCTTTCCGGGCTTCGCTCTTTTTATCCTCGTTATCTGGCTTTTTCTGCTCAGTGCCTTCTTCAGCCTCTGATGCTTCCTGTGACTTCGGATCCTCCTTTGCAGGAGACTCTTCCATCGCATCCGCAGGAGCGTCTTCAGAGCTGACGCCGGCTTCCTCATCTTCTGCAGGATCTTTCTCGTGGAGTTCGATATCGTTGTCCCTGAGGTATCTCGCGTACGCCAAAGCTGCCGCTCTCATCTGACTTTCATCGAGCGCGGGCATCGCTTCTTCATTCGCGGGCTGAACCTCTTCAGCTTCTGTGTTAATTTCTGTATTTACTGTTGTTTTTTCTGTTTCGTTAACTGTCATTTACGCCTTTTCTTTATCCGCGTGCCATCTGTATGCTTCCGCAGCGCGTTCCCTGCAGCAGCTGCACACCATACCCTCGTCCGTGTAACCGGTGTCCCTGCAAATGCTGCACCTGAACTTTCTTGTCAGGTAATCAGCCGGGAAGCCGTTTCCGGTGAGTAACTGTTTTCTTCCTTCTTCTATTGCTATTCTTTCAGCCCTCAGCCTCTGTCTGGCATCCAGGTTATCCGAACCCGGTCTGAGCGAAAGCATCTTTGAGTTGACTCTGCTCTCCGCTTCGAATACCGCCTTCATCTCCGGCACCTTCCTGAGGACTTCCTCTATGCGCGCTTCACGCGCTTTCTCGTCTTCACTTCTTATATATTCGTAATAGTCTGCCAGCACCTTGCGGCTCACCGGACTGCCTTCACCGGCCGCTGCAGAATCGCCAGAACCGTTCTGATTGCTGTCTTTCGGGAGTCTGGTATTGACGCCGCCCTTCTCAAGGCGCCGATTTTCTATTACCTTGTTTACATATTTCAGGTTCGGTTCCCTGAGTCCCGCTGCTGCCGAGCACGCATCGAGCACTTCCGCAAGCGAGCAGTTTAGCTCATCAAACCATCTGTCCATGATCTCACGGTCTATCGGCGCAGGCAGCCTGTTGAAACCAAGCGCCCTGAACACCTGCCTGTAGCAGTCGTTCCTGCGGCTGTGTCTGTCCAGCAGTCTCTTGGCATCCTCGATCGTGCGGCATCCGTCCTCTGTCCATCTCAGCGCCACCTTGAAGATATAGTCGATGCTGTACTTCTCCAGATCAGCACAGTAGTCAATCGCAAAATCAAAGATTTCAGGCTCAATGCCGTACACCTTTATTGCGTCCTCTATCTTGGATACCTCCTGCCTGGAGATTGTCCTTCCCGTGGTGACCTGATATTTCTCATAGAGCTCGCGGAGACGTCTGTCGATGAGCTTGTCGTTTATGACCTCGTCGAACTCCATGTCGTCTATAGAAACATATAGCGGCAGCTCTTCCTCCGCCGGCACAGCATCCGTTTCCTGCGCAGCTTCCGCCTGCGGCTCTGCCATCTTTCCGTAAAGCTCATCTATCTTGCTCAGGAAAATCACATGGCTCACTTCTTCATTGTTGCTGTCCGTTTCGCGCACTATCTTTACCAGACCTCTGGATTCCCAGTATATCCAGGCTTCCGCGATCTCGTCCACGCTGAGGCCGAGCAGCCTCGAGAGCTCTTTCCTGTCAGGCTTGAGATCATACTGTGCATGCATGAGCCCGAAAAGGAACACCTTAACATAGTCTCCCGGCGCGTCCGGAAGGTATTCACTTATGAACAGATTCTCTATCTTGGTCCTGTGGAGAAAGATGTCCTTTCCCTTGTCCAGCGACAGTCTGACCTTTGTCATAGCTCTTACTCTCTTGCCATGTTGCCGAATTTTACGTATCTAGGGATCCATGTCAGATTAGCTATTCCGACCGGACCGTTTCTGTGCTTTGCTATGTTGACAGCGCAGGTGAGACCCGTGCTGTCGTCGATATTAGCTCTTTCATCTTCGGAGCTGTAATAGTCGTCTCTCTTCAGGAAAATGACTACATCGGCATCCTGCTCGATAGCTCCGGAATCTCTCAGATCGGACAGCTTCGGCATGTGATCGCCTCCGCGCTGTTCCGGGCCTCTGGAGAGCTGTGACAGCAGTATCACCGCGCAGTCAAGCTCCTTGGCCATGATCTTGATGGATCTTGTGATGGCAGCGATCTCCTTCTCACGCTGCTCTATCCTGTAGCCGCCCATGCTCATGAGCTGCAGGTAGTCTATGACGACCAGATCGAGGTCTCCCTTCTCCTGCTTGAAACGGCGGCATTTGTTCTTCATCTCGACAGGAGTGATCACCGAAGATTCGTCGATGACCATGTCGAGTCCGTAAAAACTGTCCTGAGCGGCGGAGAGATCTTCCCACTCCTCCATGGAAATGTTTCCCTTGTGGATGTTCTCAAGAGGAACGCTCGAAGTCATTGAAAGAAGTCTTTCACCAAGCTGTGTGTTGGCCATCTCAAGGCTGAATATCATGACTTTTTTGCCCACGGACGCCGCGTGTTCCGCCACGTTCAGTGCCCATGCAGTCTTGCCTACACCCGGTCTCGCAGCCAGTATTATGAGGTCCGTCTTCTGGAAGCCGCCGAGGATCTTGTCGACGTCCCTGAAGCCGGTCGGAATGCCTTTGTCGTTGCCGTTTTTCTCCAGTTCCTGGAGCTGCTTGATGTTCTCGAAGAGCACATCGTTGACATCAACGTAATTGTTGCGCTGAGACTTATGCGCGATCTCAAGGATCCGCTGTTCGGCATTGTCGAGTATGTCTTCAGGCGGCAGTTCTGCGGAGTAAGCCGCGTCCCTTATCGCCTCTGCCTCTGTGATGAGCTGCCTCATCTTGGACTTGTCCGATACAGTCTCTGCATAATAGCGGGCATTCGAAGGAACGATGGCCTCGTCCATCAGCCTGCTCAGATATGTGATGCCGCCCACCATGTCGGCGGTCTTTCTCTGCTTCAGAGCCGAATAGACTGTAGTTATATCAATGCCTGTACCTTTCTGCTCCATGTCGAGCATGGTCCTGTAGATCTCCTGATGCTCCTTGAGATAGAAGTCCTCAGGTCTCAGCATGGCATTGACATCAGCCCTCGCGTCCTGATTTTTAAGCATGGAACCCAGTACCGCTTTCTCGGCTTCTATATCCACCGGCGGAAGCAGCACATCTTTTCTTTCTTCGTCCATTTTATTTTCCGCCTTCGATCTTAACGACCACCTTGGCTTTTACATCCTGGAACAGCTTGATTTCAATGGTTTCAACGCCTGTTTCCTTGATCGGCTTGTCGAGTACGATCTTTCTCTTGTCTACCTCTACGCCTGTCTGCTCCGTGATCGCGGAAGCGATCTCCTTCGAAGTTATGGCGCCGAAGAGCCTGCCGCTTTCGCCTACCTTTGTCTTTACAACGATGATCTTGTC
Organism: uncultured Eubacteriales bacterium; assembly: GCA_902779185.1. GTDB lineage: Bacteria > Bacillota > Clostridia > Peptostreptococcales > Anaerovoracaceae > Crickella. Next base: position 25,507 of record CACZAM010000017.1, read on the forward strand.
AGCAAGCTGATGAGCGAGATCAAGAGCCGCAGCCTTGTCGGCTTCGTACTTCTCTTTGGCCTTTGCCTTTTCTCTCTCGATGGCCTTCTTGTTGGCAGGAGTCGCCTCTACCGCGAGTCCGCCCGGTATCAGCTTGTTGCGCGCGTAACCGTCGCTTACCTTTACCACCTGACCGGCCTTACCTGTTCCCTTGACATCCTGTTTCAAAATGACTTCCATTATGTTTTCCTCCGCTTTCCCGGATCATCTGATCAGTTCTATTTCCTGAGTCTTGCTCATGGTACGTCTGCGCTCTTCCTCTTCCTTGTCGAAGACTTCCTTGACGCCCTTCTTTATGCGGACGAGCACTTCTGCAAGCGGATCATCCGTCTGTACCGCAGCTGCTGTGAAGTGTCCGCCTCCGCCCATCTTCTCCATGAGCGACTGTACGTTTATTTCTCCTAAAGACCTTGCGCTTACTACGGTCTGGCCATTCAGGTTCCGTCCGAGAACAAAGGCCGCCTTTGTTCCTTTGACCGTTATGAGCTCATCCGCGACCTGCGCATTAATTATCTGTATGTTGCTGGTGGTCCCCTCAGTTATGGCGTACACGACTCCGTCAGGTGAGAATTCCGCTCCGATGATCGCGTTTGCCTTTGCAAGGAAGTCTTCCTGCCTTACCTGGAAGAACTTTTTCACCTCTGTGCTGTCTGCGCCTCCGCGCTTGAGCCACGAGGCTGCCTCAAAGGTCCTTACGCCGGTTCTTCCCGAGAAGCTGTTTGAGTCCACCATTATGCCCGCGAGCATGGCTTCCGCTTCGAGCTTGCTGATAAAGCGCTTCTGCGAGAAGTGCTGCATCAGTTCCGCGAGAAGCTCGCTTGCCGATGAAGCGTAGCTTTCCACATAAGCCACTGCCGAATTCTGGTAAGAGTCCTCTGCCAGCCTGTGATGGTCTATGACGACCCTCGTCTTGCAGACTTCGGCCAGTTCAGGACATTCCACCAGCATCGGTCTGTTTGTATCCACGATGATGAGCAGAGACATGTCTGTCACCATCCTGAGCGCCTTCTCGGACTTGATAATGTTGTATTTATCAGTATCCGCGACCTTGTCATAGATCGTATCGAGCGCTTCATTATGCTTATCCATGACTATGTAGAAGTCCTTGCCCAGGAATCTGCATATAGAGCTCGCGCCGATGGCTGATCCGAACGCATCCATATCAGGCCATTTATGGCCCATGATGAACACCTTGTCGGCATCGTTTATGAGTGCCTTCATCGCGTGAGCTATGACTCTCGGCTTGCTGCGGTTGTTTTTCTCGAGCGACTGCATTGTTCCGCCATAGTAGCGTGTGCCGTCATCTGTCTTTACGACCGCCTGATCGCCTCCGCGTCCGAGCGCAAGCTCCAGAGCGGCTTCAGCAAGTTCTGACGATTCTATCAGCGATACTTTGGATATACCTATGCCCAGACTGATGGATGCCGGAAAGTCTATCTTCGACTCGAGGTTCCTCACCTCGTCTATAATGCTGAAATCCCCTTCTATCATGTGGTTCAGCTGCTCGCTGGTGGTGTACAGGACATATCTGTCGTCCCCTGTACTGATGACAGGCGACTGGAATGAGTCTCCCCACTTTCGCAGCAGACCGTCGATCTGAGCCGGTATCAGTCTCCTGAGATCCTCCGGAGAACTTGCTATAAGCTCATCATAGTTATCGATGTTGATAAATATGATGACCGCCCGCTCGTTCTCAAGCTTGTTCTTGAAAGACTCCCTGACAGTTGCTTCGTCGAAGAACACCACAATGTCTTCGTCTTCCTTGGCCTCTTCGTTTATCCAGAGCTTGAACAACTTGCCGTTACGCTCAAGGACCTTCTCTTCCGTGTTGGCCTGCATGAGCTGATCACGCTTGAAGCCCGTCATCGTGAAGAAGTTGGTTCCCACGATGTCATCATAGACAAATACGTTCTTCATGAGCGGATTAGCGCCGGTTATTATGCCCTCCGGGCTTACGGAACAGGCCGGGATCGGAAGCGTCCTGATAAATTGAATGTCCATGACTTCTCCTCTCTACTTGAAGGCTTCCCTCATAGCATCGATAAGTCTGTTGAGTTCATCGAGACTGTAGTACTCGAGCTCGATCTTCCCCTTGCTTTCATCGCCGGTGATGTTCACCTTTGTGCCAAGCAGCGTCATAAGTTCTCTTTCGACAGCCGTGATCTCGGCACTTTTGGCCTTATCGGCGTCAGTCGCTCTTTTGCGCCGCTTGCGCTCAGGTCTGAGCTCATCCTTGACCTTCTCGGCAAGTCTTTCGGTCGCCCTTACGGACAGGTCATTGCGGATGATCTTATCGGCGATCTCTTTCTGCCTTGCCTTGTCAGGGATATTAATGATGGTTCTTCCGTGTGCCGCGGACATTTGTCCGCTGGACACGTACTGCTGGATCTCTTCCGGCAGTTTGAGCAGCCTTATGCTGTTCGTGATGTAAGTGCGGCTCCTTCCGAGCGAAGCAGATACCTGCTCCTGTGTGAAGCCGTACTTCTCGGTCATCGATTTCAGCCCGAGAGCCTCTTCTATAGGATCGAGGTCTTCTCTCTGCATGTTTTCGATGATGGCGACAATGGCATTCTGCCTGTCGTCGAAGTTCCTTACAATACATGGAACTGTTCTCAGACCTGACATTCTGGCCGCGCGCCATCTTCTCTCGCCGGCGACCAGCTCGTAGCCGTTGGTGCTCTCCCTGACTATGAGAGGCTGAATGACCCCGTTCGCTGTGATAGAGCTGGCCAGCTCACCGAGTTTCACCTCGTCAAAATTCTTACGAGGCTGCGCGCTGTTTGGTCTGATGTCATTTATGTCTATATATAGGACCCTGTCTTCATTTTCGGCATTGTCCGCCGCTTTTGAAGAAACGCCTTCTTCTCCGGCTTCTTCGGTTCTCCTCTTTTCTTCTACAGGGGCCGCGTCAGCAAAGAGCGCGTCTAATCCCCTCCCGAGTCCTGCTTTCCTGGCCATTACTTCTTCGCTCTCTTTCTTGCTCTTTCTCTGGCGAGAAATTCCTTGGTGAACTCCATGTATGCCTTGGCGCCCTGCGCTTTCGGGTCATAATCAATTATCGGCTTGCCGTAACTCGGAGCTTCCGCAAGCCTTACGTTACGAGGAATTATCGTATGGTACATGGCCGGTCCGAAGAAGTTTCTTACGTCTGCGACAACAGCCTGGGAGAGGTTGGTTCTTCCGTCGAACATACTCAGTATGACTCCGTCTATATAAAGATCCGGATTCAGTCTCTCTTTTACCTTTTCGATGGTACTGATGAGCTGGCTGACTCCCTCAAGAGCATAGAATTCGCACTGGATAGGGATGAGAACACTGTTGACGGCTGTAAGCGAGTTGATCGTAAGAATGCCCAGCGAAGGAGGGCAGTCCACCAGAATATAATCATAATCTTCTCTTACAGCATCAATGACCCTCTTGAGCCTGCGTTCGCGGCCCTCAAGCAAAGCAAGCTCAACCTCTGCGCCCGCAAGATCAACGCTTGCAGGTATGAGGAAGAGGTTCTCAGTATTCGTTGGCAGAACGGCTTTTCTCACATCAAAGTCCGTGTCGATAAGCGCATCATAGAGTGTGCTCTTCAGAGTCCTCTTGCGTATTCCGATACCGCTGGTCGTATTTCCCTGCGGATCGATATCCACCATAAGGACCTTCTTCCCCCTGCGCGCCAGACACGCTGCCAGATTGATGTTGGTGGTCGTTTTTCCGACGCCGCCCTTTTGATTGAAAATAGCAATAGCCTTGCCCATTAATTACCTCCTGCGGGACATAGTTCCCGATTAAACACTTCCGTGTATTATACTGCAATTATGGCGCAGTTTTCTACTTCTTATAGTGGTTTTACTGTGATGATTCGGTGATTTTAGTGGCCTTTAATAAATGCATAATGCAAATTGTGCCGTACGGCTTCTCTAACCACAATATATAGACTCTAGCAAAATTGTTCCACGTGAAACAATTTTAATAAGCACAGGTAAACCCTTTGCTGTTTTTCGAATGATGTTTCACATGAAACATTTTTATTTGGAAATAATAAGGAGGACGTGTCCGGAGATATCTTCCGGGACATCTTTATAGGATTCTATATAGGAAAGACGGGCTTTATTCTTCTTTAGAATTCTTGAAGCCTGGGCAAGTTCTTCATCATAGTTTTCGCCCTTATAGGCAATGAAGGACCCGCCTTTTCTGACAAAGGGGAGGCACCAACCTGAAAGCTTTTCAAGATTGGCAACCGCTCTGGAAACACAGACATCAAATGCTCCGTTGTATTCCGGCTTTTTAGAGATCTCCTCAGCGCGCGCATGCACCGTTTGGAGATTAGATATATTAAGCGTTTGCGCGAACTCATCTATAACTCTGAGCCGCTTGAGGGTAGAGTCGAGCAGGGTAAAGTCTTTTTCCGGACTTACTATCGCAAGAAGTGCTCCGGGAAAGCCTGCGCCTGTCCCGACGTCTATGATCTTTTCAGCCTCTTTATATTCAGGCAGATCAACTATGGCAAGCGAATCCAGCACGTGCTTTACCAGCGCTTCGTTAGGATCTCTTACTGCTGTAAGATTGATATGCTCATTTCTTACCAGCACAAGATCGAGGTAGGCGAGGAGGGTGGAAGACTTCTGCTTACCGAATTTTTCTATAAGCTGTTCTGTAATTTCGGGATCGAATCTTTTATCCATATTGCCTGATTACAAAGTTTTCTGACTTTTCGAGCGCATCTCTTTTTCAAGATATACGAGCAGTACGTTTATATCGGCAGGGGAGACTCCTGAAATACGGCTGGCCTGTCCGACGGTAATAGGGCGGATATCCGAAAGCTTCTGTCTGGCTTCAAGTCTGAGCCCTCCGATTGAATTGTAATCAAGGGTCTCGCTCAGCTTCTTATCTTCAAGACTTCTGAGTTTTTCCACCTCATTGATCTGCTTCTGGATGTATCCGTCATACTTCAGAATGACTTCTACCTCAGTCTTCTCATTCTCCGTAAGGGAAGGGCGGGTATCGTCATCTATTTCTTCTAAATCCTTATAATAGATGGCAGGTCTCTTCAGAATATCTGCAAAGCTTTGATTTGCGGTTTCTTTGAGATCCTTCTTTTTTCTTTCTAGCTGATCTTCTTTATCCGGATCACCGGCGCATTCTTTCTCGGCTTTACGGATCTCGTGCTCGTAAAGGAATTCCCTGAAAGTGTCTATATCGACCCTTTTGGTTCTTAGCCTTGCGACTTCTGCGTCTACCTTGTCTTTCTTTTCAAGATATCTTCTGTATCTCTCCTCAGTGACCGTACCGTATTTGTATCCGATCTCTGTAAGTCTTCTGTCGGCATTGTCCTGTCTGAGAAGCAGTCTGTATTCAGCCCTGGAAGTCATTATACGATATGGTTCATTGGTTCCCTTAGTGACAAGATCGTCAATGAGAACGCCGATATATGCCTGATCGCGTCTCAGCACCAGTGGTTCTTTATCCCTGAGCCTGCAGACGGCATTTATACCGGCAATAAGGCCCTGCGCTGCAGCTTCCTCATATCCCGAGCTTCCATTGAACTGGCCGGCACAGAACATGCCATCAACAATCTTGCTTTCAAGGCTCGGTTTAAGCGAAAGGGGATCAACGCAGTCATATTCAATTGCATACGCCGGGCTAAGAATTTCAGCATGTTCAAGTCCCGGAATGGTGGCATAAAAAGCATGCTGTACATCCTCCGGCAGGCTGGAGCTCATGCCTTGTATGTACATAAGATCGGTGTCAAGACCCTCAGGCTCAACAAAGAGCTGATGCCTCTTTCTGTCTTTGAATCTCGATACTTTGTCCTCGATAGACGGACAATATCTCGGGCCGACTCCGACTATATTTCCGGAGTACATTGCTGATTTTTCAATATTATCAAGAATGATCTTATGAGTAGTCTCGTTGGTATATGACAGCCAGCAGCTGATCTGGTCGATATCGTATGTTTTGTCCTCATTCAGGAAACTGAACGGAACTATCTTCTCGTCGCCCTTCTGCTCGGTCATCGCATCATAGTTGAGGGTATCCTTATGCATCCTGGCAGGAGTACCCGTCTTAAACCTTCTTATCGGGAACCCGAGCTCCCTGAGATTTTCGCCCAGCTTAGTCGCCGGTCTGAGTCCCGAAGGACCGGAGATGCGTATATCATCGCCTATGAATATCTTTCCGGCAAGGAAAGTTCCGGTGCAGATTATGACCTCTTTGCATGAGTACTCCTTGCCCGAAGCGGTCCTGACTCCCGTGACAAACTTTTCCACAGGTTTTCCGGAATCCTTGCACTCACTGCGTTCCGCCAGCACCAATTCTGTAATTTCATCCTCGATGAGCTCAAGATGTTCCTGTTCGCGGATGGTCTTCAGCATCTCCTGATGATACTTTTCCTTGTCCGCCTGAGCCCTAAGGGAATGCACGGCAGGCCCCTTTGAAGTGTTGAGCATCTTGGACTGGATGAAGGTCTTGTCGATGTTGAGACCCATCTCTCCGCCGAGAGCATCTACCTCTCGCACGAGATGCCCCTTGCCTGTCCCGCCGATCGACGGATTGCACGGCATCATGGCTACCGAGTCCATATCAGTACAGAACATTGCGGTCTCAATGCCGAGGCGCGCGCAAACAAGACCGGCCTCGCATCCAGCGTGGCCGGCTCCAATTACTATTACATCAAACTTCTTCACAGCATGTTTCATAATTACCGATATTGTAACACATTTGCCGGCTTGACAAAAATAGTGCTTTGAGTTAATGTATATACATAGGTATATACATTTGTGAAGGTGAATGCAATGACTACAAATATCCGAGCATGGGGAAACAGCCAGGGGATTTATATCCCGAAAAAACTTCTTCAGGAAGCTTCTTTGAGTGTGAACGACTCTGTTGAAATAAGTGTTGTTGACGGAGCTCTGATAATTCGCAAAAATGCATCGGAAGCGATAAGGAGGGAAGCTCTGGCATCGCTTCGCGAGATACGCAGTGCCCACAGGAGCAGCTCATCTGACATAAGCAACGACTACAGAATCGAAAGAAACGAGCACATCGATGAAAAATACGGAAAATAAGGTTCCTAAAGTATTCCTTGATACGAATATCCTTCTGGATTATATACTGTTCAGAAACGATGAAGCTCTGGCTGCAGAGTATATATTCGATTCTTCACTGGATCTCAAACTGAAGATATACATTGCTGCGCATTCACTGACGAATATTTTCTATGCACTCAGAAAAGCGTTCCCGATTGAAGAGCAAAACCAGGTGATCCGGCTTCTCTGCTCGCTGTGTACTGTTCAGCCAATCAACGCTGAGAATATAGAAAAAGCAATCGATTCCGCTTATACATCTGATCTTGAAGATGCTCTCCAGATCCAATGCGCCATCGAAAGCGATTGCGATTATTTCATTACACGTGATCAGGCGCTTTTTAAAAAGTGTCCAATAAAAACGCTTCTTCCTCACGAGCTGGTCCGCGAACTATCTCTTTAAAAACTCATCATTTTCCCAGGCAGAATTTGCTGAATACCTTGTCGAGTATCTCTTCGCCTACTTCCTCACCGATGATCTTCCCCAGAGACTCATATGCATAATGTGCTGAAAGTTCAGCAACTTCAACGGGTTCGCCGTTTCGAAGCATGTTTATGGCTTCATCGATATCGACAGAAGCTTTCCTCAGCAGGTGCACATGTCTCTCATTTGTGACGATATTTGTCTCTTTTGCATTGATGCTGCTGAGATCGTACATCTCACCGATCGCCTCTGACACTTTTCTGGCTGCTTCAAGCGCGCCCTTGCCTACGAGAGACGTGCTGATGATCCTTACACCCGGGAGTCTTTCAAGAACAGCTTCCTCAGAAATCGACTGTCCGAGGTCCTCTTTGTTTATAACAACCAGGATGTTGTCTTTACTCATCTTTTCTATGAAAGAGAGTATCCTGCTGTCATCCTCATCGAGTGTATGGCTTCCGTCGAGCACGAGTATAACAAGATCCGCGCCTGCTATCGCCTGTGTAGTCCTCTCTATGCCGATCTGCTCTACTTTATCATCAGAATCGCGCATGCCGGCTGTATCAACGAGAACGATCGGGATCCCGCCCATTGAGGCGCTTTCTTCGACTGTATCCCTCGTTGTTCCCGGTACATCCGTGACTATGACACGTCCTTCGCCGAGTATGGCATTCATGAGGGAGCTCTTACCGGCATTAGGCTTGCCTACGATTACGGCTCTGACTCCCTCACGGGCGATCCTTCCGATACGAACCGTATCCAGAAGCTCTTCCACATCCGCATGAACCCATCTGAGCTGATCTATCAGTTCATTGTAGGCTCCGTTTTCATCTCCGTAATCCTCATCGTAATCCTCATCCGGATAGTCGATGTCTACGGCCATCTGTGCAAGCACGTCAAGCAGGGCCTCTCTGATCTCCTGTATGTTCTCACTCAGTCTTCCGGCGCGCTGTCCCTCAGCAATTTCAAGGGAAAGATCACTTTTTGCCTTGATGATATCTATTACTGCCTCAGCCTGTGAGAGGTCCATTTTACCGTTGAGAAACGCCAGCTTTGTGAATTCTCCGGGGTCTGCCATCCTTACAGCAGGAAGCCCTGAATCGAGGACAGCGGCAAGTATCGCTCTGAGAGAAACATTGCTGCCGTGTCCCTGTATCTCAAGCATGTCCTCACCCGTATACGATGCCGGAGCCTTCATATACAGGAAAATCCCCTCGTCAATGATCTCAGCATTTGAGTCTGCGCTGTCTTTTACTATCTTGCCAAGATATGCGTGTCTGGGTTCTATTTCTTCGGGACACGAAAGCATGAGCCTCTTCATGAGGTTCCCGCTTTCAGGGCCGCTGACCCGTACTATCCCTATGCCGCCCTCGCCGGGCGCTGTTGAAATAGCAGCAATGGTATCTGCCATAGTTCTGTTGCTACCTTCCTGTTATTCAGTGATATCTGCCAGGAACGAAGTCCCGTCTCCGCGGTATTCCATGCCGAAGTAATCTGCGATCGTTGCCGCCATATCAGCAAAAGTATCGCGGGTGCCGAGGTCGACACCTTTTTTAAGTGATGGTCCCCATATGAGGCACGGAATATCTTCTCTTGTGTGGTCGGTTCCCTTGTATCCCGGATCGCAGCCGTGATCGGCCGTCACAATCAGAATATCCTCAGGACCCATCTTCTCCATCAGCTCGCCGAACTGCTTATCCGCTGTGTTGAGCGCCTTAGTGTAGCCCGGAATGTCCCTTCTGTGGCCGTAGATCATGTCAGTGTCTACCAGATTCACATAGCAAAGGCCTTCGAAAGCAGCATCAGCGAGGTCTATAGTCCTTACCATGTTGGCTTCATTTCCCTTGTTGGAGTAGCTGAACATGACGCTTTTGCCTGCGAAAATATCGTAGATCTTGCCTACGCCGATAGTCTGGAACCCCTCTTTTTTCAAGGCGTCCAGCACTGTCTCGCGAGGCGGCTGCAGGCTGAAGTCGTGACGCCTTACAGTCCTCTGATAAGGCCATTCGCCCTCGAACGGTCTGGCGATGATGCGGCCTACGCCGTGTTCGCCCTGCATTATCTCTCTTGCCTTGTGGCAGATATCATAAAGCTCTTCGATTGGCACAACATCTTCATGAGCAGCTATCTGCATAACGCTGTCAGCGCTCGTATAAACGATGAGATCGCCTGTCTTCACATGATGTTCGCCGTAATCCCTGATTACATCCGTGCCTGAGTAAGTCTTGTTGCATACGATTCCCCTGCCTGTGACCTCGGACAGTTTGTCGAGTATCTCCTGAGGGAATCCTTCGTAATATGTAGGCAGCGGTTTCGGCGAGACCATTCCCGCCATCTCCCAGTGTCCTACCGTTGTGTCCTTGCCGCGGGATTTTTCATGCATGCGGCAGTAGCAGCCGTCTATCTCCTCTTTAGGATCGAAGAACGATGTTCCGGCAATATTATAAAGGCCCATCTTTGCCATGTTAGGCACATCCAGCGCGCCGCTCTTATAGCAGGTCCCGAAGGTATCGGCTCCGAAATCGCCGAAATCCGCCGCATCAGGAGCTCCGCCTATGCCCGCGCTGTCGAGCACTATCCAGAAAACTCTCTTGCCCATTTATCTACCTTCCATTTCTTTCCATTTCTTTATCCTCAGCTATCATCATGCGTATCGCCTCGATGGCAACGCGGATAGCGAGGTCTGTGTCATGCTCCTGCGGATTTGGCAGACCGGCCTTCTCTCTCTCCTGGTTAGCAACTACCAGGAATACCGAGCCGACTCTGAGCCTGCGGTAAGCGCCTACAATAAAGAGCGCTGCCGATTCCATCTCGGAAGCCTTGCATCCCATGCGGAGCCATGCGTCCCACTTTTCGAGAAGCTCATGACTGTTAGGGAGAGCCTCCGGCATATGCTGACCATAGAAAGCATCCTTGCACTGTACCACTCCCGTGTGGTAGTCAGCTCCGAGCTTCTTAGCAGCCTGAACCAGCGAAGCAGATACTGTTACGTCGGAAACCGCCGGATATTCGATCGGGCAGTACTCCTTGGAAGTTCCCTCCATGCGGACCGCGCCTGTTGCTACCACAACGTCGCCGCCCTTTACGTCGATGTCCATGCCTCCGCAGGTACCGACTCTGATGAATGTCTTGCCGCCGACATTGGCGATCTCCTCGAGAGCTATGGAAGCCGATGGACCTCCCACTCCGGTACTAGTGCAGCTTACTTTTACTCCGTCAAGATAACCTGTATAAGTTACATATTCACGGCTGTCAGCAACCTTCTCCGCGTTGTCGAAATATGCCGCGATCTTTGGGACCCTGTGCGGATCTCCCGGCAGGATGACATACTCACCGACGTCTCCCGGCCTTAATCCTACGTGATACTGATAGCCTGCGCCTTCCGTGTAATCTACCATAATGACACCTCTGTTATCTATTTCTCCGCATTCTTCGCTGCTTTAACTACTCTGCTGGTTCCGAGCCTTTTTGCTCCGATATCAAGGAACTTCTCAGCATCTTCAAGACCGCTGATCCCGCCCGAAGCCTTGACCTTTACGCCTTCACCAACGTTCTTCACCATGAGATCAACATCCTCGAATGTCGCTCCGCCTCCGCCGAAACCGGTCGAGGTCTTGATGAAGTCTGCTCCGGCAAATGTAACTATCTCGCAGAGCTTAACCTTCTCTTCATCGGTCAGCATGCATGTCTCGATAATGACCTTGAGGATATGGTCGCCGCAGATCTCCTTGAGCGTACGTATCTCATTTTCTATATCATCCCATCTGCCGTCCTTTGCCCAGCCGATGTTGATGACCATGTCGATCTCATCAGCGCCGTTGTCGAGAGCATCGCTCGTCTCGAAAGCCTTGACCGCTGTTGTGTTATAGCCATTAGGGAATCCGATGACTGTGCAGATCGGAAGTCTTGCCCCGATATACTCCCTTGCCTGAGCAACATACCCCGGCGGGATACAGACGCTTGCCGTCTCGTATTTGATGCCGTCATCGATCAGCGCTTTGATGTCTTCCCACTTCGCTGTCTGAGCAAGAAGTGTATGGTCGACGTATTTAAGAATGTCTTTTGTTTCCATATCCCGTCTCCTTTATTAAAACCAATTTCCTAACCAATATCTGCTGAACAAGCATATTCTTACAAAATAAGTATACTACGAAACATCTTCCTATTGTTATCCATTAATAATAAAAAAGGCGGAAGCCGGAGCTTCCGCCAAAGATATTATTCTGAAGGGATGGTTTAACGCATGCCCTTGTCGTATGGTATTCCTTCTGCCTTCGGAGCTCTGGAGTTCTTGGATGTGAACGCAAGAACGATGAGCGAGATGATGTAAGGCAGCATGTTGTATACCGTGCTCGGGATGTTCATCGCAGCCAGGAACGGGATTCCTGTGTATACGTTGGACAGAGCTCTGAAGAGTCCGAAGAGCAGTGC
>CACZAM010000018.1 GCA_902779185.1 uncultured Eubacteriales bacterium
GCAGATTCAAAATCGATATTCACGCAATGAAAAACTGGGATCCACATATTCTGCAGTTCCCAGTTGATTCTTTTTGTCATTAACTTAATGACATTGGGCCTGAGCCGGTTTTTTATTGTCTGCAATCGTCGATTCGCCATGACACCTTAACCTAATATTGCTGCGCCCTTATGGTATAATTATTCATATAGTAAAACATTTGGATCTGAAGGAAAAATACTGTAATGGATTAGATGGACAGATCCAGTTAGATAGGGAGAAATGACAGATGAAAATCGCATGGTTCTGTATTCCGGCGCACGGACATACCAACCCGACGCTCGGGCTCGTAAAGACGCTTACTGATGCCGGCCATCAGGTATGGTACTTCTCGTTTGAAGACTTCAGGGAGAAAATAGAAAAGGCCGGCGCAACATTCATAGGCTGTGATGGCTACGATTTTGAAATGGAAGACAAGGAAAACGCGGATCGTGTCGGCAAGGATAAAGTCTTTGCGACCGAACTTCTCGTTTCATCTACACTTGCACTTGATGAAATGACTACCCGCGTTATAGGGGAGATACAGCCTGACGTTGTCGTATCTGATTCTGTGGCATTCTGGGGCAAGCTCGCAGCGATGAAGCACGGCATTCCGTATGTTTCATCGACCACGACTTTCGCTTTTAACCGGTATTCGGCAAAGTACATGCAGGAGAGCGCCTGGGACATTGCCAGAATGCTGATGGCAATGCCGCGCATAAACAAACAGCTGAAGCGCCTTCGCGAAGCAGGCTATCCTGTCAAAAGCCTGCTCGATATCGTACAGAATGACAACGACACCAATACCATCGTTTATACATCAAAGTACTTCCAGCCATGCTCGGATACTTTTTCTGACAGGTATCATTTCATAGGCCCGTCCATAAGACCGGTCACAGATCCTGTAGAAAAGACCTCGGATAAAACCGTATATATTTCCATGGGAACGGTGAATCAGAACCGCGAGTTTTACCGGAACTGCATCAACGTGCTTGCGCCTACAGGCTGGCAGGTCATCATATCAATGGGAACGAATACCGATCATTTTGATGGTCTTCCTGAAAACATACAGGTATATGAGTCAGTGGATCAGATGGCGGTATTGTCGATAGCCGATGCATTCATCACTCACTGCGGCATGAATTCCGCTTCTGAGGGGCTGTATTTTGGAGTGCCGCTCGTGCTTTTCCCTCAGACTCCGGAGCAGGATGCCGTGGCAAAAAGAACAGAAGAGCTCGGTGCCGGAGTCAGACTGAAATCTATTTCAGAGGAAGATGTCCTTGACGCGCTGACAAAGGTCATAAATGAGCCGCAGTATAAGGCGGGTGCTGAAAGAGTATCCGACAGCTTCAGGAGCTGCGGAGGTATGGCTGAAGCAAAGGAATTTCTTGAACAGGTGAAAGGCAAATGAAATGATATACGTTGTAAGGCACGGAGAGACTGAATGGAATGCCATCAATAAGGTTCTGGGACGAACGGACATACCTCTTAATGACCGGGGAATAGAACAGGCAGAGGAGATGGCCCGTTCCCTGAAAGACGTAAAGATTGATGTCTTTCTTTGCTCGCCGTTAAGCAGAGCAAGGCAGACAGCTGATGCTATTTCAGATGTAACCGGCATTCCGTATAAAACCGATGACAGGCTGATCGAGCATGACTTCGGGATCTTTGAAGGGGTCAACAGATTTGACGAGGGATATCAGAACGCGAAGAGAGAATACTTTGTCAGATATCCCGGCGGAGAATCATTCTTTGATCTGGCTGCCAGAGTCTATCCTCTGATAAAGGAGCTGGAAGGGAAAAACGCGCTTCTGGTTACACACGGCGGTATATGCAGAATAATCCGGAGCTATTTTGAAGATATGGGCAATGAGGAATTTGTACAATTCTCTCAGGGAAACTGCGAGATCAGAATGTATCCCTGATCATCTACCAAGCGTAGGTTGTTACTTATGAATTCACATATTATTCTGTTCCCAAAAGGAGGAATCAGATATGAATCAGTATGTAACAGGAACAATGATAAAGCGCCTTCGGGAAAACAAAAGGATGACCCAGCAGCAGGTGGCAGAGGAGATCGGCGTAAGTGATAAGGCGATATCCAAATGGGAGACCGGCAGGGGATATCCTGACATTTCCCTCATTGAACCGCTGGCAGAAGCTCTGGGAGTATCGATAATAGAGCTTTTTTCCGGTGAGGATGTAGTGAACACAAACAGATCCTTTAATATGCAGAGGATAAATCTTCATGTATGCCCTGTCTGCGGAAACTTCATTCAAAGTACGGGAGAGGCTGTAGTCAGCTGCTGCGGTATAGTTTTGCCTCCGCTGGAGGCGGAACCGGAGGACGATGCCCATCATCTTCATTTCGAAAAAGTCGAGGATGAGTATTATGTCACGATCCCGCATGAGATGAGCAAAACCCATTATATCTCGTTTATTATGGCACTGCAGGATGACGGGAGCGAGATCCGCAAGCTTTATCCGGAAGGGAATGCCGAGGCGCGTTTCAAAATAAGCAGAACAAAGTGCTTCCTCTACTATTGCAATCAGCATGGATTGTTCAAAGCAGCGGTCAGAAAAGGAAGTGAGCATCACACTTGATATACAGAGAACTGAAACCAGGTGAATATGAGCTTCTGAAGTATTTCACATATGAAGCGATATTTATTCCGGAAGGCGTGGAGCCGCCGGAATTCTCTGTAATAGAGCTGCCTGAGCTTTCACTTTATTATGATGCTTTCGGCAGCCGGGAAGACGATTACTGTATGGCAGCAGAGGATGAAGGTATTGTAGTTGGCGCTGCATGGACACGCGTCATGGACGACTATGGTCATGTCGATGACCGTACGCCATCACTTGCCATATCTGTCCTGAAGGAATACAGAGGTAAGGGCATAGGCACACGGCTTCTTCAGGCGCTGCTTGAAAGCCTGAAACGCAAAGGATATGAGAGAGTATCGCTCGCGGTCCAGAAGGAGAATTATGCGGTCCGCATGTACGAACATGCCGGATTCAGAACGATAAGCGAAAATGAGGAAGAATACATAATGGTGTGCGATTTGAACGAATAATATGGAATGGACATGTTCCGAAGTACAAGTATTGACTGAATGATGTTATACTATATGTCATAAGAAAATACGGGAGGATAAAAGCATGAGCAATACACCAAGAAATATCAGCAGGCCGGTAGCTGCAAGTCCATCGGTGAATTCCTCGGCGGCTTCATCATTTTTTATCGGCATTTTAGCAGTAGCCGGAATGGCCGCTTCGATCATGAAGGGAATGTGGTATCTGGCGATCGCGGTACTTGTCCTGTGGGCGATAGTTGCGAATATCAGGATCGTTCCTCAGGAGCACGCATACATCATAGAAAGGCTCGGAAAGTTCAAGTCCGTCTGGTATGCAGGGCTCCACGTGAAGATCCCTATCATAGACAATATCGTAAACAGGATCTCCCTGAAAGAGCAGGTATTTGACTTCCCGCCTCAGCCGGTGATCACAAAGGATAACGTATCGGTAAAAGTGGATTCCGTAGTATTTTCCAAGGTGTTTGATCCTCAGAAATATACTTATGGAGTTGAGAATCCGATCGCGGGACTGCAGAACCTTTCGGCAACAACACTGAGAAGCATCATCGGCGGAATGGAACTTGACACGACTCTTTCGTCAAGAGAGTCCATCAACAGTCAGATGGAAGCGATACTCGACGAGGCAACGGATCCGTGGGGGATCAAAGTCAACAGAGTTGAGCTGAAGAATATCGATCCGCCTCCGGCAATAGAGGAGGTCATGACCAAGCAGATGAGGGCTGAGCGTGAAAGACGTCAGACGGTTCTTGAAGCGCAGGCTCATCAGGAATCAGTCGTATCAAGGGCAGAGGGCGACAAGAGGGCCAAAGTCCTTGCCGCGGAGGCTGAAAAGGAGGCAAAGATCGCACTCGCTCAGGGTGAAGCTGAATCCATCAGACTGGTCTATGAAGCTCAGGCGCAGGGACTTGAAAAACTCAGAGAAGCTCATATCGATGAAAGCGTTCTCAGGCTCAAGGGCCTTGAAGCGCTTAGGGATGTTGCAGACGGAAGAGCTACGAAGATTTACATGCCTACGGATATAAGCAAGGTAGTTTCGACACTCGGAGTGGTTTCGGAATCCCTCGGGATAGGTGATTCGACCCCTGTCGACAAGTCAGCAAAACCGGTCAAAAAGCCGGAAATCGATCCTTGCCTGAATGAGGAAACCAGCAAGGAAGGCCGCGCGGCGGCTCATACGGGCGACGCCATAAGAGTTGATGTGGAAACCCACAAGAGCGTGATTTAGTCTGTTGGTCGAGCGGGAACAGAGGAGGACTGCGATGAACGAAATGATAACAAAGAGAAATGATCTGCTCTCGCAGAAAATCATAAAAGGACTTGAAGCCAGGAATATGAAGGGCTTCTACGCGCACAGCAAGGCGGAAGCGCTGCAGATAGCTCTCGGACTCATTCCGGAGGGAAGCTCGGTCACCATGGGAGGATGTGTAAGCGCCAGAGAGATCGGACTTGTTGACACGCTGAAGGTAGGGGATTACTCATTCATAGACAGGGACCTGGCGGACAATAAGCGTGCGGCGGCCCTGGCTGCCTATGACGTGGATGTTTTCCTCGCGAGCTGCAACGCGATGACGGAGGATGGCGTGCTTGTAAATATCGACGGCAACGCCAACAGAGTATCGGCCATCGCTTACGGACCGAGAAAGGTCATATTCATTGTAGGCATGAACAAAGTCTGCAAGGATGTCGACAGCGCAATGAAGAGGGCGCGCAATATTGCAGCTCCGGTCAACGCACAGAGATTCGGTCTTGACACGCCTTGCTGCAAGACTGGCTCGTGCATGGACTGCAAGTCGCCTGACACGATATGCTGTCAGTTCCTGATCACAAGATACTCAAGACACGATGACAGGATCTTTGTGATCCTTGTCGATGATTATCTTGGGTTCTGATAAACAAAGGAGGATCTTTGAATGAAAATAGCTGTCACTTATGATAACGGAAATGTTTTTCAGCATTTCGGAAGAACTGAGAATTTCAAAGTATATGAGGTAGAAGGCGGAAGAGTGGTTTCGTCAGAGGTGATGAACTCCAATGGAGTGGGGCATGAGGCTCTTGCGTGGCTGCTCAGGGACAGTGCCATCGACGTTCTGATCTGCGGCGGAATGGGCCAGGGAGCTCAGGACGCGCTTGCCGAAGCGGGCATCGAGGTCTGCGCAGGCGCTGAAGGAAACACTGATGAAGCAGTCGCGGCATACCTTGCCGGTGAGCTCGTTAACACGGGGGTCAACTGTGACCACCACGATCACGAACACGGACATGACCACAGCCACGGAGAAGAAGGCTGCAGCCCTCAGGACTGCGCCGGATGCGCGGGATGCGGAGGAATGCCTCAGTTTGAGCCTTTCTATTTCTTTGAAGGCACGAATGTCGGAAAGAAAGTTAAAGTACACTACAGAGGAACGTTCGATGACGGAACGCAGTTTGATGCTTCGTATGACCGCAATATGCCGCTTGAATTCGTATGCGGTGCCGGAGACATGATCAGGGGCTTTGACCGCGCTGTAGCAGAGATGGCGGTAGGCGACATAATCGATGTCCATCTTGAGCCTGAAGAAGCATATGGAATGCCGAATCCTAACATGGTAATTACTGTGCCAAAGGCTTCTATACAGGGGCTGGACGGGATAGAGACCGGTGATAAGGTAATGCTTCAGGACGAACTCGGAAGACCGTTTGACGCGCTTGTAACAGCTCAGGATGAAGATAATATAACTTTCGACTGCAATCACGAGATGGCGGGCAAGCCTCTCAACTTTACTATCGAAATGCTGGAGATCTTATAGAGGATAACTAATATGGGGAAAAAATATCTGGGAATAGACATAGGCGGCACCTTCATTAAGATCGGCATCGTAGATGATGCCGGCAATGTCAGCATGCGGCGCGAAGTGCCTATAGACAGAAGCGGCAGTGAGACTGTAATGGAAACACTTATGCGTGGAATAGACGCACTTCTTGCAGATTCGGGTCTTGAAGCCGGTGCTTTCGAAGGGATCGGTGTTTCGGCAGCGGGATGTATCGATACCAGAAAAGGATGTGTAGCCGAAAACGGAGGCAATGTTCCGAACTGGTCATTTACTTCGGTTACCGGACCGCTCTCGGAAAGATACGGAATCGGGGCAACCATAGCAAATGACGGCAACTGTGTTGCTCTTGCGGAGGCATGGATAGGAGCCGCAAAGGGACTGAGGGATGTCATCTGCGTAGTGCTGGGCACAGGTGTAGGCGGTGGCATCATTTCCGGAGGGAGGCTCATAGAGGGGTCACACGGATTCGGCGGCGAGATCGGTCATTTCCCTACACATGCTGACATGTTAATGACCGGAGAAGGTAAGTGGAGCTCGCATTATGAGACATTCGCGTCTACAGGCGCGCTGGTCAGAATGGCTGCGGCAGCAGGCAAGGACTGGAGAGGCGGAAAGGAGATCTTTGAAGCGGCGGCATCCGGTGACGCCGATGCTTTAGAGATACTCGATGGCTGGACAGATGAGATAACGGCCGGAATAACCGGGATGGTGCATATTTTCGATCCTGAAGTTGTGCTCATAGGCGGAGGCGTTTCGGCTCAGGATGACCTGCTCATAAAACCGGTGCGTGATAAAGTGCTCAAAACTGTTACGCCTGATATGGCAGCCGACCTTCAGCTCAGAGCTGCTGAGCTTGGTAACAACGCCGGTATGGTAGGCGCGGTTAAATATTTCATTGACAGCATTGCCGGGAGAACTGCGTAATGAGCAAAGTGAACTGCAGCCTCACTGTTGAGATGAGAGCGATGCCGAGCATGTGCGATGAAAACTCGCTCATGAGCATACCGGCTATCCTTGACATGTTTCAGGATATAGCAGGCATTCATGCGGAATCTGTCGGCATAGGTGCTCTTGAACTCGAAGAGAGAGGCCTTTTCTGGATCGTTTCAAAGCTCAGGCTCAGGATCAGCAGCAGACCGCAGGTACAGGATATGCTTGAGGCTGCAACATGGATTCAGCCTGCGGAAAGGGTCAGCTGCGAGAGAGACTGGTCGCTCAGCAAAGACGGTGAGCAGCTTGCCTATGTCAGAAGCATATGGGCGGCGCTCAGAAGAGAAAACTTCAGGCCCGGTCACATGGCGGATTTCTATCCGGATTCGGATTTCAGCATAGCGCCGCCCGATGACATACCTTTCACCAGAATGGGGAAGAACTTCGACAGCGCTGAGCCTATAGGAGAATACAGGATACGGTCTGTGGATATTGACAGGGGCGGTCACATGAACAATGTAAATTACGTGAGGGCCATGCTCGGATGCTTAAGTTGTGCGCAGCTTGCGGAAATGAACATAAAAGAGCTGGATATGCAGTTTCTTCTTCAATGCTACGAGGGTGATACGATAAGATTCGTGAAGCGCCCATCGGAGGACGGTCTTATGGAAGTCGGCGCCCTTAATGAAGAGGGAAAGGTCTGTTTCATGGCAGCGGTAAAATAGGCAACAAAAGAGCGGGCGATATGCCCGCTTTTGTGATGTCAGAATTCCTTGCGCAGTATGTAGCGGCGCTTTCCGCCATACAGCTCTCTTTCATCGACTATGTCGAAGTTGAGAACCAGGAAGTTCCTGTAGCTGTAAGGATTGTCAGGGGAGATGGTAGTCAGCGCTTCCGTAGCGCCCATCTCCGAGGCCATGCCTAGACGCAGTTTGTTGAAAATGCGCTGTATGCCGCGGCCTCTGTATTTAGGAGCCACCATTGTAAGGTCCATGGATACGGTCTTTGCCAGCTGATCTCTGTCATAGTTGAAGTATTTGCCATAGTTTTCCGGGTTGTCAGGGTCATTCGGTATCATAACGGAATAACCTGCGACCTCTCCGTCACACTCTGCGATAATGCAGATATCATGCTCAAGCTGACCCAGGGATTCTTCTCTGGTGAAAGTAGCGTACAGATCCTTGTCAGGCAGAGCCTCAACTATTTCGTTCTGAAGAGCGATCACCTTGTCAAGGTCATCTACCGTAGCTCTCCTGAAATCTATGAAAGTCGGCTCGCCCTTGCCGTCCATAACTTCGTATTTGAAAGGTAAAGTCTTCATTCTGCAGTCCTCCGTCTGTTTCTTTTCCGTGTCCGTTCAATATATTAATCTAACACGCTAAATCGACAGGCGTCAACAAAAAAGCTCTCCTGTAATTGCCCGTTTTGCCGCTCTATGCTAAAATTATCAAGATGAAATAAAGGTAACTGTTACCGGGAGGATAATTATGGAAATGAAATTCTATCAGTGCGCACATTGCGGACAAATCGTAGCAATCGTAAAGAAGACAGGCGTTCCTGTGATCTGCTGCGGAGAGCCTATGAAAGAGATCGTGGCCGGAACCACAGACGCTGCAGTTGAAAAGCACGTCCCTGTATTTGAAGTTAAGGGTGATGTTGTAGAGGTAAAGGTAGGAGCTGCGGAGCATCCGATGGTTCCTGAGCACTTCATCGAATGGATCGCTCTGAAGACAAAGCAGGGCAATCAGAGAAAAGCTCTCAACCCGGGTGAAGCACCTGCTGCCTGCTTCAAAATCTGCGACGGTGACGAGGTGGAGGCAGTATACGCTTACTGCAACCTGCATTCGCTCTGGAAAGCTGAATAATATAACTAAGGAGAAGATTCAAGAATGAAGATTTCAAATGATATCCTGTATGTAGGTGTCAACGATCATGACATCGACCTCTTTGAAGGCCATTATATCGTTCCTGAGGGAATGGCATACAACTCATATGTAGTAAAGGGAGAAAAGACGGCCGTTATGGATTCTGTTGACGCTCATTTTACAGATGAGTGGATCGGAAAGGTAAAGGAAGCCGCAGGCGCTCCTGATTACCTTGTTATCCAGCACATGGAGCCTGATCACTCCGGATCCATCATGGGATTCATGGAAGCGTTCCCTGAGGCAAAGATCGTTTCCTCGCAGAAGGCATTTGTGATGATGGCAAATTTCTTTGAGGGTGAAGACTTCGCTGACAGAAGAGTCGTTGTAAAGGAAGGCGATACTCTCGACCTCGGCGGACATGTACTGAACTTCATCGCAGCACCGATGGTACACTGGCCTGAGGTCATCATGACCTATGATGCGACAGATAAAGTACTGTTCTCGGCAGATGGCTTCGGAAGATTCGGAGCACTTGATAAGATCGGCGAAACCAGCGAAGAAGATGACGACTGGGCATGCGAGGCAAGACGTTATTATTTCGGTATTGTTGGAAAGTATGGCCCGCAGGTGCAGGCAGTACTGAAAAAGGCTGCAAAGCTCGATATAGAGATCATCTGCGCACTTCACGGTCCGGTACTCGTTTCAGACCTCGGATACTATCTCGGCCTTTATGACACATGGTCAAAGTATGAATCAGAATCGAAAGGCGTAGTGATCGCATATACTTCCGTATATGGCAATACGAAAAAAGCTGTTGAGCTCCTTGCAGAGAAACTCGAAGCAAAGGGTGTGCCTGAAGTAGAAGTCACCGACCTTGCCAGAGATGACATCGCTGAAGCAGTTGAGGACGCATTCAGATATGATACAGTCGTATTTGCTACAACGACATTCAACAACGGTATCTTCCCGTTCATGAGAGAATTCATTGATTCACTGGTTGAGCGCAACTATCAGAATAAAAGGCTCGCGTTCATCGAGAACGGTTCCTGGGCTCCTCAGGCTGCAAAGGTCATGAAAGGCATGCTAGAGGGTTGCAAAAACATGACATACTGCGAGAACGATGTAAAGATCGTATCTGCTCTCAACGACGACAGCAGGGCTCAGCTCGAAGCACTTGCTGAAGAACTCGCGGCAGCATACAGATAAACCGTAAAGCAGCAAAAACTATAAACGGAGCATCACGGTGATGCTCCGTTTTTCTGTACCAGCAAATAAATTATTTACCTGATGAACTTGTCGATTGCCTTATTCAGTTCTTCGATGGTGTCGAGATCGTCCTTCTTTACGGCATCGATGATGCAGGTCGACATGTGCTCCTTCAGTATCACCCGGCTGACCGACTTAATGGCTGATTCGATAGCCGAAAGCTGTATCAGCACCTCGGAACAGTCGCGGCCGTCTTCCACCATGCGCTTGGTGGATTCCATGTGACCGATTATGCGGCTCATTCTGTTGAGTACGGATTTTGTATGCTCAGGCGAGTGAACGTGGCCATGTTCGTGATGGTGGGAACCGTCGCCATGTACATGTGTATGCGTATATTCGTGACCTGCCTCGTCTACATGTGTGTGCTCATGAAAATGCTCATGTGTATGTGTGTGACCGTGTTCGTGATTATCTGACATTTCAGCCTCCCGGGTATCTGCTTTTCTGATTAAATGCATTGTAACAAAAGAGCCGGAGAAAGTTAACCCCGTGCCGGGGATTATACCGCACATCTTTAATAAAGAGCCGTTTTGATGTACAATTAAATAACTATAATCTGATATTGCAAAGCATTTACGCCCGCTTCCGGAGCGGAGCGGTGACCGTAACAGGGAGGTCAAAATGGCTGATAATACAAACGAAAAACTGCAGGCAAGAGAAACGATGACAATTGAACCTGTAATCGACAAGCACTATCAACTGATAGAAACGAAGAAGGCAGAGGAGATAATCGAAAGGGCAATGAACCTTGCCAGGGAGGAGATCCCGAAAGGCGCTGTGGCGACATACATTCCGGAGCTGGGCAAGATGGATCCGCATCAGCTTGGAATATGCCTTTATCCTCTCAAGGGCGAAAAGATCTGCATCGGCGATTACGACACAAGATTTACGATACAGTCTGTTTCAAAAGTAATAATGCTTATAGTCGCTCTCGAAGTGTGCGGGCTGAAGTCTGTGTTCAAAAAGGTAGGCATGGAACCTTCCGGAGAAGCTTTCGACTCTCTCGTAGAACTCGACGTGAGCAATTCGAAACCTTACAACCCGCTGATCAATTCGGGAGCCCTGGCAGTATGCGGACTTCTTCTGCCTGAGGTATCGTTCCAGGATATGATCAGATACACGAGAAACGTTTGCTCAGACATGGGCATAGAGCTGAACGAGGCGGTGTTCGACTCAGAGATGAAGACATGCTCCCGTAACCGCTCCATTGCTTATCTTCTCGAGAGCAAGGGTATAATCACAACAGATGTGGAGGACACGCTGAGGTTTTACACTAAGATGTGCTCCATGAATGTCACTGCCGAATCACTTGCAAATCTCGGAAAGAAACTTGCAAATGACGGTGTATGCAGCATCGACGGAAAGAGATACATGTCCTCTCGCACTGCCCGTATCGCAAAGACGCTCATGCTGACATGCGGCATGTATGACGGCTCCGGAACCTTTGCCATCAAGGTAGGCATACCTACAAAGTCCGGAGTGGGCGGCGGACTGCTGTCAGTCTCTGACAAGCGCGCGGGCATCGGAGTATTCGGACCTGCGCTCGATGCTCAGGGCAACAGTATCGCCGGATGCAAGCTCCTCAGAGAGATATCCAACAAGCTCAGGCTTAACCTCTTCTATGACCCTGAATGGGACAAGGAAAACTCGGAAGATACTGTGCTGAAGGATATGCAGGCAAGATCAGTAATGTAAGATGAATATAACGGTTTATTGCGGAGCAGCGGAAGGAAAGGATCCTGAATTCATAGCGCGTGCCAGAGAACTTGGTGCGTGGATGGCAGCCAAGGGTCACACACTCGTCTACGGAGCAGGCAACTCCGGAATGATGGGTGCTGTTTCGGATGCTCTGATCGAAGGCGGCGGCGAGGCTATCGGAGTCACGCCGCGGTTCTTTATTCTGGCTGAAGAGACGCGCGATGATCTCGCTGAAGTCGTGATCTCAGATGATATGTCAACAAGACGCAACTGGATGATAGAAAACGGGGACGCCTTTATTGCTCTTCCGGGCGGAATGGGCACACTCGATGAGATCACTGAGGTAATGACATACAAGAGACTCGGGCTTCTCGGCAAGGTCAATAAGCCGGTGATGATCTATAACGTTAACGGATATTATGACCGCTTCTTCAGCTTTCTGGACGACATGCTGGAGCAGGGTTTCTGCAGGCAGATTGACCGCGATAATGTAATAGAGGTCACATGCCTGGAGGATATAGTGCGAGCACTCGAGTGCGTCGGCAGCATAGATGAAACAAGGACTTCAAAGTACGACGGATAAATGAAGAATCTCTTCAGAACGCTTATACCTTATAAATGGACTGCATTGCTTGTTCTGCTTCTTATGGCAGGACAGGCTTTTTGTGAGATGAATTTGCCTCAGTATACGCAGGCGCTTATCGACACGGGCATCCAGAACAGGGGAATAGAGCACATAGTACCTGAAGCGATAACGGGAAGGGAGTTCAACGCTGCTGAAATCATGATGACAGAGGATCAGAGCGCGCTGTGGTATGACGCGTTCAGCATCAGCAGCGCGGAGTCTGATGAGGTGTACTACAGGAGGGAGATGTCTGAGGAAGAGCTCGATTCGCTCGATGAAGCGCTTCTGACGCCTCTGGTGATGCGCTACGCTGAGAAAAACGGAGAGACTTTGTCTGACGCGGAGGCTGCGGCCGGCAGCGGAAGCGGGAACGTCACCGCCATCAGCGGAAAAAGCAGGGAGATAAACAGCAACATGCTCGCGATGGGCATTGCGTACGCCGGAGACTGCGATCAGGAAGCCGGCCTCGATCTTCTGGCCATACAGAATTCGTTCATGTTCAGATGCGGCGGCCTTATGCTGCTTATGTCTGTTTCCGTAATGGTATTCACCACTTTGATATCACTGCTGGCAGCAAGAGTAGGAGCCAGCATAGGACGCGATCTGAGGTCACGCCTTTTCGCGAACGTAATGTCTTTTTCAAACGCGGAGATGACAGAGTTCAGGACGTCCTCTCTGATCACACGTGCTACTAACGACATACAGCAGGTGCAGATGACATCTACGATGATGCTGCGAATGATGCTCTTTGCTCCGTGTATCTGCACGTGGTCAATCATAAAGGTGTATCAGACCCACGCGCATATGAACTTTGTTATAGTGACGGGTGTCATAGCCATATTGCTCATGGCAGGAGCCATGTTCGTGATAGCGATGCCTAAGTTCAGGATCATGCAGTCGCTCATAGATGCTCTTAACGCGGTATCCCGCGAGATACTGACGGGCATACAGGTTATCCGCGCTTTCGGAAGGGAAGAGACCGAGGAAGAGCGCTTTGACAAGGCAAATACCGATCTGTACAGGAATCAGCTCTTCGTAAACAGGGCGATGATCTCGATCACTCCTATACTGATGATCATCATGTACGGACTGTCCATATGGATCACCTGGGTAGCTGCAGGCCGCATCGACGCGGGCGGTCTTCAGGTAGGAACGATGACAGCGTTCATCGCTTACTCGATGGAGATAGTGTTCTCCTTCCTTATGATTGCCAGCATGGCGATATTCATTCCGAGAGCGGGCATAGCTGCGGACAGAGTCTATGAAGTGCTGAATACAGAGACTTCGATCAAAAACAGGGAGGACGCGGCGATCCTGCCTGCTGAAGGGGAGCGCGGTCACAGGACAGGTGCAGAGATCAGGTTCGAGCATGTTACATTCAGGTATCCGGACGCGGAAGAGGACGTTCTGACTGACATCGATTTCACCGCGAAGCCGGGCGAGACGACCGCGATAATCGGAGCGACCGGCTGCGGAAAAACTACGCTCATAAACCTGATACCGAGATTCTTCGATGTCACTGAAGGCCGGGTCACGGTCGGCGGCATCGATGTAAGGGATATCAGTCTTGAATCGCTGAGAGACGCGATAGGATATGTGCCTCAGAAGGGAATGCTCTTCTCCGGTACGGTTGCTGAGAACATACGCTGGGGCGACGAGGACGCCAGTGAAGAAGAAGTAAGATTTGCTGCTGAGATAGCGCAGGCGACTGAATTCATAGATGAAAGACCTGAAGGCTTTGACAGAGAGGTGTCACAGGGAGGAGCCAATGTATCAGGAGGTCAGAAACAGAGGTTGGCGATCGCAAGAGCGGTGGTCAAAAAACCTGCGATAATGATTTTTGATGACTCATTCTCGGCCCTGGACATGAAAACAGACGTGACTCTCAGGAAAGCGCTGGCGGAGCATATTACAGACAGCACGCGTATCATAGTGGCGCAGAGAGTAGGAACCATACTTCACGCGGAGCAGATCATCGTGCTCGATGAGGGGAAGATAGTAGGAAAAGGTACTCATACGGAACTTATGAAGACCTGTGAGATATACCGGGATACGGCGGTATCCCAGCTGTCGGAGGCAGCGCTCGCATAGCGGATGAGCGAAGAAAAGAAGCCGAAAACAGAATACGAAGAACAGACTTTACAGGAGACTGAAGAATCGCAGACCGGACAGGGCGACGGAAAACGTCAGAGAAGGCGCGGAGGCGGCCCGAGCAGCATCCTTGCGCCGGGTGAAAAGCCTAAGGATTTCCGCAAGGCGGTAGGAGACACGCTCAGATACATGGGCGGGTACAAATTTGCCGTGGCGGTGGTTATTGTAGTGTCTGCAATTGCCACAGTCTTCGAGACGGTCGGCCCGAAGGTGATGGGACGCGCGACCACTCTGCTTGCAGAGGGAGTAATGAACAAGATCCACGGCACGGGAGGGATCGATTTTGAAGCTGTTGCGCATGTCCTTCTGCTGACCATGGCGCTCTACTTCATAGGCGCAATCGCCCAGTACATACAGGCCCTCATCATGACGAACATAACTCAGAAGATCGTCTACAGGATGAGACGTGACATCTCGGAAAAGATAAACCGCATGCCTATCGGATACTTCGAGCGCGTCCAGACCGGAGAGATACTCTCCAGGATCACCAACGACGTAGATACGCTCGGACAGTCACTAAGCCAGAGCATTTCCAACTTCATCTGGGCTATAATAAGTATGCTGGGGATCATCATAGTCATGCTTACCATCAATGTCACAATGACGCTGATAGCTCTAATGGTGATACCTCTTTCCGCGCTCGTTATGGGCATGCTCATAAAAATATCGCAGAAGCATTTTGCCGCTCAGCAGAAATACCTGGGCATCATAGACGGGCAGGTCGAGGAAACATTCTCGGGCCATCTGGTAGTAAAGGCTTTTAACAGGGAAGCCGCAGTCACAGAGGAATTCAACGAGTCAAACGAAAAACTGTATGAATCCGCATGGAAGTCGCAGTTCCTCTCCGGAATGATGCGGCCTCTGATGAGGATAGTGAGCAACCTCGGGTACGCCGCTGTCGTAGTCGCGGGAGGCATCTTCTGCGTACGGGGCGCGATAGGGGTAGGCGACATACAGGCATTCGTTCAGTACGTCAAAAACATAGGCCAGCCTATACAGGACATCGCGCAGATAATGAATCAGGTGCAGTCAATGGCGGCTGCCGCGGAAAGAGTCTTCGAGTTCCTGAATGAGGATGAAGAGATAGATTCTCCTGGAGCAGACGAGGAGATGGGAGAAATAAAAGGCGCTGTTGAATTCAGACATGTGAGATTCGGATATAAGAAGGATCATCCTGTAATCAAGGACTTCAGCGCGAAAGTCGAGCCGGGTCAGAAGATCGCAATTGTAGGTCCTACGGGCGCAGGCAAGACAACTATGGTAAAATTACTTATGAGGTTCTATGATGTAGATGGAGGAGCAATTCTTATTGACGGCCACGACATCAGAGGATTCACACGGAAGGAGCTGCGCGACAACTTCGCGATGGTGCTCCAGGATACATGGCTGTTCAGCGGCACTATCAGGGAGAATATAGCTTACGGCAGGGAAGGCGCAACAAACGAGGAGATAATCAGGGCTGCAAAGACAGCCAAGGCGCATCACTTCATAAAGGCGCTGCCGGGCGGCTACAAAATGATGCTCAATGAAGACGCTACCAATATTTCCGAGGGGCAGAGGCAGCTCCTTACGATAGCGCGTGCTGTGCTGGCAGACAAAAGGCTTCTGATACTCGATGAAGCGACATCATCAGTAGATACACGCACAGAAGAGGAAATACAAAAGGCGATGGATGCTCTTACTGAAGACAGAACGAGCTTCATCATCGCGCACAGGCTCTCGACCATACGGAATGCCGACCTGATCCTCGTAATGGATCACGGCGACATCGTGGAACAGGGCACACATGAGGAACTGCTCGCAAAGGGCGGTGCCTACGCAGAATTATATAACTCACAGTTTGAAGAAGTAGGTTAAAAAGAAAGGCGGACAGAAATGAGAACTTACAGAGAAGAGTACGAGTATTGGCTTGCGTCAGACGTAGTTGATGAAAAGACAAAAGAAGAGCTCAGGGCGATCGAAGGCGATGACAAAGAAATAGAGGGCAGGTTCAAGGCCATGCTTACTTTCGGCACTGCGGGTCTGAGAGGAATCATGGGAGCGGGCATCGGCATGATGAACGTATATACCGTAAGATACGCCACTCAGGGTCTGGCCAATCTCATAATCGCCAAAGGCGGACAGATCGGCGGGGATTCCCCTGAAGGAAACGGTGTAGCGATCGCTCATGACTCGAGAAACAATTCGAGACTGTTCGCTGAGGAAGCTGCAGCTGTACTTGCCGCAAACGGGATCAAGGCATATATCTTTGACGATATGCGTCCGACTCCTGAGCTTTCATTCGCAGTTAGAGAGACCGGATCGATCGCAGGCATCAACATCACAGCAAGCCACAATCCTAAGGAATACAACGGATATAAGGCATACTGGGCAGACGGGGCCCAGCTCGGACCTGAACATGCGGACGTGGTATCTGCCGAGATAGCAAAGGTCGACATCTTCAAGGATGTAAAGACTATGGATTACAACAAGGCTCTTGAAGAGGGATTCGTTGAGATCCTCGGTGATGAGATGGATGAGACATACATCGGCAAGGTAATGGAGACTTCGATCACGCGCAAGTACATCGATCAGGTAGCAAAGGACATGAAGATCGTCTTCACACCTTTCCACGGAGCGGGCTACAAACTGGTTCCTGAGATCCTCAGAAGACAGGGCTACGGAGCAATTATCCCTGTAGAGGAGCAGATGGTACCGGACGGAAACTTCCCTACTGTAAAATCACCGAATCCGGAGAACACTGAGGGCTTCGCACTCGCCATCGAGTACGCAAAGAAGAATGACGCAGAGCTCGTCATCGGTGTAGACCCTGACAGTGACAGATGCGGTGCGGTCGTAAAGGCTAAGGATGGATATAAGATCCTTTCCGGAAATCAGGAAGCATGTCTCATGCTCGACTACATTTTCACAGTCAGAAAAGAGCTCGGCAAAATGCCTGAGAAGCCTTTCGTTTGCAAATCCATCGTTTCGACAGTAATGGCAGACAAGATCGCTGCTGACAACGGAGTAAAGATGTATGACGTGCTGACCGGATTCAAGTTCATCGGCGAGAAGATCAAGGATCTCGACGAGAACGGAGACGAGCACTTCCTCTTCGGATTTGAGGAGAGCATCGGATTCCTCGGCGGCTCATACGCGAGAGACAAGGACGCAGTCTACGCAGCTATGATGATGGCCGAGATGGCCTGCTACTACAAGGCACAGGGAATGTCAGTCTATGATGGACTCATGGCTCTCTATGAGAAGTACGGCTACTTTGTTGAGAATACTGAATCCACAGTATTTGCCGGATTTGATTCTGCTGAGAGAAGAGAAGCCGTGATGGCGCGCATCAGAGAGAATGCTCCGGAAGAGATCGGACTTAAGGTAGAAGGCGTTACAGACTACCTCGGAGATGTTCCTGGATTTACAAAGAGCAATGTTCTTTTCTACAAGCTTGCAGACGGCTGCGCGGTAGCGGTCAGACCATCGGGAACCGAGCCTAAGATCAAGACTTATGTAATGGCTCAGGGAGCAACGGCTGAAGAGGCAGAGAAGAACCGCAAGGCTGTAAGGGAGGCTGTCGACGAGCTGCTTTCATAGAAAAGAAAAAAGGGTATTCAAAGGAGACCTGATCTCACATGAAAGAAGATAAAGCAATAACTGCTGTAGGGATCCTTGCCGTCATACTGGCTCTGCTCATGATGTCAACCGGAAGGTTCATCATGGGCGGGATCACTCTGCTGCTCGCTTTTGGTATATTCTGGAACCGCGGCGGAGGGACACGGAACGACCGCAGCATTTATGAAAAGATCGTAAAGACCGACATGAGCATCGCTGAGATCTACGAAAAACTCAGGGATCTCGATACTCCTCTCGGCAGGCCATGGTTAGCTGAGCACAAAGGCTTCTCCGGAGACAGCATCGTATTCGGACCATGCAGTTTCAAGGACTGTGTAGTCATATCGCGGGAGAAAAACTGCGTTGACATAAAACATGTCACAAGGCTGGAGACCATCATAAGAAAAGAAGAGGATGAGCACAGGTTTGAGAACCTTGTGAATCCGCAGGAGGCGGAGGTGACTCCTGAAAGATACGCTGTATTTGCCGGGTTCAAGCTGGCTTCAGTGATGCTCGTAAGGCATCTGGCGGAGCTTATAGAAAAACTCCATGAGGACAGAAACACGAAAGTACCTGAGACTCTCGACTTTTACAGGTTTTATTACCACAATTCAGTCGAGGGATACTTCAGGGATTCGGACGGTAATGATGTGCTCAGGGTAGAGACTTCGCTGAAGCCTTTTACTGCAAAAGTGTTCGACACTGACGGCAATGAGATGGCGTCCGTGGTTCCGCATGCCTTTGACAATAAAGGGTATCCTTCTGAGTCCGCGGGCTTTGAGCTGTTCTCAGACGGCGAACATTTCGGGGAGTTCAGGAGATTCAGGGATTCCCGCGGAGAGGGTTTCGAAGCGGATACCGATGCCGGCGTTTTCGTGATAAAACTCTTCCCGTCCTGTATGAAGGCCAAGATCTCATGCAACTACATGATAGAGCACGAAGGGAAGCTTAAAGCAGTCATCGGAGGTTCGCCGAATCTTCTCTTTGATCAGCATGGAAGGTGCAGAAATGACATCGTCAATTCATATGACGACGACTATCTTGTGCTTTACGCAATCGCTGAAGTTTTCATATTGACGCTCAACAGCAAGTTCCTTAAATAGAATTAATAAAATTGATAATATCAATATCAGCGTGCTACAATTAAACAGTTAAAATATTGGGAATAAAGAAGAGGATAAACTTATGAAAAAGATACTTATCCCAATCGAAGAAACACAGCGCAGCCTGAAGTCACTCGCATACGTGAAGAAGCATTACACTCCTGAAGAAGCTGAACTCGTACTCATGATGATTGATGAGAGGCTCGGCTATTCCGTAAGGACAGATGTTGAGAGTGCTGCCATAAAGGAACTTGATGAAAAGCTCGACCTTATAGCTGAAGCACTCGAGGGGTATAAAGTGACAAAACTGTCAGCTGTAGGCAAGGCAGGCGTCAGGATCACCAGAGCGGTGCGTGAGACCGGAGCTGATCTCATTATCATGACAAAGTCTTCCAAGGATGACATGCTGAACTCAGTCGGATCGACAGCCGAATACGTGATAAATAACTCGCCGTGTGACGTTATAATAGTGAGTGAGCAGGCAGGCTCCCGCAATGAATACAGAGGCCTTGTATACAGAACCGCAAGAGGCACTGTCAATCTCAGGGGACAGCTTGGAGACAAACAGAGTGAATGTCTGCTTCCTAGCGTCAATCAGGACTGCATCTATCACATAAATGTTACGGTCGGAAAAATCAGATTCTTCCATACCGCATACAATCCGGATACCAGAAACTGGGATCTCCCGCCTATCCCTGGTCAGGAGGTAACTCTGGATATCGCGGCAGGAGAGGCAAGAGATATTCTTGTCAAAGCTGACAGCACTGAAGGAAAGGCTGACAGAATCAGGATAGTCAACAGGGACATGAGAAAAGAGGCCGTGTTCGATTTCAGGATCACAGCCGCTCCTGCGAATCATGAACCTAAGCCTGCTTCTGAAGAGAAAAAGACGCCGTTCGAGAACCGCGATACGCTCGAAGTCCCGAGGACAGGTATCCCTAAGAATTTTGAAGCTCCGGAAGTTCCTACATTCATTGCTGAGGCTAAAGCCGAATTCGATGCTCTTGAGAAAGAAATCGCTGAAGCAGCTGTAGCGTCAGTAGATGCTGTTACCCATGCAGAGAAAGGGACTTCTGAAACAAAGGTTTACGAAGCATCGAGTTTCGTGGATTATCTGGTGGAAGAGACCGGGGATGAGAAAACTGAAGCTAAACCGTTAAGTGATTCAGATACAGGATTTTCAGTTGAAATAAACAACTAGCATACCGCTAAGCCACCTGCCTCAGATTGACAGAAGCGTGGCATAATGGTATCCTACATATGGATCAATACAGACGGAGGGCGACAAAATGAAGAGAATCAAAACTATCACAACAAGAGATATGGCTGAGTCCAGGGTCACAGGCGGATGCGGTGAATGCCAGACTTCATGCCAGTCTGCAAGCAAGACTTCCTGCAGCGTTGCTAATCAGCATTGCGAGCAGCGCAAGGAAAAGTAAGATGCTTACGGCGGCGCTGCGTGATGCAGCGCCGCTTTTTTCTTTTGCCTCACTTAGGGGAGAGTAATGATACACAAATACAAATTAAACGGATTCAATATGGTGGTCGACGCGGCGAGCGGTGCCGTTCACTCTGTCGATGAGGTCGCTTATGACGCAATTGAGATGCTGGATGAAGCGGTGTGCAGATCTGACGGCGGTGCCGGAGAGACTTTTGAAGACAGCAAAATCCTTGAAACTGTTGCGTCGGATATAGCGCATAAGTATGGCATAACTTCAGAGGACGCAAAGGAGACTCTGGATGACATAGCCGGATTACATTCAGCAGGACTGCTCTGGTCAGAAGACCCGTTTGAGCAGGCTGCCGATGAGATCAAGATAAAGCAGTCTGTGCTCAAGGCGATATGTCTCCACGTTGCACACGGATGTAATATGGACTGCGAATATTGCTTTGCAGGCAAGGGTGATTACAGCGGAAAGAGCGGGATCATGAGCGCTGAGGTCGGAAAGCGTGCTCTGGATTATCTTGTGGAGAATTCCGGCACCAGAAGGCATCTGGAGGTGGATTTCTTCGGAGGCGAACCTCTTATTAACTGGGATGTGTGCAAAGAGATAGTCGCATACGGAAGAGAGCTTGAAAAGAAGTATAATAAGATCTTCAATTTTACTCTTACCACAAACGGAGTACTGATCGATGATGATGTTATAGACTTCACGAACCGCGAGATGGGCAATGTTGTCCTGAGCATGGATGGCAGGCGTGATACTCATGACAGGATGAGACACAGCAAGACCGGAGGCGGCACATACGACATGATAATGGGCAATTTTAAGGCACTGGTCGATTCCCGCCTGAAAAATGCAGAAAGATCTTCTGAGTATTATATGCGCGGCACATACACCGCATATAATAAAGACTTTGCAGCTGACGTGCTGGCCATGGCAGATCTCGGCTTCAGAGAGACATCGATAGAGCCCGTAGTGTCAGATCCTGAAGTCCCGTACGCCCTTCACGAGGAGGACCTGCCTCAGCTGTATGAGGAGTATGAGAAGCTTGCTCTTGAAATGCTTGCAAGAGAGGAAAAGGGTGATGGCTTCAGCTTTTACCACTATACGGTCGATCTTACGGGAGGCCCGTGCATTTATAAGAGAGTAGCCGGTTGCGGAGTCGCGACAGAATATCTCGCGGTAACCCCAACAGGAGATCTCTATCCATGTCACCAGTTTGTAGGTGATGATGACATGATAGTCGGCAATATTTATGACGGAATAACCCATCCTGAGACCGTTGATATATTCAGGAGCGGCAACAATATCTACACGCGCGACGACTGCAAAGACTGCTGGGCAAGGCTTTATTGCGCGGGAGGATGCGCGGCAAATAATTATCACTCGAACGGCGACATCAACAAGGTTTACCGCTTCGGATGCAAACTGCACAGAAAGCGCATTGAATGTGCTCTGATGATGGCAGCCGCACGCGAAAAATGATACAATTAAATGATTATGAGAACAGCTATACTTGCATCACAGAACAAGAATAAGATCAAGGAAATAAGGGCCATTCTGGAGAAGTACGGGCTCGATGTCATCACGCGTGATGACGCGGGGATCCCGACTGACGACATAGAAGAAACAGGCACCACCTTTGAAGAAAACTCACATCTGAAGGCGAGCGTCATAATGGACATGATCGCCGGCGATCCTTCACTTGCAAAATACCTTGACAGCCCTGTCATAGCGGATGATTCGGGGCTCATGGTAGACGCTCTCGGCGGAGATCCTGGAGTCTACAGCGCCAGATATGCAGGCGAGGGCTGCACTTATGATGACAACAACACGAAGCTGCTCGCCGCTCTTGACGGTGTGCCTGAAAGCGAAAGAACAGCAAAATTCGTTACGGTGATCACTCTGATCTATCCTGACGGTAAAGATGTTCCGGCTGAAGCGGTGCCTCAGGGTGACAGGTACGTACTTGTCGCGCGCGGAGAGTGCAAAGGCCACATCGCAGACTGCAAAATGGGTGAAGGCGGCTTCGGATACGATCCGGTATTCATACCGGAAGGATACAGCAATTCCTTTGCTGAACTCGGAACAGATTTCAAGAACACCATAAGCCACAGGGCGAAAGCTCTTGCTGAACTGGAGAGACTGCTCGGCTGATGCCGGCAAGATTGAACGTATGAGTGAATTCTGGGACAGTACATCTGATAATCCTGAACAGAAGAAACTCCATCTTACATGGAAAAGAGTTCTGAAGATCGGCTTCCACCTGTGGAGGCAGTTTGACGACCAGTATTATGCGGGATTTGCTGCGCAGATCGCGTATTTCTTCTTTATGGCGTCGGTTCCTATGCTCATAGTACTTACGCAGGTGCTTGGTATCTTTGATGTGTCAATGGACTTCATCAGGGACTGGCTCGAGTCGCATCTGTCGACCGAGATGGGAAGCGTGCTCCAGAGACTGTTCTCGGCATCATCCACCGCGTTAAGCAGCTTCTTCATGATAATCCTCGCTCTATGGGCAAGTTCATCATTAGCGTTCTCACTTTCCAGACTGACGACATACACCATCAGCTACGGAAGATACAGGTTCAGCTTCTTTACGGAAAGGATCAAGGCCATTCCTATCGCGGCGCTGTCGATCCTGGCGGTCGCTGTCACGCTGGTAGGATATGTGTACGGAGAGCTTATCGCAAAGAGGGTACTGCAGAATACATATATCGAGGGACTCATTTCAGGACTGAAAACTCCTGTCCTGGTGTTCATGTTTTTCATCGTAATACTCGCGAATTACTACCTGCTGCCGCGCATACGCGTGCCGGTTGCAGCTGTTCTCCCGGGAGCCGTTTTTGCTACTATCGGCATATTGATAGTTACATGGATATACTCCCTGTATATTCCGAGAGCTGCCAAGTACAACGTTCTGTATGGAGCTTTCTCAAACATCGTAGCCATGATGCTGTGGTTCTATCTGATAAGCTGGGTGCTCTGCATCGGAATGATGTTCAACAAATCATGGGATATACATATGAGGCGGGGGAGACTCACTCCGGCTAAAATAAAGGCGTATCTCATAAAGCAGTACGGCGCGAACGGTGAGGAGATGTGGCACAAGCTCATCATAGGTGAGTACGACATGGTGGACAGATCGCTCGACAGCCTTGCCGTGAGAATGTCGAGGAAATTCGATCCGGGCTACGATGAGAAGCGTGAAAGGGAGATCGCGGAACTTATCGAGACCAAGCAGGTCAGAGAGCGGATCGAGCTTGAGATAGAGACACGCCGGGCTGAACTTGAATCGGGAGATGATGATGAATAAAACCGGATTCTTTTACAGGAGGAGATGGGGCAATGAGTGATAGAAAAAAGCTGCTGTTCATTATGAATCCGAAAGCGGGACTCATGCAGGCACCGAAGTACATGGCTGAAATAATTGAGAGCTTCTCAGGAGCGGGCTATCTGACTCAGGTGCTGATGACTAGAGGCATGGGAGATGCAAGAGATTTCGCGGCTGAATATGGCGGAACGGTCGATACCGTGGTGGTATCAGGCGGAGACGGCACTCTTAATGGGGTCATAGACGGACTCATCAGCGCAGGACTTAAGACGCCGATCGGATACATCCCGGCCGGTTCAACAAATGATTTCGCAAACTCCATAGGGCTTCCTAAATCCATACCTGCCTGTGTTGAAAGAATAATCAACGGAACGATTCAGCCAATAGACATAGGCAGCTTCAACGGCAGATATTTCAGCTATGTTGCAAGTTTCGGCGCGTTTACATCCACCACATATTCAGTACCGCAGAATATAAAGAACATTCTGGGGCATTCAGCATATGTGATGGCAGGTATAAAAGAGCTCGCACACATAAAATCGATACATGCCAGGATAACTCTCGAGAAGGGTACGCCGGACGAGGAGATACATGAGGGAGATTATATTCTCGGAGGAGTATGCAACTCAAGATCGATAGGCGGCATAGTCAACCTTGAGAAACTGGATGTAGACATGAATGACGGTCTTATGGAAGTCCTGCTGATCAGGATGCCAAAGGATCTGATCGAACTCAGCGATACGACTGCATCCATACTCGGCGGAACATTCAAGTCGCACCAGATAGAAAAGTATTCGGCGAAAAATATTACATTCGAGATAGAAGAAGATACTCACTGGACGCTGGACGGAGAGTACGAAAAGGGTAGCAGGGTATGCGAGATAAAGACGCTGGAATCGGCAATCTCGCTCATAAAATAATAAGGAGAATGCCATGATAATTAAATATGTAGGACATGCGTGTTTCAAGATTCTTGATGAAGAAACAGGGTATTCGATCGTTTTTGATCCGTATAAACCTCTGTCGGTCAAAGGTTTCGGGAAGATCAAGGATGCGGCAAGTGAAGTGCTTTGCTCACATGAGCATTCCGACCACAATTACAGAAGGGGAATAACCATTGAGCCTAAAGACGAAAGTCCGTTTGAGGTTCAGTGGATAGATACGTTCCACGATCCGAAGAAAGGCGCTCTCAGAGGAAAAAACAGGATATACGTGGTAACACACAAGGCAACCGGAGAGAAGCTCATTCATTACGGTGACATCGGTGAAGTGCTTGATGATCTCCTGACGGAGGACAATCTTAAACTCCTCTCGAACGCAGATATCGCTCTTGTACCGGTAGGCGGTGTTTATACATATGACCGCCATGAGGCGCTCGATCTCATCGAAAGGACGAAGCCAAAACTGGTGCTTCCGATGCACTACAGGTCGGAGTCCGCTGGGTTCGGATTACCTAACATTGACAGCATTGAGAATTTCCTTAAGGAAGCTGCTGGCAGAGGGCATGGAATAAGCCTGGGACAGGTGTGGTTCATCAACACGGCAGAGTATGATCTGGACGCGGATATACTTGTACTGCGCCCGCAGAATATGAAATATTGATATAGGACTGGGACAATTATTAAGGAGGACGTATATGTTTAAATTACTGGTTGTACTCGCAATTGCTTACGTCGTGCTCAAGGTGCTGAATACTAGAGCAAAATTTGCGGAGGCGGATGCCAGACGCGAGGCCGAAGAGCAGCGTCTCAGAGAGGAAGCAGAGTCTGAGGCTGAGGATGAAATTACACGCGAAACAGCAGTTGACGTAGATGCTGAAGTGATCGAAAACGCAGCTGAGGATGCCGGTGAGGTGATCGATGCCGCGGCTGAAGCTGTTGCGGAAGAGATCGAAGAATAAAACGACGGAGTTTGGACGACATGATAAGAAGCATGACGGGATTCGGCAGAGGCGAGTACTCTGACGAGATCAGCAAGGTAACAATAGAGATAAGATCCGTAAATCACAGATATCTGGATATTTATGTAAAAATGCCGAGGCGCTATTCATTCGCCGAGGAAACGATAAAGTCCGCAATCAAGGAAAGAGTCCACCGCGGCAAGGTGGAAGTCAGCGTGAGCGTTGACAACATCGGAAAGAGCGACAGCGATGTAAGGCTCGATAAAGAGCTCGCTGCCCGTTATTACAATGTGCTCTCGGAGCTAAGGGACAGCTTCGACTTCGGAGAGGAGTCGCGTGTTTCGCTGAGTCTTCTTTCAAAGATGCCGGATGTGATAGTCACAACACCGGCTGCTGAAGACGAGGAAGCCATGGCCGGAAGGCTTCTTGGCGCCACTGCAAAAGCGCTTGACGATTTCTGCGCAATGAGAGAGGCAGAAGGAGAAAAACTCGCTGCTGACCTTTCCGTAAGGGCGGACACCATACAGAAGATCAGGGACCACATAGAGAAAAGAGCTCCCGAGATCGAAAAGGAATACGCCGCAAAATTCAAGGCGAGAGTCGAGGAGATACTCGGCGGTGTCTATGAGGTTCCTGAAGAGCGGATCGCTCTTGAAGCGGCGATCTTCGCCGATAAGGCAAACATCACGGAAGAACTCGTAAGGCTGGGCAGCCACATAAGCCAGCTCAGAGGCTTCCTGAATTCGGACGGCAGAAATGCCATCGGTAAAAAGATAGACTTCCTGATCCAGGAGATGAACCGTGAAGCCAACACGATAGGCTCAAAGTCAAACGACAGGGAGATCACGTCAGACATGCTCGAGCTCAAGGCTGAGATCGAGAAGGTAAGAGAGCAGGTACAGAACATAGAGTGAAGACTGTCTTCAAAAAAGAGAATCTGTTCATTAGGATAGCTATTGGCTTCGGAGCCGGGATCCTGCTGGGAACCTTGGCTCCGCAGTTTTCTATTGATGCAAAAATCGTAGGAGATGTATACCTGAATCTCTTAAAGATGATGGTCATACCGGTGATCATCTGCGCTGTGATGAAGGGCATCATCAACTCCGCAAACATGTCATCACTAAAGCGTGTAGCCGCCAAAACAGTGCTGCTCTATGTGGTTATGTTTCTGGCCTCCTTTGCGGTCGCATTCACGGTGGCGATGATATTAAGACCGGGCATAGGGATCGTATTTGAGAACCAGCCGGTTTATGAGGGGGAAATAGGAGGAACAGTACGCATTTCCGAGGTTCTTCTTGGAATTCTGCCGCACAGCTTTTCGGATATTCTGTCGGCAAAATGCATACTCCCTGCGCTGATCCTCGCCCTGATCCTGTCCGCTGTGATAGTTGCGATGGGAGAGAAGGGAAAACCGGTCACGGAATTCATAAACAGGCTGACGGAGCTGGTTTTCCGCCTGCTTTCGATAATAATGGAAACATCGCCTATAGGCGTCATGTCGCTGATGGCATTCTCGATCGCGCAGTACGGAACGGGCCTTTTCATGGCCATTGGCAAATACATTCTGTGCTGCTGGCTGGCATGTATCGCTGTATTCATAATCGTATTTTTCATCCCGGTACGCCTTTACACGAAGAAAGACGCAGGGACATTCCTGTCCGCATGCGGTAAGGTAGCGCTGATGACGCTCTCCACAACGAGTTCGGCGGCTGCTCTTCCTACCACCATCAGGGTGAGTGTTGAAGAACTGGGAGCTCCGGCTGAGATCAGCAACTTTACACTTCCGCTGGGATGCACCATAAACATGTGCGGAGGAGCCTGCTCATTCTGCTGTCTTGCCGTATTTGTTTCAGACTTCTATTCTCTCGACCTGACGATCGCTCAGTATGCCGCAATGGCTGTCATTGCAACGCTTCTGAACATGGCAGCTCCGGGCATACCGGGAGGAGGAATAATACTGATGACATCATATCTCACCATATTCAATCTGCCGCTCGATCTTATCGGTCCTATAGCAGCGTTCTACAGGCTGCTCGACATGGCATTCACAACAATAAACGTTGAGGGTGATGTTGCTGCTAATCTGATAATTGCTAAATCAGAAGAAAACATGATACAATAATAAGTCAGCGGGGAGGTGTATATGAGCCGCAAAAAGGGCAGGTTATTTGTAATATCCGGTCCGTCAGGAACGGGCAAGGGAACGGTATGTGCTGAACTTCTCAAAGAGATCGGCAACGAGTTTTCGGTTTCGATGACCACTCGCGAACCGCGCGAGGGAGAGGTTCACGGCAGGGATTATTTCTTTGTCACAAGAGAACATTTCCTTGAGAACATCGAGGCAGGTAATTTCCTCGAGCACGCGACCGTATTTGACAACCTTTACGGAACGCCGAAAGACATGGTGATAAACCGTCTTGAAAAAGGCCGCAACGTGATACTCGATATTGACGTGCAGGGAGGCCTTCAGGTGAAACGTGCCATGCCTGAGGCAATACTCATATTCATACTTCCGCCGAGTCTCGCGGAGCTCAGACGGCGTCTCGAGGGCAGAGGCACCGAGACCGCGGAGAAGATCGAGAAAAGACTCGGTCAGGCTCTGAACGAAATCAAACTCATCGGAGAATATGATTATTACATAGTAAATGATGATCTGGAAGATGCAGTTGCCCTTGCAAAATGCATCATGGCTGCTGAAGCAGCAAAGGTGCCTGAAGCAGTCAAGCCTATCATCAGAGAATACGAAAATGAGTCTAAACAGAAGTAATCAAAGAAAGGGGAAAAACCAGAAATGCTTCTTTATCCATCCATAAACAAACTCAGAGATAAGACCGACAGCAGGTATTCACTCGTCATCCTTACTGCAAAGAGAGCAAGGGATATCGTTGACGGAAAGCCTGCTCTCACAGAAGAAGAGAGCGAAAGACCTGTCAGCCAGGCAGCGAAAGAAATCGCAGCAGACATGATCACTTACACAAGAAGAGAAGAGGAGTAAGTCATGAAACACAAACCGACCATGCTGATGATCCTTGACGGATTCGGCTACAGAGAAGAATTTTACGGAAATGCTATTATGAAGGCCAGGACGCCTGTGCTCGATGAGATCTTCGACAATTATCCGTTCATAACGATTTACGCAAGCGGTGAACCTGTCGGTCTTCCTGCAGGCCAGATGGGCAACTCCGAGGTAGGACATCTTAATATTGGCGCCGGAAGTGTCATATATCAGAACCTTCTCAAGATCTCGAGATCCATAGATTCCGGAGAGTTCTATGAGAATGAAGCCCTGATGGCTGCCATGAAGAACGCAGCTGAAGGACACACGCTCCACATTATGGGACTCGTTTCAGACGGCGGCGTACACAGCCATATGAAACACCTCATGGCCACGATAAACATGGCTAAGAAGAACGGCGTCAAGGACGTGGCAGTTCACTGCTTCCTCGACGGAAGAGACGTTCCGCCGAAGAGCGCCATGACATGGCTCGGACCTCTCGAAGAATACCTTAAAGAGAACGAAGCCGGAAAGATCGGTGTCATCTCGGGCAGATTCTACGCGATGGACAGAGATAATAGATGGGAACGTCTTGTAAGAGCATATGACGCGCTCACTCTCAGCGAGGGACTTACTGCATCAAGCGCTCAGGAGTGCATGGACAACTCCTACGCAAAGGATGAAGTGGATGAGTTCGTACAGCCGACAGTTATCAATCCTGTTCCTATCAAGGACGGCGATTCGGTGATTTTCATCAACTTCAGACCTGACAGGGCAAGAGAGATCACCCGCGCGCTGGTCGATCCTGCCTTCGACGGATTCGAAAGAAAATCCGCTCCTAAGGATCTTACTTACGTATGCATGGCTGAGTACGATGCGACAATGCCTAACGTACTGGTTGCGTTCCCGCCGCAGGATGTAGATCCTACACTGGGCAAGACCATTGCCGACCTCGGACTGAAACAGCTCCGTATTGCTGAGACAGAGAAGTATGCTCACGTAACATTCTTCTTCAACGGAGGCGTTGAGGAACCGAATGTAAATGAGGACAGGATCCTTATCCCTTCGCCTAAGGTCGCTACATACGACCTGCAGCCTGAGATGAGCGCTCCTGAAGTCGCGGCAACTGTTATCGACAGGATCAATAAGGACATGTATGATCTTATTATCCTGAACTTCGCAAACCCTGACATGGTAGGACACACAGGCGTGTTCGAAGCTGCAGTTCAGGCAATCGAAGCACTGGACGGACTGATCGGACAGATCCGCGATGCTGTATTTGAGAAGGATGGACAGATCCTGCTCACAGCTGACCACGGCAACGCAGACACCATGCTCGATGAGAGAGGCGAGCCGGTA
The DNA here is from genome assembly GCA_902779185.1 of uncultured Eubacteriales bacterium. Taxonomy (GTDB): domain Bacteria; phylum Bacillota; class Clostridia; order Peptostreptococcales; family Anaerovoracaceae; genus Crickella. Next base: position 30,192 of record CACZAM010000018.1, read on the forward strand.
ACGAAGCACTCCACTTCCAAGGTTCCGCTCTGCCACATCTGCAAGGAGCCTGTTCCGTTCAAGAAGAGCTCGGGCAAGCTGGCAGACATCGCGCCTACACTCCTGACTCTTATGGGACTGGAAGTTCCTGCAGGAATGGAAGGCGATGTGCTCGTATAAAGACCGGTTTTTTACCCATATAAGATGATATCGTTGGCACAGGGAAAATCTCCCTGTGTCACTTTTTATTGATAAGATCACCTATGGCGGATAAAATAAAACTATGGCAAACAGATTTACTGATGAACAGCTTAAAGCGATAAAGACGCTCGACAAGTCAGTGCTCGTATCCGCGGCGGCGGGCTCGGGCAAGACTTCGGTGCTTATTGAACGCATAATAAGGATCATCCTCGAAGGCAGGGCCAATGTGGATGAGATGCTTGTCGTGACCTTCACGAATGCAACGGCTTCCGAGATGAAGCTGAGACTTGCGGCTGCTATAAGAAAGAGGATGGAGGAACATCCGGAAGACATACCGCACATGAAGGATCAGCTGTCAAGACTGTATAAAGCGTACATCTCGACTATCGACAGCTTTGCGCTCAGGGTCATAAAGGAATTCTTCCATATGACAGACATGGAGCCGTCATTTGGCGTTGCTGACGAAGTGCAGTGCGAGCTGCTCAGACGTGAAGCCCTGAGCGAGCTCTTTGAAGAGGGATTCGAAAAAGATGATCTTATTGAAGGAGGGAGCTTCAGGTCTTTTCTGAGGCTCTACAGCGAAGAACGCAGCGATGACAATTTCATGGACGGAATGCTGGATGCGTATTCTAGTCTCAGAACGATGCCTGACTACTTTGAGTGGGCGTTCAGGAAGGCTGAACAGCTGAAAGTGACCCCGGAAACATTCGAGGGATCGGACTTTCAGAAGATGATGTTTGCAGACGCTGAAGTGGCATTCAGAAGCGTGAAGGGCGCTTTCGCGCAGCTGAAGGAGCTGTTTGAGGGAGCCGGGATCCCTGAGATGTACGAGGCAAAGCTGTCTGCGCAGGAGGCAGCAGTAAACGCGGTATATGGTGCATTGATCTCAGGCCGGGCAGGCATGGAAGTGACAGATGCGATCGAAGCGATACCATCTACAAGGCTTGCGGTCACTAAGGCCCAGAAAGGAGCTTATGAGGCGATAAAACCTGAAGTCAAGGCGCTCAATGATGCCCTTAAGAAAGAGATAGGCGATTTCAAAAAGAGATATCTGATACCTGATCTGGAGACCCGTCTGTCCGAGATGAACGCCACATATGAATATACGGTCTACTATCTTCGCTTGCTTGAGGAGTTCGAGAAAAGATACGATGCAAAGAAGCGTGAGAAGAGGGTCATAGACTTTGCAGACATGGAGCACATAGCGGTTCGCATACTGAAGAATGACGAGGCGGCAGACACGCTCCGCAGGAGATTCAGGTTCATCTTTGTCGATGAATATCAGGATACAAATAACATACAGGAAAACCTGATCAGCCGCGTTGCACGCCCGGACAATGTTTTCAGGGTGGGTGATGTGAAGCAGAGCATATACAAATTCAGACAGGCTGAGCCTGAGATATTTGAGCGGCTTTACGCGCGATATGCTTCCGGAAGCGAACCGGACGGTATTGCCATAGATCTGGGACGTAATTTCAGAACGAACGATGCTACGATCAGATACATCAACCATGTGTTCAGCAATATCATGGAAGGCTACGATGAGCGTTCCATGCTGTATACCGGCATTGATTGTCTGCCCGAATACGACTTCATACCTGAAGTACATGTCCTTTTCGATGATAACGCAGAGGAAGAAAATGACCCTGATGATGCTGAAGAGGGCGGAGCCGATGAAGAGATCGAGGAGCTTAGCAAGGAAGAGGCAGAAGCAGAGTATATTGCCAGGCTCGTACAGTCGATCATAGGCACTGAATTCTACGATACTGCTGCCGGTGTTGTGAGAAAGGCCGGCGCAAGAGATATAGCGATTCTTTTCAGGGCAGTCAAATACAGAGGTGAGATCATGAGCCGCGCGCTGAGAGAGCGTGCCATAGAATCCCATGTTGAAGAGACTGAAGTTTTTTTCGATACTATAGAGATAGAAATAGCTCTTGCCCTGCTGACATGCATCGACAACATGAAGAGAGATGTACAGCTTATTTCCGTGCTCCACTCGGAAGTGTTCGGGTTCAGTCCTGATGATCTTGCCCGCATAAGAATAGAACACAAAAAAACAGTCAGGAATCGCCCGGCATACTGGGAAGCTTTCAGGTGGTATGCGGAAAAAGGTCCGGAAGGCGATTTGAAGGAAAAGGCATCCGCTGCGCTGAACGCTCTTATGGAATGGCGCAGGCTGTCACGCATACTCCCTCTTGAAGACTTCGTGTGGAAGGTGCTTGTAGATTCCGGCTATTACAGGATGGCAGGCGCTATGCCGGGTGGTGCGGCCAGACAGGCAAATCTGAGGACCCTCGCAGACAGAGCAGGCAGATTCAGCAAAGATACGATCGCGACCCTGAGTTCGTTCATTACTTTCCTCGAGCTTCTGAAGAGCAAGAAGCTAAGGAATGGACAGGCTTCGATGGTAGGCAGGGACGACGATGTGGTACGTATATCCACGATCCACAAGAGCAAGGGACTGGAATACCCGTTTGTCATAGTCGGCGGTCTCGGACACAAATTCCGGTACGACACAAACAGCAAGGATTTCAGCTTTGATCCTGATGGCGGAGTAGGCCTTCCGTATGTGGATCCGGCGCGCAGATACTGGAGAAACACCGTACTGCAGCGAGCCATAAACTCAAAATCAAAGAATGACTCATATAAAGAAGAACTGAGACTCCTCTATGTCGCCATGACAAGAGCCCGCAACAAGCTCTATATGGTCGGCACATGCAGGAATGAAGAGGAACTTGCCAGATACCAGCTTCGTCCGGCAAACTTTCTGAAAGCCATGCAGGGCGTTCTCAGGAGCGGATTCAACAGATTATATGTATCGCCACTGATACTGACAAAATGTGCAGACAGCACCGGTGCAGACAGCAGGATAAGTTCATACTTTGATAGACCTCTCAACGCAGAGGAGCAGGCTATATATGATGAGATCGACAGAAGGTTCAGCTACAGATATCCTGATGAGGAACTTCTTACAGAAAAGGCCAAGTACTCTGTCAGCGCCATCAGGAGAGAAGAGCTTGAGAAGGAGCGCATGCTGAAGAAAGAAGCTGTAGTGACATCGGACGATGAAGTAACGCATCTCCGTACGGGAATAGAGAAGGACAAGCGGGCATCCGCTGCAGATATCGGAATAGCGTATCACCGCATCATGGAATTCATCGACTTCTCAAGAGCCATGGATCCTTCCGGCAGTATCGATTCAGAATATATCGAAGAACGCGCCGCATTCCTGAGGGAGCATGACGCAATAGATGCAGATGTATATGAAGCTCTCGATCTCAACCGCATAGCTGCATTTTTCGGCAGTGATCTGGGCAGAAGGGCAGCAGTTGCTGCTTTAAAGGGAACGCTTATGCGGGAAAAGCCGTTCACTCTCCGCACCGTACGCGGCGGACACGAGATGCTGGTTCAGGGTGTGATCGACTGTTGCTTCGAAGAAGACGGAAAAATGATACTCGTTGACTATAAGTCGAATTTCATAAGACCGGACAGACCGCACGAGGCAGAACTTGAGCGCATAAGAGATGAATACAAAGTCCAGACAGACCTTTACAGTGAAGCGGTAGAAAAGGGTACAGGCAAGGAAGTAGGCGAGGCATATCTTTACCTCTTCGCAAGCGGCGAAACAATAAATATGATGTGATAATGATCCGAAAAAGATAAGACTTATGAGTGATGATCTGACAAGAATAACCATATTTCATTCGAATGACATTCACGGAAAATTTACCGGCGAGACCGGTGAAGACGGAAAGCTCAGGGGCAGCATGGCGCAGGTCGCCGGCCTTGTGGCGCAGACAAAGAAAGAGAATCCTAACACGCTCTACTGCATTGCCGGTGATGTATTCCAGGGCTCTCTGATAGACAGCGATTATCAGGGGCTTTCAACGATCGACATACTGAATCTTATAGACATAGATGTAATGTCACTCGGAAACCACGAGCTGGATTACGGGATATCTCACATGCTGTTCGCGGGCAGATATGCGAACTTTCAGGTGATAAACGCCAACTTCCTTGTTAAATCCAACAGAAAGCATCTGTTCAAGCCATACTATATGGCCGAGATCGATGGCGTCACAGTGCTCTTCATAGGCTTGTTGACTGAGGCTATTATTGACCAGACACGGGCAGAGGGCCTGGTAGGCAGATATGTGACAATTGCAGACGCAAAGGATGAGATCAGAAGAACATACAACAGGCTGAAGAAAAAAGGCCGTAAAGCAGACGTTGTAATACTGCTTACCCATATCGGCTGGGAGGCTGATCTTGAGCTTGCCAGATCACTTGATAAGGATCTCGATGTGGACATCATAATCGGAGGGCACTCGCATACATACATTGATGAGCCGGCAGTGGAGAACGGGATACTGGTGCTCCAGTGCGGATTTGAGAACACACATATCGGAAAGCTCGACTTTATCTACAATAAGACAACGGATACAGTAGAGGATTGCAGCTGGGAGATGATACCCGTAGACGAGGACCACTGCCCGGCGGATAAATATGTCAGCGCCATGATCAGCACTTACGCGTATGATATAAACAACAAGTACAGTAAGCTGGTCACGAGACTTAAGATGCCGCTGGACAATTACGGAAGAGGCAATCCTACTGAAGTAGGGCAGCTGTTTGCAGATGCTTTTGCTGATGCTCTGGGCCTCGATGTCATGACCATGGCCGCTTCCAGCCTGAGGTGCTACAGCCTGGACACGGAAGTTACCCTGGAAGCTCTGAAAGAGGCTTACCCGTATAACGGCAGGATATACACGGTGATGCTGAGCGGTGAGCGGCTTAAGCAGGGAATAATGCGCATGCTGAGATCGGAGGTGCTCGAACAGTGGCAGGAGGCGTTTTTCCACTTTTCAAAGCGTCTGAAGATAGATTTCGACTTTGACAGCAAGGAGCTCAAGGTCTACTTTGACGGAGAGCCTCTTGAGGACGACAGGATACTGAAGACGGGAATGCAGGAATACTATCTCATCAACACAGCGATAGGATTCGGCATCAGTCCGGAGGAACTGATCGCGAATAAAGATATCATATCAGTCGCTACGGCGGATGCGTACCAGACGCTGGAGGATTACTTCTACCAGCATCAGGGTCTCGGCGGTCCTATGGACGACAGATGCATCATTAGAGGAAATGTAGGAGGCCTGGCCCTCGAGGTCAAAAAAAGAAGGGGAGAAAAGGAATAGTAAGGATAATAAAAGAGACCGCTCCGGCGGTCTCTTTTTTGGTATGACGGGCATGCCGTCAGTCTGTGGTGAAAGTCCACAAGGGGCGTAGTTGCCGACGAACCCCATAGCGAGCTGCAAGGTTTGCATCGTGAGGTGC
>CACZAM010000019.1 GCA_902779185.1 uncultured Eubacteriales bacterium
CGTAGACTGAAGGTACCAAATGCTGTTGTAGCAGTAAACAAGATCTTTTTTGATGTTTTTTTGTTTCAGAACTCGGTTTTAATTTTTCATTCTAAGGTTTCGGCATCTATAGTGTAGCGCAATATGTGTCCGAAAAAGCGGACAGTAAAAAACGCCCTTCAGGGCGCTCCCGGCTCCTTCCGGCTCCTTCTGCGTGAATACCGCATATAAATATGATACGTCAGTATTTTTCAAAGCTTTTCAACTCTAACGAGAAGTCCTCCAGAAAGTATTCTTTGATGCTTCCTCTCATAGGCATTGTCTGTTTGATTTTAATAGCTCCCTGCTGGCACTTTGCCTTGCAGATGCCGCAGCCGACACAGTGGTTCTGATCGATTTCAATAACGCCATCCTCGCCAAGTGACAGGGCATCCTGCGGGCATCTTACCGTAATACACTCGCCGCAGCCTATACATTTTGACCGGTCCGGTACAGCGGTCCAGCCGACCGGATGGAATCTGTCCTTGATCTCTCTTGAAGCATTTCTTGAGAGGTTCATTGCAACGCAGCAGCATGGGCAGCAGAAGCATATTTCAAGGAATCTGTCCATATCGTCATTTCTGATTCCCCAGATAAGCTGCTCGACTTCCACCCACAATGACTGTCCTACCAGGCCGTATTCTGCCGCCTTATCCACTCTGGCGCAGGCCTCTTCATATGTGACCTGCTTTGCCAGACCGTTCCTGACTACCTGCTCCCCGATCTTTCCGATGAACAGGCACGCGATATCATGCGGGTAATCCTTGCAGTCTTTGGCATCCCTGCACAGGCATCTGTTCATTGCGCCAATATAGTCCGCCTGAGCCAGAGCCTGCTTGATAAGATCCATCGGTATGACTACTTTCTCCGCTGCCTCGGATATATCGACGTTGAGCGGCATTACCAGACCGGTAGTATTCCTCTCCTTGTCAGGGGAGAACATCATCACCTTCTTGTAGAGCCTGCTCTTGAAGCCTTCCTTCCTCATCCAGGCCGATCCCGCAACGATAAGGTTGAACACCTTCAGAACGAGCTTCCAGTTCCAGTCGTGAGCACATGCATGTGACTTGATGAAATTGAAAATGCCCAGTCCGTTGGGTCTGTTCTCAAACTTCTTATATCCCATGTGCAGATTATCGAAGCGCTCCTGATTGAAAGCTATCACATTGCCGTGATCGTCTATATATTGTCTTGAATACTGATCTCTCATGAAGTCTGCCCCCTTTTTAACCTCTAAACCAGGTTCTCATCAAAGCCTATTTCCTTTATTCTGAACTCCCTTCCGCCCAGAATCTTCTTGCTGCGGGAGCCGCATTTAGGGCACCGCCCTTCTTCCTTCATCACGTTGTACATCGCGCTGCACTCCTTGCACAGCGCTTCACCCGTGACGGATATTATCTTGAGCTCGGAACCGTCAAATACCGGCCTGTTCTCGGTCACTATCGGGTAATACTTATAAAAAAACACAGGAATAAACCCGCTCAGCTCGCCCACCTCGAGTGTGAGGTAGGCGATCCTGGCGATGTTGTTCTCCTGTGCTGTTTTCTCAGCAATATCTACGGCCTGCTTCAGGACGCTGATCTCGTGCATCTTCCCGTCTCCACAGCTGCGCTTCGCTTTTTCTCTGAGTCTATGCTTTTACTTTCCTTGCGATCATCCTGCCGGTCTTCAGCAATTCTTCCTTCACGACTCTCGGCACGAGCTTCTCGTACGGAATTCCCCATACCTCCTGCACCTTGTCGAGGTGGATGGCATCGAACTTGCACTGTACCGTGCAGAGTCCGCAGCCGATGCAGATCTTCTGATCGACTTTCGCAGCGCCGCAGCTGAGACATCTTGCGGTCTCTGTTTTGACCTGCGCCTCAGTGAATGTCTTGCGTTCGTCTTTGAAAGTCCTGACCTTGGAAGGATCGATCTCATATCTTTCCCTTCCGCTTCTGTCATAGCTGCTGACTACGATGTTGTCCTTGTCTATGTAGTGGAAATTGTCTCTTCTGACGCGTCCGAGCGTGAGGCTGTGGCCTTCCCAGACGTATCTGTGTACGGACTCGGCTCCTTCCTTGCCGGCAGCGATGGCATCGATCACGAACTTCTGGCCCGTGTAAATATCTCCGCCTACGAATACATCAGGCTCGGCAGTCTGATATGTCCAGCTGTCCGCCTCCGCAAGTCCACGGCCGGAAATCTTAACGTTGCTGCCCTCAGCCAGCTTGCCCCAGTCAGGCTTCTGTCCGATGCAGAAGAGCACTGTGGCGCATTTCGCCTCGTCGGTGACCGCATCATCAAACTTCGGATCGAATCTGCCCTCTTCATTCTTGACGCTGGTGCACTTTCTGAATTTTATGCCTGTGCACTTGCCATCCTTCGCAGTGATCTCAGTCTGGCCCCAGCCCGCGTGGATCTCGATTCCGTCCTCTTCGCATTCATGCTGGTCTTCCGGACCCATCGGCATCTCATCGTAGGACTCAAGGCAGTACAGCAGCACCTTGTCCGCGCCGCATCTGACCGCAGTCCTCGCTACGTCAGCGCCTATGTTGCCGCCGCCGATGACTACGACATTGCCTTTGAGTTTAACGTCTTCTCCGCCGTTGACTCTCTTCATGAAGTCGATACCGGCCTGAACGCCCTCACTGTCTCCGCCAGGGATCTGCAGCACGCCGCCGTTCTGCAGGCCGATCGCTACATAGAATCCCTTGTAGCCTTCTGCGCGGAGCTGGTCGAGCGTGACATCCCTGCCCACATCAACACCGCACTTTATCTCGACACCGAGCTGACGGATGACATCGATCTCGGCCTCCACCACGTCTTTTTCAAGCCTGAACGAAGGGATGCCGTATACCATCATGCCGCCCGGTTTGTCCTGTTTCTCGAAGACAGTCACATCGTGTCCCCAGACAGCCAGGTAATATGCCGCGGAGAGTCCCGCAGGACCCGATCCGATGACAGCTACCTTCTTGCCCTCGTTGAATCTCTTCTCAGGTATGTAGCGGTTTACAGCGTTCAGCTCCTGATCGGCGATGAACTTCTTTACCTCGTCGATGGCGACAGGCTCATCGATATCTCCTCTGGTGCAGACCTGCTCGCAGAATCTCGCGCATACGCGTCCGCACATTGCAGGGAACGGATTCTCCTTCTTTATGAGCTCGAGAGCTTCTCTGTACTTGCCCTCGCTTGCCTTCTTAAGATAGCCCTGTACAGCAATGTGTGCCGGACAGTTTGATTTGCACGGAGCAGTTCCGGTCTCCGGAACAACATTGTCCCTTTCTGTCAGGAACTTTTCTCCGTTCCAGTACTTAGGCGGCATCACGACAAAGTCGCTCGCTACCTTGGCCGGAGCGATCTCCACTGGCTTCTTCTGGCAGAGCTTCTGCCCCAGCTTTACCGCATTCTGCGGACATACCTCTACGCAGCCACCGCACGCTACACAGTTGGACGGGTCGACGCTTGCCCTGTAGTTGGAGCTGGACAGATCAGGTGACGAAGTGTACCAGCTGGTTTTGAGGGCCATGCAGGTGTCCCATTTGCAGTTGCATATGAAGAGCGAAAAGTCCGGTCCGTCGATGTTGGACAGCTGGTGGACGTATCCGAGCTCTTCTGCGCGCAGCAGGATCTTCTCAGCTTCCTCTCTTGTTATTCTTCTTGCCTTGCCCACGCGTATGCAGGACTCAGCATAGTTGCCGAGGTTGATGCACCACTCGCCCTCGAGGTCTGCCGTTCCCTCGCCTACCATGCGGCGGAGCTTGCGGCATTCACACGGAGCGATCCCGATGCTGTCACCGGCCTTGTCGAGCCAGTACGACACTTCCTCGAATTTTGCCTTGCGCGTATTGCCCTCGATCGCCTTTTCTACAGGTATGGTCCTCATCAGGGCAACTCCCATGAATCCTCCCCAGGTGATTTTTTTCTGAAGATCGAGGATGTAATTGAGGAAAGCCGGAGCCGTCTCCGGATACATGTCCGTGCGCTCCTTGGTCATTACCGTGCTCTCCATGGCTCCCGGCGCAAAGACCGGAAGCTGCACCTTATCCTCCTCTCCCGGAGTGTTGCAATACTCGAGCAGGCCGATGTAGCAGAGGTCATACGCCTTCTGCGCCGCCTCCTCCACGGACATCTTCTGGAGCTCCGCCAGCTCTTTTATTGTGTACTGGTGTCTGAGCTTCATCTTAAGCGCGAAGTCCACCTGCTCGTCGGTGAGCTGTCTGTCGAAAAAGATGTACTCCCACGAGTTCTCATCCGGAACAGGATTGAACATGTTGATGTGACGTACAAGTCTGATCAGATTCTTACGAGGCTTTGCGCTCTTTTCGCGATTATATGCCTCCAGGCATTTCTTTTCGCCTTCTGTAAGTTCATGTTTGGTTCTGAACATAATACTCTCCCTCTTCTTTTAGCTGTATTTTCAATCTTTGTTTCTTGTGTTTTACATCTGCTGTCATATCCCCCGTATGGGCATCCATATCTACTGAAATAATTATAAAACCGGTGTATAATGCAGACAACCGACAAAAACCGACAAAAGTCGTTTAGTGAAAAAGGTGCAACGATGAACAAGAATGATCCCCGCTATATAGCAGCTGAAAACAGAATAATGGATGCCGTGTACAGTCTTTTTGCAGGCAAGGATATCGATGAGATCCGGACTCAGGAGATCATCAGGACAGCCGGGGTCCACAAGAGCACTTTTTATTCCCATTACAAGGATAAATATGCTCTGCTTGAAGCAATAGAAGAAAGGGTCACTGACGAGCTGTACCCTCACCTTGAAAGCATTTTCATAAACATGCTTGGCGAGAGAAAGGATCCCGAAAAACTCATTGAAAGTTATGAAGACCTTGCTGCCGCAATTATTGAAAATAAAGCACTGTTCAGGATAATCCTGCGGGGTTCGCGAGGAACGAATATTACCGCCAGGATCGCTTCAGAAATAGAGAATATATGGGAGCAACAGAAGATAGCGGATCCGAAGAGCCTGTATAATAACTACCTGATCAACGCTACCGTATATGTAATGATCGGCACCATAGAAAAGTGGCTGAAGCGTGACTGCATCGATTCCCGGGAAGATCTGGTAAATCTGATCAACGCTACCGGGATCGGCATACAGAATGCTTACGAAATGATGTGAAAAATGAATGTCTATGAAAACAGACTTCCGTCCTAAACGCTCAAAATGCGCCTCCGGGACGGAAGTCTTCAAACCATAATAAATATAATTTGCTTTTTCTAATGCAATTTATAAGTCTGGAGCTAACAATTATCTGGCATTCACCTTTTTACCTGCTGCAGCCTCAAAATGATATGCCGCTATTCCCAGATCCACCTTAGTGAAGGTGCCGATGCCCCTGACTTTCACCGATGGCTCGTCATTTTCCAGCATGAAACAGAACTTCTGCTGGTTCACTGCTGTCGGCGCCTTCAAAGCAGACTCGACTCCAGCCACGAACCACTCCGGCATGCCTCCTTTTACATCAATAACATCATAAAGGCTCTTGCTTTTATGAGGAGTGCCCTGCGTCTCGCCATAACCGAGCGCGATTACCATACATAGCTTTTCTCCGCCCGGAACCAGCTCCTTCACCTTTTTCTTATTGAATGTGAGCGCTGTCCAGCATGTGTTGAGGCCGAGCTGCTGCGCGTAAAGGACGATCTTTTCACCGAAGTAACCGCATTCGAAGTCAAAGTCCGCGCGCTTGCTGCCCTTAAGAATGATGTAATTTTTTACATTGCTGAAGCTGCCGTAATGCGCCAGTCTTGAGTCGAATCCGTCAGGATCATCATATCTGACCGTGGTGCTTAATCCTGACTCTTCATTGCACGCGCTGACAAACGCGTCGAGCTGATCGCGCACCTCCTGCGGTATCGGCATATCCTTATATGCCCGCACCGAATGCCTGGCATCTATCGCTTCCATTATCGTCATCTCCAGTCCTCCTTATCTGTCCTCTGGCTTCGTCTTGATCCCTGCCAGTCCCGGGATCTCGACGGCGCTGTCTATAAGAATGTCTGCACCGTATTCCTCCAGCTCTGATCTCGGCCTGAAACCCCATGTGACACCAACTGCTGTGACTCCGGCGTTGCGGGCTGTCAGCATGTCGGTGTTGGTGTCGCCGAAATACAGGCATTCGCTCTTCTCCGCCCCGAACTTTCCAAGTATCTCATACACTCCGGACGGGTCAGGCTTTATAGGAATGAGGTCGGTCTGACCCTGGACATGATCGAAGCAGCCCTTTCCGAATATGGTCTCCACCACTCCGATGGCGCTTTTGTGCGGCTTGTTGCTGAAGACCGCGATCTTCACGCCATTCCTTTTGAGTTCCTCAAGAGCCCACACCATGTGATCATAAGGAACCACATGATATGCCGGATCCTCCTGCATCCATGCGCGGCACTTCGGCAGGCCCTCCTCGAGATGAGACGCCTCAGTGTCGCCGGCAGCGATCAGAGCTCTTTTCAGCGCATTTTTGATGCCGTCTCCGGCGAAGTAATTAAAAGCCTCTACAGGCTGCGGAGGCAGGCCGTAGAGCGCGAGAGTCATATTCACGGGTCTTGCTATGGACTCCTGCGTTGCAGCCAGAGTCCCGTCAAGATCGAAGATGCATATTTTGATCATGTTAAAACTTCCTTTATACAAGAAGTGAAAGGCTGAATGCGATCAGCAGCTGACCGGCATAGTACAGCGCATACAATTAACAGAACTATCAGAATCCCCTGCATATCCGGTCCCCTTTCTATAATTATTCTCTATTGTCCCCCTGATCTGACTGCAAATCCTGATTGCCACTTTTTATGAATATTATTGTATCATTTAGGTACAACATACAAAAGGCTGTTGTGCAGGCTTTGAGCTCTTATGCCGGCAGCCTGATTTTCAAGGAGGATTTATAAAATGAAAAAGGATCTTGGTATCCAGCAGGCTGTTTTTCCAATGCCTGTGCTGATGGTTGCTGCTTACGACGAGAACGGGAAAGTCAATGCAATGAATGTCGCCTGGGGACAGATCTGCGGCTCGGACCGCATCTATCTCTGTATCGGCAAGGGTAAGAAAACCCTGTCCAACATTCTCGTGAGCAAGGCGTTTACAGTTGCGCTTGCTGACCGTCCGCACATGGAAGTCGCCGACTTTTTCGGCATCGCATCAGGCAACAAAATGGATGACAAGTTTGAGCGCACAGGTTACACAGCAGTAAAAAGCGACAAGGTGAATGCGCCTGTCATCGAAGAGTTCCCTGTCGTTATGGAATGCGAATTTCTGGAGGAGCTCGACACTGAGCATATACACGGCGTTGTCGGCCGCATCGTGAATGTCAAGGCGGAGGAGTCAGTTCTCAACGAGGATGGCAAGATCGACGTGCTCAAGCTGAACGCGCTGATGTTTGACAACTCATGCCACGGCTACTACAGCGTAGGAGAAAAAGAAGGCCAGGCCTGGAGCGCAGGCATGGATCTGATGAAATAGCATCTGTCCTAACGAGCAGATCAGATTGCGACAGTTGATGCGTGGACAAGGTTGTAGATTTTCGTGTTGGTGTTTTTCAATTATATGACTCCAGATATGGCAGACATCCGCATGCCGCTTACTTCTGCGCGTATATAAACTCCGCGATGTCAGCTATCACATCTTCGCCGATGTGGCGCTCAACGCTGTACTCCTTTGATGCCTTGAGAATATCGTCGTAGATAGCCGGGACGAAGCAGTGGTTGAGCTCAGGATAGAGCTTGTAAGTGATATTGCTTCGGTCCGCGAGCTGCTCTTTGAAAGCCTTGAAATCGTCATCAGCGAGCACCTGGAAGTCCCTGCCGCCCTGCATGATCAGCACAGGCTTGCTGCTCTCAAGCAGATAGTCCGAGGCGGTCTTCTGCCCCATTTCCTTGAAGTAGTACAGTGTGATATTGCCCGCGAATTTCTTCTTTTTCGCTTCTTCATCACTCAGCTCATAAAGGCCGTTGAATTTCCTTGCAAAGTATTTGCCCTCGAGCCTGGTCACCAATCCGAGCAGCAGGTTTGTTCCCCTGCCCTGATTTAGCTGCCTTATCACTATGTCCTCGAGGCGGTGCGGTGTTCCGGCCATCATAATGATGCCTTTTACATCTCCGCCTTCGGCGTCTGCGCGCGGCGCGAGCATTGCTCCCATGCTGTGACCGAGAATGAAGAGATTCTCGCTGTCTATGCGTTTGTCAGCTCTGAGCATTGCGAGCGCCAGGAGGGCGTCGTCTATCGTCTCTTCGCGAACGGTCATTCCGGCCGCGTTGGCTTTCATCATTTTCCGCCCATGCACAAAGGTGCGCTTGTCATACCTGATTGAGGCGATCCCATGCGCGGCAAGTCCATCCGCCAGATCTTTGAAAGGCGTCAGCTTCAAAACTTTCTCGTCCATGTTGCTGGAGCCCGAGCCGTGCACCATCACTACGGCCGGGACAGGTCCGGTTGCTCCGTCCGGGAGCGTCAACAGGCCGTTGAGCGGATATTCAGTTCCTTCACCTATAACTATTTTTTCTCTGTACATTAGTTTTCACCTTTCCGGATACATCGGCCCTTACGCGTAGACGATGCTGAGCACTATCAGGAGCAGACCGACGAAATACGTGAGGCTGTTGAACCTGACGAGCCATTTGTTGTTATCGAAAATGTATCTGTACACGTTGAGGTCGATATCTGAGATCATGAAGAGGAACGATCCGAGTCCCAGCATCACATAGCTGGTGCCAGGCAGCATTATCATCAGAGCAAGTCCTGTAATGCCGTGCATGAATATCGACGACAGATAAAATATCATTGGCCAGCGCATCTTGCCCATTTTGATCTTTTCGGGCCAGCGGCCGGTAGCGAATATCACTACGGCCAGCATCAGACCGGCCACCACGTAGGTCCACGCAAAGTCGTTGAACCAGTAGCCGTTGTCTATAAGCACTGCCTGCTCGTACAGCGTGAAGCATATGTTGCCCGCGAGGAAGAAGTCCCCGCCGCGGCCGAAATCGAACACCAGGAAAATGTCGCCCAGCCATGCCAGTATAAGGGCTGCCATGAGCAGGGTCTGGTAGCTCGTGAACTCATATTTGTTGAAGAATGTCACGAAGGCCAGCACCAGATACATGGTGGCCATGAAATACTTGTTGATTGCCCTGTGTTTGATGTTGCCTGATGTTCTGGTCTTGAAATAACAGCAAAGAGCAATCAGATAAATTACTATGAATACAGTCATTTTGCGTTCCTCAAGTTTTGGTTTTTATGTTTATTGCCTGCTTTCTGCGGGTGTGAGTGCCACGTGCACTAATGGTTTAATGCAGATACCCCGCTTCCGTTACGGATTCATGATCGGGATGTCGATTTCCATGTCTGACTCCGGATATGTGGAGCATGGATGGATGTAATTGAACTTTTTATCAGCTGCACGGCGGAAGTCGTCCTTACTGTCGATAAAATATTCTCCGTTAACCACTCTGCTGTGACAGAATCCGCAGGAGCCGTTGCGGCATCTGACTACTGCAGGTATGCCTGCGCGCTCCATAGCGGTAATCAGCGTCTCGTTATTCGCTGCATCAAGCTCATAAACTGAGTCACGGATGTGCACAGTGAGCCTGAACAGTTTGATTTCACTGACCCTGCGGTCTCCAACGGAGTTTCTCTCCTGCCTTATCTTTGTCGGGTCGAAACCGAGGTCCTTCAGCTCGCCCTGGACGAATCTGTACATCGCGTCAGGTCCGCACATGAATACGCTTGTGTCAGCATCGATGTATTCCTTCAGCAGATCTGCGGTGATGAAGCCGTGTCTGTAGCCTTCCGCTTCTTCTTCAGAGAGGACCACAACCATATCGACACCTTCTACACGGAAGTCCTCCGGATCAAACGGAATGTGCGCCCTTGTCCTGGCGCCGTATACCAATGTAAGTCTGAATTCCTCACTTCCCTCACGTATCGCTTTCATCATTGACAGAAACGGTGTGACTCCGCTCCCGCCTGCAATTGCGAGTATGTGGTTTCTGTCGCGGATACTGTCATGGCAGAAATCCCCTGACGGCTCACCCATCCACAGCTCAGTGCCCTCGGAAGCTTCGTTGATCAGGAAAGTGGAGAATATGCCCTTTCTCTGCACCATTATCTCCAGCATGCCCCCCAGAGCTTCTTTTGGCGACGAGATGATCGAATATGGGCGGCTCAGGAACGAGTCGCCGGCCCGGCAGCTGAGCGTTATGAACTGGCCGGCTCTGAAATACGGGAATTCCACGCCGCCCGCCGGTTCTCCTCCGCCGGCAGCCGGTCTCAGTCCTATCTTCACGCAGTCGGCGCTGCACGGAGTCTTTTCTGCTATAGCAACCTTTACGAAGCCCGGATGCAGCGCCTTTGCCAGGCGGTTCACTCCATACTCATAAACCAGAGGAGCCGCAGGCGTTTCATCTATAAGCTGCCGGCGCTTTGCCGTCATTTCCATCGCGAGCTTTATGTCTTCGCCCGGAACATTACTTCTTTTGAAAGCCATATTACCTGCCCTCCTTTTCGATATCTCTCAGAGTGCGTCTGGCTTCGTTCACGCCGGACTTGTAGCTGCTCGGGAACCCCAGCAGTCTCTCTCCGTATCCTCCGCCTATCCTGAGGCCCGGCACGAATCTGTCTTCCTCTACCATCTGGATCCTGTTCATAAGGCCATCATAGTACTGCGATTCGTAGCCGTAAACCGTTCCCTGCGGATGCCCGCAGTATCTGGCGTATGTTTCAGGGGTGGCAATAGCGATCTCTTCTATGTAATCGTGGATATTGGTGCCGGTCGCTTTCTCGAATCTCGCGATCATGTCCGCGGCAACTTTGTTCTTGGTCTTAAAATAGTCTTCTTTTCCGACTGAACTCCATGCATCGTCCGTGAACAGCGTTGTCATGTAAATGATGCATGTCCCTTCCGGCGAGCAGTCCGGATCCGCGTTGTTGAGACATACCGTCGCCTGCGCGGCAGTATTGCCTATCGTCTTCATGGATTCGTACTGCTTTACACTATCCGCAGTGTCGTAGATGAAATAATTATGATCCTTGAGTCCCAGCTCTTCTGCGGACTTGCTGATCCCGAGGAACACAGTGAAGCCCCTGCCCGCCAGTTTTCTGAAATTTGTCAGTTTGAGAGCTCTTTCAGGCACGGCTTCGCTGTCCATGAGCTTTCCGTAGACGACATGCGGAGAACAATTTGCTATCACGTGCCTGCTTTCTATCTCCCTGCCATCCTTCAGTCTCACGCCGCACACATGGCCCTCTTCATCCGTCAGTATCTTCACGACCTCGCTGTTGAACCAGATGTCCCCGCCGAGCTCGTGTATCCGTTCCTCGAATGCCAGCGAAAGCTCGTGCGAGCGGTACTTCGGTATGGTCGCTCCTTTTGTGAAATAGCTGTATATCATGTTGGCGTAATGGAGGAAGCTGAGGCTGTTTCCGTCCGCGCCAAGATAGCACCAGTAGGTGTTGAGGTTGTCGACTATCACCTTCGGGTACCCCAGCGCCTCGAAAGCCTCGTTGACCGAATATGAACCGCAGGCCAGATAGTCAGGATACTTCTCCATCATCACGGCCGGATCCGGCTTGCCCTTCGTTTCGCCGATATAGGCCATCGCATCTCTTATCTGCCTGCACAGCTCAAGGAACTCGTTCACATACTTCTCGCCGTCCGGATGGAGCTGGTTGTTTGCCTTCGCGAAGGCCTCCCAGCCGAAAGGCATCACAAAGTCGTAGCCCTCCGCCTCTGAGATCAGATGATACGCGTCCTTCAGCTGTATCCATTCTATCTTGTCCGCGACGCCAAGCTCCTCAAAAAGAATCCGGGTGCTTCCCGGATCCTCGGGTGTGCCGATACCGTTGAATTCGTGGAGCGACGCCTCGAACTCGAATCTGCCGCGCACGAAACTCGTGGCGAAGCCGCCCGGAATATTGTGTTTCTCGCACACCAGGCAGGACTTCCCTTCATTGAGGATGCGGCAGGCAGCGCCGAGGCCGCCGTTTCCGGCTCCTATTACGATTACGTCATATTTATCCATGGCTCACTCCCGCAATCAGATGCCTGCCTCGACGGTGTATGTCAGCACGTCTTCTATTACGTCGCCGTCGATCTGCAGAGCGCACGGCTGGTCGAAGGATACTGTCACCCTCTTGCCTGTCTGCACCGTAACCCAGTCCTTCTTAAGAACGTGCTCGCCCTTGTTGAGCGACGGGAACCTCATCAGCGTCACCAGCCTGTTCTTCTTGTAAAGCGTAACGACGGATACTGTTCCCTCCTCATTGAAGCGGTCCTGAGCCGGAGCCACCATCATGCCTCCGCCGTAGAAGCGGCCCTTCATGGTGGAAGCCATCCACACGTTCTCAAACCTGCTTACCTTTCCGTCGACCTCCACTGTCGCCTTCTTGAGCTTGTAGCTGCCCAGAAGGAGCCTGATCGCGATATTCGAGTAGTTTACCGGCTTGTCGGAGGTGGCTCTCTGTATGTCGCCTATCCTGCAGGTCTCACCGTCTATGCCGTAGCCTATGCCGTTCACGAATCTCCTCTGTATGCCATTGACCGTCACCAGAGGCAGGTTCTTAAGGAACGGCCTGAGGTCGATTTTTCCGTTTACAGCGTATTTTTCGTTGTCACGGTAAAAGTCATTGCCGCTTCCGCATTTCACGTAATAAACCGGAATTTTGAACTCGTAGCCGTATACGTCGTTGGCAAAGCGGTTCATTGTGCCGTCTCCGCCTGTCAGTATGACTTCATCCTCTTCTTTCAGCCCGTCGAAGAACTCTTTCATGTCCTTGATATCCAGCAGGCTGACGTATTCACACTCAACATTATTGTCGTATGCCCACTTTCCGGCATCCTGTTCTCCCTTTGAGTTGTTGGCTAATGGATTGTAAAGCAGATAAGTCATGGTCTCTACCCCCTTCTTCTGATTCCTTGTTTAATGCCTTTGTTTTCCCGTTAACAATTGTATCACATGTGCCTGACTGAGCATACAGAAAAGCCCCTGACCGTAACGATCAGAGGCTCTGTGCTGCTTATTCTAGAATGCGAAATTTCCGTTTACAAATACCGGGATCTCCCTGCCGTCATGCGTGATGCCGGTGATCTCGAGATCTTCGGAACCGACCATGAAATCGACATGTGTCATCGATGTGTTTGCTCCGCGCGCCTCGAGCTCTTCCTTTGTCATGTTTTCTGAGCCTTTGATCTGCGGATATGCCTGTCCGAAAGCAAAATGGCAGGATGCGTTCTCGTCAAACAGTGTGTTGAAGAACAGCACACCGCTGTTGGAGATAGGCGAATCATGCGGAACGAGCGCCACCTCTCCGAAGTATGATGCTCCCTCATCTACTGTGATGGCATCCCTAAGGATGTCTTCGCCCTTGTCTGCATGCGCTTCGACGATTTTTCCGTTCTCCACCTTAAATACGATCCCTTCGATGACAGTTCCGTTGTGGCTGAGCGGCTTCGTGGATACGATGGTGCCGTTCATGCTGTTTCTGTCCGGAAGTGTGAATACCTCTTCAGTCGGGAGATTAGGCGAGAAGATCACGCCCGTGCCCGACTTCTCCGAACCGCCTTCCCAGAAGTGACCTTCCGGAAGATCGACCGTAACATCGGTACCGGCTGAGTTCCTGTATCTCAAAGTTTTAAAATTATAACCGTTCAGTATGTCAACGTGCTTCTTGAGCTCATCGATATGGTTTTGCCAGTTCTGAACGGCATCGCCGCCATCGACCCTGCAGCATGCGAGTATCTCTTCCCACATCCTTGCGACCGCTTCTTCTTCGCTGAGCTGTGGGAACACTGCGCGCGACCATGCCTTTGACGGCACTGAGCATACGGTCCAAGGGACTGCGCTGCTCATCATCTTTGCGCGGTAATGCTCAAGTGCCTTGCCGCTGCTTATCTGAGATCTTCTGATGCGGTCAGGATCGACTCCGTTCAGGCTGTCAGGGTCTTCCGCGTAAATGGTGATGAACGCGCAGCCCTCGTCGACCAGAGCGTTTGCGCGGTCAACATCCCACTGATCTACGCTGTCAAAAACCTCGTCTGCCGCCTTGAGGTACTTCATGCGAGTGAGCTCGTCGTCGCGCCAGCGGAACAGGACTTCTTTGCAGCCCGCATCATATGCAGCATCAGCGCAGAGTCTTGCAAAGTCCGCGCATTCGATTTCACTTGTGATCTGCAGCCTCTGGCCTTTCTGTATATTTACTCCTGATTTTACAACCAGTTCTGCATAATCTCTTTTAAGTTTTTCAAGAGCTGCCATTATGTAATGACTCCTTTCAGTGATAGTTTTTATTGTGATTAAAGCGTAAAAAGCGCCTCCGGTTCAGACGGCCGGAGACCCTTTATGAACGCATTCAAAAGCAGTGTTATTTATATCAAATGCCGGTATCAGTCCCACGACTCCGGCTTGAATCTGCGGTTTTTCATGTCCTCGATGAAATTTCTGTAAGCCTGTGTATCAGAGATCCTTGTCCTGTTATTGAGAGCCTCCTCCAGGGCTTCGATCTTGCCCGGGTCATATCTGTCAGCCATACGCCACTGATACGAATGAGGATATG
Organism: uncultured Eubacteriales bacterium; assembly: GCA_902779185.1. Classification (GTDB taxonomy): domain Bacteria; phylum Bacillota; class Clostridia; order Peptostreptococcales; family Anaerovoracaceae; genus Crickella. The sequence continues at coordinate 14,558 of CACZAM010000019.1, forward strand.
CGTCGTCCTTGTCGAGCACGGTCGGGTCCCTCAGGATCATCCTCTCATAATCACGATAAAGCAGCTCAAACTCCGTGTTCGGATCATTGCCATTGCCGGCACCCTCCTCAGGCTTCCTGAAATCATTGACATCAGGGCCTGTGTAGCTGGCGTCCATTACTATCGTATATTCAAAATCTTTTTCGTTAAAAGTCTTTTTCTTGTCCATTTATCCAAAACCTCTTTATCTATATTCAAATCGTGCCTTGCGCACAATGCTGTTTATTCCTTATCTGACCACCTTGACGTCTATATTATTGCTTTTGATATAGTCCATGATCTCTTTTCTGTAATCATTGTTAACACAGAGGACTATTCCGCTCATATCCTTGGAGAAGAAGCATGTGGATTCGACAAATGGCCTTACAAAAGCCACATTATCCCATGCCAGTCTTATCGCCTGCGAGCCGGTTTTTTCGATCTCGACGCCGTTTTCATCGAGAGTCACTACCGACGGACGGTCATCAGCGATGTAAGCGTTGACCATCTTGTTCATTCTGACGAGTATGACTATCGTTGCGACCGCTGCCAGACCCGCGAATATGACAGTCAGTATCTTCATCGCATTGAAGCCTCCCGTTATACCGCCGTAAAGACTCATGAGACCGAGAAGTACCATTGCCGCGGTCAGGAAGATATATCTGGTAAAACCGTCTTTCAGTTTATCCTCAGGCCTGTACAGCAGCTGTCTGTACTGCGAAAGCACATTCACTACCTCTTTGTAATATGCCTTTGATCCCTTCTCTTTTATCTCAATCGTCATCTCTTACCCTCCACTTGCCGGCTGGATCTTCCGGTCAGTGCTATATTGTATGCTCGAGTTCTAATGATACCACATTTTGCGTGTGATAGTTTAACTCTTACAAAATTATTATACTCTAAGCGGCTTAATTTTATGCGTTCATCAAGTGAAAAAGTTGCTGAAAATCAGCTTTCAGATTCCTTTGAGGTCAACGGAAAATTCGCCGTTTTCGATGTTCAGTACCGCGTAACTGCAATAGTAGCCATAGCCGATGGTGCCCGGATTAAGAAGCGTAACGCCATCATTTTCGGAAAGATACTGATAATGTGTGTGCCCGAAAAGCGCGATGTCCGCTCCCGCCTCCTTTGCCTGATAAGTAAGGGTCCTGAGATCCTCCTCATATTTTACGTTGGACAGGTGCCCGTGCGTGGCGAATATAATAACGCCTTCGACATTAAAGATGAGCAGCTTTTTCAGATCTGATCTGAAGTCGCAGTTGCCCCTTACTGCATAGACAGGCATAGCCGGGTATTTATCCTGGAGCCTGGCAATGTCCCTCTCGCCGTCTCCGAGAAAGAAACAGACATCCGGCTTTTCAAGTTCTACCGCAGCTATCATATTTTTTGTAACGCCGTGTGAATCAGAAAATACACATGCTTTCATAAGTCGCAGTTCCTTTGTTTTATTAGATGAGGCCGAGTTCGCGGAATGCCCATTCTATTCCGTCTTCAAAAGTCGGCGGGCAGATGAGGTCGCTCCGTTCCTTGAGAAAATCGCTTCCGTTCTCCATGCAGACGCTGGTCCCGACGGCTTCGATCATTTCTATGTCTATGTTGCTGTCGCCGAAACCGATGGTATCAGCCATGTCAAAATCCAGAGCATCGGCTACAATGCGCACAGCCCGTCCTTTATCGAACTTGCGGTTGATGATTTCGCCGAAATAGCAATCAGGTTCAGAGAAATTATGAACGATGAACTGCAGCTCATCGCCCAGCGCCGCCTTTGCAGGAGCAATCTGATCAACGCTCGAGCATGTGAATACTACCTTGTACAGCGGGCAGCCGTCATATTCTGACATCGGTTTCGGTCCGAGCCCGATCCAGACAGCTTCGATCATGCTGAGCAGATAGTAATTCCTGGTATCGCTTTGCTCAAGGAATTTTCTCGCTCTCTCATCACTATATGCGTTGTCCCTGCCCTCGATCGACAGAAATACACCTTCGTTCGTCATCAGGGTGATCAGCTTATCCTGCTGATCTGCTGTAAGCGGGCAGTCGTAAAGCACTTTATCGCCTGCGTAAACATATCCGCCGCAACTGGCTATACCACCGTCAAAGCCGTACTTGTGAAGCGGTGACAGCATACCATAATTGCGGCCTGAGCACAGGAACACCTTATGCCCGAGCTCACGCGCTCTTTTTACTGCCCTTACAGCGCTCCCGGGCGGCTCATAGCCGCCCGGAGCTGTAAACGTTCCATCAACATCAAGGAATATCAGTTTGCGGTTCATTTTTAATTGACTCCCTGCCGGCACCCCATGTGCCGGCTCCATACTTCTTTTTCTGTTTTATTTTCGTTTTCTTCTGTTTCCGTTTTTTCCAAGGACGCCGTCACTGCGTGACACCTCATTACTGGCTTGGGTATTTTTTCTTTAGCCCGGCGGATATCTTTTCGTAAAGAGGTGTGCTGACGCCGTACTGCTTGCCCATTCTGACGACGTCATAGATAAGGCCGTCTATCTCGGAGGCTTTCCCGGCAGCTACGTCGCGCTGGAGCGATGTCGTCATGTCAGGTGAAAGACTTTCGATTATCTTCAGATTTGCCGCCACTATGTCTTCCCCGAAGCCGATACCCATGGCATCCGCCAGATCGGATACCTCTTTGATCAAACCGGCAAAGCAGTCTCTTATTTCCCCCGGCTCCTGGAAGGCACCGGCCGGCACGTCGTAATACAGGCCGCACGCTCCCTGAGGCGAAACATATGAGAACTTCCTAAGGCAGTCTCTTTCTATGCTGTCCGAGAGTATGCCGTCGATCCCGCTGCTGCACAGGTCATCGCGCACTCTTTCAAGGACCGGACCCATCTTGCGGCGCCACCATCTCTGTTCTTTCCTCAGACCGAAGACCACTCTCAGGATGATGCCGTTCATCCAGATGCACCCAGGCTCCTTTATCTCAGACGCAACGTAGATGCAGCCGTCGGTCACCGGCACATTCGGTATTCTCTCCTGAATGCGCGAGCCAGTCCCGAAGATATTGAGTATCGGTATGACCACCGTATCCGGGCCGGCAACAAATGATATGAAAGGAATGATCTCATCTACGGAGTATCCCTTGACGCATACAAAAATCACATCCGGCGCAACATAACGTCCAAAGCTCCTTACCGTCTCAACTCTTCTGACACACTCTTCCGCAGTGAAGGCATTGACCGGAGCAATGAAGAATTCGCAGTCCGGCCGGCTCACTATGAGGCCGTTCTCCCTCATTGCCTCAAGGTGCTTTCCCCGCGCTATGAAAGTGACATTGTGTCCGGCGTGGGCCATGTGAGAGCCTAAAGCTCCGCCTGTGCCTCCCGCGCCTATTACCAGATATGTCAGCTTCTTTTTGTCCATCTCTTCCCATCCCTTGTATTTTTGTTGATTGTGCCCCTCTACTTTGTTAAGTATGGGCACTGAGGGGTAACAGAATCCCTCCATTTGTACTATTATAGCACGATATTTTTACTGGTTTGAGTTAGTTAACACAATTCCGCACGGATTCCGGCATTATCTTCTGATATAATCCGTTTGAGCGATATCCACTGCCCGGGTCACTGAATACGGTGTCCGGTGAACAAGAACTGAAATGACAACCAAATCAAAAATAAACATAAAAAAAGCATTCGTCTCTGCCGCCGCCATTGTACTGGCAGGTCTGTCAGTATATACAGTCCGGACAGACTTGAATGTCTATGTAACGCATTACAGCATGATGTCAGATAAAGTGACTGATCATATGCGGATAGTTCAGATATCTGACTTCCATAATGATCATCTGCTTGGCAGCAAAATGCTTGAAAAAGCCCGTGAAGAATCACCTGATATCATCGTTATTACCGGTGACTTCATAGACAAGATCAGAACCGATATACCGTATGCTCTCGAAACAGCTGAGTCGTTAGCGGAAATCGCACCTGTCTACTATGTTCCGGGCAATCATGAGTCCACAGTCAGTTCATATGACGGGTTTAAAGACGCGCTTATTCAGTGCGGCATTATCATGCCCGGTTCCGACCCTGTCAAAGCAGACGCCGGCATCGATCTGTATGGAATAAACGATCCTTACTTCGTTTCGGTTGATGGTCACAACGGAAAAGCTGTAATAAGGGACAGCCTGACAGGCATCACTCCTGACAGCAGCAGGTACAGCATACTTCTTTCCCACAGGCCTGAAGCTTTTGAGGAATATGTTTCATCCGGATTTGACCTTGTATTCACCGGTCACGCGCACGGCGGACAGTTCAGGCTCCCCGGGATCGGAGGTATATATGCGCCGGGACAGGGTCTCCTGCCTGAATATGACGCAGGTGAGTTCAACGCCGGTGACACAACGATGATAGTGAGCAGAGGAATCGGCAAGAGCATTCTGCCGCTGAAAATCGGGAATCCTCCTGAGCTCGTGGTGCTCGACATTGCTCCGCTCACCTAGTCTTTAACGTTTTCAGAGTCTATGACTTCAAGTTCAAAACTGAAGAACGGATCAAGCAGTTTTTTTAGCCGCCTTATATCCGGAATTACCTTGGCCGATGTCGCGACAGCGTCTCCGATAGACATGGAACCAAAAAAAGAAATGATAGCCAGCAGAACCTGGTCAAGAATCACCGAAAGCGCCACGCCAACGATGCTGAGCAACGTGCCCATGACATATTCCCAGAAGGCAAGCCTTTTGTTCCGCGCGATCTGGCTGTCAAATTCCTCAAGGTCCCTCCTTGCGGCATTCTGAACACATACCTTGAAATGCTCACCATCGATCGGCTCGTCTGTAATGATTCTGATGACATCCAGTGGATGCTTCCCGGAATTCAGTTCGGTGCAATATGATTTCAGGTAGTGGTATACATCATCACTGATCCGCTCCTTAAAGGGATCGAAGTGATTGTAGAGTTCTGACTCGTTTTTGATTTTTAGCTGAACCATTTAGTTTTTCTCTTTATTACCCTATTTTGACTGTACAGGAGACAGGGGACGGTCCCCCCTGTCTCCTTTCTCCCTCTTTTCTGCCTACCTGGCAAGTTTTCCAAGCACCTTGCTGTTCTTTACTTTGATCTTTATTTCTCTAGGAAGCGCGTAAGGCAGGATAGCCTTGAGTTTGCCGTTCTCAGCAGAGTACATCCTTGAAGCAAGAGGATGATCTCTCTCCAGCTTGATGGCATCGAATTCGCACTTTGTTGTGCAGAGTCCGCAGCCGATGCACCTGTTGACGTCTACTGTTGTAGCGCCACACTTGAGGCATCTGTTGGCCTCTGCTCTGATCTGCGCTTCTGTCAGCGGCTCTCTGAGGTCATGCCATGTCTTTACCGGATCACCGTCTCTGTGACCAGGTTTCTGTCTCGGCATGTTGTCGTAGCTCTCAACAAGGATGTCGTCCCTGTTGAGCTCGATGATCTCTCTGAGGTCTCTTCCGACTGTCAGTCTGTTAGATCCCTGATCCTTATGTACGTATCTGTGCAGCGAATCAGCGATAGGTCTGCCCGCTCCGATCGCATCGATAGCGAACTTCTGACCTGTCACGATATCTCCTCCTGCGAAGATATCTTCTTCTGCTGTCTGCAGTGTCACAGGGTCAGCTACGATAAGGCCTCTCGGACTTATCTCTACTTTTGTGCCTTCGAGCATCTTGCCGAGGTCAGGTTTCTGGCCTGTGCAGTACAGCACAGTCGTGCACTCGAGTTCTGTTGTCTCGCTGTCGTCGAACTTAGGATCGAATCTGCCCTCTGCGTCCTTGACGCTTACGCATTTGCGGAACTTGATACCGCAGACCTTGCCGCCCTTCGACTTGATTTCGACAGGTCCCCAGCCGCCGTTAACGCTGATGCCCTCTTCCTCGCACTCTGTTCTGTCTTCTTCTCCCATCGGGAGTTCGTCATATCCTTCGAGAGCATACATGAAGACTTTGTCTGCTCCGGATCTTACAGCTGTCCTTGCTACATCAGCTCCGATATTGCCGCCGCCGATGACTACTACATTGCCGCTGAGCTTGCCTGCCTTTGGCAGCTTGCCTTCCATAAGAGCGACTTCGTCCTCATTGATGATGCGCATGAAGTCGATTCCGCTCATCACGCCCTTCGCGTCAGCTCCGTCGACAGCGAGTTTGCCGCCGCTCTGAAGTCCGACAGCAATGTAGAACGCCGCATAGCCTTCATCTCTCAGCTGCTGGATGGTTACGTCCTTGCCGACCTCAACGCCTGTCCTGAACTCAACGCCCATCTCCTTCATGACTTCGATCTCTGCGTCTACGACTTCCTTCTCAAGTCTGAATGACGGGATACCGTATCTCAGCATTCCGCCGAGTGCTTTCTGTTTTTCAAATACTGTTACAGGATAGCCGCGTTTTCTGAGATAGTAAGCTGCTGCAAGTCCTCCCGGACCTGCTCCGATGATTGCCATCTTATATTCGTCTCCCCAGAAGCCGCCGATCTCCTTGCCGCACTCAGGCACGAATCTGTTCTCTGCCTTGAGCTCCTGTGCAGCGATGAACTTCTTGATCTCATCGATAGCTACAGGCTGGTCGATGGTTCCTCTTGTACATCTGTCTTCGCAGCGTCTGTTACATACAGCTCCGCAGACTGCAGGCAGCGGATTGTCCTGCTTGATCAACTCGAGAGCTTCTCTATAGCGGCCTTGATCTGCCATGTTGATGTAACCCTGGATCGACAGGTTTGCCGGGCATGCAGCCTTGCATGGCGATGTTCCGGTCTCATAGCAGTTGATCTTGGCATCTTCTCTGTAGTTCTTATTCCACTTATGCGGTCCCCACTTTACTTCGTTAGGAAGCTCTGTAAGCGGATATTCAACAGCCTGTCCGTTCTTTTTGCACAGTTTCTGTCCGAGCTTGGCTGCACCTACAGGGCAGATCTCTACGCACTTTCCGCAGGCCACGCACTTATTGTGATCTACATGAGCTCTGTATGCCGATGCCGACATGTTAGGTGTGTTGAAGAGCTGGGATGTCTTCAGTGCGTTGCAGACCGTGTTGGAGCAGTTGCAGATGCCCACGATCTTGTCCTCGCCGTCGAGGTTTGTGATCTGATGCACATAGCCTGCCTTCTCAGCCTTTCTGAGGACTTCCATGACATCCTCATATGAGCAGTAGTACGCATCTTTTTTAGTCTCTACCAGATACTCAGCCATGTCGCCTACAGCTATGCACCAGTAGTCTTCGATCTCGCCGCCGCCTTCGCCTCTTATTCTCTGCTGTCTTCTGCAGGAGCATACGTCGAGGCAGAACTTGTCATACTTCTTCAGCCAGTATGAGAGCTTCTCGTATGAGATGGCCTCGTTTTTCCCTTCTATAGCTTTCTCTACAGGGATGACGTGCATTCCGAGTCCGCCGCCGCCCTCAGGCACCATGTGGGCTACCTTGCCTACAGGAACCATCGAGGCATAGTGGAAAAATGTAGCGACCTCAGGATGCTCCTCCATGAGCTTTCCGGTCATCAGCATGTACTCGCCTGAACCTACTACCCATTTCGGCACAAAGTACTGTTTCTCGTGCTTCTTGTTCTCGCGGTCATACTCAAGCAGACCCTTGCAGCAAATGCCCTCTGCGATTTTTTCAGCTTCCGCTTCAGACATGTTGTTGCGCTTTGCCATCTGCTTTACTGTCAGCTTTACTGTTCTCTTCTTCTTGAAGCTGAGCATGAATCTGACTTCCTCAGTTGTCAGAAGTTTATCCAGCAGCCAGAAATCCGGCTCATCGTTTGCGATCTTCTCAGGCTTGCCTGCCATTCCGAGATCGTCAGTGATCATAGCCGCTAGCTGTCTGATCAGCTCCTCACGTTCCTTATCTGCCACCTCATATGTTTCAGGCAGATAGTCGCGGTCATTGAAAAAATAATCCTGGAATCTTTCCGGTACCATCTCTCTCTCCTCTCTACAGTAAAAAACACGTGCGCCAGTACTTGTTCAAACTCTGATATCTACACTTATTTATTATTATAATAGTCCCATTTTTGTAATGCTATCAGTTTATTAGCTCTTACAATATTATTGAGCCATCCCGTCCGCAGCTTCAAATACTGTCCACCACACTGCGAGGGTCTCTTTACTGTCTATGCTGCCTGAGTACTCCGCATCACCGAGGTACCATTTCCGGGCCTGATTATCATATATTATCTGTATATTCTTGCTAATATGATATCACATCAGGAGTTAATCGCTTTCGTAATATGATAGAATATCAGAAGTAATGTGTAAGATGCGTACAGGAATCGTAAGAGGATAACTGGTATGGTCAAGAGAAATATAACAGGCATTGCTGTGATCACTGCATTGATTGCGGTTCTGATCGCAGCCGCCGGACTTTTCACACAGGTATATGCGGCATCACCTGCCGGAGTTTCCGATCTCGGCATTCAGGTAACGAGCCGCCCCATGGTAAAGCTCACATGGGATAAGCAGGATTGCGACGGTTACAAAGTCTATCGCGACAACAAAGCCATCGCACGCGTTGAAGCAGGACCGGCTGATGATAAGGTCAGCTATATCGACGACAGTATAGACCCCGCAGGTTCGTACAAGTATTATGTCAGAGCTTATAATATCGAGGGCGGCAAGGAAGTATATGGCCCTTTTTCCCATGCAGCGAAGATTATTGACGGGTATACTTATGCGACCGCAGACACCGGTGGTGCCATTCTTACAGGCTATACAGGGCACGACAGTAAGCTTGTGATACCTGATATGATCGGCGGCAAGGCAGTCACAGAGATCGGTGACGGCTGCTTCAGCGGCAACGCATGGCCGCAGCGCGTTACTGTTCCTGAAGGAGTCACCAGATTAGGCGACTACAGCTTTGAGTGCTGCAGTCTTATGCAGAAGGTATTCCTTCCGGACTCACTTGAGACCATCGGAAACGGAGCTTTCTCAGGATGCGGCAGCCTTATACTGGCAGACATGAACGAAGGCATTACATCCATAGGTGACGGCGCGTTCCTGGGATGTCTCGATCTTAAACACATCGTACTTCCTGGGAGCCTGAAATCAATGGGAAAATACGCTTTCGCGCTTTGCGAATCGCTCTCCATCGTCGAGTTCGGTGATGGAAAGAATAAAAATCTGACTGAGATCCCTGAGCGCGCATTCTACGGATGCTCGAATCTGCAGAATCTGGAGCTCCCGTCCGGCATAACCAGGATAGGAAAACGCGCATTTTTCAAATGCGACAGTCTCCAGTCTCTCTCAGGAAGCCTTTATATAACTGATATAGGCGATTATGCGTTTGAAGGAACTCAGATCAGAAATATCTACCCTATACTTGCGGATGATAATTTCTGGGGCTTCGGTGTATTTGCCCATAACGAGACCGACAACTTCCAGGCTGAATACAACGACGCGAAAGAACGCTGCGAGAGCTGCTTCGGTGAGGAAGCTCATACTACCTTACCGGCTTCCGCATCTCTTACCGAAGGAACGTTCTACGGTTCACATATCAATGGAGTTGAATTGTATGAAAAAGATTCTCCGTCCAATTTAAAGCTGATAAACGGGAGTCTTTATACAAGCGATGGCAAGACTCTTTTAGTCTACTTCCCTACTGCAGTCAATGAGGATTATGAATTCGTTCCGACAGATGAAGCACGTGATGGTGTTTTCCATGTGCCTGAAGGAGTCGAAAGGATCGCATCCTATGCATTCTTCAACTGCGGCCTGAGCAAAATATATCTTCCTTCAACAGTCACCGAGATCGCAGGTAATGCGTTCACAAAGAGCGGCATTGATCCTGACGCAGGGCGTATCGTTGATATGGATGGTGCCCCTCTTGATCTTTCCGGTATAAAGGTCAGTGACAAAGCATTTGACAAATGGTCACTGGCGCAGAAAGAAGGTGTATATCCGGAGCCATCAGAGCCGACCGAATACGACTTTGAGCCTGCATCGCACGGCCCGTTCCCGGGAACATATTCCGTAAAATCTCTTGCCGGAGACAAGAGTCTGTACCGCGATGAAGACTTTAAAGGCTACTCAGATGTCACTGCCGGTTTTGATGAATGGTGCCGGTCATATATTGAAGCCAATTCGGGCATTATGCCTATGAACACTGACCTCAGGACTCTGGCGCCATACTGTCATATGTACAAGGGTGACGGCCACTTTAACCAGATGGGAAGCATCCTGAACGGTGATCCTGAATATATAGCGGAAGCCGTGAAGCAGGCAGGTTATGAATACGAGGAAATGTATCAGCTGGTCGACCACGGTCTTTTCACAGAGCTTGCAAGGGGCCGGATATGCGGAGATCTGCTCCTCTACAGCGGTGTGACACAGGCATGCGCTGAGGCTGTAGCCGGAGTTGAACCCGGTACGCCTGTAACCACAGATGCCCTTATAAATGCAATCGGCTCGGTATATACAGAAAAAGCAATGATGAGCACGTCTGCGTCCTCACGGGTATCCTACGGATTTTCCATTGATTCGGGAGTGATGCTTTACATTCTGGCTTCACAGGAAGCAATGGATTCTCTCGGCGCTTTCTGTGTTGACTGCTTTACGGGCGCTGAAGGTAATGGCGGAGAGGAAGAGATCCTCTTCAATGCCGGAGCCAGAATGAAAGTACTGGATGTCGGAACATCAGATTATAATGTATGGGGACAGACGGGAACACGCACCTATGTCATCATGCAGCTGCTCGAGGATGAAAAAGATCCAAGCGAGCCGCTGGATGAGATGATCGATATTGATGATGAAGACACAACTGTCATAGATATAAGCAACTATAAAGTAACTCTGAGCAAAAAATCCTACGTATATACCGGCAAGGCTATCAGACCGGCTGTCAAGGTGCCGGGACTCAGTCCGGAGAATTACACTGTATCGTATTCAAACAATAAAGCGATCGGCACAGCTACCATTTCCATAAAAGCAGTCGGAGATAAATACAAGGGCACGATCATCAGGACATTTAAAATCACAAAGAAAAGCAACCCGCTGTCAGTAAAAGGCAGGACTGCAAAAGTAAAATTCAGAAAGCTGAAAAAAAAGGCTCAGGTGCTGCCTGTCTCAAAGATAATATCCCGTACCAGAAAAGGCCGCGGAAAGATGTCCTACAAGCTTGTTTCCGCAAAGAAAGGCAGTAAGAGCTTCAGAAAACACTTTAAGATCAACACGAGTACCGGCAAATTAACGGTTAAGAAAGGGCTAAAAAAAGGCACTTACACGGTAAAGGTCAAAGTCCGGGCAGCCGGAACCAAAGTGTACAAGGCTTCTCCTGCAAAGACCGTTAAAATCAGTATAAAAGTACAGTAACAGCGTTAATCCATGCACATACCAAATTCCCTGCACAGATTTTCAAAGCGCGCCTGTTCTTTCTCTTTTATGGATTTTGACAGATCGTTCATGCAATGATGGATGACATCTGCGTCTTTAAGGACCTCATCCATCGGTCCGTCTGTAACAAGCTTGTCATCATGATGATAGATTGCGGAGCATATAGTCTCTGTCTCTTCCTCATCCGTAAGGTTCAGTCTGCCCAGGATCTCTCTCGCCAGAGCGGCTCCCTTATGCGCGTGGTCATCATATGATCCGCTTCTATACGCGTGAAGGTCATGCAGCATGGCTGCCATTGACGCGATCTCCCAGTCGAGGCCGCGCTTTTTTGCGATCATCGTCGCCGCAAGTGAAACACCGTAAAGATGTACGATCGCGCTGGTTCGCTTATCTTCATCTTCCATCTTATTCAGTTCAGCATTTACATATGCCCGTAACTCCTTCAGTCTGCCCATGATAACAGTACTCCTTTGATTGTTTTGTCTCCAGCTGTGAAAACACTCATTTTGTGATTGCTGACTGCAACATAGTTTGTCATATAAATAGTTATGGTTTCCATACGTGCAGACCTTCGCCTGCTGTTATCTGCCTTATCAGTTCCAGAAGACTATCGTCAGGATTGAAAACTGTCATGCTTGTGTCATCCGGCTCTGATAGGATCATTGAATCCCCTGCCATAATATAGAGGAACCTTAGCCGCATCTCTTCTGCAATGCGCTCAGGTGACGGATTCACTTCTGTCTCCTCATCGATCGAGATGTCCCTGTAGCAATTAAGTTTGAGGATCACATTTATATGTTTTTCTTTTATCACTGCAAACCGTTCTTTTTCAAGAAAGTATTTCTCTACTTCAAAATACTGTCCCGGACTGTAAGCCGGCACTTGCTTTGGCAGTATGTCTATTATCCAGTATGGAGTTTGCAGTAATTCTTCTATAGTCTTTTTCATATCACTCACATAGTTCTGTTTCATTCATATGTCAGATATTGACCTCTGCTATCCCTCCAGAATCTTCTCAACAAAGTAATTGTATTTCAGGAAGAAACCGTCCTCCATATACGGCAGTTCTATATAGATATTCTCTCCCCTCCTTGAAAACAGCATATTCGCTTCACCCGGCTCATACAGATACCCCACTTCCTGCAAGTCTTTTTCTTTCAGTCTGGTCACTATCCTGACAAAATCATCCTTTCGCGGTCCGGCGTATCCCAGACCAATTAAGGCTGCTTCTTCTCCGTCCAGTTCAAATCTGAAGGCATCTTCCACGCCACAGTCATATTCGACATAGAAATCAAAGGAATGGCTCAGCAGTTTCTTTCTTTTTTTGCTGCTGCATTCCCTGAAGTATTTCCATTTTTCGACAACCCTGGCTTTCGTTTCATCCGTCAGCATTTCGTTCACCGTCTCTGCAAATCAAGTTTTTGTTTACTCTGCTCCATTATACAATATGAATTTACTGATTTCTTTGCGGTCTCATCATTTGAAAACAAAAAAACAATGTATGATATAATTCGTTTGAACAAACCGGTGTTCATGAATTCATAACGCCTTAAAGGAAGTATTTGACAAGAGGACGGCATGACAGACTCCAGTTTGCAGGTAAATTCAGAAAATATATTTATGAGTATTTTCCGGGATACGATGGCTCCATTTCTTTCGGAACTAGCCTCGGACTCCCCTGTTTTGCTGTCAGAAGAGGCAAAGGCAGATCTGGAAAAACCCTTTCGGGAGACTTTGATCCTCATTGCAGGCAATACGCTCGAAGAAGCAGCCGTTCAGATCATTGCCGCAGATCATCCCATTGTTGCCTTTGACCGCAAGCTGTGTACAAACGAGCAGCGGCATGAAGCATATCAGCTTCTTGAATCACAGCTTAAGGCCGGGGACCGGACGCTTCCGGCAGAACTCTATCATGTGATCCGTTCGCGGTTCCGGCTTTTAACAGATGCGCTGTCTGAAATGCTCAGAAACATCACGCGCAGCACAAATGAGATCTCAGATCTGCTGTTTGACGGAGTTCCCTTTACCCGCATTGAACGGATAGAAGCCGGTGCAGGCGATTACCACAACAAGGCACGGGCGACGGCGATCATCAGGACGGACCGGGGAACGATGGTATATAAGCCCCGTAACTGCCTGACGGATGTGAGGACCCGCATGTTTGTGGAGCAATATTTTCCGGACAGCATCGTGATTCCGAAATGCTATACGGACGGCGCGTCTTTTGGTGTCTGTGAATATCTTAAAAAGGATCCTGTCAATGAGGATGCAGAAGCAGCATGGTTTTACGCGCTGGGAGAGCTGACCGTGATGACACAGATCCTGGGAAGCTGCGACTTGCATAATGAAAATGTTATCGCATCAGGGGGCCTTCCCGCACTGATCGATCTGGAAACCATCCTCTCTCCCCGGATCCGCAAAGAGCCGGTTTCCGGCAGTCAGGAACATGCCTCATTTACTGACGCGATCTCTTATTCCATATGGTACAGCGCGCTTCTGCCTAAAGAACAGAACGGCCGGCAGCTCAGCATTCTGATGCGTACGGATGATATGCCTGCTGCTGTTATAGATTACCCGGATGAGTATTTTGCCGGGATCGATACAGCTTACAGAAGATGTCTGGCCAAAAAAGAAAAACTGGAACAGGATGTGAAGGATCTGTTTTCGGATGTGCCGGTCCGGCTTATGATGCGAAATACACAGATCTACGCAGACCTTATAAAAAGAAGATACAGCGCCGGCGTGCTTTCTTCAGAGGAGGCATTCAACTCGTTTTCACGAAATCTTGAGAAAGCCATGACGGCCACCCTGGCAGAGGAAATGTACACAGGTATTTGCCGTTCGGAAACAGAGGCGGTCCTTCAGGGAGACATCCCCTATTTCTATACATTCGGGAACAGTACCTTTGTGTTCGGCATAAACGGGAAGATAAGTGATGCGGTCCGGGAAAGCGCAGTAAGTGAGAGTCTGAAAAGGATCAGATGCATGAGCGAACAGGACCTTCTGTTCGAAAAGAAATTGATACGGGAATCTTTAGAAGGTGTACCGGTAAAAAAAGAACAGAACAGCCGGAGCGTATCACCCGCAGACAAAGAGGATCTCCCGGAGCGGTCCGGAGAGATCCTTCCGGCCGGGATATCTGCCGGAGAGGCAGGCGAGATCTTAAAGAAGATCTGCAACCGCATGGTCACCGCACCCGATGGAAGCTGCGGTTGGATCGATGCAGGAAGCCGCAGCGGATCCCCTGAGATCATGCGATCGGGTATGTTCACCGGGACTGCCGGTATCGGCGTATTTGCTGCTGCGGCAGCGGCCGCAGCAAAGTCCGGGGATGTCCTGGAAGCTGCCGTAAAATGCGAAAAAGCTGCGGCAGACAGCCTGGCAGAATCACTGGAATTGATGAAAGATATGAACCGGACCAGCCCATCAGGTTTTCTGAACGGAAGCATGGGTGAAGCTTCCGGCATGGGCGGGATCCTCCGGTGCCTGATTCTCATGAACCGCTATTCCGGCTGCAACAGGTATGCAGGAATGATAGATGAGGTTCTTGATCTTTTAGCACGCACAGATATTTCTGCGGTTACTGACGCAGACAGAATAACAGGGCTGTCAGGCACCCTTTCTCTTCTGTGCAGTTATCCCGAGTTCTATCAGAAACAACAGGTGAAGTCCCTGATCGCTGAGATCGCTGACAGGCTGCTGGAGCTTCGCACCTTTGAGGCCGATGGGTTCAGGCTTTGGAAAACAGTTTCCGAGCGTCATCTCATCAGCGGAGCAGGACACGGCATGGCCGGCATAGCGGAATCCCTGCATGCGGCAGGCCGCCTTCTTTCGGACAGGCGGTATACTGATGCCGCATCGGACGCGCTGGAGTATGAAGAGCAGTCGTACAGTGAGAAGTTCGGGACCTGGCCGGATAACCGGTCATGGCCGGCACAGCACTATATGCATGGCTATTGCTCCGGAGCTCCGGGCATCGGGATAATGACGCACCGTATCCTGGAAAGCTTTTCCGCATCAGACACGGAGATGCCTGAATATGACAGGCTCTGCAGATCCTGCAGGAAATGTGCGCTTCTGGCCAAAGCAGCAAACGATAAACTGCCGCTTTTGTATCGTGACCATCTGTGCTGCGGAAACAGTGCGATCGCGGAGTATTACCTTGCAAACGGAGAGCCGGAGAAAGCCGGAAGTGTGTTGAACGCCATGTATCTGCGTAAAGAAAAGTCAGGAGATTACATGACGATGTCCGCCGGATACCGGAGCAGGAAACCCATGATCTCATTGTTTTACGGGATTTCCGGTGTCGGGTATGAAATGCTCAGGTACGCTTTCCCGGACCGGATCCTTCCGCTGTTATGATCCATAGACAAAAGGGCTTGATGCATTCGCTTAAATGCACCAAACCCTCTTTTTTACATACACAACACAGTTGTTTTACCAGATCAATCCCAGATGCAAGGAGAATCCGAATTTATCGATATCGCAATACAGCCGAATACCGTCGCTACGGTGGTAACCACGTCAAAAGGTGAAACTTTGCCGCCGGCCACAGCTGATAGTTCTTCCTCACTCATTTTACGTCCACTGGCAGGCAGTTTCTCCTTAATGAATTCGATCAATTCATCTACTGTGGCTGAGCACTCATGTTTTTTCAGAAACGCAGCCGCATCTTCTTTGGTTGCTATGCTTCCGGAAAATTCTTTCTTCAGCTCATCAGACGCAATTATTTCGTCATATAATGCCTGTAATGCTTTCACTTTACCGCTCTCCTTTCTGATCCAACCGTGATCTCAATGACCGGTTTCTTATTACGTTTTACATTGAAATTATAGCAGAACCCGGTCCCTTTTAAAACAGTACCGATGCTAAACGCAAGTCACAGGCAGGCATGTACTGTCTATAATCCGGTCCTGTATAATTCGATCACATTTATAACAGGTTCTTCATAAGGATGGACAGCTTTTACAGCTTCAATCGTCTCATCCAGCCGATCGCCATTTACAGTTACTTCAACTTTCAGCTCCTCTTCTTCGCTGATCATACCTTCTTCTCCAATGAACGGATCTGTGCCCGGAAGAGGTCTCCATGTTCCGATGACCCTGCTGTATGACAGACAGCAGTCATAATTACCTATGTGCCCGGCATCTGCACTCTGAAGAGCTTTCCTCAGATCTGCAAAATGTGTTTCAGGAATGAATATCTCCAGCTTGAAGAATTTGTCATTCCCGCCGGTATACTCAGCATCTTCTTTTTTCAGATTCTCAATTATGCGTTCCATTCTGACCTCCATTGGCCGCGATCTATCTGTTCAGTGACTTTTCCAGTTCCTCCATCCTCTGCCTGTAGTGTTCGAGCATCTCGTTCATTCTTTCTCTTCTCGGGAGGCTCATGAAGAACCGGATCTTATCCTCCTGCTCTTTGCGCTTCTCGTATGTTATACGCTTGAATTCTTCGTACCTGACAACGATTTCCTTTTCATCAGCAAATTCCTTGATCCGTGTTACCAGGTTGATGGAATAGGCGACATCTATTGAAAACACTCCGAAGAAAACTCCTATAAAGAAAGAGAATGCAAGGTTGGATGCCAGCCATGCAAGTGCCTCAAGTATATGTGGATGGATCAGGTAATAGTACATCACGCCAAGCAATGTCCAGAACAAGGTGAACAGCGGGCAGATAAGCCCATTCACATTTCCCCACATCATACTGTAATCCCACAGTCTGACATTTGCTGCTTTGAGGAGGAATATACCTGCTATGTACTCAAGCAGCGTGAGTTCTGCAGCTATGAGAATGAGAGCGAGTACATGCTGTGCAATGCCGGTGATACCAAGGCGTTCTATCATGCTTGCCATGAAATACAGTATGCATAGTCCGAATCCATACAGTGGGACATAAGGGCCAACACAGAACCCCGGATTGATCCATCTGTGCTCGGGATTAGCCCTTGAAAACCAGTGCCTGAATACTAGCTCCAGTCCCCATCCGAACAAAGATCCCATAAAAAAAAGAAATGCGTATATCAAAAAAACATTCATAATAACTTTCAAAAGCCTTTTTCTGTTACTACTTTTAAGTTTATCAATAGCGACCTCTTTTACTCAACGCCGCTGCTTGGAATCCAGCATTTTCATGGTTTCAGCAGGTAAACCGTATTTTTTGCTAATGATTGATCTGTGAGAAAGGACATCTTCTGCCGATACACTGATTGTTTTGTGCAGAAAAGCTGCATATAACTTCCGGCTTTTCCATTTCGATACCAAAGTGATCTTTTACAAAATCTACAGCAGTAAGAATGGACAGAAATGAATCTCTCTTACAGCATCGCGGACCTCCGACCTGACCAATCTCTCCCAGGGATGCAGCAGTCATCTTGTGCGATAATGCAAACGACTCAGTAGTCAAAGGTGTAGCCTTTAAAACAATGGAGACGAACATGCCCGTGCTTATTCCTGCTCCGCATGCACCCCAAAAGCCGCAGGCGCCACCGGGAACACTCTTCCCTCGGTTCATCATTTCAATCAAAGCGCTGTGAAGATCAATATCTCCACCGGCGTTATAATAGGCAGTCAGCAATGCTGAGCCGACCATGACATGGTGTTCCGGTCCGTGCATATGGCAGAACGGAAGAGCCATCATCTTTTCAATTATAACGATCGGGTCTTTTGATGTTTCCTTCAAACATAATCCTATAATAGTGTCAAGCCCCTGCGTATGGCAATCATTACAAACATAATGCCCATTGACGCACCTCGTCTTACTGTTTTCTTTTTTATGACAGATCTCGCACTCCATGAGAATATCTGCATCAAGATACTCCAGCGGAGCCTTGCAGATCAAGCATTCTTCCTTCATCAAGTTTCCCTCCAGATTCAGGATTTGTAGAGCTGAACAGCGGTACCCATATGATACCACATATTGAAATTTCAAAGAAATTCAGTAAAACAAAAGCTCCCGGACTTACGCATGAAGCCTTGAACGTACCGATGATATACAACTAATTGTATTTCGCAGATCATGCAGTCGCCGTGATGATAAATCAGATCATATAAGGCCATATACAAAAGGGTATGAATAGGAGTTTCTAAAATTTTTCTAAAAAACAGGTGTTTTTTCAGGCCATTTTTAGAAAAAACAGCTCATCTTCCATGTTTGCATTATTATACATTAGTAAAAAACCCAGATTCGGTATTTATTGTAAAGTATTTCGGTTAACAAACGCGCAAATATGTCGTATCAGGATCTTTGTGGGACCTATCCCTACTCAGACATCGGTTTCAGGATGGATTTTTTCTAAAAAGCACGCATTTTTTCGTCCATTTTTAGAAAAATTTTTTAAACTCCTCGTATTATAGTGTCATAGCCATTTCAAAGGATTTAGGCTATGCTGTTTAGGATACTGTGGATTGGTGGAAACTCCTACCACTTGATGGTTT
>CACZAM010000020.1:0-32444 GCA_902779185.1 uncultured Eubacteriales bacterium
AAACCGACCATTGTGTCAAGTATATTTAGAAAGAAAAAATACCCCCTCATCATTTCTGATGAGAGAGTATCTCTTCGTCACATTAACTTAATGACATTGTGCCTGAGGCAGTCTTTTTTACGCTTGTATTTGATCAGCAATCAGATTTTCATTGCTACATCCCATGCGCTCCAGATTACTTCTCTCAGAGCTCCCCACTTGACGCATGTTCCGCATCTGTGGAGATGTTTGTTCTTGATCGAAGCGAACTGATCGTTCGGTACGAATCCGAGTCCGTTTACTACGCAGTCGCATTCTTCCTTCCAGGTCTCACCTGTCTCGAAGTTCTTGATCATGCAGTAGCCGTCACCGATCTCGGTGATGGAGCTTCTCAGATGTACAGGTACTCCCTTGAACGGCAGAGCCTCTCTCAGGAATGAGGAGTTTGCAAGGCATGTGCCAGGAGCTGTGATGAGGTCGTCCTGGAACTCAACGACTACAGGCTTCTTGCCGGCGAGCACCGCATCATATGCAGCTTCGCAGGATGAAAGTCCGCCGCCGAGGAAGACGATCTTCTTGAAGTCGTCTTTCTTAGGTCCGATCAGCAGGTCAGTGAATGTGACGCACTTGTCGAATCCAGGAATGTTGAGAGCCTTAGGGAACGTTCCGATCGATACGATGACATCATCATATGCCTTGAGCAGGGTGTTGATGTCCTTTACCTCGCTGTTGAGTCTTACATCGATATCCCACTTCTTGAGCTCTCTCTCATACCACTTCATGAGCTCTTTGTCAGCATCCTTGAAGGACATTGCAGCGGATGTATTGTAGAGACCGAACATCTTGTCGTCTTTCTCGAATACTACCGGCTGGTGGCCTCTCTTCTTGAGTACGAGAGCTGCCTCGAGTCCGCCGAATCCTGCGCCGACGATGGCAACCTTCTTAGGCGAGTTTGTAGGAACGATCTTGTACTTGTTATGCTGCATCGTCGAAGGTGTCAGAGCGCAGCGTGCCAGCTGGAGCGAGTCGAACAGAGGCTGTGTATTAGCGGTGTGTTTCGACTTCGCGAAGTTGAAGCATGCGTTGTGGCATCTGATGCATGGCTTGATCTCTTCTTCGCGGCCTTCTCTGAGCTTGGTTACCCAGTCAGGGTCAACGAGGTTCTGACGTGCGATACCGAGAGCGTCGATCTTGCCTTCCTTGATCTTCTCTGCAGCGAACTTGATATCCATCTTACCTGCGCATACGACAGGCTTGTCAGTGAAGTTCTTGATGTGAGCAACGTCTTCAAAGTTGCAGTTGTCAGGCATGTAGACAGGCGGGTGAGCCCAGTACCATGCGTCGTATGTACCGTTGTCGCAGTTGAACATGTCATATCCCATGTCACCGAGGTACTTGATGGCCTTTTCGGATTCAGCCATGTCACGTCCGAACTCTTCGAACTCTTCGCCCGGCTGTGCGCCCTGGAGCCAGCCCTTTGTCTTGGATACTACGGAGTATCTAAGAGCAACAGGGAAGTCCTGTCCGCATTCTCTCTTGATGGCCTGTACGATTTCTACAGGGAATCTGAATCTGTTCTCGAAGGAACCGCCGTACTGGTCAGTTCTGTAGTTCATGTTTGCGATCGTGAACTGGTCGAGGAGGTAGCCCTCATGTACAGCGTGAATCTCAACACCGTCAACACCTGCGTCCTTGCAGAGCTTTGCAGTCTTTGCGAAAGCTTCTACCATCTCCTGTATCTCCTGGATGGTCATCATTCTCGATTTGATGGAAGGATACCATCTGTTAGGAGTCTCACCTGCGGAAGCGCAGCAGTATTCGATATCTACGAACGGCTTGGAAACAGCGCCGAAAGCCTTGTTCTCGAGCATCTTAACGAACATATCGTTGATGGCCATCGAACGTCCGAATCCGCCTGCGAGCTGGATGAACAGCTTGGATCCTGTCTTATGGAATTCAGGCATCCACTCAGCGAGATCCTTGAACATTTTCTTGTTCTGATAGAGCCATCTTCTGCCCATTGTGTCTCTTACGCACTGCATGCCCGGAAGAACCAGACCTACACCATCCTGTGCACGGCCGAGGATGTGATGAGCAGCTTCCTTGTCGAAGTGGCAAGGCTCAAGCCATCCGAAGAGCGATGTTCCGCCCATGGATGTCTGAACGATCCTGTTAGGGATCTCTACGTTGCCGATCTTCCAAGGGGTGAATAGAGGTTCATATTCCTTCTTCATTTATTATCCCTCCCTAAGAATAAAATAAGTGGCCTCATTGGTTAACAATTTGATAAAAATGCACATCAAAAAACTGGATGTCCAATATCAGTTTCATTTTAAAGCATGGGGTGTTGTTAGTCAATTGAATAGTGGTAAAATAGAGACATTATAGAAGAAGAGAAAAACAGGAGAAAACAAAATGGGCAGACATTTCGAAATCAAAACTTTTACGGATGAGCGCGCCTATCACAATACAGCAATTCTCATCTACCTCAAGGCTGTAAAAAGCGTCTTTGAGCATGCCGATGTTACGATCGGAAATTCCCTCAATCAGGGGTACTACAGTTACATAAATCTCGGGGGAGCACAGCTCACCACGTCAGACATCCATAAGATCAGGGACAAGATGGAGAAGATCATCGCGCATGACACCGAGATAGTCATAGAACATGACACTGCCGGACACGCCGCGGAGAAGTGGAGATCGCTAGGATACCCTGAGAAGGCGGAACTTTTTGCTGAGCGTCCTAAGGATGAGATCGCAGAGATAGCTGAACTCCATAATTACAGAAACTGCATGTACTGCGACCTGCTGCCTACATCCGGCTATATCGATCTTTTTGATCTCAGGCCTTACCGCAACGGTCTGCTCCTCAGATTGCCTAACGCGCTGCATGGTCATTCCATCCCTAAGTACAGGGACGACGACAAGCTTTATGAGGCATATGCGGAGTGCAGGCGCATGCGCAAATATACAGGTATCAGTTACCTCGCTGACATAAACAGGGAGATCAGAAACGGCAACGCTGATGAGATCATCCGTCAGAGCGAATGGCTGCAGTCCCGGCAGCTCGAGGAGTTTGCGGAGAAAATAGTCGAAAACCATAAAAAAGTGGTGCTTATAGCCGGTCCGTCCAGCAGCGGAAAGACTACGACAGCGAAGAGGATATGCGCCGAGATCGAAAGACTTACCGGCGAAGCACCTCTTTATCTGGGTACAGATGATTACTTTGTTGAAAGGGGAGAGACCCCGCTGGGCCCGGACGGCAAACCGGACTTTGAGGGGCTTGGAGCGGTCGATCTCGGACTGTTCAATCAGCAGATGGAAGACCTGCTTGCGGGCAAGGAAGTTGACATACCGGAGTTCGACTTCGTTAACGGCACAAAGGTATTCGGTAAGCGCGTCACAACGCTGAAGAAGAATCAGATCCTGGTAATCGAGGGCATACACAGTCTTAACGATGTGCTTACAGAAAATATATCCAGAGAGGACAAGTTCAAGATATACATCAGTCCTCTGACACAGATCGCCGTTGACAGGCACAACAGGATATCCACGGCTGACGCCAGGCTTCTGCGCCGCATGGTCAGGGATAATCAGTTCAGAGGCTATAACGCCGAAGCCACACTCGAGGCATGGCCGAAGGTGAGAGCTGGTGAGAGCGTCAACATATTCCCTTACAGCTCATCCGCGGATGTGGTGTTCAATTCGAGTACCGTCTATGAGACCAACATGCTCAAGACCTTCGCGGAACCTCTGCTGAAGGCGATACCAGAATCCAGTCCACAGCATGACGAGGCGAAGAGGATACTCATGTTCATGAAGTATTTTGACAAGATCGAGTCGACAGATGCTGTTCCTGATAACGCGATACTGAGGGAATTCATCGGCCCGAGAAAATAAATTTATGCGCAAAGAATACAGTCATACGCCGGCCGTGTGCCGGCGTTTTTTGTTGAAAATGCAGAAAAATATGTTGAAATTGTGGTGCGTATTTGTAAAATACACAATATATAGTGTAATATATAGTGTGAAAAATAATACGGTTCTGTAAACAGGCCGGAAACAATCTATAGAAAGGGTAAATCAAAGTATGAAAAATATCTTTATTGAAGAAAGGGAGATACGTCAGCCGAAGCTGATACACGCCCTGATAACATTCGGCGGACTGATAGCCGTTATGGCTGTCGGGATCATCGTATTCGAGGTGGATCCGCACATTCCGATGTTTATCGGCGTAATCATTTCGGCCGTCATGGCGATGTATCTTGGATACAACTGGTCGCAGATAGAGAAGATGATGGTAGACGGCATCTCAAAGGCAATGCAGTCCATACTTATTCTGGCTATCGTCGGAATGATGATCGGCACCTGGCTTATATCCGGAACCATCCCTACGATGATCTATTACGGACTTAAGCTGCTAAGCCCTAAGATCTTCCTTGTGGCAGCAGTGCTTATCTGCTCGATCACTTCGCTGGCTACAGGAACATCATGGGGGACAATGGGTACGATGGGACTTGCTCTCATCGGAATCGGTCAGGGCCTCGGAATGCCTGTCGGCCCGACTGCAGGCGCTGTTCTGGCAGGAGCGTATTTCGGTGATAAGCTTTCACCGCTCTCGGATACAACAAACCTTGCACCTGCTATGGCAGGCACGGACGTGTTCACACATGTAAAATACATGCTTAAATCCACGCTGGTGGCATATGTGCTCGCGCTGGTATTCTTCGGAATTTACGGCGTCATGCATGTTTCCGGCGGCAATGTAGACACTTCTCAGGCAACGATAATAATGGACGGCATCAGCAGTTCATTCAGGGTCAGCCCTATACTGCTCCTGCCACCGATCGTAGTAATACTGTCTATCGCACTCAAGGTCCCGGCCATACCGGGAATAACACTCGGATTCCTGACCGCGGCTGTAATGGCACCGTTCTCTCAGAGCGGAGTGAGCCTCGGCGGCATACTGGATGTATCGCTCAACGGATTCATGATGGTAAGTGACATAGAATCTCTGAATGATCTGCTCTCTACAGGCGGACTGATGAATATGTCGAGCTCCATACTCATGACCATGATCGCGATGATGTTCGGAGGCATTATGGAGGGCTCAGGACAGCTGGCAGTCATCATTAACGCCGTATCAAGCAGAATAAAGAGCGGAGCCGGCATGGTGGCTGCAACAGAAGCAACATGCGTGCTCTCGAATGTGGTGATGCCTGAGCAGTACATATCAATACTCGTTCCGGGCAGAATGTACGCACCGGCATACAGGGAGAGAGGAATCCATCCGAAGAGCCTGTCGAACGCGCTCGAATCTGCAGGCACAGTTACTTCGTGTCTGGTTCCATGGAACACATGCGGACTGTTCATCGCAAAGACTCTCGGAGTCGGCTGGGCCGTATATGCACCTTGGGCTGTATTCAACTATGCTATGCCTGTCATCTGCCTCGTGATGGCCTTCATGGGTATCACAGTCACCAGAATGACACCTGAAGAGCAGGAGAAGGCTGACAGAGGAGAACTCGTATGAAAAACAACAAGAAGGGCAACGCAACAGTATACCTTGTCATTTTCGGGATACTGGTGGTAGCGGTAGCTGCCCTGTTCATCAGACTCAACTGGAGACGTTTCAAGGCTGAGGCCAGCTATGGCTTTGCAGTTGCGGGCGTTGTAATTGCGATCCTTCTGATACTGTTCCTGATGATCAGGCATAGCATAAGAAAGGCAAAGAAGGAGAAGGCAAAAGAACAGGCCAGACTCGAGAGGGAAAGACTCGAGCAGGAGCGCATCGCCGCGGGCGGCAAGCCTAGCACGCTTGGAGACGGCAAGCTTGAAATGAATGATGTAAGCGAAGTCGCGGGCAAGGCGATGGACAGGATCGATAAGTTCCTGGAGGGAGGCGAGTGACGCTGCCATGGCCAGTATTCTGATAACCGGAGGATCCCGCGGCATAGGAGCAGAGGCGGTAAGGCAGTTCACGGCTGCCGGTCACAAAGTTGTGTTTACATATTTCAGATCGGAGACGGCTGCTGACCTTCTCAGGCAGGAGACCGGCGCGGTTCCGGTCAGATGCGATGTGAAGCATCCCGACTCGGTGAAGATAGCAGTCGACAAGGCTGTATCGGTGCTGGGACAGATAGATGTTCTGATATGCAATGCCGGGATTGCAGATTATGGTCTCATAACCGATCTGGACGTAAGCAGATGGGAAGAGGTGATAAATACCGATCTCAGCGGCGTGTTCTACTGCATCAGACATGTGCTGCCGGCGATGGTCAGCCGCAAAAGCGGCTGCATAATTACTGTTGGTTCGATGTGGGGCGAGGTCGGAGCATCATGCGAAGCGGCGTATTCAGCCGCAAAGGCGGGTGTTATCGGTCTTACAAAGGCTCTCGCGAAGGAAGTCGGGCCTTCGGGCATAAGGGTCAATTGCATATCGCCCGGCATGATAGATACCGACATGAACGCTTCGGTAAGTGAAGACGCTGTAGGCATGATAGTCGATGAGACACCGCTCTGCAGAACGGGAACTCCGGCAGACGTTGCCGGAACCATGCTGTTTCTGGCTTCGGAAGAAGCGGCATTCATCACCGGACAAGTGATAAGCGTTAACGGAGGTCTGGTGATCTAGGCAAAACCACATCTTGTGGCAGAGACTGCGGGATGACACAAGCATAAAAAATGTAAAGATATCTTTACCTACATATTGTACAAAAATGTAAAGCAGACACTACATATAGTGCCTGCTTTTTTATTTTCTCAAAATTTTGGCTTTGTAAAGGCAACTTTACACAAAAAAGTGGGGAAATCATAACAAAAAATAAGATTTTCGTTTGTAAAAGTGGGGAAAAGTGGGGTAAAATCTATTTGTCAAAGCTTTCGATACAAACAACAAAAAGGGCTTAAAAACCCTGAAATTTCAAGGAAAACATGTTCTTAGGCACTTACACGAACAAAATAGATGATAAGAACCGGATGGCCGTACCTGCAAAGTTCAGGGACCAGCTGGGCGGTAAGTGCATGCTCACGAAAGGCTTCGATGAATGCCTCTACATCTACACGATGGAGGACTTCGAAGTGATGGCTGCAAAGATCGCGGCTCTGCCGCAGTCTGACGCCGACTTCCGTGAGTTCATAAGGGACTTCTTCGGAAATTCAGAACTCTGTGAACTTGACGGTCAGGGAAGGATCAAGATCCCTCAGAACCTCAGGGAATACGCGCATATCACCAAAGATCTGGTTACAACAGGCGCCATGAACAAAGTGGAGATCTGGAGCGCGGAAACGAAAGCAGATTTTGACCTTGCAAAGAAGATGAAAGACAGCAGGTTCACTGACAAGCTCAGAGAATTCAGCATATAAAGGGGCTCCTCATGGAATTCGAACACGTACCGGTACTGTTTAACGAAGTGATGGAAGCTCTCGATATAAAACCGGATGGCATATATGTTGACGGTACCGTGGGCGGCGGAGGACATTCCTCAGGGATATGTCAGAGGCTCACGGAGGGAGGCCTGCTGATAGCGGTAGACAGAGACCGCGAAGCACTGGCAGCGGCGGAGAAAAGACTCGAAGAGTACAGCTGCGAAAAGAGATTTGTACACGCAAATTACAGCGATGTGGACGCGATCGCGGAGGCCGCCGGTAAAAAAGTGCAGGGCATACTGCTTGATCTGGGAGTCAGCTCATACCAGCTTGACAATCCCGAAAGAGGATTCAGCTATATGCAGGACGCGCCTCTCGACATGAGGATGGATGACTCGGACAGGCTGACAGCCTACGACGTAGTTAATGGCTACAGCAGGGACGAACTCACCAGAATGATAAGGGAATACGGCGAAGAACGCTGGGCTTCCAGGATCGCCGAATTCATCGTCAGGGACAGAGCAGAGTCGCCGATAGATTCAACAGCCAGACTGACAGAGATCATAAAGGCGGCAATACCTGCGAAAGCCAGGCGAACGGGACCGCATCCGGCCAAGAGGACGTTCCAGGCGATCAGGATAGAGGTCAACGACGAGCTCGGACATCTCAGGGAAGCCGTCGAAAAGCTTCCGGATCTTCTGGAGAGCGGAGGAAGGATAGCGATAATAACTTTCCACTCGCTCGAGGACAGGATAGTAAAGACAGAATTCGAAAGGAGACTCGATCCGTGCACATGCCCT
Source organism: uncultured Eubacteriales bacterium (assembly GCA_902779185.1). GTDB lineage: Bacteria > Bacillota > Clostridia > Peptostreptococcales > Anaerovoracaceae > Crickella. The sequence goes on from CACZAM010000020.1 coordinate 8,148, forward strand.
AAGGACTTTCCGGTATGTGTCTGCGGCAAGGTAGCCGACGTAAAGAGGGTAACGAGAAAACCGATAGCACCTTCGGAAGAAGAGACTGAGACAAACCCAAGGGCAAGGAGCGCAAAGCTCAGAGTGCTCGAGAAACTGTAACACTGATAACACACTTCGAAAGAGAAACACGACCATGAAGAGCAGAGAACAGAGAATCAGAGCAGACAGAATCAGAGCAGACAGAAGAAGCGCGGTCAGACTGATGACCATAGTAATGATCGGAATATTCGTACTGGTAGGCATGAGATCATACGCAGCGATCATACAGCATGAGAACAACATCCTTGAGAGAGAGAATGAATACCTTCAGGCAGAGATCGACTCCTTGCAGAGCCGGATAGTCGAGGAGACAAGAGTCACCAGGATAGAGGACGTAGCGACACAACAGTTCGGAATGGTATACCCGTCAGCAGAAAACGTTGTGAAACTGGGCAACGTCGAATCAGAAGTAAAGAATCTTGCTGCTGCCATAAGGAGCGAAGCCTACAATTAAAGCATAGCACAGACATCCTGATGCCACTGATCCGGCGACGGTTCGGTGGCGTTTTTTATAAGAATGGACGTTTCTAAATACAGTATTGCCCTTTAAATTCGAATACCATATGTGGTATAGTATATCCGTATATGTATGCTTAAATGAGGGAGTATGGATACAGAAAAGAAAAGAGTAAAAATCAGAAGGAAAGCACTCGAAGAGAACAGTGAAATCATCACGTCAAGAAACCGCAACCGCCTTGCGCTCGGTTTTGGCCTGATCCTGGCTCTTCTTTTTGCGCTTATCTTCCGGATGGGATACTGGCAGATATACAAGTCTGATGAGCTCAAGGTCCTGGCTGCCGACATGCAGAAGGTGGATACCGAGATCGCTCCTGTAAGAGGCGCCATTTACGATTCCCGTATGAATACGCTGGCCGAGACAGTTACAGAATATGAGCTCTACGCGTATACACAGTATATTTACAAAGATGAGAGCATCAGCGCTGACGACAAAGCGAAAAGGATACTCAGACTTGCCCACCTCACAGGAAAGGATGCGGCAGAGGTGAAAGAGCTCCTTGAGGGAGAAGAAAACCTCGTGCTTCTCGGAGAGGGACTTACAAGGCAGCAGGTAGAGGCGGCTGAGAACGAATTCGAGGGAGACGTTATAGTCAAGACACGCTCTGCAAGGTATTACCCTAACGGCGCTTTCGCGGCACAGGTGCTCGGCGGAGTCAACAAAGACAACGCAGGCCGTTCCGGCCTTGAATATGAATACAACTCCACACTTGCCGGCATAAAGGGCAGAACTGTCAGAACCACCGACAACAACGGTGATACTCTTTCAAACAGCAAAACAAGGTACTATAAGGCTCAGGATGGCTACGGCATCGTAACGACCATAGACTCCGTGATACAGCACTTCGTTGAGGATGCTCTTGTGACCGGTATGAAAAAGACGGGCGCAGAAGCCATAACATGCATAGTCATGGATCCGAAGACCGGAGATATTCTTGCCATGGCAACGACTCCTGAGTATGACCCTAATGAATCCAACGAGCCGTCTGATCCTAAGGAAAAAGAAAAATTCAGGAAGATGTCCGACAAGGAGAAGACCGAGTATCTCAGCAACATGTGGAAGATAACAGCTGTGAGCGATGTCTATGAGCCGGGCTCAACTTTCAAGCTTATAGCTGCAGCGGCGGCTCTCGATTCGGGAAGCGCCAATGAAAAATCAACATATAACTGCACGGGAGCCATCAAGGTCGGCGGTTATTACCTGCACTGCCTGTTCACTCACGGAAAAGAGTCGCTGAAGGAAGCTGTCGGAAATTCCTGTAACCCTGCTCTGGCCAAGGTGGCGCTGGACATGGGAGCCGATACTTTCTACAACTACATAGACCTTTTCGGTTTCAACGATCTTACAGGGGTCGACCTCCCGGGCGAAGGGCTCTCCATCGTAAAGGATCCGGCGACAATGAGCGATGTCGACCTTGCAACAACAGGATACGGGCAGGGAATCGCCATAACGCCGCTGCAGGTACTCTGTGCTGTAAACAGCCTGGGCAATAAAGGCGTGCTGATGAAGCCGAAGATCGTAGACAAGATTGTCGACTCAGACGGCAAGGTGATAGAGGAGATGCCTGACACAGAGGTCAGACAGGTGATATCCGAGGAAACCGCTGCCGAGATGTGCGACATCATGGAATACTACGTATCTGATGCCGGCGGTACAACAGCATACATCCCGGGCTACCGGGTAGGAGGAAAGACCGGTACGGCGAACCGTGTAGAAAATAAGAAGTACAGCGAGGCAACCAATACATCCTTTGTGGCGATGGCGCCGATGGATGATCCTGTGATCTCGATGATCTGTATCGTGTACAGACCTACGAAGGTCCAGTACGGAGCATATACCGCGGGTCCTATAGTCAAGGAAATCACAGAGAAATCCCTTGAATATCTGGGCGTTGAGCGCAAGCTCTCCAAGGAAGAAAAGGAAGCCGCAAAAAAGGAAACTGTAGAGGTCCCGGATGTTACGGGAATGGACAGCAAGGACGCCATCCGCAACATCAGGCACTTTGGCCTTAAATATACAGTTATACCGGAGGATAACAGCGGTCAGTCATTCGTGGTCGTTGACCAGTATCCGAAGGCAGGTACGAGAGTAGAAAAAGATTCAGTCGTATATATCTACAGCGAGTGATATATGATGCAGAACGGAGAATGATACAGATCATATGAGTACAAGTCATGGAATAGGAGAATACGCGCTCATAGCAGCGATAGCGTTCGGCGTATCTATGCTTGTTACAGCGAGGATGATCCCTCTGCTGAGACAGAAGCAGTTCGGACAGTTCATCAGGGAAGAAGGCCCGCAGGCCCACCTGAGCAAGGCCGGAACGCCGACCATGGGAGGCATAGCGTTTATAATCGGCATCACTGCCGCCGTAGTAGTAAGCATGTTCATGAAGGGAAGCATGACGACCGGAAAGATCGCCATACTCCTCAGCATGTATGCCTTTGGAGCGATAGGTTTCATTGATGACTTCAACAAGGTGGCAAAAAAGCAGAACGAAGGCCTTACGCCTAAGCAGAAGCTGATACTTCAGGTGGTGTTCGGTGCCGCGCTCGCCATATTCATGATGGTTAAAGAGGGTACCACAATGCTGATTCCGTTCTTCGGAAAGACCGTAGACTTCGGGATCCTGTATATACCGTTCGTGATATTTATCGAGGTGGCTATGGCCAATGCTGTCAATCTCACTGACGGGCTTGACGGCCTGGCCGCGAGCACTTCGTCGATCGTGGCGTGCACGTTCGCCATCATTGGCATGACCGTGCACGGCGGCAACGAGCCTATGGCCGTTGCCGGACAGGCCGTGTTCGGCGCTCTCATAGGCTTCCTCCTCTACAATCACTATCCTGCAAAGATATTCATGGGGGATACCGGTTCGATGGCGCTCGGCGGAGTGCTTTCGGCAATGGCGATCGTAGGCGGCATGGAGTGGCTCCTGCCGATCGCCGGCCTCATCTATGTCATTGAGGCGCTGTCCGTGATCATTCAGGTCACATACTTCAAGAAAACCGGCGGCAAGAGAGTGTTCAGGATGGCACCTATCCATCATCACTTTGAGCTCGGAGGCTGGCATGAGACGAAGGTGGTACGCGTATTCTGTCTGTTCACCTTAATCTGCTGTGTCATCGCGTTCATCTCAGTCCGCTAATAAAATACAGAAGGGACGACAAGATAATGTTAAGAGGGATCAAATATAAACAGATACTGAAAGGCCGCAATGTTCTCGTTGTAGGCCTGGGCAAGTCAGGCAAGGCTGCGGCCAGGGCTCTCAATGAGGCCGGCGCTGTGGTCACTATCCAGGACTCCAAAACGCCTGACAAGCTCGACACGCAGTTCCTGCAGTACATGCAGAACCAAGAAATACGGTCTTACCTGGGCAGTGTGCCTGAAGACATGACGGCATATGACATGCTCGTGCTGAGCCCGGGCGTACCAACGACGCTCGACTATATACAGCAGGCCAGAGATGCCGGGATCGAGATCATAGGTGAGCTGGAGCTTGCTTACAGACTCGGGGAAGGCAGATTCGTGGCCATTACAGGTACAAACGGCAAGACTACGACAACTACACTGGTAGGAGAGATTTTCAAGGCCTCAGGGCGGAATACGGCCGTTGTGGGCAATATTGGCACTCCGGTCGTTTCGCAGGCAATGGACAGTACTGATAATGACTGGCTCGTGACAGAGGTATCGTCATTCCAGCTGGAGACTACAGCAGAATTCAGACCTGTAGTGTCTGCAATACTCAACCTTACTCCTGATCATCTGAACAGACACGGAACCATGGAAGCTTACGGCGCTGCAAAGGCGCAGGTTGCCGCAAATCAGTCAGAAGATGAGTTCCTTGTCATCAACCTGGACGATGAGCAGGCTTTCGCGCTCTCAAAAAATACCAGAGCAACGGTCATTCCTTTCAGCCGCAGGGAAAAGCCGGACAGAGGAGCATACCTTGACGGTACAAAGATTATCGTAAAGGACATTAAAGGTGCGGAACACTTCATCTGCGACAGATCGGATCTTCGCATAATCGGTGATCACAACGTGGAAAACGTGCTCGCCGCTGCGGCGATCGCCTTCTATGCAGGTATAGATCCTTCTGTCATATCCGCGGCAATCAGGGAGTTCCCTGGAGTAGAGCACCGTATCGAGTTCTGCGGAAGAGTCGATGATGTGGATTACTACAACGACTCGAAGGGTACAAATGTAGATGCAGCCGTGATCGCGATAAAGGCTCTTAAGGACGGAATAATTCTCATCGCCGGCGGGGACGGCAAGGGTCAGGAGTTCGAAGATCTTGTAAATCACTTCGACGGAGCTGTTGAGGCTCTCATCCTTCTCGGAAGGGATGCTCCTATAATAGAAGAAGCTGCAAGAAAAGTCGGTTTCACAAATATTTATAACTGCAAGGACATGCCTGAATGTGTGCGCAAGGCTGCTGAGCTCGCAAGAGCCGGGGAGAAGGTCCTCCTGTCGCCTGCGTGCGCAAGCTGGGACATGTACGCTAATTTTGAACAAAGAGGCAGGCACTTCAAACAATGCATAAACGAGATGCTGAAGTAGAAAACAAAAAAAGCAGGGCTGAGAAGGCTGCTACGCGCCGTGCCATAAGGCGGGAGAGGCGCGGCAAAACAGAGAAAGTCAATGCCGTCGACGAAATGAAGGATTTCGGACGCGGCCTCAGCAGGGTAGTCAGCGGCTACGATTTCGGAGTAGTTGCGTTTGTCATCGTACTCTCACTATTCGGAGTCGCCATGGTGTTCAGCGCGGGCTATTACCAGACTATCAACACGGCACATCCCGATCCTACATATTATCTGGTCAGACAGCTGATATGGGTAGGTTCCGGGCTCTTTGTAATGCTGATAGTCGCTAATTTTGACTACCACTATTATTCGAAAATCAGTTATCTTATTGTGCTGGTTTCGATCGTGCTTCTCGTGCTCGTTATCATGACGAGTTCCACTGTAGGCGGAGCTCAGCGAGGCATACGAGGCATCGGTGTAACGCCGAGTGAGTTCTCAAAGGTAGGCATGATAGTGTTCACTTCATGCTTCCTGGCAAGTGACCCGAGCAACATACGCACACCGAGAGGACTGATCGTGCTGCTGGCCGTTATGGGTGTCCACTTCTACCTGATCGTAAGGCAGCCGAACTTATCCACGGCCATAGTAATCGTTGCCATCATGATATCGATCATGCTTGTAGCGGGACTCAATTACCTGTTCATGGTTATTCCGCTTGCAGGCGCCGTCGCAGGTTATATGTATATTATGGCGGCTAAGACGCCTGCCCACTGGTACGACAGAATATCGAGCTTCCGTGATCCTTTTGCGGATTTCCAGGGAAGCGGCTATCAGGTGTCACAGGGACTTATCGCGCTTGGAAACGGAGGCCTCAGAGGCCTCGGATTCGGCCGGAGCATTGCCAAGAACCTCTATCTGCCTGAGCCTCAGAATGACTTCATACTGGCGGTGATAGGCGAAGAACTTGGATATATCGGATTTGTAATACTGATGCTCGTATACATAATCCTGCTTTTCAGAATATTCATGGTAGCTCTCAAGGCGAAGGACAGACTCGGATTCTATCTTGCGACGGGAGTTGGAGTAATGCTTGGACTGCAGGTGGTGATCAACGTTGCGGTCGTTACTTCATCGATGCCTGCAACAGGTATCACGCTGCCGTTCATCAGCTATGGAGGCACATCCATCTGGTCATTCATGATAGCCATGGGAATAGTGCTTAACGTATCCAAAAAACGATTGCCGAGGGGCAGGGTGAGGGCCGAAATGGAGGCAACAGCATGAAGATCGTTCTGACAGGGGGCTGCACCGGCGGCCATATTTATCCGGCGCTTGCGATCGGAGATAAATTCAGGGAGGAGGATCCTTCCGGAGAGGTCATCTACATCGCGAAAGGAGAGGATCTCGAACGTCAGATAATTCCTGCGCACGGATATACGCTGTATGAGGTCGATTCGACCTGGTTCGACCGAAGCAATCCGGTCAGGCTGGCTGCCACCATAAGGAGGACTCTGAACGGAAGGCGCGACGCCATCAGACTGATGAAGAAATTCAGACCTGATGCTGTTATCAGCACGGGAAGTTTCGTGAGCGTACCTGTAGTGCTGGCAGCAAGAAGACTCAGGGTACCTGTGTATCTGCATGAGCAGAACGGATTTCCGGGTGTTTCAAACAGACTCGGAGCGCGCAGCGCTGAAAAAGTGTTTCTGGGATTCGAATCCGCCCGGGAGCACTTCAGAAACAAAGACAACATAGTCTACAGCGGCAACCCCGTCAGAGCTGAATTTGACGGAAGGGACAAAGCAGCAGACAGAAAGGCGCTTGGTATTCCTGAAGATGACTTCGTCATCATGGTATTCGGAGGAAGTCTGGGGTCGGAGACCACAAACAGCATAGGTGAGGCTGTCGCCAGGGAATACGCCGGAAGAGACGGATACACAGTGATCTGGGGCACCGGCCGTGAATACTATGACGCGATCAGCAAGCGTCTGTCTGAGGAAGGCTTCAGCCCTTCGAACGTCAGGATCAGTGCTTATATAAACGACATGCCGGCACAGCTTTCGGCATGCGACCTCACTATCAGCAGGAGCGGAGCTCTTTCAGTAGCAGAGGTCACTATGGCCGGAAGGGCGGCCATATTCATCCCGTCTCCGAACGTAACGGCTGACCATCAGTATTACAATGCCAAGGCTGTGGCAGACGCCGGCGGGGCTGTAATAGTGAGAGAAAACGCAGACACTTCAGAAAAGGTTATGGAAGAGGTCCGCCGTCTCGAAGCAGACAGGGAGAAACTCGAAGAAATGAAAAAGGCGAGCCGCAGCATAGCGCCTGTGGACGCAACCGACATCATATACAGAACGGTCGTGCAGACCTGCAAAAGGTAAGTTATTTGAAAGAAGACAGGGAAGAAATCATACAGAATAACGACGGAGTCACAGAACAGGAAGCTGAAGAGATGAGACCGGACGCTGAAAGCGCAGCGGATGATGACATCGAATACACTTTTGTTGTGCCTAAAGGTGAAGTCTACAGGGATCCTGATTCTGAGGAGCCTGAGGGGATCCCGGAACCTGTCATGGTGGAACCGGAACCGGCGGAAGAATCCGGGGAAGAGACACCTGTCCCTGCCGGTACCATCGTTGCGGACCGCAGACGCTTTACTGATGAGGTAAATACTGCCCTGGAAGAAGCGGCGGAAGAGGACGGCGACAGCTTCTTTGATGCGGATGATTTCTTCGATACATACAAGTCAGCCGATCCTACAGGCAGGACCGTTTTCGTGGATCCTCCGATTTATGAGGAGACCGGCCTGACTGATGTTGACGACATCACATATACATTCGTAGTCCCAAAGGGCGAGATATACAGGGAACCTGATCCTGAAGAGGAACGTGCCGCCAAGGAAGCGGAGAAAGCGAGAAGAGCGGCCGCAGCCGCTGCGCATTCCGGAAATACAGAGATCCTGTCCGCGGAAACCAAAGTAATGGAGCGGAAGAGCGGCAGCGGCGATGACAGGACACGCTACGGACTCCCGGCAAATCATCCGGCCATGGGCGAACTCGCTCAGAAGCAGGAGGCCCGCAGGATATACAAGCAGAGAAAGAAAAACCGCTTCAGAACACGCTTTTACGTACTGGTGACATGCCTTATACTGCTGGTCTTCTGGCTCATCTTTTCCACCACAGGCATCTTCACGATAGACGCGATCGAGGTGAGGGGCAATTCGCACTATACCGCGGAAGAGATAATCAACATAGGACATGCCACATCGGGTCATAATATCATCTACAAGGCAAACATCAAGGAGACAGAGGAGTTCCTTGAACAGAACCCGTACATAAAACGTGCGGAAGTCAGACGCAAGCTCCCTTCGACACTCGTGATAAAGGTCACGGAGAGGCAGGAGCGCCTGGCTTTCAAATATGACGATGACTATCTGGTCATGGACGAGGAGGGAATACTCCTCAGGAAGACCAGAAACAAGCCAAAGACAACCATCATCCAGGGAGTGGTCGTAAGCAAGATAAAGCTGGGTGAAAAGATCGAAGCAGAAGACAGCAAGCGCATGGACAGAGCTCTCGAGCTTATCAGTACAATGATAAAGTCAGATCTGTATTTTGTTAAAGCCGACATCTCAAATGTGAAAAACATAGAGGCATATATCTATAACACACTTGTTGTGAAGGCAGATTATGACACTCTTATAGCCAATATGGAGAACGGAAAACTCCATCTGGTGGTGGAAAAACTGTTTGGTGACGGCATCGAGAGGGGCACCATAACATTCCTGGAAGACGGATCAGCGTCTTTCGTGCCGACGTTCTAGTTTACAAGTAATTGTGTCTCGTCAAGCAAACACCCCCTAAATGTTGTGTTTTTTGCCAAAAAACTAATGCATCCGGGGTTTTAATATGTTACTATTACAATATATGTTTATAAGTATATTTATTTGAGGAGGACTTCACTATGGAATTCGTTTCCGACTTTGTTTCCGAACCGGACAATGCCGCAATCATCAAGGTCGTCGGTATCGGCGGCGGCGGATGCAATGCTATCAACCGCATGGTCGACGCCGGACTGCAGGGCGTAACCTTTATTGGTGTGAATACAGACAGACAGGCTCTCTCGAGATGCAAGGCTGAAATCAAAGTGCAGCTCGGTGAGAAGATCACAGGAGGCCGTGGTGCCGGAGCTAACCCTGAGGTAGGCCAGAAGGCTGCTGAGGAGAGTATCGATGAGATCATTTCCAACATCCAGGATGCTGACATGGTATTCATTACTGCAGGAATGGGCGGCGGCACAGGTACAGGAGCAGCACCTATCATCGCGAAGGCGTCGATGGACTGCGGAGCTCTTACAGTAGCTGTAGTCACAAAACCGTTCACATTCGAGGGCAAGAAGCGCTGGAACCGTGCTGCAAAAGGCATACAGTATCTCAGCAACTTCGTTGACTCGCTCGTTGTTATCCCTAACGACAAGCTCATCGACTCCAGCGACAAGAGCACATCGATGCTCGAGGCGTTCGCTATGGCAGACGATGTTCTCAGAAAGGGCGTACAGGGTATCTCCGATCTGATCTCTGAATACGGACTCGTCAATGTGGACTTCGCAGATGTCAGAACCATTATGGAAGGCCGCGGCATCGCTCACATGGGCGTTGGTACAGGCGAAGGCGAAGACAGGATCGAAGAAGCTATCACAAATGCGATCAACAGCCCGCTGCTCGAGACTTCGATCTCAGGCGCAAAGTCCATCCTGCTCTATGTTACGGGCGGATATGACATGGGAATGCTCGATATCAACACCATCGCCGACAGAGTACAGGGCGAGGCTGACGCGGATGCTAACATCATCTTCGGTGCTACGATCAGCGAGGAGATGACAGACAAGATCTCCGTCACCATCATTGCTACAGATTTCGGCAACACAGCCGGAATGGATGGCATTTCAATCGCTCCGCAGACAGAGAAAGACACTCTTGCGACTGCAAAGAGGATCACAGTCGACGGTCTCGACGCTGTTGAGGTAGAGCTCGACAAGCTCTTCGATGACAACGATTCTTCTTCGTCAGGCAGGACTGACGATTTCGATATTCCGGAATTCCTTAAATAAACCGGAAGAAACCGATCCGGACGCCAGGATATGCTGATCAGGATAACATCAGGTGACAACAGCAGGATCAGACTCGTCAGGAAGCTCAGCACGCGCAAGGGCCGCAGCACTGAGGGCCGCTTTGCGGTAGAAGGCAGGAATCTGGTCAGCGAGGTCCTTGAAAGAGGACTTGATGTTGACTTCATTATGATCCCTGCAGGGGCTGCGGATGACGCACCTGAATTCATAAAGAACTGTATCAGGTCCAGAGACATGGCCGTCTGCGAGATACCGGAACGCGAGTTTTCTACGCTGACTGACGCAGGCGGCGGGATAGGCATGCTGGCTGTGGTAAAACAGCAGGCATGCGGCCCGGAGCTCATAGACAGCCTCGACGCAGATGACAATCTGCTGGTGCTCGACCGCATACAGGATCCGGGCAACATGGGCACACTGATAAGGACTGCGGTCGCTGCGGGCTATAAAGCAATAATTGCCATGAGCGGCACGGTGGATATCTATTCACCTAAAGTTCTAAGGGCGACTGCGGGCATGATCTTCGAGATACCTGTCATTTACGTGACGGGTGAAGAAAAGCTGAGAGATATACTCAAAAGATCGGGCAGACGCATTGCCGTCACAGCAGTTGACGGAGGCGTGCCGTACTACGAGGAAGATCTCAGCAAAGGAATAGCACTTATAATAGGCAACGAGGGAAGCGGAGTATCCGGGGCCATGATAGAAATGGCAGATGTGAAGGTGACGCTTCCGATGCGCGGAAGGATCGAATCTCTGAACGCAGCTGTTGCGGCGGCCATACTCATGTACGAGGCTGTCCGCGGCAGATAACAGGAATGATCAATGCGAGGTAAGAAATGGAAAAGAACAGAGCCGACGTAATCATTTGCGGAACCAATTATGTGCTTTCAAGCGACAAGAGCGAGGAACGCATCAAGGATATCGCTAAGATGGTGGATGAGGAGCTCAGAGCAGTGAGCAAGGCGCTCAATGTCAATCCTAATTACAAGGCTGCGGTACTGACAGCACTTAATATCGCAGAGAAGCTTATGGATAATACCGACATGACGCTCAAGCTCCAGACAGAGAACTATCAGCTCGATAACGATGTCAAGCACTACATCCAGCTGTGGGAGCAGTCGAAGAAGCAGGTAACAGACCTTAAGGACAAGATGTCTTCTGAATTCGACAGACAGACACAGAACACCGAAGACCAGAAAAAGCTTCAGGAGAAGCTTGTGGAGATGGAGAACGCTTACTTCGACCTCCAGATGGAGAATGTCAATCTCAAGAACGAGCTTAAATCCATCAAGAGACTGAACAGTGACGATGAATTATAAGATACTCACACTCCTCGAATTCAATAAAATACTTGACCTCCTGCGCGATCAGGCAGGTTCGGGACTCGCTAAGGAAAGAATAGCGCAGCTTGAGCCGATGACCAATATGCGCATGGCAAAGGATGCACTAACGGAAACTACTGAAGCGGTTTCCGTTATTGTTCATAAGGGAAGCATTCCGGTCGGAGAGATCGGAGACATAAGCAGCATCGTTTCGATGGCAAGAAGAGGCAGATGCCTCAGCATGAGAGAACTGCTTCAGGTGAGGTCAAGCATTGCGTCTTCGCGTCAGATAAAGACTTTCCTGAAGGAAGACATGCCTGACGGCCTGAAGGTCATATCTGAGATCGCGGGACTTCTGGATCCGGAAGTGAAGCTGGAGAAGGATATTTATGATGCCATAATCAGCGAAGACGAGATGTCAGACAGTGCTTCGCCTGTGCTGAAGGCCATAAGGCGCGACATGCGCAACAAGAACGACCTCATAAAGTCGCGTCTTCAGAAGATGGTCAGTTCATCTTCCGCAAAGTCGCATCTTCAGGACGCTATCGTAACGATGCGTAACGGAAGGTATGTCATACCGGTCAAGAGAGAGTATATAAGCCTGTTCCCTGGAATGGTGCATGACCAGTCCTCAACGGGAGCCACTCTTTTCGTGGAACCTCAGGCCGTGGTCACTCTCAACAACGAGCTGAGGCAGCTGGAGCTTGACGAGCAGGCCGAAATCACGAGGATACTTGAACTCTTCAGCAGCAGGGTCGGTGAGCATCATCAGAGCCTTTTGAATGACCAAAGGCTGATGGCAGAGCTCGATTTCATAAACGCCAAGGGAAAGCTGTCAGTGATGATGGACGGCGCGGAGCCGCAGCTCAACGGGGACAACATAATAGATATTAAAACCGGGCGTCATCCTCTCATACCGGCGGACAAGGTGGTGCCTACAAACATAGAACTCGGCCGCGACTGGACGACTCTTCTCATAACCGGACCTAACACGGGAGGCAAGACTGTAACGCTCAAGACCATCGGCCTGCTGTGCCTCATGGCACAGAGCGGTCTGCACGTTCCAGCGGACGAGAGGACCAGCCTGCCGGTGCTGAAAGAGATATTTGCCGACATCGGAGACGAGCAGAGCATAGAACAGAGTCTCAGCACCTTCTCATCGCACATGAAGAATATCATTGAGATCTTCAGGAACGCGGGAGAGGGGTGCCTTGTGCTCCTTGATGAGCTCGGAGCCGGCACGGATCCGCTGGAAGGAGCGGCGCTCGGAATAGCGGAGCTCGAGAGGCTCAAGGAAGCCGGCGCTCTTGTGGCGGCAACGACGCACTATACCGAGCTCAAAAAATACGCGCTTTCGACTCCGGGAGTCGAGAACGCCTCGATGGAATTCAACGTGGAGACCCTTTCACCGACATACAAGCTAAGAGTCGGACTTCCGGGCAAATCCAACGCTTTCGAGATATCCGAAAAGCTCGGACTCGATAAATCGATCATCGAGCGGGCGGCGGAGCTCATGGGCGAGGAGCAGCTCGAGTTTGAAGAAGCTGTGAGCAGGGTCGAGGCCGACCAGGCGGCGGCTGAAGCAAGGCTTGCGGAAGCAGGCAGAGAAAGGGAAGCTGCGCAGGAGGCCATGAGTGAAGCCGAAAAAGAGCTCGCGAAGGCAAGGGCTGAGGCGGCAAAGATAGTTGAGGACGCCCGCAAAAAAGCCGGAGTGATGCTGAGGGACGCTCAGGGAACTATCGATGAGATCACAAGCGAGCTCAGAAATATACAGCACAGAAAGAAGAATGCCGGATTCAATGAGGGCCATATAGCGGGAGGAGCAGCCGAGAGCCGTAAGAAGCTCAGACAGGCTGAATCCGCTCTTAAACCGGCAGATGCTCCGAAGGTCGAAACCATACAGACCGGCAAGATGCCTGATCCCGAAGATCTTAAGATCGGCATGAGGGTCAAGTACACAAAGCTCGATCAGACAGGCGATGTCGAAAGCCTTCCGGATTCCAGAGGCAGCTTCGGCATCAGACTCGGATCGATACGCATGACTGTCAATGTAAAGGATGTCGTGATAGCCGAGTCCGAACCTCAGGGCAACAAGGAGAAGAAAAAAGCAAAATACGGCAATATGTCGTTCGGCAAAACAAAGAACGTGAGCACTGAGATCAACCTTATAGGCATGAACCTCGACGATGCCACGGACAGGATGAACAAATACATCGATGACGCCTTCCTGGCAGGTCTCAAGACTGTGAACATAATACACGGCAGGGGCTCGGGCATTCTCAGAAAAGGTCTCAGGGCTGAACTCAGACGCAACAAGCACGTAGAGTCATACAAGTCCGCGCCGTATGATCAGGGCGGTGAGGGAAATACGATAGTTACACTCGTTGACCGCACATAAGAGCCTTAAGCCAACGAAAGAAAAGAGCAGAGTGATATGTATATAGTAAGCAGATGCCTCCTTGGATTTGACTGCAAATACAATGGCGGCAATAATAAAAATGATGATGTCATAGAGTTCTGCAGGACTCATGATTATGTTACAATATGCCCTGAGACAGCCGCAGGACTGTCTGTGCCGCGCGAACCGGCTGAGATCGTTCCGTTAGATGACGAGTACTTCAAGGTGCTTGACAGGAAAGGAAACGACCTCACAAGAGCATTCGACGAAGGCTCAGAGCTTTCTCTGAATTCTGTGCTTGTGGAGCACGGGTCGAGAAAGCACGGCACATGCAAAATAGAGGGAGCCATCCTCAAGGCGAACAGCCCTTCATGCGGATCGGGCGTCATCTATGACGGAACGTTCAGCGGCAGGCTGACAGGCGGAAACGGCATGTTCACAGACAAGCTTATAGACGCCTGTCTTGAGGAGAGGGCAAACCCTGATATAGAAGCAGAAAGCAGAGTGTTTGCAGATGATTTCAAAATCTGTGACGAAAATCATTTCATGAAAGTGTTTGGTAAATAAGTATGGTAGATTTCAAGGAACTCATAGCTGATTCAATTTACAGCGAAGAACTCGGACTTACGAAGGATGAGATCATCAATATGATCGAGATCCCTGCTGACGAGAAGATGGGAGATTATGCATTCCCGTGCTTCAGGCTTGCGAAGGTGCTTCGCAAGGCCCCACAGCTTATCGCTGCGGACATCGCCGCCAGAGCCGGCGATGCTGAAGCATTCGCCAAGGTGGAGAATGTCAACGCCTATGTCAACTTCTTCATCGACAGAGCATTTTTTGCCGGAGAGGTCATCAGCGAGGTAGACAGGCGCGGCGCAGACTATGGAAAGTCGGACGGAGGCGCGGGCCGCAAGGTCATAGTTGAGTATTCTTCGCCTAACATCGCCAAGCCGTTCCATATCGGCCACATCAGGAGCACGGTCATTGGAAACGCGCTGTACAAGCTTTACGATGCGGTCGGTTTTGATGTCGTAAGGATCAACCACCTCGGTGACTACGGCACGCAGTTCGGCAAGATGATCGTGGCATACCGCAAGTGGGGCAGTGAAGAGGAGCTCGCAAAGGAGCCTATCAAGGCGCTTCTCGGATACTACACAAGATTCCACGAAGAGGCAAAGGAGCATCCTGAACTCGAAGATGAAGCAAGGGAAACCTTTGTGAGACTCGAGGCCGGCGAGCCGGCTGAGCTCGAACTCTGGGAGAAGTTCAGAACACTGAGCCTCGAAGAATTCAACCGTGTGTACGACATGCTGGGAATCACGTTCGACTCATATGCAGGCGAAAGCTTCTACTCCGACAAGATGCCTAGATTCATTCAGGAGCTCAGGGACAAGGGCCTGCTCATTGAGTCACAGGGCGCTCAGATAGTTGACCTCGAGCCATACGGACTCGGCGCGGCAATGATCACAAAATCAGATGGCTCCAGTCTCTACGTAACCAGAGACATCGCTGCAGCCGTATACCGCAAGGAGCACTACGACTTCTACAAGTGCATCTACGTCGTCGCTTCACAGCAGAACCTCCACTTCAAGCAGTGGAAGAAGGTGCTCCAGCTCATGGGATATGAGTGGGAGAAGGACTGCATCCACGTTCCGTTCGGACTGGTGAGCCTCTCTGACGGAGATGACATCAAGATGATGTCGACGCGCGAGGGCAGAGTGGTATTCCTTGAAGACGTTCTAAATACGGCAGTTGCCAAGACGGCAGAGATAATGCGCGACAAGGACGCCCAGGGTGTGGATATCGACGAAGTGTCGAAGGAAGTCGGCATCGGAGCTGTCATATTCCAGGAACTCTCCAACAACAAGATCAAGGACTATGTATTCTCATGGGACAAGGTGCTCAACTTCGATGGAGAGACAGGACCTTATGTACAGTACACGCATGCAAGGGCATCGAGCGTTCTCCGCAAGGCTCAGGATGCAGGCGTGAATGTTGATGATCTTGGAAACATAGATACAGCATTCCTCGGAAGTGACAGCGCATACACGCTGGCAAAACTCATCTACAGAGTACCTGAGGTGGTCATTGAAGCGGCTGAAAAGTATGAACCGTCGATCGTGACACGTCATCTGGTGGATATAGCACAGTCTTTCAACAAGTTCTATCACGACGAGCATATCCTGGTCGATGATGAGGCGGAAAGGAATGCCAAACTGGCTCTTGTGAAAGCGTCAAAGACAGTAATTGCAAACTGTCTGGGACTTCTTGGCATAGCAGCTCCGGAAAGGATGTAAATCTCCGGAGATTGGGCTCCTCCGATGGAACAGAGAATAATTGGTGTACAGATATGAAATTATTGTTAACCACAATCAAATCGGACAACAAACAGACCGAACTGGCTCTCAAATACCTCTATAGCGTGCTGTTTGACTCACCGCTGGACGTACATGTCAAAACATTCGGCAGGAATGAGCTCTACAGCGACATATTTGAGGATATCGCGAACGCCCAGTACGATATAGTTTATTTCCACGCCGACAGCTTCAACATCCGGCAGCTGTGCAGGGTGGCGGATATGGTAAAAAAAGCCATTCCGAACATAGCAATAATCTTCGGCGGCATGGAAGTGTCATTTGAGACGCGCTCATTCGTTAAACAGAACGATTTCGTAGACTATGTCATCAGAGGCGAGGGCGAGAGCGTAATGTTCAATTTCCTCAAGTCAGTGCTTGACTATGAGTTCGATTTCGAAAACATAGCAGGTCTGGCCTACCGTGAAGGCGATCAGGTTGTTGTCAATCCGTACGATGCTCCGGTTGAGATGGAATCCCTGCCGTTCCCGTACGAGAAATTCGAAGTGGGCTCGGGTACCGTCTATTATGAGTCAATAAGAGGCACATCGGACAGGACCGTTTACTCGCAGTTCCTGCCTAACGCACGAGTCAGGGCTTTGAGCCTCGGAAGGGTCTGTACCGAACTGAGATACTTCCTGGCAAACGAAGTAGAGCGTGTCGTGTTCCTCGACAAAATGTTCAATTACAATACCGAGAGGGCCTACAGGATCTTCGAATACATCATCAACAACGATAACGGTATTACAGCATTTGAGTTCAACATCGACGGCGATGCGCTGGATGAGGAGACACTCAGACTTCTCGCTGAAGCCAGGGAAGGACAGTTTACCTTCAACATGGATGTCGCAAGCACAAACGCTGAAGTTCTGGCTGCCTGCGGCAGAGGTGAAAACATATACCGCCTTATGTACAATACGACCAAGCTGCTCCAGAGCGGCAAAGTGCGTACAGAGATACATCTCAAGGCAGGACTCCCGCTCGAGACGGAAGCAATGTTTGCCCGGTCCTTCAACAAGACCTACGGCATGGCGGAAGGCATGCCTGTTCATATAGACAGCATCTGCATCAGCAAGGGCACCGCACTGAGGGCAAGCGCAAATGACTATGGCTGCATATATGCAGATGAAGCTCCTTATGAGATGATCTCTACGGGGAGCATGTCCCCTGACGACATTCTGCGCATAAGAGCTGTCGCACGAACTGTCGAAAGCTACATAGGAAACGGCGGATTCAAAAAATCCATCCCTAGGGTACTCAATGACACCGGACTCAAGCCATATGATCTTTTCGGAAGGCTCACAGGATACATCAGCAGGAACGGTCTTTCGGGCAAGACCCGCAAAAGGGAGCATCTGGCGCGCATTCTCTATGCATACACGGACAGCCTTTACGATGATCTTGCGGACTCCGTGAAGCACGAGATACTGAAAGACGTCATCTATAAAGATCTCGAATCGATGGTCGGCGAAGATGCCATGAAGAAGTTTGATAAAAAAGGCTGGGAACTGGATTGAGTGAAACAAGAAACGAAGACAGAATAAGCAAATACCTCTCTCCGCGAATTCAGAACATGATGTTCGCGGAGCTTTCGCCTGATTACCTTTCAAGGACAGGCGCGCTTGAGATACTCTCCGGTGTCGCTGTGCCGGTAGGCATAGAAGGCAGCGATGCAAAGGGAGAGATCGATCTCAGAAGCATAGTGCTCAATATGGGCAGGGTGATCGGAGGAGACCCGTACTTTGTGTTTGCTGAGAAATACGTGGAATTCATAAAGCACGCGACTGGTGACAACGCAGCTCCTATGCTGGTGTCCGAAGGCGCTCATGCTGCTGACATGGGTGATTTTGAGGATGCCTGCATGCTCCTCAGGGGAGCGCTCCGCATAGAGCCGAAGTCGAAAGAGGCGCTGTACCTATACGCGAGAGTCTGCAAGGAGATATACGAGGCTGAAGCGCAGGACGGCCTTGGTGATGAGGAGAAGACCGGCATGTTCAAGGCGGAGTCGTCGGAAACATTCGAACTCCTCACGATGATCCACCCGGATTTCGCGATGGGCTATTACTTCCTCGGCTACGCTTACCTCAACATGGGCCTTTACCTAAAGGCAAAGCTCACATGGCAGGATTTCCTGAAACATTCCGCGGGCAGCGAGATGGAGACCCACGAGATGGACGACCAGCTTCTCGCGTCACTCAGGGAAGAGATATCTGAACGCGTTGAAGAGCTCGAAGAGCCTGTCGAGATAGAGCTCGGCTGCAACAAGATAATGGGCGGTGATTTCGCCGGCGGCAGGGATACTCTGGCGCGCTTTAAGGAGGGAAGATACTCTGAATGGTGGCCTCTGTGGTACTATCTCGGAATCGCAGAGTCCTCTCTCGCCAATCCTGATGCAGCAATCGAAGCTTTTAAAAGAGTACTGCAGCTTTCGCCCAGCAACATTGATGCGATGGAAGAGCTGGTACACATCTATGAAGCAACGGGCGACATAGTAAATGCCGCTAAGTACAGAAACAAGATCGGTATCATCAACAGGAATCTTGAAGAAGAAAAGGCAGGTATGCTCAACTGAATGAACTGCTTTGACGCGCACAGTGACATCTGGACGGATGTGACCGACAAAAGAATGAGGGGAGAAACAAATGTCTTCCATAACCACCATTTTGAAAACATCAGAAGGGGTGGAGTGGAAGGCTCTGTTTTCGTAGTCTGGGTCGATACTCTCGGAAAAAGCGACATCAGTAAAAGGACCCGCGACATCTTCCGCTGCGTGAAAGATGAGATAACCGAGACAAAAGATTTTCGCATAGTTAAGTCTTACGCTGAAATGCAGAAGGCCAGGGAAGATGGCGTCTTTTATGTCTTTATCGGTGTCGAGGGCATGGCATATGCGTCTTATGATCAGTCACTTTCAAAGATTGACGAGTATTACGAATTCGGTGCGAGGCATGGCATACTGACCTGGAACGAAAAGAACGGCTTCGGCCACGGCGCAGTTTCAGGCAGTACTGAAGAACTCAGTGGGCTTGGCAAAAGGGCAGTGCTTCGTATGCTCGAAAAGAAGATGATCGTAGATACTTCTCATCTCAACGAGGCCGGCTTCTGGGACATCGTGCGCATAACGGACGGCAGACCGTTCATTGCTTCACACTCCAACTGCAGGGCGCTCTGTGACCATCCCCGCAATCTTACGGATGATCAGCTCAGGGCTGTCAGGGACGCAAACGGCTGTGTTGGCCTCAACACATGGTACGCATTCGTTGATCCTGACCCGGCAAAGTCAGATATTTACAGGCTTGCAGATCACTGTGAGCATATGATAGACATCATGGGAATTGACCATGTGGGCTGCGGATTCGATTTTTGCGATTACATTGAATCCGGGGATGATTCTGATGCATCTGATTTCTCTATGGGAGCGGCCGCCGGAATTGAGGACCCTTCAAAGATACCTGTATTCTTTGAAATTCTCAGGGGCAGGGGGTTGCGTGAGGAAGAGCTGGCAAAGATCGCTTACGGAAACTTCCATAGAATTATAAAAGAAGTCATAGGATAGAAAAAAGGTAAAATTTAGGTGTTGACACAGCATCATCTCTAAACTATAATAATCAAGTCGCATAAAGCGTCAGATGTTCCGAGGTAGCTCAATGGCAGAGCAACCGGCTGTTAACCGGTAGGTTGTGGGTTCGAGCCCCACCCTCGGAGCCATTTTTAACCCAATATGCCGGAGGATTCTCGTACCGGTTCGAGTCCGGTCTCCGGTACCACCTCCTATATAACATAATATGATGACGCGGGATAGAGCAGTTGGTAGCTCGTCGGGCTCATAACCCGGAGGTCGGGGGTTCAAGTCCCCCTCCCGCAACCAGGTGAAAAGGAGTCGAAATTCTGAACCACGGAATTCCGACTTTTTTCTTTATTGCAGCAATATCAATACTTTAAGACATTTTTAAGAATTGCACCTGATTACAAACATTTGAAATCACTAGTTCAAAGATTTGAATCGGTGCTCTATCCTGAACTGCTTATTCCTCCAAATGTGTATAATACTGAGTTTCCTTTTCATCAGGTGATCTGTAATTGTTATAGCTGTGCGGGCGATTCTGATTATAGTGCGCGATATACCTGGATATTCTGGTTTTGAATTCGCGCTCTGAACGATAGTCATGCCTATACATTTCTTCTTTCTTCAGATTCGAAAAGAAAGACTCACTTACCGCATTATCAATGGGTGTACCCGTATGTGAGAATGATTGATCCACAGAGCAGCCTGTAAGAAGTTTGCGGAAAGCCTTGGAAGTATACTGACATCCTTGGTCGCTGTGGAATAATAGATTCACTGGATAGCCTCTTTCTTTGAAAGCCATTTTGAAAGAAGAGGTTACTATCTGTGTTGAAGCGTTCGGAGAGATTTTATAGCCGACGACTTTTCTCGAAAAGAGATCCATAACAACACATACATGATAATAAATACCTTTTATCTTGAATTTGGTAATATCACTGACCCATACAGTATTTGGTGCAGAAACATCAAACTGCCTTTTGACTTTGTTCTTCCGATGCAGGGCGTAGTAATCCTTTTTTGAATGAATCCTTATGCTTTCGAGGCCAAGTTCATGCATTATGTTAAGCACATACCTCTTTGACGTGCGATATCCACGTCTCTTAAGAACAGCCAAAATCTTATCTGAACCATAGCATTGCTCGCTTTCATCAAAAATGAGCTGAACTGCTTCGCTGATTTCCTTGTGATGCAGCTCATAACAAGTCGGGTTATGTTTACAGATTATCCTGTTATGATAAGTCCCTTTTGAAATATGAAGAGCCTCAAGTGTCACATTTATTCCGTAAATTGGGCTTAATCTCACGAATTCACTTAGTTTCTCTTCGAGCGGCGATTCACTGTTACAGTTTGCATCATTGAGAATATCTACGATCTTCCTTAGCTTTTGCATACTGCGTTGTGTATCACAGAACTCTTTATGTATCATTATTTCCATTCCAAGATCTGCTGCATATTCCTTGTATTGGTTAGGGGAGATCCAGAAATATGCTGTTGATTCCGAAATACCATATATTTTGCAGATTTCTTTTACCGGTGTTCCGCTCCAGTATGCAGAGCGTATTGACAGGATTTGAGAATCGTTAAGCTTTGAGTGCATATTAACCTCCTTGTGATAATATAAAAAACAACAAAGAGCATTATATGATCCATGTCAAGTGAACGAGGAAATATGTTATGAACATCGAAGCATATGATTTGGATTCCCTGCGTAATTTTTCAGACAGAATAGAAGAGTACGAAGAATATGATCCTGATCAAGGTGCAAGAATATACAGACCTTTTATTACAAGGGAGCATGCGCAGGTTTTCTTCAAAATGTTCTGGGGCCGTCAGGACGTTTATGCAAAACGTGGGCGTAAGGGCGGATATTTTCCACAATGCGCAAACAGATGGAATAATTACGTCTGCCCTAAGCAGCATGGCGAAAAGCAGTTTTGCGATGAGTGTGCATTCAATCAATGGATAAAGCTTACACCTGAAACAGTAATGCAGCATCTGATTGGCTACAAGGAAGATGGTACAGATGTGATTGGAGTGTACCCATTGTTTCCGGATGGTACATGCAGATTCCTCGTGTTCGATTTTGATAATCATGTTAAAGGTGCTGAAACCAACGACTATGCAAATGAAGATGAAGCCTGGCATGAAGAGGTAGACGCACTCAGAAAAATGTGCGAAAAGAACGGCGTGATTCCTCTTGTTGAAAGATCAAGATCGGGCCGTGGCGCTCATGTCTGGATTTTCTTTGACAAGCCGATACAGGCATCGCTTGCAAGGAACTTTGGATTCATGCTTCTGGACAGGGGAGCAGCATCAGTTAATATGAAGTCTTTCCATTATTATGACAGAATGTATCCATCACAGGACACGGCAAGCAGGCTGGGAAATCTTATTGCTTTACCACTCCAGGGCTGGGCATTGAATAATGGTAATAGTGCCTTTGTCGATAAAAACTGGAATGCATATACTGACCAGTGGGATGTTCTTGTGAACCGAACACCAAGGTATTCTCAAAGGGAAATCGAGCAGCTCATGGTCAAATGGTCAAGTGAATTGGATCCTAATGTTGTGAATGCCACAGATTTATTCTCTGGCTCAAGACCAAAACCATGGAGAAAGACTGACCGCCTGAATAAGGCTGATGTAATAGGTAAGTTGCATATTGTGTTGGCGGATGGTGTTTATGTAGATACCTTGAATCTTATGCCAAGATTGCAGAATCAGATAAGATGCATGACAGCATTCGACAATCCGAAGTATTTTCAGAATAAACGACTTGGGTTTTCAAATTATTATAATTTCAGCGCATTATATCTCGGAAAAGATATTGATGGATATATTCGTATGCCAAGAGGCGTGCTGGAAGAATTAGAGACAGCATGTGACAAAGCAGGAATAGACTATGACACTACAGATCATAGGGAAAAAGGAAGACCGATAAGGGTCAAATTCAATGGTTCCCTTAAACAACAACAGGATCTTGCAGCGCAGAAGATGTTGGAATATGACAACGGAGTGCTCAGTGCGGCAACTGCTTTCGGAAAAACTGTTGTCTGCAGTTACCTTATTGCAGAGAGAAAAGTCAATTGTCTGATTCTGCTGCAAAGCAAAGACCTTTTGGATCAATGGGTAGATGAACTCGAAAAATTTCTGGATATAGATGAGGATCCACCGGAATACACAACCAAAACCGGAAGAGTAAAAAAGAGAGACAGTGTAATTGGAGTTTTGCATGGATCGAAGAAAGCGCTTACGGGAATAGTAGATGTAGCTATGGTTGGTTCTGTGTATGCAAAGGGCAAATTCAATGAGCTGATCAACTCATATGGTATGGTTATCATGGATGAATGTCATCATGCGGCAGCAAGTACAGCTGTTGAGGTACTTCAAAAAGTTAATGCAAGGTATGTTTATGGCGTATCAGCAACCATAAAAAGAAGTGACGAACTTGAGAAGATGATTCCAATGCTGATTGGACCTATGCGTCACAGTTATACATCAAAGCAGAGAGCTGTCTCTCAAGGAATCGGACACTATGTATTTCCACGATTCACGAGGACTATTGATACTATTGAAAGCCGTAGCGATATTAATCAGGCGTTTACACTTATAAGCAAAAGTGTTGATCGTAACCAGATGATAATCTCAGATGTTAAGCAGTCAATATCTGATGATAAAACACCTGTCATCCTGACAAGATACAAAGAACATGCAAAATATCTCTACGATAACCTGAGAGAAGAGGCTGATCATGTATTTCTTATATATGGAGACAATTCAGATAAAGAAAACAGCGCAGCCAGAACTGAAATGAAAGGAATTCCGGATGATGAATCCATGATACTTGTGGCTACCGGGCAGAAGATCGGTGAAGGCTTTGACATGCCACGACTTGATACACTGATGCTTGCTTCTCCTGTTTCTTCTTCAGGTTCTAACCTTGAACAATATGTAGGGCGGCTAAATAGAGATTATGAGGGAAAGAAGGAAGTCATAGTCTATGACTATGTCGATTCGCATATACGCTATTTCAATAACATGTATGCCAAGAGACTGAGTATGTACAAAAAGATTGGTTTCAGTGTAATCGGATGGGCTGCCCACGAAAAGCAACAGGCAAATGCCATCTATGATGCTGGCAACTATTCTGACACATTTGAACAGGATATTATAGAAGCAGATAAAGCAATTATAATTTCCAGCCCGGTACTTCTTCGTGAGAAAGTTAGTCGATTCCTGTACATTGTTCGCAGCCGACAGGAAGCAGGGGTAAAGATTACTGTAATCACGACAAATCCGGATCGAGTGCTTGATAGTTCGTCAGATTATTATATGGAACTCATCAATACAATGACAAACAATGGCATCAACGTTATTCCGAGGGAAGAGGTGTTGGAACATTTCGCA
>CACZAM010000020.1:32464-39477 GCA_902779185.1 uncultured Eubacteriales bacterium
TATCTGGGATAATCTCATTAGGATCAAGTCTCCGATAGTAGCGGCAGAACTGTTGGAGCTATCCCTTGGTGATGACAGATGGGAAAGCTGGGATTATGAGAATGGTCAGCACGAGCTTGTCTGATTAGCAGCTGAATGTGAGTATGGCTCTGATTGACATGGGTTACTTTTTCACATATAATCAAGTTGTAATCAAGAGATTATTGGGCTGGTCGTAAGACCCGGGTCCACATATTGGCGGGTAAGACACCCGCCACTTTTTTTCAAGGAGAACAAATGACAGAATTAAGCATTTTTGTTGATGAATCTGGTGACTTCGGAGAGTATGAAAAGCATGCTCCTTACTATATCATTACATTGGTAATGCATAATCAGGCATATGATATTGAGGAAGAATTAGAACATCTGGAATCGGAACTCTCAGCGCTTGGATATCCAAATCATTGCGTACACACAGGACCAATCATACGAGGTGAGCAGGAGTATCGATATGTGGATATTTCGGTAAGGCAGAAAATCATGAAAAGAATGATGACATTTACCCGAAACGTTAATGTCAGATATAAATCATGCTATATCGAAAAACGCAAAACAAATGATTCCTTGGAAGCGGTAGCATTACTAAGCAAGCAAATTGCAAGGTTTATTAGAGATAATCTGGAGTTCTTTATCTCATTTGATATTGTTAAGATTTATTATGATAATGGCCAAACAGAAGTAAACAAAATACTTGCTTCAGTATTTAATTCGCTTCTTGACCATGTTGAGTTTAGACGGGTTTTACCTTCATCGTATAGGTTGTTTCAAGTTGCTGATTTGATATGCACCATAGAACTTATAAATCATAAGCGAGAGGCTAAAAACCTATCTAATTCTGAGATCCATTTCTTTAACAACGAGAGAACCCTATATAAGAACTACATAAAACCAGTAAAAGAAAAAGAAATGTAGCTCGTTGATTTCGGTTAGCATATAAACCAATTCGAACTATATTGAAACCTAAGGATTTGGAGAAAAAAGAGGGGATGAATTTGAAGAAAACGTTGTAATGCTTGAGATAATTGAAACTCAGAAATAAACACGTCTCGTTCCCGTAACCAATTGACCTTGCTAACGCAAGGTCCTTTTTTATGTCGGACAGAGGCAGTAACGATCCCGGCCTTCGATATCAGACACTGCTCTCTTTCCACTTGCCTGAGCAATAGAAAACAAGACCGATCCACAGCGGGGTGAATCCTGCAAGAGCATCGCCCAGCCAGAAGCCGTAATGCTTCATTCCGAGGGTAAGACCGAAGAGGAGAGCAAGGCCTATTCTCATGACGATACCATCCAGAATAGCCGTTGCAAAGTTGACCTTGTAATTGCCGCTTCCGTTGATCAGCGCGTTCATACCCGACCTTGCAGCGCTTCCGAAAAACAGTACACACGCTATCGGCACAAACTTTATGCCGATAGCTATTACGTCGGGCTCATTAGTGAACAGCCCGTAGATCTGCTTCGGAAAGAGGCAGATAAGAAGCGAGAAGGCAGCCGCGAGAGTAGTAGTGATCGCGTAAACAGACTTCATCACTTTTCCGACTCTGTCGTAGTTGCCGGCTCCGATGTTCTGACCCACCATAGATGCTCCCGAGGTGTTGAACGCGTTAGACAGGGTGTTCACAACACCTGACATCTTGTTGGCAATACCTGCGAATGCCGAGACAGCAACACCATAAGAGTTTACATAAGAATTCACGAACAGCTTCGACAGATGGATCGAAGCTGTTTTTATAGCCATAGGGATGCCAAGTTTAACGAGATTTGCGAGCATGCTTCTGTCGATACAGAGAAGTTCACTTCTCGCCAGAGTAAGCTCGTATTTTTCTTTGTTTCTGAAGATGTAGACCGCACAGCCGATGAACGAGAATGCCTGGCTGAGCACCGTTGCAAGAGCCGCACCTGCGCTTCCCATGCCCATCATGAGCACGAACAGTATGTCCATCACTATATTTCCGACAGCCGCGACAGCGATAAAAATGAACGGTCTGACCGAGTCACCCATGCCTCGTAAAACAGCACTCATCGCATTATATCCGTATATGAATACAAGACCGGACATCGTGACAATTGCATAGCTGACTGCTTCGGAGAATGCTTCCGGCGGGGTGTTCATAAGCGAGAGCATTTGCGTTTTCAACGACAGGCATACGATACTGACGATTACAGCGCAGCTCATAAGGAAGCACATCATCGTGCCGATGAAGCGGCTTATCTTGTCTTTCTGGCCTGAGCCGATATACTGAGAAATGATTATCTGCCCGGCATTTCCGAAGCCCATTGCGATGAACGTAAGAAAATTCGTGACATCGCCGCCGACCGAGACCGCGGAAAGACCTACCTTGCCCAGCTTCTGCCCAACTATGATCATATCTACCATGTTGTAAACAAGCTGCAGCAGGCTCGAAAGAAACAGCGGTGTGGCGAAAATCACCAGCTGTCTGGGCACATTTCCCGATGTAAAATCCGTTATGTTCTTTCTGCTTTTCAATTTATTTCCTCCGCCTCTATTTTATTACTTTGCTGCGATACGGTACAATCGATACAATTTTAAACCAACACGAACCATGCTGAAACATACATATTTGGAGAGGGAACAGGGGGGTGCTTTTGAAGGAGAACGCTGTGAACCTTGGAAACACTGAGATGCAGATATTAACACGTCCCGTTCCCGCAACCACAGTAATTGCAAGGCTTTCAGAGATTCTGAGAGTCTTTTGTTTTACTTTATTTTGAAATCATGCCCAAGTTTTTGCCGACATTTTACTGAATTTCATTGAATTTTCTGTGTATGGTATCATATTGGTGTCGCAGTTCAGCTCGAAAAATCGGCAGGTTATAGGATTTATTGACATATACCGGAAAGACTGGGAAACAATCAAATGAAAAAAGCTCTGCATATTACGGCAACTGAAGGAACTGGCAATTACTGAATACATGGAGAAATATAAAAAAGAGATCTACCAGCATACAAAGAAGGTGCTGGACTTCTATGATCCTCCACTATATGATTCGCTTAAGGAAATGATTCCAGATTAATGAAATGATCGGTGATGATCTGAAAAATATGAGAAAGAAAGATCACAAAATACAAAATACGATAAGTACCATAATTGCTTATGCAGTTCTTTCAGGTCCGGTTATTATTCTTATTGTTGTGATGGCTTGTTCTTATTTTGGAAAAATCAAGAGCGTTATTGATAACAGTCCATTTAATTTGCCTTTTGAGAAGAAAGTCTATTATTCGATCGATGACGAGTACTATCATGATTCGCAGGACTGCCCGGCGTTGAAGAACAGCGATCATATTCTTAGTGCCTACAGGAAGGAGCTTACGGGAAAAACTCCGTGTGAGCAGTGTATTGGCAATGCCCGGAACTAAAGCATTATTCTATATTGATTATGATCGAGTCTTCTTCAAAGGTGATCACATCACCGGATTGATGGTGGTAGGCTGCGGTACTTTTACGTCATGCTCTGCGAGGAATTCAAGGAACTCCGTGCCGGCATCCCATATCGTTGTGTACGCGGAACTGCCCGAAAAGAAACCTAAGAAAGGTATGAGTATCTAAAAGCGAGAGGAGCAACAATGTGTGACATAAAAATGACACCAAGCAAGCCTTCACAGGAGACTGACACATTTGAGGAGTTGATACTTACACCTTCTTTGTCTGATGATCAGCCTATGAGTGCCGACCTGGTCTTAGAGGCTGGAGATATCTTTAAAGCTGAAGAAATAACCTTTGAAGGTCAGGAAGAAGCTGAGAGCAGGATTGCAGAAGCCATGTCAGCTTATGACGAAGCTATGGATCAGGCTGCAGGTACTGCTATGCATAGTAATAGTGGAAAGCGCAGCTGATAGACCCGTATCATCCGAAGTTGTACAGTGATGAAATAATGATTCTAAATAAAGATTGACAAATCATATTCCGTACTTTAGTATGTGTAGCGGAAAAAGAATAGAGGTAAATGTATTAAGCGAGAGCTTTGATCCACGTCTGACAGGGAAAACCTGAAAGGCGTGTTTTTTTTACAGGCAAGGGACAGAGAATATACGGAGGAATCAGGAGATGAACGGGAAACCAATCAGAAAGAGTGCTGGCAAAGCGGGCAAGCTGATCGCCAATGTATCGCTTATAGTGCTTGGCAATGCGATATATGCGGCAGGTGTTGTGCTGTTTATACTGCCGACCGGTCTTATTACAGGCGGCACCACGGGCATAGCGCTTGTAATCAACCATTTTGCAGGCATCCGGATATCGATGTTTGTTGGAGTGTTCAATGTGGTCATGTTCGCACTGGGGTATCTGGTGCTTGGCAGAAAATTCGCTATGTCGACTCTTGTGAGCACTTTCTCATACCCAATGCTGCTTGGCATTATACAGAAGGCAGCCGGAGATTTTGTCCTTACGGAAGACTTGCTGCTGGCAGCACTTTTCGGAGGCCTGTGCATCGGTCTTGCATTGGCCATAGTCATAAGGATAGGCGCAAGCACCGGCGGAATGGACATACCGCCGCTGATCCTTCAGAAGACTCTGCGCATACCGGTATCTGTAAGCATGTATGTCTTTGACTTTGCCATACTTATCGGCCAGATGCTGTTCACGCCGAGGCAGACATGCCTGTACGGAATCCTTCTTGTGCTTGTATACACGATTACACTGGATAAATTGCTCGCAGTGGGCGCTTCAAGAACCAAGCTTGAGATCGTCAGCGCAGAACATGAGGCTATCAGAGATGCAATACTTGAAGATTTAGACCGGAGCGTAACAATGCTTCATGGAAAGACAGGCTACTTTGGCACTGAGACCGATGTGCTCTACTGCGTTATCGCTCCGCGAGAGCTGTACAGGCTGGAGAAAATCGTATATTCGATCGATCCCGACGCATTTGTAGTCATGTCGAGAGCAACAAGTGTCCACGGCAAAGGCTTTAGTAAGGCAAAAGAATATATCGTGCAGGCGTGACAGCATTGTCACAGGCTGGAACCATTTTTGTAGGCTGAAAAAAAAATAGCTGAGCGTCAGGAATATATCATCTCCAGATATACCAGAAATACATGTATCCGGTCATAACCGCAGCCAGTGTGTATGGGATGCCTATTTTCATGAACTGACCGAATGAAACAGAATAGCCTTCTTTTCTCAGCAGACCAACTGCTGTGATATTTGCTGATGCGCCGATCGGAGTCAGACTTCCGCCCAGGGTCGCACCGGACAGAAGGCCAAAATACAGAAGATACGGCTCGATCCCAAGCGAAGCCGTTACCGTTGCAAGAACAGGCAGCATAGTGGCTACATAAGGGATATTATCAACAAATGCGGATATCAGGACAGAGCCCCACACAATGATCGTATACAGAACGAAGATATCATTTCCACCGAATCTGACTATCAGACCGGCAAAATCATCGATAACACCTACATCAGTAAGCCCGCTTATGACGACAAACAATCCGGCCAGAAGACCGAGAGTCTGATAGTCGAGATTTTTGAACGCTGCGACGGCATCATCGGTTTGATGTTCACTGATAGAGTCGATCAGGATCGTGATGACGGCCAGCGTGCAGCATATAATGCCGTTGAGCACTGCAGGAGTATCAGGGATGAACGAAGCGGTGATAAGCGCTGCCACCATCAGGATAAGCATGACAGTAGGCACATAATCATTGACAACGGTTCTTTCAGTTGAGGAAACCTGCTCTTTGTCCCTGCGGAACAGTACCATCATAACAGGAATGGTAGCGGCAGCTCCCAGCTCTACCGCAAAGAAGATGCCGGGCCTGCCATTCATCCAGAAGAAATCCGTGAAATCCATGTTGGCAAAGTCTCCGAGCATGATCGATGTGGTATCGCCAACAAGCGTGGCGGCACCCTGAAGATTGGAAGAAACAGCGATCGAGAGGATCATGCCTACTGGATTAATTTTTAGTTTTTTGCAGATAGCCATCCCGACAGGCGCTACCATCAGAACTGTCGCGACATTATCGATAAATGCAGAAATAACACCTGTAAAAACAGACATCAAAATAGTTGCGCCTCTGACAGTGCCTGCCTTGCTGAGCAAAATGTCCGCAAGCAGGTTAGGCATGCGTGAATCAATGAAATAGTGGACGATTATCATCGTACCGGAAATCATCATAAGAACATTCCAGTTGATGGCATCCGGCAGACTGTCAAGCGGCACTATTCCGGCTGCCACGAAGATCACAGCGACCGCAAGGGCATAGAATGGCCTGTATTTCGGCCGTGTGATCATGAGTATATACATTAAGACAAAAAGTACTAAAGCAGTTATTTTCATGCTGATCACCGTCTGCATATATCTAATAAAAAAGACTATTATCACGATTAATAAAGAGATAATAGTCTTGCTGCTTAAAACGTATTCCGGGGAAATTCCCGTGCTGACGAAATATGTTACGCTGCCGCGCCAGCTACTCCCTGATATCGTATAATTTTGTAGCACATAATCATGCCATAGTCAAGAACTCATAAATACAATGACGAACAATATCATTAGCTCATATGAGACAGCATGCAATGGTGGCCTCTGATTATGAAGTAAAAGTAATCAGTTTACTGCATCCCGATTCTGAGAGCCTTTTGCATTGCGCTTCTCCGGACTCTGTGTCCAGTTTATGTACAGGTAAGTCAGAAAAAATGATTTTTTGCTGCTGGTTGCGGACAGTGAATGGGGACCTTGAACCCTAAAGCGGACAGTGAATGGGGACCTTGAAACCTAAAAGGGAAGGAGCTTTCGATTTTGCGGGATTCCTTTGAAAAAATTTCAATACGTGGCTTTATACAGATACCGCCTTAACCAAAATGAATAAAAATAATCAGTTTTGAATAAGTAACAGCTCATTTTTAGCCCTGAAAAGACTAACTATTAAAAAGCAAGCCAAAATTGGAGAAATTCATTTAGATAGATCAGCACCTTGAAAACTGCATGACAAAGAAGGCGTCAAAGACGCC
>CACZAM010000021.1 GCA_902779185.1 uncultured Eubacteriales bacterium
TTCCGGATACCTCTGTGAACGCGTAGGAGACATGTGCAGCAGCGTTGTTGCCGTCCATTGTTTTGAATTGTCTCTTCATTCTTTCATCTCCCTTTAAAAGATTTTGAAATTAAGTGATAGTTAGTAAAAAAGCACTTTTTTGAAATAAATATGGTGAAATAATTATTTCCGTTGATAAGGTGCAGTCCCAACACCTCTTTTATTACATTGCTTCGACAAGCTCCTGAGTATCCTTTGCGATCATCAGCTCTTCGTTGGTCGGAATGACGAATACTCTGACCTTCGAACCTTCGCCTGTGATCTCGACTTCCTTACCTCTGCAGTTGTTCTTCTCCTTGTCGATGTAGAGATCCATGAATCCGAGGTTTGCGCAAACCTTTTCTCTCAGCTCGATATCGTTCTCGCCGATACCTGCCGTGAATACCATGGCGTCTACATGACCGAGCTCTGCAGCGTAAGCACCGATGAAGCGCTTAACGGATCTGAGAAGCATCTCTCTTGCAACGTGAGCCTTGTGATTGCCCTCTGCCTCAGCCTTTGTGATGTCTCTGCAGTCTCCGGAGATCTCGGAAATAGCGAGGAGGCCGGACTTCTTTGTCATCATGTCTGTGATCTCTTTTACAGGCATTCCTGTCTGCTCATAGATGAAGCTGACGACTGTAGGGTCGATCGATCCGCAGCGTGTTCCCATTACGAGTCCTTCAAGCGGCGTGAGACCCATTGATGTATCATAGCACTTGCCATCCTTGACAGCTGTGATCGAGGAGCCGTTTCCGAGGTGGCATGTTATGACGTTGATATCCTTGAGATCCTTGCCCATGAGCTCTGCTACTCTGTTTGCAACATAGCGGTGGCTCGTGCCGTGGGCTCCGTATCTCTGAACATGATACTTCTCGGCATATACCCAAGGAATAGCATAATATTTGCACTCATCAGGCATTGTTCTGTGGAATGTTGTGTCGAATACAACAACGCCAGGTGTGTTTGGAAGAACCTTCTTGCAGGCTCTGATTCCTACGAGTGCCGGTGGATTGTGGAGAGGTCCGAGTGTGCAGAGTTCTTCGATACCTGCCTCTACCTCGTCTGTTATGATCTCCGACTTATCGAAGATATATCCTCCCTGTACGATCCTGTGGCCTACAGCGCCGATCTCGCTCATGTCTGCGATAACGCCGTACTCCTTGTCGGTCAGAGCATCGATTACGAGCTGCATTGCAACACCGTGATCAGGCAGTGCGATGTCCTTGTCAAATACTGTCCCCGCATCTGTCTTGTAATTCATGTGACCGTCTTCACCGATCCTTTCGCAGAGTCCCTTAGCAAGAACTGCCTCGTTATCCATGTTGATCAGCTGATACTTGAGAGAGGAACTTCCTGTGTTTACTACCAGAATTATCATGTTTTGTTTCCTTTCATAAATATAATTTTTAGACGCAACGTAAGACTCGTGAACGTCTTAAACGTCGCTAAAAATCCGCATATATTGTATCACAATAATGCGGACTTTCTCTACCCTATCGGACTTATTATTGGTTTTAATTTTGTGCCTTGGCTTCCGCCTCTTTTTCGGCCTGTATTCTGGCCAGTTCTTTCCGGATGAGATTGACGCTGTAGCGTTTTGTATCGAACTTTCCTTCGCCTCCGGGACCCCATGCGAGGCTCTCAAGCTCAGCTCCTGCAAGAGGTATGTATATCCTGAATTCAGTACCCGCTCCCGGTTCGGAGTCTACATATATCTTGCCTCCGTGGGTTTCTACGATCTGCGCCACTATGGCAAGCCCCAGACCTGTTCCCTTGCCGGACTCTTTTGTCGTATAGAACGGGTCGAATATTCTTGACATAGTCTCAGTATCCATGCCGCATCCGTTATCCTTGAACCTGATAACGACCTCCTCACCGGATATCCTGGTAGACACCAGCAGCGTTCCGCCCTTTTCCCTCATGGCGTCGTATGCGTTTAGTACTATGTTCATGACAAGCTGTGAAATCTGGGTGCGGTCAGCTTTTATCATTTCGCCTTCGGCATTGAAGTTTGCCTTTACTTCCACCGCTTTCGGCTTTGCAGGCAGTGTCACCTTAAGCGCGCTCTGGATCACCTCGTCGATCTCGATCTCCTTGAAGTTCTCCTCATTTCCTTTTTTTGTAAGATCAGCAAGCCTGGTCACGATATCCTTCGCCTTGACCGAAGCGTCATAGATCTCCATAAGGTTTTCCTGAAGGTCGGTCGCGTCAGCAGGCAGCATCTCCATTGTCATGATGCTGTATCCCATGATAGGGGTAAGAAGATTGTTGAAGTCATGCGCAATGCTCGCGGTCATTGTACCGATGGTCTCCAGTCTCTGGTGATGCGCAAGGGCCTGCATCTTCTGGTTGATCTCCTCCATGGCTTCGTTCTTCTTCTTTAAAACGCGAAGTTCTGCTGAGCTTGCGGCATTTTCACGCCTCATCAGTATGAGGAGAAGCAGAAGGCCTGCAACACCGATCACCGCGATACCGCCGTAAAGAAGGATCTCCCCGGCCGCCTTCCTCGATGGAGCGATGGCATCTTCATAATTTACGAGAATGCCCATGGCAAACTCGCCGTTTACAGTGCTGCCGCTTGGGACGGCTACCATTCTGGCCGTATAACCATTGCCTGCATCGTCGGCAGTATCAACGGATATGCCGTCAGCTATGCCCTCCTTCTGGCAGCTCATCATGAAATCCCTGAACTGCGATAGTCTATCACCGGTTTCAGTATGTGTCTCCATAACTACCGGACTTTCAGTTCCCGCAGTCAGCGTGACCACTGAAGCCGCGTCGAGCAGCATTATCTCCCGGTCATTGCTTCTGCCTATTGCAATGCTGTAAAGCTTCTGAAGATCTATAAGGATGTCGTAGGTTATTCCTCCCGCGGCTTCCTGATGCCACGCCATATAGTAGGCATCGTCTTCATCTTTCCACAGAGACATGCTGTTTGCATCGCTGCCTGTAATCTGGGAATATGAATTATTGCCCGACGCCGTGCATATCGTCTTGTCTTTATGGTTCATGACGAGATCTGCATAGATCGGGTTTGTCACCAGTGTGTTGTTGCTTATGTACGTACGGAGACTTTCAATATTCCTGCTTTCCCTCCAGTTTGCGATCTCGGACTTGAGCCTTTCCCGTCCGAGAAAAGTCTCCGCTTCGCGCTGAATCGAGTTTATGGAGTTCTCCATATTTATGTCTCCGGAGCGCATCAGACTATACAGCTGGGTATCCTTCTCAGTAAGAATGCTGCTGTCAAACCTCTCGAAAGATCTCCAGACACCGTAAATGCCTAAAGCTATACACAGAACCGCCGCTGCGAGAGCAATTATGAACACTTCTCTTCTGGCAGTTTTCTTTTTCAACAATAGCACCTCCGCTGTCTCCGGCAGGCCTCAGTCAGGCCTGCATAATTTTACGAGTCATATTTTACCATGAAGAGAAACAAAAAAGTACATATTATGTGGCAAGTGTGATAATATTACACTATGTATGGGGTCTGGAGGCAGACCGGTTTGGATAGGAGGCTCACATGGCAGACAAAGTCCTGGTAGTGGACGACGATAAAGCGATCCTGACTATGCTCCACAAGGCACTCAAGAGCAACGGCATCGAAAACGACCTGGCCATCAGCGGCGAGGCAGCACTTGAGTTGCTCGAGTCCAATAGTTACGATCTTATACTTCTTGACATAAACATGCGCGGCATCAACGGATTTGAGGTCATACAAAGAATCAGATCCAAAGGACTGACCACGCCGGTAATGGTAGTCAGCGGACGCAAGGAAGATCAGGACGCGCTCTACGGGCTCGAGATAGGAGCGGATGATTACATAATAAAACCGTTCAATCCTGTGACGCTTGTGGCAAAGGCCAAGGCTCTCATCAGAAGGAGCCGCGAGCGCTCACCTCAGAGCACATCGAACATAATCGAGGCGGGTCCGTTCACATACAACACATCGACATTGAGATTCTATAAAAACGATGTGGAGATCCCTCTGTCCGCCAAAGAGAATTCCATGATCAAGCTCTTTATTGACAATGTTGATCACATATTCTCAAAAGACATGATATACAGCGTCATATGGGGTGAGACCATAATAGATGAAAACGCCATAATGGTTTATGTCAACAGACTCAGACAGAAGATCGAGGATGATCCTTCAAACCCGCGCTACCTCATCACGGTCCGCGGGCTGGGATACCGTTTCACAGTCAGGTAGCGTAAGGCAGGAATCAGCAAATGAAAAAAGTTACATATCCGGGCAGCCTGCTCCGTATATGTAACTTTTTGATTTCATCTGTTCATTTCTGCTGACACGGCTTTGAGTCAGCCTCTACCGGAAGGATCCTATTCGCCTTCAGTTTCAGCGGCATCTGCATCAGCGTCTGCATCTGCTTCCTCTCCGGCATCGGTGTCAGCACCCTCTTCGGCTTCTTTCTCCGCTTCCTTTTCAAGCTCCTTGGCAAACTTCTTGGCCTCGCTGTATGACATCTTGACGTAATTGACCTTCTCGTCTCCCTGTTGTGCCTTTACTTTTACAGTACCGCTGAGGGCGCGTGTCTGAGGCTTCGTTGAGGTCAGGAAGTATGCTCCCATGTTCTTGAGAGTCTTGGTGCCTTCTTCGCCCTTATACTGCTCGATCTCTTCGTCAGGCGCATCTTCGTCTATATTCAGCCATATCTTAACGGTATTTTTATCAGCACGCAGCTTCATAGTAGTATGCTCACTGACCGGGACATCGGAATACATCTGATCGATGCCGTTATCCTTCATATACTTTTCTATTGTAGCCGGTTTGCTGAAGTAGTTGTATCCTCCTGCGAAAGCGAACATGATTATGAGGACTCCGAAGATCATAAGCGCGAGCACTATATTGTTAGGTCTGCTCTTTTTCTCTTCTACTTTATTTGCCTCTTTGCGCGCCGCCTTGGCGTCTCTTCTTTCTGCCTTCTTCTGACGCTTTGCTTCAGTTGATGCCTTGAGTTCCTTGTTTTCTGCCATTTCCAAATCTCTCTTCCTAAAATAAAAGTCCCGTATATTATAGCCCCGACAGCCCCTTCAGGCAATAACCTAAAATACTATTCCGAGCATATCTGTCAGAATGCCCCAGCCTATTCCGAGCGCGAGCAGCACTGCTGTTATCGCGATGTTTTCCCTATGATGATTGTTGGTCCTGAAAAGCACGAGCAGTCCGACTCCGGCTCCTACAAGAAGACCCGCCATCATCTGTCCGCAGGTGAGAAGTCCTTCAAGATACATCTGAGCTATGACTACCGAAGCGGCGCAGTTCGGTATGAGTCCGATGATGCCCGTGACAATGGTTGCAAGCAGCGGGGCCGCCGTCAGTATTGACGCCACTGTCTCCTGGCCCGCAAATCCCATGATCAGGCTCAGCGCAAGTGATATAAGGAAGATGAACCCCGTGATCTTCAGCGTGTGTACGATCGCGGAGCGGACTATGCCGCCCTCTTCATCTTCACAGCCGCAGTGCTCGCGCTCGCATAGATCGTGTATGTGCTTGTCCGCGTGAAAGCCATAGCGTATGACATGCGATGCCGCGTCTACGATCACCCCGCTTATGAGGGCTATGATGAACTTGGCCGCAAGGATCTTCCCTATGGTGGCCGGCGCCACCGATGAGCTGATAAAAATAGGGATCATCTCATCGGAGGTGGAGAGGAACACGGCAATCAGTGTGCCCGCCGTGATCACTCCACCCGAGTACAGACTCGCGGCGCCGGCCGAGAATCCGCACTGCGGTATGAGCCCTATGCCCGCTCCGAGCACGTGACTGAATCTGCTTATACGCGAAAGCATGGCGACAGACTGATCTTCGGTTTTATCCTCGAGCCATTCCATCGCCAGATAAGTAATAAACAGGAACGGTATAAGGGTCACCGTATCCTTTATCGTATCTTTCAGCGAGTCAATTATTACAGCCATGCGCCTATTATATTACAAAGTCATTCGTTAATCACGATTTTGTTTTACCGCAGGCAGGTTGTTGACAGCGCCCTTCCCTTGTGATATAAGAATGATATCAAAATGATATCACATCGCATTTGCTGCATATAGGATCGTTGATCAACAGGAAAACAAGGAGGATATACAATATGGCAGACGATAAACATGTTGAATTCGAAACAAAGGTAGATGATGCCGCGGCAGTCACGGAGGTCGCCAGGGCTGAGACCGTGGTGCAGAAGATCATCAACCCGCCGAGCGGTATAGCCGTACTGGGGATACTCATCTTTCTGTGCCTCATGGTGCCTGTTCTCTTCATAAGCGGAGCGACCGCATGGCGCGGCGGCGGCTTCAGGATAATCCTGGCCGTACTGCTCACCATAGTGCTCCCGTTCATGTTCGGTGGACTGCGCAGCGTAAGGCCTAACGAAGCTCTTGTACTCACCCTCTTCGGCAAGTATTACGGCACGATCGTTAAACCGGGATTCTTCTTCGTGAATCCTTTCGCGAGATACAACAACCCGGCTTATGAAAGCCAGGCTGCCGCTGATATGTCAGAAGCCAGCAACACAATGAAGGGCAGCAGCCTGAAGGGGAGCAAGACAGGCAGCACCAGAGTCAGAAAGACCGTATCGCTCAAGCGCGCAACTCTCGACAACGGCACACAGAAGGTCAATGACGCCCTCGGAAACCCTATCATCATCGGCGCAGTCGTGCTCTGGCATGTAGAGGATCCGACAAAGGCAGTATTTAATGTAGAGAATTACACCGAGTTCCTTTCGATCCAGACAGACTCCACCATCAGAAACATGGCAAGGCTCTACCCTTACGATGTATTCGACGATGGTCTTGACGACGACGATACAGCCAAGGCTGAGCAGACACTGCGCGGCAGCTCACAGGAGATCGCCGAGAAGATGCAGGTGGAGCTCGCAGAGAAGGTCGCGTTTGCCGGACTCGTCATCGAAGAGGTGCGCATAACCCATATCGCTTACGCAGAAGAGATCGCGGCGGCCATGCTCCAGAGGCAGCAGGCATCGGCGATCATAGCAGCCCGCGCGAAGATCGTTGACGGCGCTGTCAGCATGGTCAAGATGGCGATCGACAAGCTCAGCGATGAGGACATAGTGGATCTCGACGAGGAGCGCAAGGCTCAGATGGTTTCCAACCTGCTCGTAGTGCTCTGCGGCAACAAGGACGCACAGCCGATAGTAAACAGCGGATCGATTTATTAATATTTCAGTGAGGTCTCCATGCCCAGGAATAATAATGATAACAACGGAATAAGCGGACCCGATCTGGATGCCCGTGAAGAAAAGCTGCTGAAGCGCAAGGAGCGGCTAGATGCTCTTGAAGCCGGTATAAAGGCACGCGAGCGTGAGCTTGCGGCAAAAGAATCCAAGCGTAAGCAGATAGTGCTTCGCCTGCCCGAATCGCTGTGGAATGAAATAGCGAGATGGGCCGAGGATGATTTCAGATCAATAAACGGGCAGATAGAATATCTGCTCACAAAAAGTGTCAGGGAGCGTAAAAAATAGCTCCCTGACTTTTTCATTTCTGGCGTACCAGGAATTCCAGTACCCTGCTGTTGAAATCCTTCGCCTGCTCATATACCCCGTGGCTGTATCCTTCATACATATACAGTTCAGCACCGGGTACAGCGGAAGCTATCTCTTTCGAGGCTTCCCCTCCGAGCACCCTGTCTCTGTCCGCTCCTATCACGAGCACCGGACAGTTTATTTTCTTAAGGTCTTCGTACGCATCGTGCTCAAGACATGATTCGCAGAGTATCCTGAATCTCGTATAGTCTTTAGGCTTAGCGAGCGCCAGAATGTTGTTCAGTTTCCTTCCCCGCTCCAGATAAGCGCCGGTGTATGAGCGCTCCGCGGTGTCGAGCATTATGCCTTTATAATCATCGCAGCCGGCCATGTCGAGCCATGAGGAGAGCGACTCCCTCATCAGCCCGGTCGGGCGCGAAGCCGTAACGGCAAGCACGAGGCTCTTTACCTTCTCAGGATGGCGTATCGCCATCTGCTGCGCTATCATACCGCCCTGCGACACTCCGAATACATGCGCGGAATCTATTCCGAGCTTATCCATGATAGCCGCGAGGTCGTCTGCCATGTCTTTCGTAGTGAATCCCTTGAGCATCCGGTTCCTTCTGCTGAACACGAATACTTTGAAGTCTTTCGCAAAGCAGCGGTACATGACGGAGAACGGAACGGCAACTCCCTTCGCAGTCTTGAATCCGTCCCCTACTCCCGGGAGCATGATCAGCACATCATCCCCGGAGCCGAAGCTTATGTAGTCACAGTCATGACCATTGAATCGTATATTCTCATTTTTAGCGTTAAGAAGCATCTCAGTCCTCCGTTTCCTCAGCAGTTTGGCGGTTCATCAGCACGATCGACACAAGTATCATCGCAGTGCCGAGAAGCGATGCCGGCGGCAGATCCTCACTGAACAGCAGGCCTCCGAGTATGGTAGCCACAACCAGCTCCAGCGAGCAGAACACCGGCACCTTGCTGGTCTCGGTAAGCCCCTGTATGCCTGCAAAATAAAGCAGATACGCTATAGTGGTCGGTATGAGTCCGAACAGCAGTCCCCATATCAGGATCTGCGGATCAAAAGGATCGCTCATGCCGGAGAAAGGCCTTGCAGCCGCCAGTGTAAAGGCAGCAGCGAAGAAGAAATTATATGTCGCTACGACAAAAGGCGATGCTTCGTCAGTAGCCAGTCTGCCAAAGATATTCTGCGTCGAATACGCGAAAGCGGCCCCGATACCGAACAACAGGCCTGTCACCGACAGGCCCGCGAGCGACAGTCTGCCTCCCGTGGCGGCAAGCACGCATCCTAACACGTTGAATGCAAGTGCTATAAGCTTGTGCTTTCCGATCTTCTCATGGAACAGCAGCTTTGACTGTATGCTCGTGAATATCGGCGCCATGTAGAGGATCGCAGCCGCCAGTGACATCCCCAGTCTGCTTACTGCATTGGTATAGCACAGATTGTTGAGCGACATCGAGACGAATCCGAGCAGCGCGCACGAGAGCATCGTTCGCCTGCCGATCCTGAAAGATGCGGTCCCCTCTTTTACAAGCGTGATCGCAAGCAAAAGCAGGAACGCAAACGTCATCCTCATGAATGTCGTGTATTCTGAGGTTGATCCTTTTGCGTCGAGCACCTTCACGAACAGACCTATCGTTCCCCAGAGTATGCCCGATAGCATTATAAGAGCGTATTTCCTTACAGTCCCGTCAGCGCCTTTCTTCAAATAGTTTCATTCCTCCTCATGGCAAATCGTTTTATCCTATGTAGAAACGATTATAACACAAAAGGCCTCCGGAACTGCTTCCGGAGGCCTCTTCCTGAAATTGTATTCTATTTCGGTGTGTATTCAGCAGGTACTTCTATCACCATATCTGATGTAGGGAACGTTGCGCACGGATGTATGTAGTCCCATTTTACATCCGCCCATCTCCTGTTCTCATTCTCAGCCGGCGCGAAATATGTGCCCGATATCACCTTGGACCGGCACCAGCCGCACTCGCCGCTCCTGCAGCGCGAAGGAGCTGTTATTCCCGCTCTTTCGATCGCGACCAGAATAGGTTCTTCCGCACTGGCCTTGAAAGAGTATTCATAAACACCCTGCCTGATCTTCAGATCAAATTCCTTGCCGGCCGCTTCTTTAGGGAAGCCTTCCGCTTCAGTGATCTTCTTCGTAACACCGAGCATCTCGCATCTGATGTTCTTCTTCGGCAGTCCGAGTTTATCGAGCTCACCCTTCAGGAATCTGTACATCGCCTCAGGTCCGCAGACGAATACACTGTATGGCTCCTTTGCGTATTTCTTAATGAGATCTGCAGTGATGAAGCCGTGCTCGAAACCATCCGCTTTCTCATCCGACAGAACATGCACGACGTGTATCCTGTCACATTTTGCGGCAAGTTCATCCAGCTCTTCCCTGAAAAGGATCTGCTCTTTAGTTCTGCTTCCGAAGAGTATCGTCAGATCAAAGTCTTCCGTCCCGTCTGCAATGGCCTGCGCCATCGAAAGGAACGGTGTGATCCCGCTCCCGCCTGCCAGGGCTACGATATGCTCCGGATCGCGCAGAGGTTCATAGTAGAAGTTGCCCTGAGGTCCTGACGAGAGCACCTCATCGCCCTCCTTGAACTCCCTG
The DNA here is from genome assembly GCA_902779185.1 of uncultured Eubacteriales bacterium. GTDB lineage: Bacteria > Bacillota > Clostridia > Peptostreptococcales > Anaerovoracaceae > Crickella. Next base: position 10,157 of record CACZAM010000021.1, read on the forward strand.
AGCATGTGCTCTGCCGCGAATCCGCCCGGGTTGTTCCGTACAGTGACTGAAACGACTCCCTGGAGCGCGTCCTTCGGGCATGAGCTTATCGAGTAAGGTCTGCTTATTGAGCTGCCGTCTATATTCAGCTTGAGCGAGAGATACTGCCCGGCGCGGAAGTAAGCGACCGGGCCGCCGTCCTTCGAGCGCATAAGGAAAGTCTTTGCCCCGGCTCCCTCATGATCTATCACCTTTTCAACCACCAGTTCCTGGAAGTCCGGATGCAGAGCTTTCGCATGGTTGTTGATCGCATAATCAGCCGTGATCTCATTGGCAGGAGCTGCCTGTATAGCCATCTCGCGTACTTTCGACATGTTTTTGAACTTCAGCATGTCGAGCGCGCCGATCAGTCCGATTTTAACTTTTACTGCCATGACTCTACCTCCCTTCTTCCTTAAGATCCCTGATAGCAAGGCGAGCCATGAGCCTGCCGCATACGTAAGCCGAACTGTATCCGTCACCTCTCGGACCGGCAGCGCCTATAGGTCTGAGACCCTTTATCGGATAGTCCTCATTCAGCATCATCATTCTCGCCATCATGCCGTCCCAGTCGGCTGTCTCATAGCCGTAAACAGCTCCTTCAGGCGTTCCGAGATATCTGGCGAAGGTCCACGGCGACGCAACGCAGATCTCCTCGATGTATGGTTCGATATCTATGCCCGCGCGGTCCTTCAGCGTCTTTATGAACTTCCTCGCGTATTTGTTCTTGTAGGCAACATAGTCTTCCTGAGACAGGTCGCTCCACTCCTCGCGGTTGCCCATTGACGTGAAGAAGCCCATGGAAGTCCCCGCAGGAGAAGCGTCCGGATTGACGACGTTGTTGCAGAGGAAGATAGTGAAGTTATTTTTGTCGAAACCTCCGAGGATATTCTTGTATTCCTGTACGGAATCTGCCGTATCCGCGAAGAATATGCAGTAGTCCCTGATCCCGAGTTCCTCGGCAGTCTTGTTGAGGCCTACATATACGGTGTACATTCTGGCGCTGTAGTTTTTACCTCTGGCGGCCGACAGTTTCTTCTCCCTCTCAGGTATCAGTTCCTTAGGCACCATCTTTGCGTAAATGATGTCCGGGTTGATATTTGCGAGCACGTAGTCGCATTCAACTTCTCCGCAGCTTGTGCGCACTCCGCAGAGCTGGTCGCCGTCGAACAGGAACTCTTCAGCCCTGCAGTTGTACCAGATGTCCCCGCCGAGCTCCCTCAGCCTTTCGACCATCGCATTGCTTATCTCATGCGAGGTATGCGCCGGAATGTACGCGGCACGGGATACATACTTCATGAACATGTTGCAGTAATGTATGAACGCCATGCGGTCAAGGTCGATCCCGAGATAGCCCCAGTATGTCGACATGATATCGCAGCACTTCTGCGGAAGTCCCATAGCCTTCCAAACCCTGGTCACCGGGTATGAACCCGTCCTCAGCAGGTTAGGAAACTTCTCCTTGAGAACGTTCGAATCGGCATTGCCGTTTGAATCGCTGATATACTTTGTACCCGCAACTGTTTCGTTGAGCAGTTCAAAATACTCTTCCATCTTCGGACGCGAGCCCGGAACATAGTATTCCATTTTATCGATGAAGTTCTCGCAGCCGAAAGGCATGCTTACGTCCATCGGCGTTCCGTCCGAGTACTTGCTTATGATGCGGAAGCAGTCAGGAACTTCTTTCCAGTCCACCTTCACACCGTAGTCCATCATCATCTGCCTGATCTCTGCAGGATCATCTTCGCTTCCTATATCGCAGAGCTCGTGCAGCGAAGGCTCGAACTCGAACCTTCCCCTTCTGAAGCTTGTCGCGCAGCCGCCCGGCAGATTGTGCTGTTCGATCAGCAGCACCTTTTTACCCTCGACAGCGCTGTGAAGCGCCGCCGACAGCCCCGCGTTGCCTGCGCCGACAACAACTATGTCGTAATGTTTTTTCAAGCAACACACCCCCTTCGTTATCCGGTCAAATAACAGTAGTTATCAACACTTTAGTTAACATTTGATAATTAATTATATTCCCTAAATTGTGTTAAAAAAAGTCCAAAAAGTATATCATTAAGGCATGGAGAATCTTACTGACCGTGACAGGCAGGCGCAGGAATTATCAGCTGAAATAATCAATCTGGCCAGGAACTCGATCCTTGTCAATCTTCGTTTTATGGATCGGGCTGTTGGCAATTTTCGCTGTGTTCCGAATATGAATTACGGCTTTGCCTCAGGCGGCGGTTTCGTGATGTACAGTCCTTGGACCCTGATAATCACCTACCGGCAGGAGCAGAATCTTATAGCCCGCAACCTTCTTCACAGCGTCCTTCACAGTGTGTTCAGGCACAGCATCGTGGGTCCGGGAATAGAAAGGCTCAGGTGGGATCTGGCATGTGACATCGCGGTCGAAGACTCGATCAGCGGGCTGGAACGCGACTTCCTCAGGGTGAAGCGTCAGGACGGACAGGCTGCCGTCACCGGCATGCTCAGAGAGAAGCTTCCGGCGCTTACAGCCGAACGCATATACAATTACCTCTGCAGCGGAGAGGTTTCCATGACCAGATGCTATGAGTGGAGCGAGCTCTTTGCCGCAGATCAGCACGATCTCTGGTACGGCACAGGCCCGCAGGATCAGGTCGTCACCAGTGAAATAGACCTGCGTGAGCTCTGGGATGATATATCGCGGCGCATGCAGACGGAGCTCGAACTGTTCCGCAATGACAGCAGCGCCCTCACGCAGAATCTCAGGGACATCAACCGCGTGAGATACAATTATACGGAGTTCCTGAAGCGCTTCGGGATCCACTCCGAGACGATCAGGCTGTCCGAAGAGGAATTTGACAACAATTACTACACTTACGGTCTCGATCTCTATGGTGACATACCGCTTATTGAACCGCTCGAGTACAGGGATAAAAAGAACATACGCGACTTCGTTATCGCCATAGACACATCCGGAAGCGTAAAAGGCGAGATCGTTCAGAAGTTTGTACAGCACACGCATGACGTGCTGGCAGCTCAGAATTCTTTCGATACCAGCATCAATCTCTATATCATCCAGTGCGATGACGCGATCAGGGATGTTGAGATCATCAGATCCGCCGATGATTTTGAAAGATACTTTATCGGCAGGGAGATAAAAGGGCTCGGCCGCACGGATTTCAGACCGGTATTTGAATATGTCGGCAGGCTTCTTGAGGAAAGAAAGCTCACTGACCTGCGTGGAGTGCTTTACTTTACCGACGGCATGGGCAAATTCCCTGAAAAGGCTCCGGGCTATGACGTGGCATTCATCATACACAACGACAGCATGCGGGATGTATGGGTCCCTGACTGGGCCATGAAGATAGAGATGCAGGGCGAAGAAATCATGGGACTGTAAAGGATGACAGATGGGAATATTTGAGATCGGTAATGATAAAATAATAGACGGACGGATAATCGAAGGTTCATTCGCGGAAGATCTGAGCATCACCTCGGTAATCATCCCCGAAGGCATTACAGACATAGGCGAGATAGCCTTCTACGGATGCGCAAACCTTAGGGAAGTCGTCTTTCCCTCAAGCCTGCGCTTCATACGTGAAGAAGCTTTCGGAGATTCAGCCATTACGGAGGTGATACTGCCCTCCGGACTGGAGTTTATAGAAGAGAAAGCGTTCTTCAGCTGTGAGGAACTCCGCAAGGTGGAAGTGCCGGGTCATTCGACGGTAATCGGGAGCGATGCTTTCGGCTGCTGCGATAATCTGCACGAGGGATATGTCGCCTGCGGCTATCCTGAAAACACAAGACATCACGAGGAGCTGCAGTACACCCTGCTCTGGTGCTCCTGCCCCAACCGGCACACAGCGGAAACCTCGAAGCGGGCTGAGGATTTCATACACAGATACGAAGACCTTATAATGGAATGGATAATAAAGCACAATAACGTACCGGCCATGAACGGTATCGCGGGCCGCGACCTGCTGCGCGGAAATACAAGCAGCTACATAACAGCGTCAAATCTCGCAGGAACAAATGAGATCACTGCCCTGCTGATGTCCATGAGAGGACACGCAGAGGAAGGAGAATTCGATTTATGAATATTGCAGAAGCAAAGATCCAGCTAATCAACACGATAAAGGCGTATTCGGTCAGGGACAGATTCGGAAATTTCCTGCTTCCGCCGGAAGATCAGAGACCTCTTTTCCTGATGGGTCCTCCGGGTATAGGCAAAACGGCCATCGTGCGTCAGGTCGCCGAAGAGCTCGGGATAGGTCTGGTAAGCTACTCCATCACCCACCACACCAGGCAGTCGGCTCTGGGGCTTCCGAAGATCGTCCACAAGACATACGAAGGCCATGAATATGATGTCTCCGAGTACACGATGAGCGAGATCATCTCGTCTGTATATGACGTGATGTCGGAGACCGGCCTCAAAGAAGGGATACTCTTTCTGGATGAGGTGAACTGCGCTTCGGAGACTCTTACCCCTTCCATGCTGCAGTTCCTGCAGTTCAAGACATTCGGCAAGCACAAGGTCCCTGAGGGATGGATCATAGTCACCGCGGGCAATCCGATCGAATATAACCGCAACGCGAAGGAATTTGACGTCGTCATATGGGACAGGCTCAAACGCATCGACATCGATCCGGATTTTGAGGCCTGGAAGTCATACTCCTACAGCACAGGGATACACGCCTCCGTGGTCACTTACCTCGAGGCGCGCAGAGCGAATTTCTACAGGATAGAAGAGACGGCTCTCGGGAAGCGCTTTGTAACCGCCAGAGGCTGGACCGACCTCAGCAGGATCATAAGCATTTATGAGGAGCTCGGACTCACGGTCGACAAAGCCCTGGTATCTCAGTATCTGCAGTATCCTGAAACAGCAGACGACTTCGCTTCATACTACGACCTGTTCAACAAATACAAATCCGACTATAAGATCAACGACATTCTTTCCGGGACGGAAGACCCGGTCATCGCTCAGCGCGCAAAAGACGCGCCTTTTGATGAAAGGCTCGCTCTCACGGGTCTCCTTCTCGACAATGTCAATTCAGATATCTCAGAGGTAATAAAGACCGAAGATTGCGTCACCGAGCTGGTAAAGCTGCTCAGACAGGTGCGGGACGGAGCTGACATCTCTGAGCTCGCCGGCGAAGAAGAAGCTGTCTATCACCGCTTCCGCAGAATGGGGGTCCTCTCCGCGGATGCCCGGCTCAAGTATGAGACCGTGCTGGATTTCCTGAGGAAGCATGAGCACTCGGAAAGCTTTGCCGTCATAAAAGCCGACTACGACGAGATGGCCGCAGCAATGAAAGCCGCTGCCTCCCGGGCGCGCGTAAAGCTCGACAATCTTTTCGCCTTTGCGGAAAAGGTATGGGGTCAGGGTCAGGAAATGGTGATCCTGGTAACCGAGCTGACATTAGGTTCATATTCATCGAGGTTCATAGCCAGATATGGATGCGATGCGTATTATAGAAATAACGATTCACTAAAGCTGTATGAAAGAAAACTTGAAATCCTGAAGAAAGGAGAAGAATTATGGCAGCAAAGTACGATGTAGTAGTTGTCGGAGCCGGAAACGCCGGACTCAGCGCAGCTGTCAAATGTGCTGTCGAAGGGAAAAAGACACTCCTGATCGATCAGCACAACCTGCCCGGAGGATGCGCGTCCAGCTTCAGAAGAGGACGGTTCGAGTTCGACCCGAGTGTCCATGAGATCTGTGACTTCGGTCCTGAAGACAACAAGGGTCATGTCAGACTTCTCATGGAGAGAAACGGTGTAAATGTCGACTGGATCACCGTGCCTGAATGCTACAGATGCATCTCCACGTACTCCGACGGGACTCCGATGGATGTTACCATGCCGTGCGGCCGCGAAGAATTCATAGCCGCGATGGAAAAGTACGTCCCGGGGTCAAGAGCGCCAATGGAAAAATTCTTTGACCTGCTGCTTGAAATAAGAGCAGCCAAGGTCTATATGAACGACGGCACTCCAAATGACCCGAAGTACATGCAGAAGCACTTCCCTAACACACTCAGATCGTGCGGTTACAACTCGCTGAGAGTCCTGCAGGCATTGAGGATGCCTCAGAAAGCGATCGATATCCTCGGTGTCTACTGGCCTTACCTCGGCATTCCGCTGGATGAGATCAATTTCTTCCACTTCGGCAACATGATCGACATGTATGTTATACGTCAGGCGGTCATTCCTCACCACACGTCTCATGAGATATCGATGACCTTCATGAACAGATTCTATGAGCTCGGCGGCGAGGCATGGTTCAACTGCAGGGCGGAGAAGTTCCTCTTTGACGGAGACAAGATCTGCGGCGTCAGAACCAGCCTCGGAGATGTGGAATGTGAGCAGGTGCTCGCTAACATCAATCCGGACATCATAGACGCCAAAATGATCCCTAAGGAGCTGGTGCCTGAGCGTGACAAGAAGCTCTCGGCTGCAAGAAACAAAAAGTTCAGCACCAAGTTCTGCATGATCTATATGGCTCTCAACAGGCCGGTCGAGGAAATCGGGATCAAGGATTACTGCATATTCTTCGCGGAGACCGCGGATTCCCGCAAGGAATTTGAGTATATGAAGAGCATAGATAATGGCTACAACATCCTTATCAGTTACAACACCCTGATCCCTGACTTCTCGCCTGAGGGCACCTGTGTCATAAGCTTCACCAAGCTGTTCAGCGAATCTGAGGACTGGGCAAAACTTACTCCGGAAGAGTACTACAAGGTAAAGGACAAAATGATCGCGAAGTGCATCGACGACGTAAAGAAGAATCTGGGGATTGATATCACTCCGTACATCGAGGAAGTCGAAGTCGCTACACCGATGACATTCGCCAGATATCTCGGCACCCCGGACGGCACGCCTTACGGATTCGAGCTGAACGACTGGGATGGCATTATCGCCAGAATGATGGATGTTCAGGCCGACTTCACCATCAAGGGACTCCGCCATATTGGTGCCGGCTCATTCATGGCAGACGGCTATTCATCCACCTGGATAAACGGGGACCTGTGCGCCATGATGGCATGTGCTGATCTTGAGGAAGGAGGTAAGAAGTAATGGCTCTCAATTTCAAAGTAGGTCTTGTAGGACTTCTGGATATGCTCAAATTCGCGAATCTGTCCAAAGACCGGGAAAAAGTCATTGCGGCTGCCCCGGCAAAAGAGATCACTGCAGACTATCCTGTAAACAACTTCGCGAAGGCAATGCATCCTGACTTCCAGCCTCTGGTGATCGACGAGATCATAGACCACGCTGCTGCAGGAGCAAAGACATTCATTTTCAAAAGAGCTGACGGAAAACCGGCTTCGTATTTCAGGGCAGGCCAGTATATTTCCCTCAAACTCCCTATAGGAGAGAGCTTCGTAACACGTCCGTACTCGATCTCATCCTCGCCTAAGTGGGCTCTCGATGGCAAGGTCGCAGTCACCGTCAAGGCAAATCCGGGCGGTTTCGCTGCTGACTGGATGCTCGACAGCTTCAAGGTCGGTGACGAGGTGAAAGGCTCTGAAGGTCTCGGGGCATTCTATTATCAGAAATACAGGGATGCGGATCATGTGGTCGCCCTGGCAGGCGGCTCCGGCATCACTCCTTTCCTCTCGATGGCTTACGCCATAAGGGACGGCATTGAGGACTTCAGGCTGACTATCCTTTTCGGAAGCAGAACGGAAGAGGCGATACTCTTCAGAGAAGAGTTCGACAAAATCATGTCTGAGACCGATAAGGTAAAAGTCATACATGTGCTTTCGGATGAAAAGAAGAAAGGTTTTGAGAACGGTTTCATCACAGCCGATCTGATCAGGAAATACGCGGGTGATGAACCATACAGCGTATTCATCTGCGGACCGGAGGCGATGTACCGCTTCATCGGAAAAGAAGTAGAAAAGCTGGGGCTTGAAAAGAAATTCATCCGCAGCGAGTTCCTCGGCGCGACAAAGACCGTATGGGAACAGCCGGGGTATCCGCAGGAAGCAAAGGATAAAGTATTTAAGCTCACAGTTAAGCAGGGTCCGAACGAGTACGTCTGCGACTGCCTCGCAAATGAGCCTATCCTGGTAGCAATTGAACGCGCGGGCATCAAAGCTCCTTCAAAGTGCCGTTCGGGTGACTGCGGATGGTGCCGCTCAAGAGTCACTTCAGGCGAGGTTTTCATTCCTGAGGAGACTGATGGCAGAAGATGGGCTGACAAGCAGTGCGGCGAGATCCATCCATGCACTTCATTCGCTCTTTCCGACATAACCATCACAGTGCCCGGTGAGTATTACTAAAGTAAATACCCGTCAAATCAAAGCGGAGGGTCATCCCCTCCGCTTTTGCGTCAAGATCTATAAGCTTAATAATGCAGGGCTATTTTTTCAGGCCCGCGTTCTCTTTGCTCCAGAGTTTGTCATACGAGAATCCGGTCACTTTTTTGAGCATAAGCTTTTCTTCTTCAGTCGTTACGCTTGAGTCTTCTCCCTTGCGGCGCGCCACTTCCTTCTGAACAAGATCGAACTCCGTGCTTGTCATCGGGAAAAGCACAGCTACTATCAGCAGCAGCGCGGAAAGTATGGCCGGTGCCATGATGAAGCAGATCCCTATTCCGTGCTGTGTCGCGGCGCTCTGTGCCATGCCTGCATTAGCAAGAGCTTCGTCATAGTGAACAGCCGACAGCATGAATCCGATCAGTGCAGCGGATATGCCGGATGCGATCTTTCTGATGAATGTGGCCATGCTGGATACGATTCCCGGCCTGCGGACTGATGTGATGAGCTCATCCACGTCCGTCATGTCGGCCATGATCGCGAAGATTCCTGTGAGGGAACCCGCGTTGCCGAGGCCGATCATTGCCGCCAGCGCGAGTATCGGTATAAGAGAGACGCCCGGATGTGAGAAGCCGAACAGGCCAAGCACGCCGAGAAGCCTCAGAGGCGCGGCGATCACAATTGCCATCTTCTTGGACGTGTTTCTCATTACCGGTCCGAAGATGAGCATTCCAATAAGCTGAGCCACCATCAGAACTGCAAGTATAGGCAGATAGTAGTTCACTTTGTCATTGTACGCGTCAAGCGTGTGCTTTACGTAATAGACAGCCATGCCCGAGATGAAGTCCATGCCGCCCTGTCCGAAAAGGTATAGGCCAAGGAAGAGCAGGAATGAACGGCTTCTGAACACGCTCGCGGCCTGGGTGAAGCTCTCGCCCAGAGTCGTCTTTACAGGCTCCTTCTGCTTCTCCCATGTTCCGAAGAAAACGGTTATCGATACAACGAAGAACAGTACTCCGAATATGATCCCGCACTTCATGTAGAGCGCAGGTTCATTGGTAGGATTGATGATCATTCCCGGTACCAGACCGCATATCATAGCGCCGAGAGTCGAAAAGATCATGCGCATGTTTGAAAACTTCGCGCGCATCTTATAGTCATCCATCATATCCGGAAGCAGTCCGTTATACGGCACGCTCAGAACCGTGAACGCGGTATTGAACAGGCAGTACATGACCATGTAGAAAACGTACTTCGCTGTCATGGATGGTGTGTTGATGTTCATCCATATAAGTACGAACGTAATGGCCGAAGCGAAGCTTCCGATCAGGATGTAGAACCTCTTGGCTCCATACTTTGAGTGCGTCCTCTCTGTTATGTTGCCCATGATAGGATCCGTGATGGCATCCCAGATCTTTCCCACCATAGGGATGGTGCCTGCGAGGGCCGCGTTCATTCCCATGGCATCCGTGAGAAAGACGATAAAGAACGCATTGATTATAACAAAGCATCCTCCGCCGAAGATCTCACCTATTCCATAGGTCAGTCTGTTAAAAAAACCGTATCCGGGCTTTCTGCCCGCAATTTCCTCTTTCATGTTATATCCTCTCTCCTTGATATAACTCAGCTTTCATTTTATATTAGCATAAAATACACAAATTATTCATTTTCAGACTGCAATAATATCGGCAGGTGACTCGAGGACGCCGGTACTTAGCGACTGGCAAGCCGTCAGGCGCAGACAAAGCTTAGTACCGCTGTGTCCGAATGAAATGCTTTCTTTTTCACCACGGCCTTGCCGCAGTGATGAAAGCATTGATCTTCGTCGGCAAGCTCCTTCGATAACAGCGAGAGCGTGCCTGATGATATTATTGCAGGCTGCCCTACATTGGTCCTTTGTCGCGCAGGAAGCTGTTCCACTCCTTCAGCCTGCATTGAGCCGGGCCGATCAGGCCGCCGCCCTTTCCGTCAAAGAGGCGGAACTTACTGTTCTTTTTACTTATAGCCGGCCAGTACCGCATGCCAACTCCATTAGGGTCACCGGTTTTCACAAAGTTCGCCACATAGTCGGCCATCTCGTCCTTCAGTCTGCGGTCGTTCTCATCGAATGGGCGCCAGCTCTTGTCAAAGTTGCCGAACATGTACCACAGATCAGCCGCATGATAAGCCTTGAACCTGTTCCCCGGCGGAGTCTTGTCGAACATGTAGCCCCATACCGGCGACTGCCCGCGTTTCGCGCGCAGCTTTCCAAGCCTGAGAGCGAGGTCATATATCAGATAAGGCATGAAGTCCTGTGACGTGACGCCGGCTATTACCGGAACGTCAAGATAAGAGCCTTCTTTCATTATCTGTGACGGCATCTTCGGGATTATTGTACCGTCGATGCCGGGCTGCTGCGTGCGCACATTTCCGATCTCGCGTCCTGTGGTGTACCAGGCGTCAAAGATCGTCTGGTCAGGAAGTGTCCTGAACTCCTCTTCAGTTTTCGCGCCTGCACGTTCCCTTACCTTTGACCAGAATTTTTCATCTGATTCTTCAGGAGTGTAAGGCCCGGCAAAGTCCGGCACACTGCCTGCGCCCGACATCATCACCGCGCCTTTTACGACATCCTTAAGGATCTGAGTATAAAGCAGATCCATCACGCACATCGCTCCGGCGGACTGCCCCATTATGGTGATACGTTCCGGATCTCCCCCGAAATCCGCTATGTGATCTTTGATCCACTTAAGGCCGAACGCCATGTCATGCAGCCCGTAGTTTCCGGATTTGTAAAGCCCGAACACATTGAGCCTGTATCCGAGAGATACATATACTATTCCGCGCTCAGCATATTCAGTGCTCGTTCCGTACGGGTGCTCTCCCACGTTACCGTTCTCGAAAGACCCTCCGTGTATGAATACGAGCACGGGATCTTTCTCAGCCTCAGCCCGTGTGATCACGTTGAGCGTCATTGGAGATTCCGCGAATTTCCAGTCCGGTTTGTCCTGACCGTATCTGAACTCGCTGTGGTAGAACCAGTATCGGCCGACGGATTCCTTATGGTACGCCCTGAACTGGAAACAGTCGGTCTCAGGACCCGTCGCGTCAAGCTCATCCCACGCCGGGTAAGGCTTAGGGAGCTCAAAGCGCTCCGTGACCGCGTATGGGATCCCGCGGAACATGCGTATGCCGTTATCTTCAGTACCGGTCACTTTGCCAAGCCCGGTCTCAATAGTTACTTTTTTCATTATTCTCCTCTGCATGCGTCAATATGCAGCGTCTCTGCCGCTTTCGGATCTTCTGTCCCCGTTTTCATAGTGGTCCGGTTCGAGGTGATACGGCAGATCCACTTCTGCCGGCGGGAGCAGTTTTTCTCCCATCTCCTCCAGGAATTCTCTCAGCACCCATGGTCTGTCCGTGATAATGCCATCGACTCCCATCCTGTAAAGAGCAGCAATGTCTTCCCTGGAATTCACCGTCCATGGCACGACTCTCATGCCGAACCCGTGTGCCTCATCGGTCAGCTCCTTCGTCAATTCCCTGAAGTACGGGCTTACGTCATCGATACCCAGAGAATGCGCCGCGCGGACAGGATCCCCGCCGAACTCATGTATGCTGACTCCTCCGAGCCATGGTGACGGTTCATCCCTGTCAAGCCACAGCGTCGTCCCCTCCGGAACACCCCATGACAGCTGTTCGCTGTAAAGCGCTATTGTTCTGATACCCGGATCGAGCTCTTTCATCTTCACAAGCACCGCCCAGTCGAATGACTGCAGTATGACCCTGTCGCGGAAGCCGAACTCATTCACGAGCTTCAGGAATTCCCTGAGCAGCACATCGTAGTCAGGGTTCTTCTCGTATCTGGTGCCAAGCGCGGGATCAGGATAAGCCTTTGCCTCGATGCTCATCCTTATATTTTTATTCCCGCTATCTCTCACCAGCCCGAACATCTGTCGCAGCGACGGAATGAACGCGTCCGTCTTCACCTGCGTATGTCCGTGCAGCTCATAGTATTCGACAGACGGATCCATATGCCCCACATTGAATGACTGTATCTCCTCAAGTGTCATGTCATGGATGTAGTACCTGTCATCCTCAATGCGCCTGCCGTTTCTGTCCGTTGTGAGATCGGGATTCAGCGCCGGATTGTGAGACATAACGATCTGTCCGTCCCCGGTAAGCTGCATGTCGCATTCTATAGTCAGCGCGCCTTTCTCCAAAGAATATTGGTAAGAATACAGCGTGTTTTCAGGGCGCGCGTCCCTGCCGCCCCTGTGGAATTCCATATCGTAGTAATTCATTTGATCTCCGCTGCTGCCGCTCCTTTTTATATATTTGACGTCGTATCATCGGTATGCAGATACGCGAACGGCCCCGGTATCACCGGACCCGTCCGGCTATCGCCATAGTAATCCGTATCAAAAATTATGTCAGACCCGTCAGGCGCCTCGAATCGCTGATTCGGTTCAAAGACCTTCCCGAGCACATCTGATGTGATCAGCCTGCATTTTCCCTTCTTCTCCTGTCTGCAGGCTTTTGCACCGTTGAGATAGACATTGCCCTCCGACCATACAGGAAGATGGCCGAAGTGGGCCTTCTCGAGCTCAGCCATGTCTGCAGGTCTCGAAAAATCGAACTGTGAATACCACTCCTCATATGTCGGATATTCATCGAACACCCATGTCCCTACTTTGCGGTTTTCAATATCCCGGCCGTCATCAAGGTCGTGCAGTATCACCGCATCGTCAGCCGGCCATTTCTGAACAAAGATGTTGTTATAGAACCTGTTGTCACCATGCAGGATAGTCATGAATCCCATCACCTCTGTACGGTGCGGAATATGATACGGAGTGTATCTCCAGTCCGTGCCGGCTCCCACACAGGTAAATGCTCCGCATATAAGATTGTGGACCATCGCGATCCCCTGCGTGGCAAAGCGCAGGCTCACTTCTGAAAGCAATATGTTGTTGTCGATGAGAGTCGGTCCGTGGCTGACTTCGACGAACAGATCCTGTGACATCATGCCGCCCTTCAGCTGCCTTACGCCTTCCGGACGCTGGTTATCGTGCAGATAATTGCAGCTTATCCTCGTTCCCTGAGCCTCCCAGTCACACCAGACTCCCATTGTGCAGTGGTGGATATGGTTTCTCCGGATGATCACATCTATGGCTGCATGCAGTTTAATACCGGCGATCTCCGCTCCTCCGAGCTCCATCATATTATTGATATGATGGATGTGGTTGTCTTCGATTATGCTGAAGACGCCTCCCATGCGGCCGATGATGCCTCCCTGCTGGCAGTGGTGTATGTTGTTGCGCCGTATGATATGGCTGCCTATATTCTCTTTGAGCCATCCGTGATACTGCCCGCGGCACACGGAGTCCCTCTCCATCTGGGTAGGACTTTTGAGGTATTTTGTTGAAAAGTAATTATCATTATCCGGATCATAGTATCTGCCGAGCGATATTCCGGCACACTTGCTGTTTGCTATCTCGCAGTCCTCTATGATCCATCCCCTGCTCCAGTGCGGCCCTATCATTCCATCCTGATAAGCCGCGGGAGGAGCCCATGTCGTGGCAGCTTTCTCCACCTTGAAGCCTCTGACAGTGATATAGTTTCTCCCTGTTTCAGACGGCCAGAAGCATTCCCTTCTTACATTGATCTCAACCTTTTCGCGGTTCGGATCCATGCCCTGAAAGTTCGCGTATATCACGGTCTCATCGCGTTTTGCGTCCTGTTCCGCGTACCATTTCAGTACCGAATTATCCGGATCCCAGCTGACATCGCTGATCTCTCCGCGGATACAATCTTCAAGGCAGGAGGTCTCATACATTGCCTCATCATTCAGATATACACATCCGGTATGTTTGTCCGCTTTCGCGAAATACCAGTCGCCATAAACAAGCGTCGTGTACGGATTGTAATCTCCGAACAGGCGGTTGCTGATCCTTGCCGTCCATACCTTGTCCGAATAACGCTCCCATGAGCTTACCCTTTCCGCCCCTGTAATGACCGCTCTGAGAGGCTTAGTGCTGACATAAGTTATCCTTCTGTCTTCAGTTCCTGAATTCTTCGGGTTTACATATTCGCGGTAAACACCTGGAGCCACTAGTACAGTGTCTCCCGGCCAGGCAATCGCAGCCGCATCGTTTATGTTTCTGAACGGCCTTTCAAAGCTGCCGTCGCCATCAGGTTTTGCGTTGATATCTACATAAATATCCATTTTTCCCTTTCTGTATCATAAGCTGAAAATGTCCGTAAAAAGTTCCCGATTCCATGCTATTATAATAATGTAACCCCTTTTGCAGGCTGTCAAGGGCAAATGGCCGGCAAGTCAGTACCGGAGCAGATATATGGAGGGACGGGATCCATGGACAAGAGAAAGTATAAAGACGTAAAACTGATAGTAAACAACGAGCAGAGCCTGTATATTCCTTTCAGCGAAGGGGATGAATTCTCATTTTCAGTAAGAGAGTATATCAAATCAAAATACGCAGGTGCGGAGATCGGTGATCTCCTGAGGCTCACTGTTGTCTCCGCAGTCCCTATAGATGAAGACCGGTTCCGGTCAGCTGTAGCAAACTGGGTATATGAAGAAAAGCTGAAGTTCCGGCAGGAAGAAAAGATAACCAACCGCATGCTTATCGGTTTTCTTGTTATTGCTTCACTTTTCATTATCCTGAGTTTACGGCTTGAACAAAGTGTCGACGTGCTGGCTTATACCATAATCCCTGTTCTGGGATCTGTTGCTCTTGGCAGAGCAGCGGGTATCTGTCTGACAGATCTGCCTATCAACAGAGCAAGAAAGCAGATGCTCAATGACATGGAACATAACAGTCCTATAATATTTGAGCTGCAGGAAGCGGAACAGACAACAAGTCAGGGGACACTCCCCTGACTCTTTTTTTAAGAAAATCATATATTCCCGCCCTTTTTATGCATCCTTTGAATATGAGCCGGGCTGTCCTTGCGCGTACTATAAAATTCGCTTCCTATCAGACCGGCGTCGATCCCTCCTTTATATGGATCACCTTCGCCGTCCCAGCTGAGCGGATGCTGCCCTTCTGCCGAAAACCTGGTAATAACAAGTTCATCAGGCCGGATCTCACATGTTGTAACAGTCAGCGTCTCGTCTGCCGCAGTATAATCGCCCAGTGTACCATTATTGAGTTCCTCCGGCCCGCAGTTCATATAGTATCCGGTATACCCCGCATTCAAGTATGTGAAGTTCAGTTTTTCTATTGTGAAATCATCTGTACTGGTGGTATTGTTTCCTGCGTATGGCACCAGCATCTCTTCCCCTGTCTCCCTGAATACGCTGGAGCCTCCAAGGTAGCAGTCCCATCCTTTTGAATGATTGTGTCCGAACAGATATACGATGTCCAGCGATTCACCTGCTTCATTTACTACATCAAAAATGTATGAGGCATACATATTATCACCGGTGCTGTGTCTCGACGTCGTTCTGGCAGTAAAATGAAGCGGCACATGTCCGGCAATGATCACCGGCCTCGTCTCCCCGTGAGCGATCAGATCATCAAAGCAATCCTTCATTTTCTCCGAAGCGGAAACAACTCTGTCTTTAAAAGCCGGGTCCCTGCCTTGTTTCCAGGGAAATTCGTATTGCGTGTTCAGAACATACACGAGGTAGTTATCATACTCGTGCAGCCCTGTGGCTGAAATAGCTTCAGTCAGCTGATCGTGATTACCCTGCACGAAAATCATATTATCCTGTGATACCGCGCTGCACTCTTTTGCCACGATATCCCGTATTTCCTCTATTGAATCATCCGGCTTCAGCTGATAATCATGTAATTTCGCGTCATTCGTATAATCCCCGCAGTAAATAACATTTGTAGGAATTATATCTGCGCTTTTTATCTGCTTGAGTATATCCGTCAGTGTTTCGGATGGTTTGTCCCACCCGCTCATATCCTGATAATCAGAAGCAAAAACAAGAGTCTCCGGAGGTACTGCTTCTTTGATCTTTTCTTCTGAAGATTCGATAACGCTCTCTATTGAGCTGCTTTTTCCGGATTCCCGGGATTTTGAAATCAGAAAGAATACTGATAAGCAAATCAGCAACAGCATAACAATAATTGCCGCTGTAAGCCTTAACTTCTTCCCTTCCTTTTTCATGCCTCTCCCTATCCGCTCTTACCGGACCAAATTCTTTTCGATCTGACCTTTGATAACAATGCAGTTTCTCCGTAACAGAGTTTACCACATAACACCGCTGCGTTTCACAGTGTTATTCTGCCGGCTGAGGAGGAACACATTTGATCGCTTCCGCCAGATCTTCATCTGTAGGGATATAGTCTGTCATCGTGCCATCGTTGAACTGCTGATAGGCTGCAAGGTCAAAGTAACCTGTTCCGGAAAGCCCGAAGAGTATCGTCTTTGACTCTCCGCGCTCTTTGCACTCAAGAGCAGTGTCGATAGCCGCTTTGATCGCGTGGCTGCTTTCAGGAGCCGGGAGTATGCCTTCAGCTCTTGCGAACATCTCTGCCGCTTCGAACACTTCAGACTGTTCATATGCGACCGCTTCCATCATTCCCTGATCATACAGCTCGGAAATAATAGTGCTCATTCCGTGGAACCTGAGTCCTCCCGCGTGTATCGGCGACGGGATGAATTTGTTTCCGAGCGTATACATTTTGGCCAGAGGACAGACATTTCCGGTATCGCAGAAATCATAAAGATATTTTCCTCTTGTCAGGCTCGGGCATGAGGCCGGCTCAGCCGCAATAAATCTGTAGTCCTTTTCACCTCTGAGTTTTTCTCCCATAAATGGCGCGATCAGACCGCCCAGATTAGAACCTCCGCCCGTACACCCGATGATAATGTCAGGCGTCACGCCTGTCTTTCTAAGCGCTGTATATGCTTCCTGTCCTATTACACTCTGATGCAGCAGCACCTGATTGAGCACACTGCCCAGGACATACCTGTATCCTTCCGTTCCGACAGCGACTTCAACAGCCTCTGAGATAGCGCAGCCCAGGCTTCCGCTTGTTCCCGGGAACTGCTCAAGAAGCGAACGTCCTACCTGTGTAGTATCTGACGGAGAAGCAACAACATCCGCCCCATACGTACGCATTACCTCACGGCGGAACGGTTTCTGCTCATAGGAGCCCTTTACCATGAACACTTTGCATTCGAGTCCGAAATGAGCGCATGCCATAGACATGGCCGTACCCCACTGGCCGGCTCCGGTCTCAGTCGTTATTCCTTTCAGGCCCTGCTTTTTAGCATAGTATGCCTGAGCAGCCGCTGAATTGAGTTTGTGCGAACCTGAAGTATTATTCCCCTCGAATTTGAAATAAATAGCCGCAGGCGTTCCGAGGGCTTTCTCGAGATTGTATGCACGGACGACAGGCGAAGGTCTGTACGTTCTGTAATAATCTCTTATCTCCTTAGGGATCTCAATATATCTCGTTTCATTATCGAGTTCCTGAGCTACAAGCTCCTCACAGAATACGCCCGAAAGCTCTTCCGCAGTCAGTGGCTGCAGCGTGCCCGGGTTGAGCAGCGGCGCAGGCTTTTTCTTCATGTCTGCTCTCAGATTGTAATAATGTGTAGGGATCTCCTCTTCTGTCAGATAGATACGATAGTTTTCCATTTTTGTTCTCCTTTTCTCCTGTCTCTGATATGTGAGTTAATGTATGCGGACCGGTTTGACCGTTCCTGTCCGCTGCCTGAAAGGGAGAAACAAAAATGCTCCCGTCCCGGCAAAATACATGCTGGGACAGAAGCATGATAATACAAAACTTCTGCGGTGCCACCCGGCTCTCTCCGTCTTCCATACTCAGGATCTTCACCCCTTTCCTGTCGCCCTCAGGAGTCCATTCAGTCACGCCTCCGCATGCTGCCCTCTCACCACCGGCAGCTCGCTCATATGTAAGCATCGTGACCTACTCACTCTCCATCAAAGGTTTAATTGGTATTAAATTATTGATACTGTAGCATTGATTTTGTGAACAGTCAATAAATACGGGTTAACAATTTGCCGGTTTTTGTGTTTTTTCTCAAAAGCAATCACAGATATCTTTATTTGTCCAGAAGCTCCAGGATCATGCCTTGCCAGGCTTGCAGCTGTACTGTATGTTTCTGCGCTATATCTGTATCTGCATTGAAAGAACTCATATTATTCAGCAGGATCCTGTATTCACAGTCAATATCTATTTCTTCAGGTTCTGATTTGAGGTTGGCTAAAATCAGCAAGGTGCGGTCCGCCCGGCGGTAATAGGCCATCAGCCCCGCCCTGTCTTCATACGCCGGTTCAAACTCTCCCCACACCAGAGTCTCCCGGTAGTCCGTATTCTTCCTAAGCGCAGTGAGCTGTCTGTAAAAGCTGAAAACAGAATCTCCGCGTTCAGCCTGCTCACTTACATTTATCAGTTTGTAGCCAGGGTTGACCGGCAGCCATGGATCTGCCTCGCTGAACCCGGCATTAAGGCCGGCGGTCCACTGCATAGGCGTTCTGGCATTGTCTCTTGAATACCTTCTCGCTACATTCATGGCTTCCTCTTCGCTCAGTCCGGCTTCAAGAGATACCTGGTATTCATCAATAGTGCCGATATCATCGAAATCATCAGGTGAGCTGAATACGGTATTTTCCATGCCTATCTCCTGCCCCTGATAAATAAAAGGAAGTCCTCTGAGCATGAAATATGCCAGCGCGAGGCACTTTTTGCCCGCTTCTGTCCTGCCTGATTCAGGCAGATAATAACTTGCAGCCCTCGGCCTGTCGTGATTCTCGATCACATTTGAGAAGAAACCTGTATCGCCTATTCTTTTTTGCGCGGAAAAGACACAGCGTTTATAGTCATCAATGCCGATCTTCCTGTGGTCATATAAACCGAGACGGCTCTGCCCTTCCACTACATGTGAAAAATCAAACATTGAAGAAAAGTATCCGTTTTCTCCTATAAAATCCCCCAGTTCATCATACTTCTCATTGAACACTTCGCCTATCGTCAGGGCTTTATAGGGTGCGAAAGCCACGTCTCTCAGTTCGCCGAGGAACTCCCCTATACCCTCGGCATTCTCAAGCATTTCGCTTATATCGCAAAGGCCGTCCCCTCTTTCAGCCGTATAGTCTCTGAAAGGCAGCGCTTTCTTTATGTCGATTATGGCATCGATCCTGAACCCTGCAATGCCTCTTTCCATCCACCACTTTACGATGTTATATACTTCTTTGCGCACTTCGGGATTTTCCCAGTTGAGATCAGGCTGTTTTTTGTGGAACAGGTGGAGGTAGCACTTGTCCGGATGTCCCGGCAGCGGCTCCCAGGCAGATCCCCCAAAGACGGATCGCCAGTTGCATGGCACTCCGCCCGAGGGATCTCGTTCCTCGATGTAGAAGTACTTTCCATATCTGCCGTCAGGGTCCTCACATGCCTTTCTGAACCACTCATGCTCATCTGAGCAGTGATTCACGACCAGATCCATCAGTATATACATATCACGCCGGCGCGCCTCCCTGATCAGCAGATCCATGTCATCCATGGTACCGAATCTGGGATCCACGTTATAGTAATCAGAAATATCATAGCCCTGATCCGCCCATGGAGACGGATAGCACGGCGAGATCCATATTATATCAACGCCAAGCGACTGCAGATAATCAAGCCGGGAAATAATGCCCTGAATGTCTCCGATCCCGTCTCCGTTTGAATCGCAGAAGCTCTTTGGATATATCTGATACGCTGTTTTGTCGTGCCACCACTTTTTTATCATGCTATTTGTCTCCAGTCAGTATTTATCTATACGGATATGAACAAATTATAGCACTAAAAAGGAGAGACTTGGGATGGTTCTCTGTGTCCCCTGTTTCCATAGCAGAACCCCGGCTGTTGATCAGCCGGGGTTCTGCCTGGGAATTTCCCATGTATATGGAGTTGGATTCTTGCTTACTTGTCTTATGCGTTTACTGCCTCTGCGATTTCCTCATCCTCGTCCTCGTCTTCTGACTTCTTTGCGAAGATCGCTACGATTGCCTGGATCAGCAGGATGACCGCCATGAGGATAGTCCATCTGTCCGTGAGTATCATCGGGTTGTTCATGTTCTCTGTGAGTATGAAGATGATCGCTGCTCCGACTGCAGGGATGAGGCTC
>CACZAM010000022.1 GCA_902779185.1 uncultured Eubacteriales bacterium
CGATGCAAACCTTGCAGCTCGCTATGGGGTTCGTCGGCAACTACGCCCCTTGTGGACTTTCACCACAGACTGACGGCATGCCCGTCATACCGAAAAAAGACGCCTCGCGTGAGGCGCCTTCGATTGCAGTCTGAGTATCACTTGCTGTTGATCCTGTAGATCCGCAGGCCGTCGTACTTCTTTATCAGCTTGAGCATGCTCTTCATCGGTTTCCAGTCCTTGCCCTGCTCTTCCGGCGGAAGCTGGTCATAATGGGCTTTGATCTCCTCTGTTGTAGGATTTCCGTCCATTGTCAGCTTGTGCCTTCTGGTCTGCTCCCTGAGCGCAGCGCGGATCTGTTTCTCTGTAAGGCTTGCCGCCAGACCGAATTTTTCAGGATGCGAGATATCGAGATCCTTATCCTCATACTCGGTGCCGTAGCTCCAGCTCATTGCGATGTGCTCTCTCACCCATCTGTCGTGCTCCATTGGAGCTATCATGTCGAGCTCGTCCTGCGTGAATGAAGTGAGCATGTCGAAGTCTACAGGCTTGTCTGTGTAGAAGCAGCCTATCTCGTTGAGATACAGATCAAAGTTTCTGGCCTGACGGATGTTGGTCAGTTTGTACTCGAGCGACATCTCATCGAATTCTTTCTCAAGCTGCTCTGTCTTGATCTTCTCCTCTTCGCCCTGATGGCTGTATCGTCCGTTGAGGGATACCGCAAAGTCGTACAGGTGCAGGAAGTTGCTGTCCGAGAGGTATGTGTGCTTGACCTTTCTGTTGGCCCTTCTTACATCCGGAACTGCATCAAGAGGCATTATCGATGTATCGACTATGTGCCTTATCTCAGTGAGGAATATCTTTTCCTTTTCATTCATGTCGCTGTAAGCCTTGAGTCTCGGAGCCTCGCCTGCGGCTTCCTTGCCGACTCTCTTTTTCAGTTTGGCCCAGGTATCATACTTTTCCCTGAACTCATCGATCTTAGGCGACTCTTCGGCGTCATAGTAGTAGACCGCGTTGATGCTGCCGCCGCTGAAATCGAAGTCCGCGGCCATCGGATGCAGCTCGGTCCTGGAGTTGCGCCCGTAAGCCGTTCTGTCCCAGCACTGCAGTTCGTCGCATATCATGAGCATGTAGGCCAGCGGATGGAGACTTGCCTTGAGCTCAGGTTTTCTGTCAGGATCCTTATAGAAGGAGATCGCGAACTTGAACAGGCTGTTATGCAGCATGATCGCGGACAGAACATCGATGTGCGCGCTTGTTATGCTGTTGATCCCGCGCTGGCTGCCTATGGTCTCGAGCAGCTCCCTGCAGAGTCTTGCGGAGCTGAAGTAAGCGTGGTCCATGAAGTAGCCGTTTTCGTTAGGCTCACCCGGCTTGCTCTTCAGTTTGCCGAGCATGTACACTTCATCAAAATCGTAAGCTTCACCGAGCTTTTTCGTAATATCGTATGCCAGGAGCTCATCAGTGCTCTTGAAGTCTCTGTGATATATATCGCTGAATCTCTTCCTTGCCTCTTCATTAAGATCAGTCAGCGAGTAGATGTCGTGGAATGCGAGGTATATCGTCCCCTTGCCTCTCTTCTTCTTGTCCACTTCGAAGTAAGACATGACCTGCTCGAAAGGTATCTCGAACGGATAGCCTATGTCGTGGAAGAGCGATGAGAGTCCCCAGTACTCGAGGAAGAAGTTCGCGGTCTTTGCCGACTTGCTCTCCTCAGATTCCCCGCGCTTGAACCCGATCTGATCCTTGTAGAAGCTGCGGAATACCCGGCGGTATTTCTCGTTGTTCTCGTAGATGGCAAGCCCCAGCGCAAAGACGTATACCGAATGCGAGTAATGGTCTCTGTGCTTCATCAGGAGCGAGCTCGCGTTGGACTCGAATTCCGACAGGAGCTCGATCATGCTCTGCGAAGCTCCGTATCTGCCTATGAACATCTCGAGGAAGCAGTAATAAACGGTGTACGCGTCTTCGGCAGTTCCCGAGTCAATGAAGTTGCCCAGCTCTCTCTCGAGGCACAGGCGGTCTATATCCATCTGCAGATTGTACGGAATCTGGTCTGCGGAGATGCTTCTGCCGGTGCACTGCGCGCCGTGGAATTCCGCTTCAGTGCTGTCATCAAATCTCAGGCCTTCGCATCTGTCGTGAAGGAACCTCAGAGCTGAGGACTTGAGGTCGTTGCGGTGTCTGCTGTTTTGATACAGAGGAGGCTGCTTAGGTCCGAGGTCCTTGCCGAATCTCTCCTTGTTAACTTCCCTCATTGTCTTGAATGCTGTATACGCCATTGTGTTCCCCCTTTTCTAAATGCCGAGATCCGGCTCATATTTGCTCTGGTACGCGTACCAGTTTGCGTTCTCTCCGAGTTCGTCTTCCGCTATCCTTACGAGCAGCGGCTCCGACTCGCCCTTTTCCGCTATCTCACGCTCTGCCTCTTCATACAATAATATCATTTTCAGGTGATCATCTATAACATTCGGCAGAGCAAGTTTTCCGTAATAATTCCCGGTGAAGACTGTCGCCGCCGAGAATGTTCCCATTGCAACCTTTATTATAACCCGAATCACATCATTTGTTTCAGGGCTGAACATAACTTTTCCGCCGAACAGCCCTCCGCATATTATCTCGAAGGCCAGTGCCCCCACGTATATAAGTATAGTGAATATCAGGGCGGCGCGCACTATCCTGTCGTTCCTCATCAGCTGAGTCTCGCTCCGAAGCAGCGCCTTTTTGTGATACTCCTTCTGATCTGTTATCCATATCTTCAGAACGCTCTGCCTTTTACCGGCTGTGTCTCCGGCAGTGATCGCGGCCATTGCCCTGCTTACCCACGGCACGGCCACCTGGAGGTTCCACGGTATGAATTCCGCTACGCTCAGGGTAGTGCCCGCCATTTTCAGGTAGCTCTGCACACGGCACGCCTCCGCCAGTATCCTGTATTCAAGGTATCTTTCGCGGCATTTCGATTTCCCCGTGATAGTGTTGATCAGGAAGAGCATGATTATCATGATGCCGCACAGCACTATCATGCCGTACCAGTCCACTTCATCGTACAGGAGGAACGCCATCGCGAGCACTACGGCGCATACCGACATTCCGGCAAGTATCCTTCTGTATCTGACCGCGCTGACCATGCTCATACGGTCCGCTGACTCGTATACCGCGCTGAGCCTTTCCTCAGACTCAGGCGGATCTTCCTGTTCACAGTCCGCGTTATATATGTCCGTGTCCCTGAGGACTCTTCTGAACCATGCCTCATCACCGTACACGGTGACTGCTCCGGCACCTTCGACGCTCCCCGGGGATCCTACAGGCGGTGTTTTGATCTGCACCACCTGACCCTTGGCGTGCCTAAGCTGTTCTCCGGCCTCCCTGCTGAGATTCTCCAGCTTGAGCTGCGCAATGGATGATGTGCCGCAGCCGCCCTTGACCGGTTCCGAACCGTCCCACAGGGCCAGCAGCAGATGGCAGTGGTCCGCCACATATACGCCCGCCTGTCTGTAGAGATATTCGCGGCCTTCCTGCTCCGGCTCGGTATGCGGAGCTACGAAAGTCTTCATGGACTTTTCGGCCAGCTCATAGAGTCTTTCGAGCGGCTTTCCCGTAAAGTCCTTTGCGTATTCTTCTATTGGCATCGGAAGAACGCTCATGATCTCAAGCCCCATATCAAGAGCGATCTGGGCGCAAAGCTGGTCCGCACCCTCGGCAAGGCAGGTCATCACGATGATCTGCGAATGCGGGCATCTTCTGCGGAGTTTGCTGATCTGCTCACGCACCGATTCCGTGATCTTCTCAAGATCCTGCTCTCTCATGCGCCTGTGGCCGGTCACGCCGACAATGACAGGTACCTTTCCCTTATTTTTCAACGATTTTTCTGACTGTACTGATGAGCCTGTCATCTGTATACGGTCTGATGATGTATCCATAGTTTTCTTCCTTCGCCCCCTGTCTGAGGGCGTCTTCATATTCTGCATCCGCGGTGATCAGCAGCGGAGTTTTGCATCTGTCGAGCCATTCATCCTTTTTCCATTTCCGGATCGCTTCAGCCGCATTGCCGGACGGCTTTCCAAGATCGATGAGCATGAGATCGGGAGCAGTCTCGTCAACCAGCTCGTAGGTCCGGTATAGTTGGAAGTCCATATGGTCCATTACTACGAAGCCTCCGCTCAGCAGATCCTCCTTTTCGCGCTGCAGCTCTTCTGCTCTGTCTCTCAGCAGCGCCACCCGGTACCGCCTGAGCTCCGGATGATCCCTGTAGAGATCATCTATCCTCCTGCGGAGATTCTCTTTCTTAGCTTTAAAGTCCAGATGCCGGCCCATCATATATGCCTGGTTTCTCACAAACAGGGCTTCCTCCAGCATATTCGGGTCAGTATCTCCCTCAAAAGCGTTCTTCACAAGGCAGTCAGCAAGCGTGTCCAGATCTTTCCTTGAGCCTGTCAGTCCGGCAAGCTTCCTTGCCAGAGCCAGTTCCTCTTTACGGTATTTATCGGCAAGCTCCGTGTTCCCCATCTGCGATTCCAGGTACGCAAGATCGCTGTACGCGTACATGTGGTCTTTATATACAGGCGCTATGTCCGGATCATCCTCGTGAGCCTCTAGGCACATGTGGAAACACCGCCTTGCCTCTTCTGTCTCACCCAGCCGCCTGTGACACACTCCTTTCCAGTAGTACAGATCCGCGTATCTCATTCCGGCTTCTCTGGCCTCTTCTATCTGCAGATCAAATATTCTTATTCTCTTTCTGCAGTGCTCACATGCCTCATCTTTTCTCCCCATGTCATTATACAGGTTTTCCAGGCTGCTGTAGAGGAACGCCAGCTGCGTCTTCTGCTTAAAATCCGCTTTCTCAGCAGGGATAGTATCCGCCACTTCAGAAGCTTTGGCAAATATTTCCAGGGCTTCTTCATTTCTGCCGGCCTTCGCAAGCACCTCCGCATGAGATCTGTACTGACTAAGCAGATGTCTGGCTGCAGCCTTTCTGTATTCATCATCGCTGATGCTGAGCATTATCTCCTCAGCGCGCGCGTAGCTTTCGAGTGACTCCTCCGTCATGCTTCTGCTGTTATAAAGCGACCCGAGGAAGGCGTATACCATGCTGCATTCTCTTTTTATATCGTCTGAAGGCTCTTCGCTCAGGAGTTCTTCATACATTTCTATAGCTTCTTCATAATACCTTTTTGTCTGATAATAGTCATCGAAACTATGAAACATAGTTCCCATTTTTGTGGTGCAGAAAGCCAGGTCGTGCCTGCCTCCTGCCATTCCGCGCCGCACCTTTTCCTCTGCATATCCCCGGAGACAGGAAGCAGAATACATCGCCTGTTTATCATCCTTCAGTCTGAAGTATCTGTTAGCGAGCTGGTTTTCCTCCTTATAAAGCTCCTCAAGCAGCTCATCGGTCTTATCCGCATAATATCTTTCCTCCAGGCTGTCTCTGAGCTTCTTCTGCCACTGGGTAGAGGTCACCAGCGACTTCGGCACTCCCTTGCCGTGGAAGTACATGAACGAGAGCTTGCGCATCGCCTCCTCGAGCCCCGCCTCAGCGGCTTCTGTGATCAGCACGCGTGCCTTCTCCGTATCTACCTCCATATTGATGCCATCGAGGTATGCAAGTCCTATCAGGAACATGTGCTGTGGATCGTCCTTTCCGGTCTGAGAGGCGAATCGCTGCAGCTTTTCATTCAGCGCCTTCTCCCAGATATCATCCTCCGCGGCTGTTACCTTACGCGGTATCCCCTCATAGCATCGCTCGAGTTCTGAGCTGTCGGTTTGCTCCATTTCAACCGGGAATATCGTTTTGCCGGCGCCGCAGGCTGCGGGATATTCGTGGGTCATCACGTAATTCGGATCCTCCAGAAGCTGAGGCGTCACCACCATCGCGAAGAGGTCGGCGTCGTCAAGGGCCTGCAGTATCCCGTCATTGAAATCCTCTCCCGGCACCAGGAACTCATCGTACCAGAAAGATATGTCGCGGTATCCGGGGTCCCTGTGGATCATGTGCATGAGCTCGCGCGCCATGGCGCGGTCCTTCTTGCGGTAGCTCAGGAAAATGCAGGCGTCAAAGGCATCCTTTATCCTCTGTATGGTCTCAGGAGATACCAGTACTTCGGAAAGGTATGCCGCGAGCTTCTTCTCAAACGGCTCAGCCGTCCTGTCTGAATCATCCGAATCGAGATACTGCAGGTTACCGAAGAGCTTGCTGTATCTGCCCGCCGGGTCTTTCTCCATAAGGATCGGAAGTACCGGGATATTGTGATCAAGGGCGTACGGGATCACCTTCGACATCGCCTCTGTCGGCTCTCTGAGGAGTTTTTGCGTAACAGGGATAACAACCAGCTGCATATCCGCAAGCGTCTGAGTGAGATCCTCCGCGCTGACGCTTTTATGAAGCTCCGTCACATCACGGAAATAGACCATGCAGTCGGACTGGCCGTGCAGCATGCTTATCACGCGGCTGAGATACTCCTCATGATCATCGTCATGAGATATGAAGAACACCCTTGGCCTGCTGTTTTTATTGCTTATATCTCTGATCTTATATCCGAGTTTCATATGTCAGTCGAACATCACACCCGGGAAACGGTCCGCAGTGCTCTTCCAGTCTATCCCGTAGCGCTCCTTGAGTATCCTCTTCTTGACGCTCCAGTAGTAGTGACAGTATCCGAGATATCCGCCTTCACCGGTCTCTTCTCTTATAAGCTTCTCCAGCTCAGGCTCTATCGCAAGGAACCGGTCCGTATACTCGACAGGATCCGCCCTATCCAGGCCGGTCTCCAGGTATTCTTCTATCTCTTCGGTGTATGTGCGCCCGAAATACAGCAGATGATCACAGTCCTTGAGCCCTTTCCAGAAGTTCAGCATCCTCTGATCATCAGCTGCCGATGTATCTCTGTATGTTTTTACTGTACCGGGCAGGATCTCTTCGACCACCCGCCTCAGATCTTCATCACGTCCGCAGTATACAGTATGCGATGAAAAGAAATCATCCGCCTTGCTGCAGACATCATCAGCGCTGATTTCTCCGTATTTGTACTCATCGATCAGCTTCTCCAGAAAATCTCTGGCTTTATCCCAGCCTATGCTTTGTTTCGTTGATGTGTCCATAGTATTTTATCCGTAAACTATTCGTTTCTTTCGTCAAATTTCGAATCTACATACTCGAATTCATCCATGTACGGGTAATCCCGCCAGAAATCATCCATCTTTTTCTTGTCTTTTCTGTATTCTTCCTGTATTTCAGGGACCGCCCGGCCTCCGAGCGTGCACAGTCTCTCCCTGAATTTGCGGTCTTCGTCTATGCTCAGGAAGCGGTCCATCCTGCTGCTCCTAGGCATAAGGTCGAACCTGATGCGCTTCCATCCTATCGCTCTGTACATCTCCTCGTCTGAGGCGTTTTCGAGCTTTCCGCCGTGCCAGCTCGTGACTTCCCTGGTGCGTATATTGCAGGTCCTCTCGTGCTCGTGCTTGAACCAGCGCTGATCATCGAGGTAATTCTCGTAATATGTAATGGCCAGATCCCACTTGCGGTCCTTCCTCTTCTTGAATGAGCGAGGTCTTTGATCCTCATCCCGCTCGGTATCCGGCACCATGCCCTTCCGCGCAAAGGCTTTCAGGCACTTTTCCGCAAATTCCGGATCATCCGGCTTCGTGGCTATGGTATCGCCGTCCTCACTGCAGTACTCCCAGTACTTTTCATTCGTCTCGATCGCGAGATACGGGATCTCCATGAGCTCAGCAAAGCTGTCCGCCGCGTATCTTATATGCGAGAAGCGCTCGCACGGGGTCTCGAGTGTGACGTACAGGCTGCAGTCTTCGATCTTGTCCGAGCGGCTGCCGCTCCACAGCACTCCGTCGAGCACCATCCTGTCGTACGAGACGTGGAATCCCATCTCATTGAGAATGCTGACTGTTTCGGCAGCTATGTCAGCGTCCCACTCGCTGAAGCTGAGGTAGATGTACGGCTTCTGTCCTCTGTAAGGCCGGTGCTCAAAGAAATTCGGGCCCAGCCCCTCGCTCCTTATCTGCTCGGCGCGGAGGCTTCTCATATATGTGAAGACCACGTTGGCCTGCTCATCCGTCTCGATGGCCTTGCTGGAGTAATTCCTCCGTATGTAGCCTATAGGGTCTCTGATGCCGTGCCTTGCGAGCACGCATGCAGCGACATAACCGGTCCTTCCGTGGCCGCCGGCGCAAAAAAGCCCCACTTTCTTCCCTTCCTCGAGCCTGTCGCATATTTTATCTACAAGATCATGCAGCACATCGACCGGAAGCACATTCCTGTCCACTATAGGATAATAGAGGATCTCGCCGCGGAATCCCGTATTCCATATGCTTCCGTCAAGATAAGCTAGCGGAACAAGAACGTCCGCACCGTGACGGACCATTTTCCCCGCGTCTGCAACGCTTCCGAGAATGAGTCCCGGTATTATTTCACACATTTCACTGTATCCGCTCATTGCTTCACCGCTTCTTCGTACTTCTCCCGCAGCTTCTTTGCGAGCCACGGGTTTTTCTTCACGCCGATACCCTCTTCATATATGTCAATAAGTTCTTCCATAGCGTATATATTGCCCGCATCCGCGGCTTCCGTAAGGTAACGGACCGATGACGCGGCGTCTCCTTCTGTCTCGAAGCCGTACAGCAGATCGACTCCCAGGTAGAAGCCGTGTCCGCGCTTGTCCTCTGTCTCCTTGTATGCGGCCTCTCGCATCTTCTCTTCAGTCAGATCATCACATGCTGCATCGCAGGCTTTCATTACAACTCTGACCGAAGCGGCCAGGCTCACCGGTCTCTTGCGGCGCTTTTCATACCACTCGACCACCCTCTTCGCGAACCAGTCCAGAGTATCGAAGAATATCTTGCCAGTCGACTGCGGATGCTCGTCTGCATACTGTCTGAACATGAAGGCATCGTAGATGCTGCGGATAATGTCTTCCCGGGAGGCTTCTTTTGCCTGATCCATATAATAACCCTTCAGCTTCTCTGTAGGATCGCTGTCCCACGAGCGCTCGGTTTTAGGAGCCGCCCACTCCGCAAGCATCTCGTCGCTTATCTCCGGGAGCTTCCGGATCCACTCCGCTGCCTCGTCCGCAAAAGGTCCGTTTCTTTCGATCATCTCGCGGCACAGCTGCTCTATGTCTTCCCTGCTCATGTGAGACTTCAGCCCGTAATTACCCGGGTTGTAAATGTCAATGACAGGAGGCTCCGGACAGCTTATGCCGGTAATGCGGCAGAACGCGGGATATGCAAGCTCGTAAGGCGCCTCGTAGGCAGCTTTTTCAAGAGTCCAGTAGTCGGTCTCTCTCATCACCTGCTCGTGCACAACGAAGTGCCTCTGATAGATTTTATCTTCGCTGTAAGCGCATCCTATCCCTCCTATGGAATCCGGAACTTCGGACACGCCAAGCGCCTTCATGGCCCACTTGCTCACATCAGGATTGCCGTAGACGGCCATGTACTCGAGCAGGCATCTGTCCTTGCGCCTGTCAAGCCTGCGGGTGTCCATCTTTATGAAATATTCGTCCATCCAGCGGTCCCAGTTGTCTTCCAGGAACATCCTAAACCCTATCATCTGTCATTTCACCCCGTAGTCACTGCAGCCTAAATTTTGCGGAGCTTGTTGAGCAGCAAGGTCAACTGTGAAAAGTCCCATGTCAGTCCTCCATTACATCAGGTTCTCCAGAATAGCAAGACGCTGCGCGTATGTCTCATTCTCCGGGTGTTCTTTGGTGAGCTTATTCCATACGTAATACGCCTGATCGAACGCGCTGCCGCTGCCTGTCATGCGGAAAAAGTTGAAATACAGCACCCCGAGGTCATCCCAGTGCACAGGGTCATTTGTCTCCTGTACAAGAGCAACGCAGGCGTTCATGCCCTCCATATAATACTCATGCGCCATGTGGTAATCGTTCATATCCGCGCATATGGCGCCGAGATAGTTGCAGCTTAGTTCTACATCGCGCCTGGCATCAGGTGTGCCGAGAGTCTTCGCAAGCTCTTTCGCTATTTTGTAGTCTCTCTCGAAATACTCCCTGGCTTTCTCAAGCTCGCCGGCGTCTTTGTATAACATCGCAAGGCGGTTGCAGCTTACTGAAAGGTTTCTCTTATCTTCAGCCGAGCCGGATTCATTGGCTCTCTTCTCATCGATTTCGAGCCCGGCCTTGAAGTAATAATCAGCTTCGTCATACTGTTTCGCGTCCAGATGAAATTCACCCGCTCTTGTACACATCTTCGAAAGCTCCTCTTCATGGACCGGCAGTCCTGTCTTTTCGAAGAGTTCGTCTGCCGTGTAAACAGCCTGCTCAAAAGCATTCGCTGCCTCGCGGATCCGGCCTGTCTTCGAGTAGAGGTAAGCAAGTTTCTCCCAGATGACGGAGATGTCACGCTTTGCCCAGTCCGCGCCGGTCTCCCTGTCGACCGTCTCTCTGAGCCTGCGGCTTTCCAGATACTTTTCCTCAGCAGCCGCGTAATCCTGCATCTCAAAAGCAGTGTCTCCAAGCATCGCCTCGACTATATACTCATCGCGGATGTTTGCCGCGGTCGGCTCTCGCCTCACCGTTTCAAGGATGATCTCACGAGCTTCGGAATAACGCTCTTTTGCCTTTTCGAGGTCGCCTGTCATGCGGTATACCTGCCCGAGCTTCTGACAGCTTATGGCATAGTCTCTTCTGAATACCTCATCCGAAGTCTCCTCTGCCAGCACTCTGGCAGCGCGCCAGCCGGATTCGAAAAGTACCCCGGCTTTTTCATACTCCTGCCTCAGCAGATACACGTCACCCAGCTTGTTGCATGCCACCGAAGTATCTCTGTAGAGATCCGCAAGCGGAAACAACTCTGTATACTTATCGGCTAAGCGCAGCATCCTTTCATAGTTCTCCACAGCGGCGTTGTCATCGCCCTGCTCAGTGAGGAAGTTGCCGAGCTGTCCGAGCCTGTAAAGGAACAGATGCGCGTTTTCTGCGGTCTCGTCCTTATTCAGTCTCTCTTCGGTCAGATCGATCAGCTTCTGCTGCCATTCGATCGCCTTCGCGTAGTCGCGCGGTACGGCTATTCCTGAGCGGTACAGTCTGACAAGCCTGTCCATGGCCGGCTCGAACCTGTCATCCGCAGCCGATGCGATGAGATCGAATGCCCTGGACGGGTCCACCTCCGTGTTTATGCCGTTGAGGTATGCCAGGCCTATATAATACTTGTGCGCGGCTTCGCGCTCCGCTTTCTGCTCAGCGCTCAGATCCTCCGCATCCTCTCCGCAGGCATCAGGCGCATCCAGGAATGAAAGCGACTCATCGAGGGCCAGCTCGTCCCACGCGTTGATACACTCCGGCAGATCATCGAACTTGAGAAGCAAGGCGCCGCGGTCCGTCCTGTCGAGCTCTGCGGCTATTATCGTTTTGCCGCGCTCCAGAGCCTCAGGATATTCCCTTCTGACTACGTAGTTTTCTTCACCTGCGGCATTTAGCGCAACGATGTTAGGCGTCACGGCAAGTATGAACAGGTCGCTCCTGTCCATGGCTTCGAATATCTCGCTTTCGAACGATCTTCCCGGGACCAGATAGTCGTCATACCAGACGGCTACATCATAGTACTTCTGCAGGCTGTGTATGCGGCGGATGAGGCTTCGGACGTAATCCCTGTCCACCTTGCGGTAGCTCAGGAAGATGCAGGCCTGGAATTCATCCTTTATCTTCGCGCTTTCTTCATCGCTTATAAGGAAATAGTCAAGGTGCTCCTTAAGTTTAGCTCTGTAGCCCTCGTCATTGCCCGTGAATTCGTTCCTGTCAAGGCAGTGCAGGCTCTCTATGCCGAGCCCCGCGCACAGGGCATTGAAAGAATCGATCACGCTCTCCCCGGGTATCACCGGAAGTACCGGGATGCCGTGAGCGAGCGCAAAGAGTATCTCCCTGTCGCGTGACGTGTTCTGCTCTGACATGTAATCAGGCGTGCAGACGAGAACAAAAAGCTGCATCTGCCCCAGCTCGGCTTCTCTTATCTCTGCTCCTACAGGTATGACGCCGTCATCGTACATGTATACCGCGCAGTTATTGATGTGCAGAATATCTTCGCAAAGCTCAGATACCGGTCCGTCAAGGTCGGTCCTATAAAAGCTCATGTAGACACGCGGCTTCCCGTACGTGGAGGAGCCTTCGCGGGTCCTGTGAATAAGCTCTGACATTACTGTCTCCTTTTGCTATCCAAGGAATTTTTCAAACTTTTCAACGATCGAAGCTGAGATTACAGCCATCGGCTCCCCGGGAGCGTTCGCAACCACATTCCTGAACGGCACTATCAGTTCCTTCACGTCGCTGCGGGTGAGATAACCGTCCAGGTTCGCCCTGTCCAGCATATCTTTCCTTCTCCAGTCCATGATGATCATGTTCACATGACCCAGCTCGGCGGGTGTCAATTCCTTTTTTGTATCGAATCTCATTTTTTTAAGCATAAGTTGTTCCTCCTCTAAAACGCGTCCCAGGCCTCATGCGGAACGCCGGTCGCCTCGCAGTACTCCCAGGTATATGAATCCTCAGGGCAGTAGACCGTAAGATTTGCGCAGCCATCGAATACCCACGAGTCAAGGCTTGCCACGCTCTCCGGCATGTATACCTTCTCAAGATTCATGCAGTTGTAGAAAGCGGATCTCTCGATGATCATGACCCCGTCAGGGATGGTGATCTCCCTGAGGCTGCGGCAGCCGTAAAATGCCTGATCGCCTATGCGTGTCACGGTCTCCGGTATTATTATTTCTTCCGCCCTGATGCATCCGGAGAACGCGCGGGACCCGATCTTCATTACCCCTTCGGGCAGCTCGATCTTGCTCACGGCGCTCCACTCGAAAGCCCAGTCGCCGATCTCCATCAGATCTTCAGACAGCACCGCTTCGCCGGTACGCCCCGCAGGGTACTTTACCAGCACCTCGCCGAATTTGTCATAGAGAACGCCGTCGACCGATGAGTAATCATTATTGTCCTCATCTACTTCTATCTCCTTGAGACCCATGCAGTACGTGAACGCCTGCGGCCCTATCGATGTGACTCCTGCCGGGATCCTTATCCGCTCGAGAGCCATGCATCCCGAGAACGCCATGTCGCAGATCTCCTCAAGCGACTCAGGCAGGCTGACCTCTCTCAGCTTGCCGCACTGGTCAAAGGTATTCGGCGGTATCCTCGTAACGCCTTCAGGGATCGCAATGGTCTCGAGTGTTTTGTCCTTCGCGTGTGACGGACAGTCGCCCGAGGGCGCGGCATCCTCCTCTGCAAGCAGTTCACCGAACATCTCCTTAAAGTCTGACAATTCGAGCATCGCTTTGGTCAGCTCCTGATCCTTGAAGTTTTCATAGTTTTCTGCCACGTCGCTCTTTTCCAGATCAGCGCTCAGGATGGATCTCATGATTTGTTTCATATGTTCTGACGCCATATATGACCTCCTGTAAGGATTGTGGATTGCGCGCCCTAATACTCAGGGTGAACGAGGATCAGGATGTAGTAATCATCTCCGTCTTTGTTGCCCTCGATAGGTATAAGCGGACTGTCGCCCTTCATGTACGTGTTTCCCTCTGAATGCTGTATGTACCCTGTAAGCAGAGACTGCAGATCATATTCACCGAATAACGCGTCAGGATAGGCCGAGCACCATACAAGGTCCACGTGCCCTTCTGTCAGAAGGTTTTCCGCGAATTCAGGATGGTTCATTGCCGCATGGATCGTGATATTCTGCGCCTCCTTGAGATCGATGTTTCCCCTGGAGATCACATAGATCCTGTCAGTAACAAACTTTGGTTCCGCGATCGGTCCCAGATCATCCAGCGAAAGGCTGAACGTGCCGTCGGCATTCTGCTTGAATCCCGGGATCCCCGTAGGATCAGTAAAAATACTGGCTGCCGGTTCTTCTTTCTTTTTCTTCTTGTTCCAGAACATTGTCCTGCTCCTTTCTGCGGCATGGCCGCTTAACCGTTTTGCTTAACCGTTTTATCTGATACTGTCTAAAAGATTCTGTACTGAGTCATGCGCGCTCACATATTCAGAGGCGTTGTTGGTCATCTCCATCAGCAGCTCGTAGATGCGCTCTGCCTTCTCACAGTAGTCGAGCCGTTTTTCCGCCGGAATGCGCTCAGACAGCCCAAGCCTGAAATTGGCCAGCGCCAGATCCTCAAGCACCCTGTAGTCATCAGTCTCCTGTGCCAGAGGTATGAGTATTTTAAGAGCGCTTTTGTTGTTGACATCGGCAACAGGCTGATGGCCCCGCTCCTTATTTATATCTGCGATCCTCATGTGGCTCTTTGCAAGGTTGTGCCTCGACGACGGATCCTTTACCAGCCTCGCGGATCTCATGTCCATCTCGAGAGCATCTGTCAGATAGCGGGTGGCATTGGTGAGATCATCTGTCCTG
This sequence comes from uncultured Eubacteriales bacterium, assembly GCA_902779185.1. Taxonomy (GTDB): domain Bacteria; phylum Bacillota; class Clostridia; order Peptostreptococcales; family Anaerovoracaceae; genus Crickella. Next base: position 14,362 of record CACZAM010000022.1, read on the forward strand.
AGATAGATGGAGCCGATCTTGTCGAGCAGACCCGATGTCACATGCATCAGCCGTATGTCGTTGCGATACTCCTTACCGGCGTCCCTGCAAACAGCCAGACCCTTATTAAAAAATTCCAGCGCGTTACGTATGGACCCTTGTATAGCTTCCTCTATCTCGCCGAACCGCCTGTACACGTTCGCGGTCAGAATCAAAGCGCTGTATCTGTTGGAGCTGTTCATCAGACCGGCACAGACATCGAGGACCTCATTGTAGAGGTTCTTTGCTTTTTCGACCGCAGAGTCGTCTCCCCTGTATATCCTCAGCAGCATGTTATCTGCGATGGCGAATGTATCGATCGCTCCGACCATCGTGTGTGAATTGTCACCCTCTATCTCGTTGAGGCGGGAACGTGCCTCGGTATACTTTTCTATATATACGTCCGCATCGTCCGGATCGGTATTCTTGAGGAAGTCCGCGAGATTCATGTATGCGTCAGCCAATGACTTAAGTGCTTCCACCTCTCCGGTAGCCGCCTCGAGGCGTTCGCACGCGTCTACTCTGGCCCTTGCGTATCTGATCACGTCTGTATGTCTCTTCAGCTGTATGAACACCATGACCAGCAAATTGTATATACGAACGCGGACGCGGAGCATCGCGATATCCTCCGGGCTTCCGTCCGGGGCCGCTTCATCTTCCAGTGCCAGTCCATTCTCTATGACGAATCCGGCTGCAAGATCACCCGCGTCAGCGTACAATCCCGAATTGAACATCAGGACAGCGAGATTGAGTACGCTCTCGCAGTACTTGCCCAGAGATGCGTCCTCATACATCGCCTGCATCTTCTTACGCTGTTCAATGGCCTTCCAGCGGGTATCAAGAAGAGCCTCTTCATTGCCGAGAATACTGTAGATGCTGCCTTTCTCGTCATACACATCCGCCAGCGCGTTGTCGTTCCTGAGCGAACTGCCCTCCAGCGGCTTCAGGGCAGCCTCCGCCTTTTCGCAGTAAGCGAGCGCAGCATCCAGATCCCTTGTGATGCCGCTGCCGAGGTGGTACATCGTTATGAGTTTGACCCAGGCTTCGCAGCAGCCGTTCTCCGCCGACATGCGGAATATGTCTGCTGCCTTTGCCGGATCGGGCTCTGTGCGGATCCCGTTCCGGTACGCGAGGGCGATGTAGTAAAGGTGTTCTCCGTCATCATTGAGGAGATCCTTTTCGTCTATCCCCGCGTCTTCAATAAGTCGCTGCCGGAGCGTCACTCCGAAGGAGTCCGCGTCGTCAGGGTCCACCATCAGAGCGTTTATACCCGGGTAAAGCGTCTCGAGGTTATCGAGCGACTTCTGATCGAAGCGCTTCATCTCCGCCGCGACCAGCGGCTTGTTCTTTCTCACCGCGTCCGGATACTCATGATCGGCGACGTAGTTGCCGGGCTCCTCGAAAGCCGGCGACACGCTCATGATGAACACATCGCTGTCATTGAGCGCCGCCATGATGTTTTCATCGAAGGACTCTCCCGGGATCAGGTATTCGTCGTACCAGATCGCGGTATCCCTGCAGACATCCACGCTGTGGATCCTGCGCATCAGCTCCTGCGCGAAAGCCCTGTCCTTCTTGCGGTAGCTGAGGAACACCTTCGATGAGAACTCCTCGTGGATGCGCTCGGTATCTGACTCGCTGATCAGGACCGACGCGAGGAATGTCGCCAGCTTGTCCTGATATCTGAGGGCTGTCGGGTCTCTGTCGTATTTGTTGAGGAACTGCAGCCCGCCGAAAACCTCCGTGCTGTTGAACTCCCCGGTGAGTTCACCTGTTTCATCTTCTTCGAACATGATCGGCAGCACCGGGATATTGAGCCTTACCGCCGCCGGGATCTCGGTATCAAGCGCCCTGCTTCGCTCCCTCAGGAGCTTCCGCGTGACCGGAACCACCACCATCCTCATATCGCTGAGCATGTCCTCAAGCTCCCCTTCGGCCAGACTCCTGTCCGGCTCATCATCATAAAAAACGGCGCAGTTTTCCTGCGCCGCAAAAATATCCGCACAAACCGACTTGAGATACAGTTCGAGATCATCCTTATGACAGCTGACATAAATCCTCGGCTGCAAGCCGGTCAGCGTTCCTGTTCTGGTTATATGCTGAAACATTGTCTGCCTCCTGCCGTCTTACTGAGCTTCGATCTCGTCCCACAGTTTTATCATGGCGTCGGCGAACACGGCCTCCTTGCCTGTCCAGCCGTACATGATGCTTGTTCTGTATCCGTACTCAGGCACGCATACATTGGTGTAGCCCGCGGTCTGTACGCAGAAAACGTTGACCTTAGGGTTGACCTTGCTGCGGTACTCAGCTATCAGCTTGGCGACATCGACATAGTCTCTGAAGCCGCCCGGACATGCGTAGCCCAGCTCGGAGTACTCCTTGATACCCTCCGATGTACCGTACAGGCCTCCGTGACCTGCCTGCATGTCGGAGTAGATGAAGATATTGTCCCAGTGCTCTTTCTTTTTGATGGCATCGCGAAAGAATATCCATATTCCGTTCTCAGTATCTCCGCCGACATCTCCGTATCTTTTGGCCGAGATCTCTTTCGCATCTTTCAGAACGCCTCCGCGTTTGCCGACCGGATATACGATGAGCTTGTTGCCGAACTTGCCGACATAACCCTCATCGGAATTGCGCGCGGTTATGACGCTCGAGAGGTTGTCGATCTCAGCAACGACTGTTCTTCCGTACTCACTTGTGAAAGCTCCCCATGCGCTTCCGCTGTTGTCGGACAGGCACATGGTCTTTCCCTTGAGCTGAGGCAGGTTCTCACATGCGATGTCCATGCAGTCCTCGAGAGCGTCGAGGAGCTGCGGTCTGTGGCTGGCTCCCGAACCGGCCAGTGCCTCACGCGCCGAGTAGTAACGGAACGGGAACTGTCTGCCGCCCTTTACGCCTCTCTTGAGATCGTCTGTTACGGTTTTGCAGAACTCGGCGTCCTCTATCTCCGTGAATATGCCGCGGAGGTTTCTGAGAAGCGCCATGTGTCTCATTACACCTGCGCCGTAGATCTCTCTCCAGCCGCTGCCGGTCGAGCGCATGGTCTCCCATGTGCTCTCCTCGCCGCTTACCTTTACATCGCCTGTTCTCATCAGCTCGTCGAGTACAGGGCTGTTGGCGTGCGAGATGCGTACGACATCTATGATGCCGATGCCTGTGTTTTTGTATTTATGTACCTGGTACGCGTTGAGGCTCTCGAGCTTTGCCGCCCAGCTTCTCTTGAGGATGCTTGGGATGCCCTTCTTGGAGCCCTTCCAGTACAGGTAGTACATCAGCTGCGATGCAGGCTCGTCCGCACGGAGCATTACCTCCGCGTTGATGCGGGCGAACTCACCCGGGTTCTCATCAGTGAACTTATTTCTGTATGGATGCATCGCGGCTCTTACCATGATGACCTGAGGATTGAGGCGCATGTTGTACTTTCTGCGGAGAACAACTGCCCATCTCAGGGTCTTCTCATAGTCGTAGTCCAGCGCTGCGTCGATAACCAGCTCCATTACCTCCGAGGTATTCTTGCCGTCGAAGTGATCTCCGATGACAGCGAAATCCTTGAACAGCTTGTGGAGGCGGAATACACCGTCAGGGATAGTCGCAGGCGCGAACTTGCCGTCACGGTAGTACTGCGGCTCCGCGAAAATGCTCGATGCCGTTACCATCTTAAGTGTGTCGAGCGGGTTGATCTTATACGAGATTCCGCCCATGTAGTTAACTTCAGCGCCGGTCTTCTCGACCCATCTGGTCTCTTTGACTTTTCTTATCAGCTTGCTCATAACTCAATACCTCCTTTCCGCTCCGGGCAGTGATGCCCGGGAATATATGCCCCGCGATCGAGTGCGGATCAGTCCCGCATCCCGCGATCACGCGCGGGGCTTCTGTATAAAAAGACCGCCCCAAGCTAAGGCGGTCAGATACAGTACCTTTAAAAACAGTTCTGTTTTTCCGAACCGCTTCTGATGTCAGAAACGGATTGACTATTCTCTATAAAAAATGTCCGAGAATAACGAAACAGTATGCTTAGACACGTGACATGCACGCGCTTGCCGGAATCGAACCGACCGAATTCGTTTATGAGACAAACTTTCTACCACAGAAAAGAAGTAACTGTTTCTCCGCTTCGGACATTTATAGAATAACATATTGACAATTGAGATTCTATAGAACCACCGGGTTAATTGTTTTGTTAACTAATTGGTTCTCACCCATCTTGCCAGCACGGGCAGGATGGATGGACCGATTCATCGATGGCAAGCTGTCACCGTTCTGCCACTTACATATCGCCTGCGGGTTGGTGAAACCGAGGATTGCCTAGAGATCTCTTACAGAGATGCCCGCGGCTCCTTATTCTTTCCCCAGACATTTAAGTTCTTTTTCCGCTTTTTTAGCATAATCCCTGTAGTACAGGTGACTCGGCTCCCTGCGCATGACGATCCTGCAGTATTCAGCCAGTTCTGTCAGCGTCTTACGCTTTTCCTCAGCTGAGTAATCCGGCCATTTAGCCATCTCCTCATGTATCTTAATCATTCTGTCCAGGCAGTGGAAAAACGGATCGCGTTCATCATTTTCAATGGCACATTTTATGCATCTTTCATACAAGTCACGGCCTTTTCTCAGGTCGCCCTTCTCGAGAGCTTCTTTTGCTGCTTTTCTGTATACCCACATTATATGGTGTCTGGTGAATTCGATTTTCTCCTGATCATTGTTCTTCAGATAGATCTCAAGCTTCTTTTCATCATAGTCGATCGCTTTGTCCAGATCTTTGAGGTTCCTGTACTGAGTTCCCAGAGCTCCGTAAACCCATGCCAGCCTCATACCTTGGTCTGGCGTGACCGTCTCATCAATATGTGAGAGCATATATTCTTTTGTACGCTCGTAGTGCATAGCCGCTTTTTCCGGATCAGATGAATAGTAATGGAAACCCATCCTGTTATCTGCATCATAGAGATGCCGTTGCGCCTCATCAGAATCCGATTCGCGGGCAGCTTCGAGTGCCAGCTCATATCCCTTTACATACCAGCTGTCCCCCTCTGCTCTTGACACGTCATATGTGCATAGTCCGATTTTCCCCATTTCCAGATACGCATTGCTGAGACTGATCTTATCCTCTATCGAATCAGGATTCGCCTCAGCCAGCGCCGTTCTTAAAGCAAGAGACTTCTTCTGCCATTCAAATGCTTTGTCCGCCTTCTTCGCTTCGTAATTAAGATTTGCCAGAGTCTCATAGAGATCCGCGAAAGCCCGCCGATCTAATTCTCCTTTAAGACTCTCTGCGAGGCTGATTGCCTCTTCATACTGTCTGATCGCCTCAGGCTTCTCACCCATATATTCATACAGATTGCCTACCCACGCGCGTGCCATGCACATATCGTACCTGTCTGCAGGCGACCACTTTTCATCAGTCAGCTCATTGTATATCTCAAAACTCTTCTCATACAGCTCAAGCGCCCCTTCGAATTCGCCCTGTGCCCCAATGACCCCGGCCAGCTTCCGATACAAATCCGCCAGTATTCTTCTGTACAGCGGCTTGTCCGATCCGTCAACCACAGACTCAATGACATTTCTGGCTTTTTCATACCAGCCCTTCGCCTCGTCACCGTGATCCTCCTGAACACAGACATTGCCAAGCCCTGAATATGCAATTCCCAGATCCCTCCTGAACAGTGGCCGCCCCGTCTCCTCAGCAAGCGTTTTGCTGATTTCAAGGTCCTTCTCGAACCACTCTCTCGCCTCATCGTATTCGCCCATGTTGAAGCAGGCAGTACCGAGATGTTCATATGAAACAGCCAGATTGTGTCTGTCTTTTTCCGAACAGCTCTCAGCTGCTGCCTTGCTGTATTCCAGGCCCTTCAGGAACCACTCCTTCGCAGCCCTGTGATCCTCGCCTGCACTGGCTTTCGCACCCTGTCTGTTATACGCTATATACAGATCGTGTCCGGCCTGAGTCGATCCCCGGCGATTCTCTTCCTCAGCACAGGCCAGCAGCCTGTCAGCCGTTATGAACGCCGAGTCATGCTCTCCCGCGTCAGCCTGATAATTCGAAAGCTGCCACAGAGCAGCAAAAAGCCTTTCATACGCAGCTGCTGACGGATCCGACTGAGTCTGCCGCTCCAGAAGATCCACGTATTTTTCCTGCCAGTCGATAGCTGTTTTCCAGTTTCTCTCGACGCCCTCACCATTCTGATACATAGCGACCAGTTTCTCATATGCCTCAGAAAGATCAGCCTCAGCCGCCATCGTGATCAGGCGCACGGCTCTGTCATGATCTATCTCTACATCGACCCCTGCCAGATACGCCAGTCCTATAAGAAACTCATGCATCGGGTCGTCTTTGTTTTCCTTAAGTACAAAACCACCAATCAACTCTTCCAGACGGGCCGCAATCCCTTCCGGATCCCCGGCAGAGAAACAGTCTCCCAGCCCTTCATACATTTTGGCCAGAAGGTTTGCGTCAGTATCAACAGCTTCAATAGGAAGAAGCTTTTTGTTCATGTTCTTCGCGGCAGGATACTCCGTAGTCTGCACGTAATTAGGATCCTCAAGCAGGCTCGGAGTCACGACCATAGCGAACAGACTGCTCTTCTTCATCGCAGCCTCGATCTCGTCATTGAAATTCTCACCCGGCGTAAGGAACTCGTCATACCAGATCGCCAAATCCCTGCAGAAATCGCTGCTGTGAATAAGGCGCATTATCTTCTGCGCCACCGCGCGATCCTTCTTGCGGTAACTCAGGAAAATATATGCCTCAAAAGCGTCCCTGATCTTCTCCGCCAGTTCATCACCCACCAGCACCGAATCCAGAAATGACTTCAGCTTTGCTTCATAAGGCAGCGACGTAGGGTCATTAGATGCTGCGTTTTTGTCCAGAAACTGCAAGTCCCCAACAATGCGGTTAAAGTCCCTATCAAGACCGGCCTCCTGCATCAAAGGCAGGACCGGAATGTGGTTTTCAAGCGCGTAAGCCAGATCAATAGTTCTTGCCGGATCATCAGTGTAGAGAAAATCCGATGTGACCGGAACCACGAAGAGCTGCATCTGCTCGAGATAGCTCAGAAAATCCCCCGGCGGATACGGCTTCGTAGGATCGCGGAACCATATTGCCGCGTTCTTGCGAACCCCGAGGATCTCATCCGTAACAGACTTGAAAGTCTTCACAAAATCATTCTTATGACAACAGAAATATACGCGCGGCTTCCCTTGCGGCTTCATGTTGTCTCTGATCCTGTAGTGCAGAGGCGCCCCATCATCCTGATCTCCGAACCGGATAGCTCCGCACAATCTGCACACCTCGAAAACATCCCCATCAGCCATTTCCCAGACATGTCGCGACTTACCGCATTTACTGCACACGCAGCCCTTCCATTTATGAAACAAACAAGCCATCTTATTCCACTCTCCTTGGACAATATGTTAGCACAGAAATGTGATCGGGACATATTCTTTATGGTGTTAACTGAAATCCAGGTACAAAAAGCGCCTTCAGTGATCCTGCGGGTGCGGTTGAATCCGCTCCATATATGGATGAAAGCGCTTTTCATCAGTTTGTTATGCTACGATCTTCTCGTAACGCTCGCTGCCGACGATATCCATCATCACAGTGTATGGATCGATCCTGCCGCTCGCCACCATCGAGAAGAGCTTTGGAGTGCAGCCACTTACGAGTGCTACCCCCTGCTCGTTCATGGTTACAGGCTGCTGCTTGTTGCGGCTCTGGACGTTCCAGAACACAACGTTAGGGAGTCTGTAGCCGTGCTTTGCGTACTGTCTCTTGGCGTTCTCGAAGTTTGTAAGGCTTGCGTTTCTTACGCACCAGTTGAACTCCATGTCAGAGATGATGTAGAGGGTCGCAGGCATCTCCTTCTGAGGGATGCGGTTCTTCACCGCGGCCCTGAGGATGAGATCAAATACAGCCTCGATGTTTGTGTCCGCGATCTCGTTGAAAGACGCGATGTATCTGAGTCTGTCGGCAAAAGTCTTGCCCTTGATCTCGATGAGCTTCGCGTTGTGCGAGAACTCGATGAAGTGGTTGTGGAAGATGCCCTTGTTTCTCTCGGCAAAGTAGAGACCGAGTGAAAGAGCTACGCTCGCAGGTCTTGGACTGTTGGAGCAGTACATGGAGCCGGATGTGTCGATAACAGCGATGGCGTTCTGGTCACCGCCGTAGTCTGGCATGGACTCCCATGTCGCGTTGAGTACGCGCTTCTCCGCTTCAGAGATGTCTCTCATGAAGGTTCTGCCTGTAAACCATCCTCCATTGAGGAACGGATCGACAAGCTCGTAAGGCATGACTGTCTTAGCGTTGAGCTTGGCCTCGCCCTTCGACACCTTATGGATGAACTCGCCGTAACGCTCGCCGTCATTTCTCATGAAAGCGGCACGGTACTTGAACATCGCCTTGGAAGGCTGCTTCGAGTAATCGAAAGTGTAGTCCTTCTCTCTGAGGTTGTTCTCGATGATGCGGATCTTCGCGCGGAGCTCTACGAGCGCCTTACGGTACTCCCTGTCAGTCATCTTCATGCTGCGCGCGATCTTCTTCGCCATCGCGACTGTGTCGGCGTTGCTTGCGTTGACGGATGGGAGCCACTTCGCAAGGAGTGAAACGCTATCGCCTGCTCTGAGCGCTGCCATGTCTGCCGCAAACTGCTCGGCGATGTATGCGAGCATCTCCTTCTCGCATGGTGTGCCCATGAGAGAGAGAAGGTCGTCGTATCTGCCGTACTCACCGAAGTACGCGATGTTCTTCTTTACAGATGCAGGCTCGTTGGCCGCAAGGTAGGTCATGACAGTTCTGAACACTCTGCGCTCACCAAGACCGCCGCGGATGTCCCTCGCGAAGAAGATGATCTTCATAGCCTTGTCCGGATCTTCCGTGTATGCGCGGATGAATCTGTCGAGGATCTCCTGCTCAGGCGCCTTTCTGAGCGCTCCGACTGTTGCGAAGAGATCAAGGCAGTCTGAATATGTGCTGCAAAGTGTCACAGCACCGTTTTCAGTAAATGTTCTGTTTGATTCCTTCTTGATTGCGTTAAGCATTGCTATCACTTCCTTTCTAAAACTAGGCACTTAGTTGATTTTTCGGCTATCTGGCAGAAAAAACGATCCCATGAAATTGCTGTAAGTGCCTTTTGCCAAGATGCCTAAAAATTGCATGCAGGATTTGAACCTGCAACGGACTTATCCTTCATAAGTTACTCTGCCAAATTGAGTTAATGCAGTTTTCTTGCGATTGCTGCAGGCATCTTTCTGCTGTTGTCAAAGCGCTTTTAATACAGGTTTCTATGATTTACGGTCATATCCTTGGATCTTTACTTGCTGAATGCGCTTTTGTTTTGCACCTGATCAATGGTGCTGGACGAGGGAGTGAGGATCGAACTCACGCACCGGTCACCCGGCCTGATAGTTTAGCAAACTATTCTCTTTACCACTTGAGTATCCCCCGAAATATCAAGTTCTTTAATTTTTTACAAAGTGCGTAAAAATAATATAGGGTACAATGATTAAGAGTCATTTCCTGATATTCGATATTTTGCTGTAAGCACTTTTAAATGGTTGCGGAGGTCGGATTCGAACCGACGATCTTTTGGATATGAGCCAAGTGAGTTAACCGCTGCTCTACTCCGCATTATTTGGTGATCCCCGTGGGATTTGAACCCACACCACCCGGATTAAGAGTCCGGTGTCCTACCGTTAGACGAGAGAATCATATGGAGCTCCCAGTCGGATTCGAACCGACAGTCCACTGCTTACAAGGCAGTTGCGTTACCGTTTCGCTACAGGAGCTTATGGTACTCCACAAGAGAATCGAACTCTTATAACCGGTTTAGAAGACCGGTGTTCTATCCGTTGAACTAATGGAGTATATTGGTGATCCCCGTGGGACTCGAACCCACATTAACCAGATTAAAAGTCTGGTGTCCTTGCCAATTAGACGAGAGAATCATGGTATCCCGTGCAGGAATCCAACCCACATCTCGGAGTCCGTAGCTCCGCGTCCTCTGCTTTGGACGAACGGGATAAAACTGGTGCTCCACACAGGACTCGAACCTGTACTTGATGGATTCTGGATCCATTTCCTCTACCTTATTGGGATACTGGAGCATGTGTCATAAGGGGCATACCTTATGACGATCTGGCGGCTTCTGCAGGTCTCGAACCTGCAACCCTCGCCTTAACAGGGCGCTGCTCTGGCCTATTGGAGCTAAGAAGCCATATGGTCAGCAGGGCTGGACTCGAACCAGCGCGTTTCTCCGTCGTGGGGTTACGGCCCACTGCAATCGCCGCTATGCCACCTGCTGATAAGTGGTCGGGGTGGAGGGATTTTAACCCCCGGCCTTCCGGTCCCAGGCCGGACGCTCTGAGCAAACTGAGCTACGCCCCGATATTGAATCGAATACCTGCTGATGCCTTTCATCCTCCCCTTCAGGATGCCGCATGATCATCGATAATGTTCGTTCACTGGTGATGTGACGCTGTGCTTCGGGTAGCGACCCCTAACATTTTCACACCGCTTTCGCCGTGACCACATGGGACTGATACCCACAACTTTCACCAAACTTCAGCATAAGTATCATTGGCGGTAAATTCTCAGACCATTACCCGAGTCTTTCTCTAGATACAGAGCTTTGGCTACTCGAACCTGTTTCTCGTGTTATATACGGTTTCCCGTTTTCAACTCCAGAGCGGTTGTTGGCTTTCCTGCTGTTTCATCATCCAGCCACGGATGAGGCATACAGGATTATTCTCCACCGGAGCGTCTATTGCCCGCCCCACGAGTACAGTAACTTTTATCTCACTATCGCACGGTGCCGCGACTTTTCTGTTGGCAGTTTCTGCCTTCCCGCATGTCATCGCTGGCATACGGCAGCTCCTCTCCCAAGGTATCCCTCAGGATGCTTACTGAGAAGTCCATCGCGCCTCGGCAGGTTGTAAAGCCTTCTGCACCGAGTTGGATCAAAAGCATGAGTCCAGACAGGAGTCGAACCTGCACTGAACGGATTCTCATTCCGATTCCTCTGCCAGAACTGGGATACTGGAGCATAATTGGAGCAGTAAACGGGGATCGAACCCGTGACCTTCGACTTGGCAAGCCGATATTCTGCCGACTGAACTATTACTGCATGGTACACGATGCAGGGTTTGAACCTGCGCCCTTCTGCTTGTAATGCAGCTACTCTCCCACTGAGTTAATCGTGTATAGGTGGAGCAGCATACGGGACTCCAACCCGTACCCCCAGTTTGGAAGACTGGTATGCTTGGCCATTACACCAATGCCACACATTCCGGCTCATCGCTGAGCCGGTTGCTCGGTGTGCAGCAGTCGTCACCACTGCACACGAATGCCTGTTGTTACCGAGCTCTCAAAAGCTCCATCACCGTCTGCGGAGCTGTCGCCCTCGACCACGAGGATCTGGTCAACAGTGACTCCGAGTACGGCCGCAAGGATCACAAGGTTGTCGATCGATGGCATGCAGTCACCGTTCTGCCACTTGTAGATCGCCTGTGGGTTTGTGAAACCGAGGATCGTCTGGAGGTCTCTTACAGAGATGCCCGCAGCTACCCTGAGGTTCTTGATGTTCTGCCCTGTTGCTCTGAGGTCGATGACAGGGACTTTCATTACACCGACCGCTCTTACGTTCACTGTTGGTTCCTCCTCTTCCGGCCCTGCTTAGGCCGGAAAAGTTGACCGGCCTAGCTTGCCTTGTAATTGAAAATAGGTTTAAGAACTTCTATAACGTCTACTGATTCTTCGATGACATCGATGATGTCTTCGAGTGATTTGTAAGCCATCGGGGCTTCGTCAAGCGTTGAAGGGTTAACAGTTGTTGTGTAGATGCCCTCCATCGCCTTTCTGTAATCTTCCATTTCGATCACATCTCTGGCTTTGGTTCTTGACATGATTCTTCCCGCTCCGTGAGGCGCAGAGAAGTTCCAGTCAGAATTTCCCTTGCCGTATGCGAGCACAGAACCGTCTCTCATGTTGATAGGGATAAGCACGAGCTCGCCCTTGTGGGCTGCGATGGCTCCCTTTCTGAGAATCATTTCGTCTGTGTCGATGTAGTTGTGGATCGTGTGGAACGCTTCCAGCGCCTCGAGACCTGTGTGCTCAAGGATGACTTCCGCCATCTTCTCACGGTTGATTCTTGCGAATCTCTGGCAGATCTCGACATCGTGCAGGTAGTCATCAAGGTGCTTGCCGTACAGGTAGCAGAGGTCGTCAGGTACTTCCGCGTCCTTCTTCTCCCATTTGAGAGCTTTGAGCGCAGTCTGTATCTCACTGTTTCTGCCTTCTGCCTTGAGCTTCTCAATGAGCTGCTCACGCTTTGCGAGGTACTCTGCCTTGCCGTGGTTAAGGTCAATGGCGAGATGCTGGTAGTATTCCGCTACCTGCTTGCCGAGGTTTCTTGAGCCTGAGTGGATGACCAGGTATTTTGTGCCGTCCGCAGCCGCGTCGATCTCGATGAAGTGGTTGCCTCCGCCGAGTGTGCCGAGAGACTTGTTGAGTCTTTTAGCTCCTTCAAGTTCTCTGTAGCATCTGAGCTCTGTGAGGTCGAACGGCCACATGACTTTCTCCCATGTGTCGAAACCTGAAGGGATGATATGGCATGCCTCGTCGAGCTTTTCAAAGTCGATATCCGCCTTGCCGAGCTTGACTGTGTACATACCGCAGCCGATGTCTACTCCGACTACGTTCGGAACTGCCTTGTCAGTGATCGTCATTGTTGTTCCGATCGTGCAGCCCTTTCCGGCGTGCACATCCGGCATGATCCTGATGCGGCTTCCTCTTGTCATCTCTGTGTCGCACATTCTTCTGATCTGCGCGACGGCCTCATCTTCTATTACCTTGGCAAAGCAGATCGCTGTGTTCACTTTGCCTTTGATTTCTAACATTTTCTTTCCTCCTATGAAAAAAATCCGCCTGCCTCCTTCTTCTGAGACAAGCGGATCCGGATCTTCTATCTTAAATGCGCACGATCAAATACCTATGCCATGCCGCACTCCAGTCTTTCTTGTCTCATATTTGCACACAAAACCACGTCCCATCAGGTCAATAACCTGCGGTTTCGATTCTGTATTCATGCTCTTCGGTGCAAATCTTAGATATAACATTTGTTGTTTTTTCCTCTTTCTGTTTTTTGTTGATGTTTTGTTGGCTGCCGGCTTCCCGGCTCAGTCACAAGGAGGGACCCGTTTGCGGGAGGACTACCTGTAAGGATTGCCCGTAGGGAGGATTCCTTACATGGATTCCTTATGACACTTTTTCCGAGGATGAATATATCACATCTGTCAACAGCTGTCTATTCAACCCGTAGTTTAATTATCTGAATGGTAGTGAAGGCTGGACTTGAACCAGCGACAGACACGGCTTATAAGGCCGCCGCTCTAACCGACTGAGCTACTTCACTATGTTGGTGGTAAGAGCTGGCATTGAACCAGCGGCCTTCCGGGCTTCAACCGAACGCTCTACCATCTGAGCTACCTTACCATATTGGAGAGCACGGCTGGATTCGAACCAGCGAACAACAGGGTTGCAGCCTGCCTCCTTAGGCCACTTGGAAACGTGCTCATAGTTGGGAGAACCAGCAGGATTCGAACCTGCACATGCCGGAGCCACAATCCGGTGCTCTTCCGTTAAGCTATGATCCCCATAAATGGTGATCCCCGCGGGACTTGAACCCGGCATTTCCAGATTGAGAGTCTGGTGTCCTTCCCTTTAGACGAGGGGACCATATTGGTGCGCATTCGTGGATTTGAACCACGGGCCGCCCGCGTATCAGACGGGTACTCTACACCGCTGAGTTAAATGCGCATATGTGTCACAAGGAGGATTCCCTATGACGATTGGCACCCCGAGAAAGATTTGAACTCTCATCTTGCGGTTTTGGAGACCGTTGTTCTTGCCGTTGAACTATCGAGGCACATGGAGGAGAGAGTGGGATTCGAACCCACGGAGCATTTCGCCCTTCGGTTTTCGGGACCGACGCCTTTAGCCGGACTCGGCCATCTCCCCAAATTGGCGGTTCGTACGGGAGTTGAACCCGTCACTCCCGGCTGACAACCGGGTATATTTGCCGATATACTAACGAACCAAATTGGTAACCCCTGTAAGACTTGAACTTACACCTCCGGAATCAGAATCCGGCATCCTTCCATTTAGACGAAAGGGCTATATGGTGATCTCCGCGGGACTTGAACCCAGCATTTCGGGAGTGAAGGTCCCGTGTCCTACCCCTTAGACGAGGAGACCATATTTATGAAAGCATTAGCGGGCAGATGTCAGGATCCTCATAGTCTTCGTGATCCTCTTCATCTATTCCCTCGAGGACGATGATCTCATCGATAGTCACGCCCAGGATCGCTGCCAGAACGATAAAGTTATCTACGGACGGCAGACTCACGCCGTTCTGCCAGTTATAGATTGCCTGCGGGCTTGTGAATCCGAACATCACCTGCAGCTCTCTCACGGAGATTCCCACTTCCTTACGCATTCTTGTAATGTTCTGCCCTGTTTTCTTAAGATCGATCGCCGGCAGCCTGCCGCCGCTCATCGCAAATTTCATTTCATCCTCCTACTAAAAAAATCCGCTTATCCCGTATATGAGATAAGCGGATATCAAGTCGTTTCATATGATACGGCATCAACTCTTCTGCCGCACCCTTGTATCTCTTATCTCATATTTGCACACGAAACCATGTTCCATATCGATGATATGGAAATCCTTTTCGATCCAGTTGTTCAGTGAGCATATGAGTCTGTAAGTCATCGTTTCTTTTTCCTTTCCGGCCTTATGATGTATGTCGGCCTCTTTCCGTGATTCAATATATCACACGTGTCAAGCCCTGTCTATTCAACTTGTAGTTTAATTTTTGTGAGCCGCAGTTTTTCAGTCTTTTCAGAGATTCCAGGTTCCCCTTCCTTCGCGGGCGAAGAAGAGATAGCCGATCAGATCTTTCTGATATGGGATGAATCTTCCGTCATCGATCATCGCTTCGATCTCCTCCCTGCTCGCCCATCTAGCGTCAGCAACTTCCTCTGTCTGGAGCTGCAGATCCTCAGGCGATAAATCCATCTCAATTGTATAAAAATCGTCGAAACCGTCCGAAAAGTTGACACTGATAACAGGTCTTCTGTCGCTGAAATCGATGCTGAGTCCGAGCTCCTCAGCTGTCTCGCGCTCAGCAGCCATCCGGCTGGTATCTCCGGCGCTCGCTCCTCCGCCTACGCTTATGTCCCAGTACGAAGGCCAGCGGGCTATGTCGTCCGCTCTTTTCTGTATAAGCATTTCGCCCTTGCTGTTGAAGATACAAACATGGACCACCATCCTGTATGTGCCTTCTTCAAGCGGTTCTCCGCGCCTTGCGGTCTTTCCCGTCAGCTCGCGGTCAACATTATAAAGATCTATGATCTCAGCCATTTTTTTATATCCTTCTCGCGTATTGTCGTTCGTCCCCTTATCGATCAGAGTCTTTCGCCCTTATCAATCAGTGTCTCACTTCAGGAACTTCCTTATGCCTGCTTCATCAGCACCCGGCAAAATATCCCTGAGGTGCCCGAACAATATCTCATATGACTCCTCAGGCGTGCAGCTGTATACGTTTGCTCTGAAGCTATCGCCCATGAAATGCTCCGGCGTGGAGTATTCAGCCACGCCCCAGCCGTACTCCCTGCCGTCCTTATCGATCATGTATCTGAAGTCGCTTATTATTACATAGCCCTGGGCCTGCAGCCGGTTTATGATAGTGTCGAAGCCCTTGTTGCCGCCCTTGCGGTAGTTGCCCATCTGCTTCAAGCGCTTTGACAGGATCGGTGCATTGCTGTCGATCAGGTCATACACCAATTTGTCTCCGTGGTAGACAAGTCCGTCCTCGAATCGCGCGTCAAAGTCGTAGCCATCGCGGCGGTAGTTCGCGAAATGCAGGAACCACTCCGGGTTTATATACGCCGCCTTCTTCTCAAAAAACTTGCCATACGCGCATCCCAGCTCATTGATCACGGGTCCTTTCCACTCCCACGGACCATCCTCGCCGGTGAACCAGATCCCCGGGTCGACGTGCTCGTCAATGGAGAACCCCCTGATGGAGTTCATGAAGAATGGCAGAATGCCAAGCTCCGTGACTGCATTCTCCAGATCATCTATAGTTCTGATGTAAAGGTCGTTTATAGTCATGTCCATATGATATCACACTAAGCGCTTGTAGATATCAAGCATACTCTCGATCTGGTATTTCAGGAGCCATGCCGCGTTGTTGTACTCCGGCGTGTCCTTGACCACTTTTAGCAGCCTCGGGTAGTACTTGTCGACTTCTTCAATTTGCTGGTAAATACTTTCACGGCTCAGTCCCCATGACATTGTTGTCATATTATTGCACCTGTCGATGCATTTTATAAGAGCTGCTTTCGGGTTGGATGCCAGCCCGGCGTAGTATTTATCGAGCGTCTCGGAATTGTGGCTGCCTTTGCTTTTGTCCTTTGTCATGAGCCTTACGAGCTCCTTGGTCTCATCATTGACTGGAAGATCATCAATCGTCTTTTTACAGTCCTCCACCACATCATGGAGCAGGATAGCAGCAATAACCTCATCCTCCTTGATACCCATGGAAAGCGCATGGCAGGCCATATTGAGCGGATGATAAATATACGGTATATCAGAATTCTTACGGGTCTGCCCTTCATGCGCTTCGACCGCAAAATCCACGGCTTTCAGGGTGTCGTAGAGGCCAAGGTTGTGAGCCGTCGTCTTTACATACGTTTTCATGTGCTCCCAGTCGTAGATCGTTTCTTTTGTTTTGAATGTACCCATTCTGTCCTCTACGATGGCCGACACCGAAACATCGAACACCTTAGCCAATGCCAACAGATTCTCTGTTTCAGGAACGTACTCATCACGTTCCCAGGATGATACCGCCTGGAAGGACACTCCAAGTTTTTCAGCAAGCTTCTCTTGTGTGAATGTACGCCCATTTTCATCCTTCATTTCTTTTCTAAATCTTCTGATGTTTTCTCCGATGCTCATATATATTTCTCCTTTTCAGTGTTGATCGTCAGTTTCAGTGTTTATCGGCGGGTAGGATATTGCAAAATCGGCTTCAATCACGGTGGACCCATGAGAAAAACTCATATTCCACCCCATTATCGTCCAGCCACTGCTTTGCACTCTTCTTATCGAGGTGTATCCCGAACTCTGCCTCTATCATATGCTCTAGCGAGCCACTATTTGACCGCGACATGATATCGGTAAACTTGTCTGTGTTCGGCTTATCTAGCGAGTAACACCACTCATAATCAGCTCCATCAAACGCCTCAACCTCATAGTCCTCGATCCAGATCGTTACTCCGCCGTCAGATTTCTCCTCCAGCCAGAATGTTCCCTTGATCATGGCAGCCTCCTTTCCGTTATCACAAGCACTCTCCTTACATGCTTATTTTAGAAGGCTTCCCATGATTATTCTAGCGAGCTCCAGTTGAACTTGCAATCCGAAATTCAAGCTGCACTTGAGCTAATGTCTTCATAAACCAGCTCCTCTTTTCACTAAAGATCTATTGATGTTCCTTTACCTTCCTGCCCGGATTCTTTGGCAATAAAAAAGGCGTCAGCAGATATCAAAGGCATATGTCCTTCCGTCCTTAAGGCCTGTTTTCGGTGTTTGGGACGGAAGCTTTACTCTAAACTACATATGATTTCTGGTCTAAGCTATCAGATTCTTTGCCCATAAAAAAACGGTGTGGATAATCGTTCTTTAAACGTGAATCCACACAGTCTTACTCTATTCATATTATTTCAGTAAAAATGCTTTTACTACTTGAGATTCACTGCATTTCTCAGCAGTAGGCCCATATATCCTACTTGAGATACCCGGCATCTTTTAAAAGTAACCTCATATGATCTGTGTATGCCATGAGAGCGTCCTGTGCGGGACCTTTTCTGTCTTCTTCCTGCGACTTGACACTGGCTATCTTGACTATGCCGGCTATAATGTGCCCTCCTGTCGGTATGCTTCTGGCCATTGATTCCATTGCTCCGGCAGATGTCTGAGCGACTGACAGGACTACCTTCTGCTCCTTGCTGAGGAATCCTTTGTCCCTTGAATACACTATAACCAGGTGCCTGGAAGTCGCGGGCAGCATCACGTATAATCCCACACTCATGTCCGTAGGACTGCCCAGAACGAAGTCGCTGTACTGTTCTTTGTCCCAGTGCTCTTCCATGAACTGGTAGAGCTCTTCCGGGGTAAACGATCTGTTGGTCGGAATCACTTCCCTGCCTATCATATTTGTCACCGTCCCTTTCAGCTGCAATTTCTATATTTCCGTGATGTCCCTATCAATTGATCTTTCTATTTCGCCATCTCTTTCAGTTTCTCTCCGGTCAGTCGATAGGTTGTCCATTCATCCATCGGCTCTGCGCCGAGAGATTTGTAGAGATCTATGCTTGGCTTATTCCAGTCAAGGCACCACCATTCCAGCCGGCCGCAGCCACGCTCCTCTGTAATCTGCGCCAGCTTCCTGAGAAGTCCTTTGCCATAACCTTTTCCTCTGTATTCAGGGAGGACAAACAGATCTTCAAGATAGATCCCGGCGCGGCCCAGAAAAGTGGAGAAATTATGGAAGAACAGCGCAAAGCCAACCTCTTTGCCGTCTTCGCAGGCGAAGATCACTTCAGCTTTCTGTTTCTCAAAGATCCACTCGCGCAGCAGGGATTCTGTCGCGACCACCTGATCGGACATCTTCTCATATGCGGCAAGAGCTCTGATGAATTCAAGGATCAGCCCGCAGTCATTTTCGTTTGCGAATCTGTATGTAAGCATCCCGTTCCCTTTTAGTCCTCTTTCCTTTTAATTTATTGCAATACAGTCTATTTTTGCGATTGTTTTACCGGATGTCTGATGACAGTCTTCAGTTTCTCAGGTGCCACCTTGCGCGCATCCGACAGATATATCTCATGATGGAGCCTGTCTGAAGTTATATCGAGCTCATAACCCTGTCCGGTCATGTACTCATGCATCTTTTCAACTGTTTCAGGCTCGTCATCGTATGGTCCGAGGTGCATGCACTGCACGCAAAGGCCCTCTTCATACGTAAAGAACTCCACCTTTGAAAAGTCTTCTTTCTTCTTTTTGGTTGCTTCTGATATTGCCCATTCGAAGTCTTCTCTGGTGACGAAATCCGGCAGCCTTATGACAGAGATCCAGTTGAATGTCTCCTTGTGAGCGTAGTCAACGCCCTGCACGCCGTCCTGCCACCAGAAACCCTCAAGCGGAGGCACCACATAGTCGAAATACCCCTCGATCTGATGATCGCCTTTTTTGCTCATCTTGATCGTAAACGCTATTCCATACAGCAAGCCGATCGCCTGCTTATATTCGCCGTCCTCCTGATTCGGATCGCCTTTGCCTCTGACAGCTATGTAGTTCATCGAAGGCACCGTAACGATCGCAGGCCGATCCTTCGGCATGTAGAATTCCTTATACTCTTTTTTATAGTCAAAAGCCATTTGCAGTATTTTCCTCTGAACGTTTTACCATTTATCTCGACATGATCTTTCTGACAAGCGGCATCGCTATCCTGTACGGTAGCGGTCTGAGTTCCTTGTCCGCCTTTTTGAGCATCTCGCGGATCTGTATATGCTGCGGACAATGCTGTTCACACTTGCCGCAGCCTACGCACTGACTCGCAAATCCCGGCTTTCCCTGCAGGCCCACGTTTCGCGCAAACTCGAATCTCACCGGATTCTTCTTTCTCTCTATATACATGAGGTTCCAGTGATGGAAGTTGCCCGGTATGTCGACCCCGCTCGGGCATGGCATGCAGTATCTGCAGCCTGTGCATCCGACTCTCTCCTTTTCCCTGATGATGCTTTTTACGCTGTCTATGAGATCAAAGTCGCTCTGATCGAAGCAGCCCGGCGCTGCATCTGATGCGATCCTTATGTTCTCATCGACCATCTCGATGGAATTCATGCCCGACAGAACTACCGTCACCCCGGTCTGGTTCCAGAGCCATCTGAGACCCAGCTCTGCAGCTGTGTAGCCCTTGCCGCTGTCACTAAGCTCGCGCTTTGCCTTCACAGGGAGATTCACGAGTTTGCCCCCGCGGAGCGGCTCCATGATAATGACCGGAATGCCCTTTTCTTCAGCGGCCTCAACGCCTCGCCTGCCGGCCTGGCTGGTCTCATCGAGGTAGTTGTACTGCACTTGACAGAAGTCCCAGTCATATGCGTCCAGGATCTGCAGGAACATCTCCGTATCGCCATGATACGAGAACCCGATCTGCCTTATGCTGCCGTCTGCCTTGCGGGACGCTAACCATTCCTCTATGCCATACGATCTCAGGCGCTCCCACTCGGAGATGTCCGTGAACATGTGCATCAGGTAGTAGTCGACGTGATCCGTCTGAAGGCGTGTGAGCTCCTCGTTGAAGATCTTCTCGATCCCCTTCATGGACCTGACCAGATATTGAGGCAGCTTTGTAGCTATGTTGACCTTATCGCGAACGTTATTTTCCGCGAGTATCCTGCCGAGGCACTCCTCGCTGCCTGCATATGCGTAAGCCGTGTCAAAATAATTGACACCCTTTTCAATTGCATGCATGACCTCGTGCTCAGCTTTTGCATGATCGATCTTAGAGCCTTTGCTCGTGAATCTCATGCAGCCGTATCCGAGCTGTGACAGCTCATTTCCGTATTTATCTTTTCTGTATTTCATACCGTATCAGTCCTCTCCTGCCTCATCACATTGCGCTGAGGCACTTTGAATCAGACTTTTCAGCAGCCTTTTGCCGCGTCGCAATGGCGCGCTCAGTCACTATCTTACAGCAGGCCTTTTACAGCGTCGCCGTGATGCACCTCGTCGTTCATGACTTCCACAACTTCCGGGAAGTCATCAATGATGTGCTTATACTTTTCAGCCGCGTCATACTCACCCTGCGCGATGATCGCATACACCTTCTTTTTGCCGAGCACTCTGTACATCAGCGGCACAAATATGCCCTTTGCAGGATTGGCCTTTACATCCATGCCGGTGTATTTCCTGAACACATCCGAATGCCTCTTTTCGTCTCCGGCCAGTCTCAGGAAAGCCTCGCGGTCAGCCTCATCGCGAACGGTTTTTGCCAGCTGCTCATACATATATACCGCGTCTTCCTCGCCCTGCTGTGCGGTAATGAGCGCATCCATCTGATCCATCGTTATGCCGGCATCAGCTGCAGCGCTGAACAGTGAGTAATCCTGCTCCTTCTTCTTTAAAGTCTCTTTGATCTTCATATCCTTCATACCCCTTTTCTTTCATAAACAAGGTCAGCCAGCTGCCGCGCGCACGATCGCCCGCACAGTTGTCAACCATTTTACTGTCTCCAACTGCGATTATTCTCCCATATGTACATATGCATGTCAATTTGCATATTTGCACCTCGCTGCACTAAAACCTGCTAACAAAAATCAAGTGTTAATTTGGATTTGCTAGCAGGTTTCTCTTTTGAAATCGTTGTACTACAAAAAGGCTGGCCCTTTGCCAACCT
>CACZAM010000023.1 GCA_902779185.1 uncultured Eubacteriales bacterium
GAACAGGCTTTTCGCCTGTTCTTTGATCGTTATTTTATCTGACCCCCACTTGCGGAAGACCCCCATTTAACGGCTGACCCCCATAAAAGTTATAGAGCCTTTTTTTCTCTTTCTTACATTATTTAAAGAAACCAATCACATTCTATGTCTGATTGCATTAAAGAAAAGCTTTGCTATCTGCCTGTGTCCTTCTTCCGTCAGGTGCTCACAGTCAGAAGAAACCTCTATGCCGTCTGTTGCATCGACAAACCGCACACCGTGCCATTCCGCTATGTTCCTGTAAAGAGGTCCGATGTCAACAGATTTCTTTACTGATGCATGAGTAAGCTTATCCGCAAACGGTGACTTTTCAATGTCTCCCTGTATCGCGGCAGGCGCGGCTACTATTACCTCAGGTATATATCCCTGCAAGGCAGGAGTCTCTTCTTCAACCATCCTTACCAGGGTTTCCATACCGTCTGCTATGTCCACCGCAGATAGACTCATCTCTTCATCACAGTCGTTAGTACCCAGCATGATGATCACATAATCAACAGGCTTGTGCGTGCCAAGACATGAGATAAGACTTGATGCTCCGTTCTTCCACGCCGCTCCCGGCCTGTCATACGCTGTCGTTCTCCCATTCAGGCCTTCAGAAATCACTTCGTATCTGCCGCCCAGCATTTCTCCCAGTAAAGTGGTCCAGCGCTTTTCGTACGGATACCTTCCGCATGTACACGGATCATAGCCGTAAGTATTGGAATCACCATAGCATAGCACAGAAATCATATCGTGGGAAGCGTCCTTAGTAAGAGCCTTTCCGAGGTCAGCCATGAGCTGATCATGGTCCTTGTATACTATCCCCTTCATGCCGAGTTTTTTCGCTACATCTATGTTCTCTTTGTGGTCATCGATGAAAAGGCATTCTTCAGGGATAAGCCCGTATTTCTCAAACAGTTTCCCATATATCCCTGCATCTGGTTTTATCTCATGTACATCACACGACCAGATGCCGCCGTCCATGTGGGAGACGAAATCAAATGCAGCTGTGTTTGAGGCTTTTACGTGTTCCGACATGTTGGAAAGGAAATATACTCTGTATCCCCTTTCTTTCAGCGAGTCTACCAGCGGGACCGGCCAGTCGAGCCTGGTTACGCATTCACCTATGCGGTCGAACGACTCTTTTATCTCATCACGAAGGTCCGGCGCGCCGCTGTAGAAGAGCTCAAGTATTTCCTCTTCACTGAGCCTCGCTATATCCAGTTCCTGCCAGTATCCGCTGCCGAAAACAGCCTCTGCTATGCGGACTGCCTTTTCTTCACCGAAAAGAGAGACGAGATAGTCCATCGCGTCAAAACCTATAAGTACATTTCCTATGTCAAAAACGATGTTCCGGATCATTTCGACTCTCCGTTCTCACTGTTTTTACGGCCAGTCCTTTCAGCGAGGGCCCTGAACCATTTAAGGCGCTCCGCAGAGTCGCTGAATGCTTCTTCAACGGTCTTCCCCGGCATCTTCCATGTCCAGTTGCCTTTAGGTACTCCCGGCACGTTCATTCTCGCATCTTCCCCTAGCATGAGCACATCCTGGATCTGCAGCATGGCCAGCACGGCCGGGCTTTCATATATCTTTCGGATGACAGCGAGCGCCTCAACGGTGCTTCCCATCTCAGTGCTGCTGTTTTCCGGATTCTCCCAGTCTTCATACTGCCCTTTTGCAGCTCTCTCTTTCAGGAATCCAATGAGAGTATTATTGTCATGTGTGCCTGTATAGAATGCCCTGTGTTCAGCTTTCTCAGGTTCTTTCTCACACATCGCCTTCATGTGGTCAGCAGAAAACTGCCAGATATCCATTCCCGGCAGTCCACTGAGCTTCAGGAGGTTCATGACTCCGGCATCAAGGTGTCCGAGATCTTCAACGAGTATCTTCATTCCAAAGTTCTCTGCTCTGAGCATGCCCAGTAGGTCGGCAATGAATCTGAGTCCGGCGCTGTGCTGCCAGCAGCCGTCCTTAGGGTCTCCGCCCTCCGGGATCGCATAGTACTCCGACAGACCTCTGAAATGGTCTATCCTGAGTATGTCAAAGCGCTCCGCGCACTGGCGTATGCGTCTGAGCCACCAGCCGTAGCCGTCGTCTTTCATAACATCCCAGTCATACAGAGGATTTCCCCAGTCCTGACCTACTTTGCTGAATGCATCAGGCGGTACTCCTGCGTGCACGCTCTGAGTACCTGTATCGTCCATCCTGAAAATATGCTTGTTAGCCCATACATCGGCAGAATCTGCCGCCATGTACATCGGCAAATCGCCCATCAGACGCACACCTTTTGAATTTGCGTAGGCCTTGAGTTCATTCCACTGCGAGAAGAAGCAGTACTGCTCTCCTACAAGTTTGCTTGCTCTCGTTCTTTGCTCATCAGTAAGCGTGCTGATAAATTCCAGCGAATCTGCATTCCTGTATTTCTCCGGCCACTCGTACCACGGCTTTCCGTCATTCATTTCCTTGATCAGATTGAACGCGATATAATCATGCAGCCAGTAATCGTTATTTTTAATGAAATCGTAGTAACCTTCAGTTTCCGGAAGCTCGCTGTAATCAACGAATGCAGGCTCTCCTGCAAATGCGGCGCAGCTGCTGTATGGAGAATTGCCCACCCCTGCAGGGTTGACCGGAAGCACCTGCCATATGGTGAATCCCGCAGATGCGATCTTATCGACAAAGTCTCTAGCACCTTTTCCGAGCTTTCCCTCAGGCAGCGAGCTTATATGGCATATCACGCCTGCGCTTCTTCCGAGATCTTCGGCCTCAGGTTTTTCCGCTCTGAGACTTATCACCATGGAGGAAAGGCTGTCCATTTTCAGCACGCCGAGGCTTCCCTTTTCATCAAGAGGAAGCTCTTCGGATGTTAGGAGTTCCAGCGCGTATCCGCCTTTGAGGCAGTCAATGCCGCTCAGATCTATTTCGGCCGGACTGTATCTCCTGTTCGAAAGAACGAGCATCGTTTCTTCCGTACCGGCAGCATCTCTTCCCGTGCGTGTGAACACCAGTATATCTTCATCTATTCCATATCTGCCGGACAGGAACTCAAATCTGCCGTCTTTTAAGGCCGGGTGCTCATCATACATGAGGCCGAGCATCCTGTAGTGGTATCCGAGATCAAGGTTTTCGAATCCCCACGGGAAGCCGCTTCTGTTTGCCGGATCCGTTCCTCCCAGCAAGCCTGCTTCATCACCGTAATATATGCACGGGACTCCAGGCAGACAATACTGCATGGTCGAAAGAAGCTTGACTTTTTTTGTTGCCGAGCTGTAATCCTCTTCAGCGGCCATCATTGTCATGATGCGCGCTCTGTCGTGACTGCCCAGGAGGTTGAGAGTTGCGTAGAAATTCTCCGGAGGATAGTTCTCAGCGATGTTCATCAACCTGTCAGCAGCTACCGACGAGCCTATGGTGTAGTTTATGTAGTCGAGCAGTATATCTCTCAGCGGGTAATGCATCGTGGAGTCGAGCTCATCACCCATGAAGTACATCCGGCGCTCGCCATAACTTATTTTGTTGCTGGCATCCTCCCATACCTCGCCGAGAAGAAGTCCGTCTGGGTCAGTCGCCTTTATCCTTGCGCGGGTCTCGGCTATGAAGGAATCCGGAAGTTCATCAGCTACGTCCAGTCTCCATCCCGAGGCGCCTTTCTTCATCCAGTGGGCAACGACGCCGTCCTCTCCGAGTATGAAATTCCTGTAGTCAGGGTCGTTTTCATCCACTTCAGGCAGGTCTTCAACTCCCCACCAGCTGTGATATCCGTAGCGCTCGTTTTTATCGAACTTGAACCATTTTCTGTAAGGCGAATCCTCATTGCCCCATGCTCCGGCAGCGTTCTCTTCATCCGGGCGCATCTCTGAGTAATTGCCCGCTTTGTCGAAGTAGATGCTGTCAGCTCCGGTATGGCTGAATACGCCGTCAAGTATGATGCGC
The DNA here is from genome assembly GCA_902779185.1 of uncultured Eubacteriales bacterium. Classification (GTDB taxonomy): domain Bacteria; phylum Bacillota; class Clostridia; order Peptostreptococcales; family Anaerovoracaceae; genus Crickella. The sequence goes on from CACZAM010000023.1 coordinate 3,952, forward strand.
ATGCCTTTTTCCTTTGCTGCAGCTGCCAGTTCTTCAAAGTCAGCGTCAGTTCCCAGCGCTCCGTCTATGTGCATGTAGTCTCCGGTATCATAGCGGTGATTGGAGGATGCTTCAAACACAGGGTTCAGGTAAATGCATGTGACACCGAGCGATCTCAGATAGTCCAGCTTCTCTTCTATTCCCTTCAGGCTTCCGCCCATCATAGGCCATTCGACAACTTTGCCGGTCTCATCGCGCACATAGAAAGCAGCTCTTGTCCAGTCCTCCTGAATGATCCGCTTCATGTCGCTGCGCCTGTCATTGACTCTTTTGTTTGCAGCTTCGGTCCTCTCATGCCATCCCCCGTCACGGAAAAACCTGTCCGGGAATATCTGATAAACTATTCCGTTCTTGTACCATTCAGGCACTTCGGATGCCTTGTACACCGTTATCTGATAGCGGTGAGGATCGTCCACATACTTCCTGCCCTCTCCGCCGAGATCTTCAGCATTGTTTCCATAGTAAAAGACCGCCCTGCTGTCCTCGCGTTCTGTCTCAATTTCGAATGCATACCAGACCAGGCAGCCTTCATCAGGCAGCGAAAATGATGCTGCATACCTTCCTTCTCCCTCTTCCTTCATGTCCAGATAGTGGATCTCCGGATCGTCTCCATGCCACAGCATCAGCCTGACAGCTTCGGGAGCAGGATCGCTTATTTCAATAGCAAGAGAGACCTTCGTCCCGGTTTGCGCCGCTCCGAAGGGCTCTCTGTATTCTGGTTTTCTTGAATCGTGTATTATTTTCATATTTTCTGTTTCAATAGTTTGTCATATAGCTTGCGGTATTTCTCAGCAGATTCCTCCCATCCGAAATGCGTCCTGACAGCATTTTGCTGGAGTTCCTGCCATGTATCCTTCTGGTCGAACCAGAGGCCGATAGCCAGATCGACTGCACTGCGCAGGCCGTTCGCGTCGAAATCCTTGAATGAGAATCCGTTAGCTGTATTTCCGTAATCCCAGTATCCTTTTACAGTGTCCTTAAGACCGCCTGTCTCTCTTACCAGCGGAAGCGTGCCGTAACGCATGGATATCATCTGTGCAAGGCCGCAAGGCTCAAAGTCGGAAGGCATCAGGAAGACGTCGGCTCCGGCATAGTATCTTCTTGAGAGCTTTTCATCAAAAGCTATGCGCGCGGCAAATCTCGACTGATTGTGATATGCGAAATCGGCTATTGCGTGCTCATACAGATATTCTCCTGTTCCGAGTACGGCCAGCTGCATTTTCCTTTCCCTGAACTCAGGCATGAGCTCGGCGATAAGGTTCGCTCCCTTCTGAGTCGTAAGGCGGCTGACCATTGCAAACAGAGGCACATCAGGATCCTCTTCCAGTCCGAGCTCTCTCTGAAGAGCCAGCTTGTTCTGAACTTTTTTTCCGAGAGTCTTTCCGTTGTAGTTGACTGCAATTGCCTTGTCGGTCTCAGGATCATAGTTGTCGAGGTCGATCCCGTTTATCAGGCCGCTCAGCTTGCTGTGCATCTCCTGGAAAAGGCCCTCGAGTCCCTCACCGTATCTGGCTGTGCATATTTCTTCCGCATAGGTAGGGCTGACCGTTGTGACTGCATCCGAGTAGATGACAGCGCCTTTGAGGAAGTTGACCGTATCGAAGTGACGCATCTCCTCTTCGGCAGGCGTGCCTCCCAGACCGCAGACATCGCCGGTCACATGGCTGCTGAACATACCCTGGAATTTCAGGTTGTGTATAGTGAACACAGTCCTGATCTGCTCAAACAGCGGATCATCTTTATAAAGCTCTTTTAAGTAGACCGGGATCAGCGCGGTATGCCAGTCGTTGCAGTGGATGATATCAGGTCTGAAGTTCTTTTCTATGTGCCTGATCGTCTCGAGCACGGCTTTCGAGAAGAAAGCCACTCTTTCGGCATCATCGAATTCGCCGTAGATCTGTCGGCGATTAAAATAGTACTCGTTGTCAAGGAAGTAGTATTTGACTCCGCCTTTCATGAGTGTGAAGAGTCCGCAGTACTGGTTTCTCCATCCGAGCGGCACCTCATAGCTGGTCACGAATTTCATTCTGCTCTTATACTCTTCAGGTATGGAGCTTATAAGCGGCAGAATGACCCTCGCGTCAAACTCATCGTTCTTGAGATGGACAGGCAAAGCCCCGGATACATCTCCGAGGCCGCCGGTCTTGATAAAAGGTGATGCTTCGAATGCTGCGAAAAGTATTTTTTTCTTAGCCATATAGCACCCCGTTCTTTCTAGATTGTGCTGTTCTTTCCGATGATAACCGGTTCCCTTTCGCCGCCGTAGATCTTTACGCCAGGGTTGATCGTTACGTACTTGTCTACGATAACGTTGTCGAGTACTGCGCCCTCACCTATGATGCCGTGCATCATGATCACGGAGTTGCGTACAACAGCTCCTTTAGCGATGTGGCAGCTTCTGAAGATGACGCTGTTTTCTACCCTGCCTTCGACGATGCAGCCTGTCGAGATGACGGAATTCCTTACATCTGCCTCCGGATAGTGGAATACAGGCGCCTCATCCTGTGCCTTTGTAAAGATAGGTCTTTCAGGATTGCAGAACACCTCATTGCGGATGTCGTAGTCTGTCATTCCCTGATTTACCTTCAGGAACTCCCATGGATTCTTTATCTTGCCGAGATAGCCCCTGAATTCGAAAGTGCCGATATCAATGTTGCTCTTGTTGTCACGGATCAGCTCTATCATGTCCATGTACTCAAGCGCTTTATACCATTTCAGGAAGTCAAGCAAGTATGTTCTGTTGATGATGAAGCAGTCTGCAAAGTAATTCGACCAGCCGAAGCTCTCATTATGGATAGCAGTCACCTCGCCGTTTTCGTTGATGTCAAGGAAGTATCCGTGGAACTCCTCTCCTCTAGGGACCTTCTTGTACATCATGGTGATAGGTTTGCCTGATTCTGCATGAGCCTTGATGAAAGGTCCGAAGTCCATGTTGCAGACATCTGTACTGCCTGACATTATCACGTAGTCGGCATCATCCTTGTAGAAGAATCTGTCGCATTTTAGCAGATCTCTCATGAGGAATCTGCTGCCTGACTTCTGCATGCCGTATACAGAACCCGGCATTACAAAGAGACCGCCTCTTTTGCGGGCGAGCGACCATGGGTTGCCCACGCCGATATGGTCAATAAGTGAACCGGAGTCAGCAGGCGCTATTACACCGACTGTAGTAATGCCTGCGTTTGCCATGTTTGAAAGTGCAAAATCAATGAGCCTGTATCTGCCACCATAAGGGAGCGATGCCAGGGTCCTGTTTTCAAGCAGTTCTCCGAATTCGCTGCTGCCATAGTTTGCGGAAATAAGTCCGATCGTTTTCATGTTCCTGTATCCTCCTTTCCTATATCGACAGATTGGTCTTGCCGTAAACCTGTATGTCGCCGTCAGGATCGCCTATCACTGCATTATCTTCAACGACGGCGCCCTCATTGATGATGGCCTTCGTGATGCGGCAGTTGCGGCCTACCCATGCGTTAGGAAGGATTATCGAGTCCTCGATCACCGATCCGGCACTCACTACAGCGCCCGAGCCCAGTATGGAGTGGTTGACGCTTCCGTAAACCGTGCATCCGTTGCAGATGAGCGAATTGCGTATATTGGCTTCGCGGCCGATATACTGCGGAGGATACATATTGGCATTGGAGAAGACCCTGTCGTCTCCGGTGAAAACGTTGATGCTGTCCAGGTTGTCCATCAGATCCATCTGGCTGTCATAATAGCTCTGGACAGTACCGACGTCTCTCCAGTATCCTGCAAACCTATATACCGTGAGTTTCTTTCCTTCGCCAAGGAGCTTCGGTATGAGGTCGTTTCCGAAGTCATGCGAAGAGCCTTCTGTCTCGTGATCTTCGAGCAGCGCCTTGCGCAGGACATCCCACTTGAAGATGTAGATACCCATCGAAGCAAGATTGCTGTCCGGTTCTTTCGGCTTTTCGGAGAACTTCACGATATTGCCCTGCTCATCAGCAGTCATGATACCGAATCTGCTTGCATCTTCCCAAGGCACCTCGATTACGGATACGGTAAGATCGGAACTGTTCTTTTCATGCTCCTCGAGCATAAGGTTGTAGTCCATCTTGTAGATATGGTCGCCCGAGAGGATCAGTACGTTCTCAGGGTCATACATATCTATGAAATCGATGTTGTGGTAAATTGCGTCAGCTGTGCCCTCATACCACTCTCCGCCGGCTGCTCCGGCATAAGGAGGCAGAATGTGTACGCCGCCGTCATTGACTGCCATGTCCCAGGACTCGCCTGTACCAACATATCTGTTGAGGACAAGCGGCTTGTACTGTACCAGTATGCCCACTGTGTCAATTCCGGAATTGACACAGTTCGAGAGTCCAAAGTCGATTATCCTGTACTTGCCTCCGAACGATACAGCCGGCTTGGCAATGCTGGTAGTCAGGTCATAGAGCCTGCTGCCCTGCCCTCCGGCCAGGAGCATAGCTAACATTTTTTTCTTTTTCATACTCATCAGCCTCCTGTAGTAATTTAATTATATATTCCAGATATCTTTTGCATATTCAGCGATGGTACGGTCGCTGGAGAAGAACGCCGAGTTGGCGATGTTTGCCAGCGACATGCGGGCCCATCTTTCCTTATCGTTGTAGATCTTATCCATGTTCTCCCACTCCTTAACGTAAGAGTCGAAGTCTCCGAGCACGAAGTATTCATCATTGCTTCTGATCATTGCATCATGGATGCTCCAGAAGTTGTAATCACTGCGGCTGAATGTGCCGTCAATGAGCTGGTTTGTCATGCGCTGAAGTCTTGGATCTTCGCTGATGACATACTGTGAGAAATATCCTCCGTGCTTGTAATAGCTGTCTGTCTCCTCTGACGAGTATCCGAAGATGCAGATGTTGTCCAAGCCAGCAAGCTGGCTTATCTCAACATTAGCTCCGTCCATCGTGCCGAGCGTGACTGCTCCGTTCATCATGAACTTCATGTTTCCTGTGCCGCTGGCTTCCTTGCCGGCTGTCGAGATCTGCTCGCTTATGTCAGCTGCAGGATAAATCAGCTGTGCGTTTGACACGCAGAAGTTCTCGATAAATACCACCTTGATCCTCTGGCTTACTACAGGATCGGAATTGACCATATCTGCCAGACTGTTGATGAACTTGATCACTTCTTTTGCAAAGGCATAGCCCTGAGCAGCCTTTCCGGCGAAGATAAAGGTATAGTTGTTGATCGGCAGGTCAGGGTTCTCCTTGAGTCTGTTGTAGAGATCGAGGATCTTGAATCCGTTGAGCAGCTGTCTCTTGTAAGCGTGGATCCTCTTTACCTGTACGTCGAATACCGAATCCGGATCGACTTCTATCTCCATGCGGTCTGCAATATACTTTGCAAGTCTCTCTTTGTTCTGTCTCTTGACAGCCATGAGCTCCTCAAGGAACGCGCTGTCCTGTGCGTATTCTTCGAGTTTCTTGATCTGTTCAAAATCTGTCTGCCAGTCGGTTCCTATGCTCTTGTCGATAAGACGCGCCAGACCCGGATTGGCCTGCATCATGAATCTGCGGTGGCTTATTCCGTTTGTCTTGTTGTTGAATTTGTTAGGCTGCAGCTCATAGAACTTGCTGAATATAGTCTTTGTAAGGATATCACTGTGCAGAGCCGATACTCCGTTTACAGAATGGCTTCCGACAACGGACAGATTGGCCATCTTTACCTCATTATCCCAAAGAGGCGATGTCTCGCGGCTCAGCGTATGCCAGTCATCAGCTTCAAGCGGAAGGCTCTCCTGCCAGCGCTTGTTTATCTCATCTATTATCATGTAGATCCTAGGCAGAAGCTGCTGGAAGTGAGGAATATGCCACTTTTCAAGAGCCTCAGGCAGAACAGTGTGGTTCGTGAACGAAGTCGTTGCCCTTACTATCTTCCATGCGTCTTTCCACTCCAGTCCTTCCTCATCGATGAACACTCTCATGAGCTCAGGGATGCACATGGTAGGATGTGTATCGTTTATGTGGATCTGTATCCTGTCAGCGAACTTATCCCACTCCTTTGTTCCATAACGGGATTTGTACTCCCTGATTATCATGCCGATTCCTGCGGCAACGAGGAAGTACTCCTGTCTGAGACGGAGCTGCTTGCCGATACCGTTTGTATCATCCGGATAAAGGATGCTGGTAAGAGCCTCTATCTCGCTGCGCTCTTTCATCGCCTCGCTGTAGTTGCCGGCATTGAATGCATCCATGTCTATGGTGTCGTGCACAGGCTGAGCATCCCAGAGATGGAGTGTATTGACCGTGCGTCCGCCGAATCCAAGAATAGGCACATCATAAGGCACGGCCCTGATTGTCGTATAGTCGACATGCTTGTATTCCATCTGACCGTCCTTTAAAGATCTCTCGACCTTTCCTCCGAATTTTACGATCACGGAATCATATGGCTTTGCTCTTTCCCAGATATAGCCTTCATCGAGCCATGCATCAGGCACTTCGATCTGATGCCCGCTCACTATTTTCTGCTTAAAGAGTCCGAATTTATATCTCAGGCCCATTCCATCGCCCTTGATGCCGAGCGCTGCCATCGAATCGAGGAAGCACGCTGCAAGTCTTCCGAGGCCGCCGTTTCCGAGTCCCGGATCCGGTTCCACATCAAGAAGAGTATCCAGATAAGTGCCCATTTCCGCGAGGCCTTCAGCCGCGAAGTCGCGTATGCCGAGATTGAGAAGATAGTTCTCCATCAGCTTTCCGATGAGGAATTCCATGGAGAAGTAATAAACCTTCTTGTCTTCCTTCTTTTTCTGTCCGGACAGTATCTCTACCGCGCCGGTTTTTTCCTGCGCTTCGAGCTCTACAAGTCTTGCAAGAACTGCGAATTTGTCTTTGTCATCCAGATGTTCAGGGTCTCTTCTGAACATCGTGTTTGCTATACGTTTGTACTCTGTTTTGAAATCGTCTTTGTTTCTTATCATCTGAAATCCTTTAATGACCCTTTCTGTTATAATTTTTTTGGAATATTGCTGCTCCTACAACAGGCATTTTTATCCTGATAGAATAAGGCATGCCGTGTCTCGGCTTTTTTCTTGCGCGGACCTGGCGCGTATTTATCCTGCCGCTTCCGGCATATTTTACATTGTCGGAGTTTATTATCTCTTTATAGTAACCCGGTTCCGGGACACCTATCTCAAATTCGTCGAACGCCTCGACTGCCATGTTGAGTGCACATATAAGGAGCTCACCCGGATCGTCCTTTGAGGTCGATCTGGCGCGTCTGTAATATGTGAGCACCTTCTGTCTCCTGTCGTCAGGATCTATCCACTTGAAGCCCTCCCAGCTGTTATCATCTGACCACAGAGCCGGATGGCTTGTGTAGATATGGTTAAGATCCTTTATGAACTTCTGGTGCTTTTCATGGTTCTCGTATCCGAGCAGGAACCACTCAAGCCCCTCATACTCACGCCATTCGATGAACTGCGCTATTTCATGCCCCATGAAGTTGAGCTTTTTGCCCGGGAATGTCATCTGATACATCGCCAGAAGCCTTGTGCCGGCAAACTGTCTCCAGATGTCTCCAGGCATGCGCCCAATAAGACTCTTTTTTCCATGTACGACCTCATCATGTGAAAGCGGGAGTACATAGTTTTCGCTGTATGCATAAGTCATGGAGAACGTCAGCTTATTGTGAGCTCCTTCCCTCCAAGGGAAGTCAGTCGACATGTACTCCAGTGTATCGTTCATCCAGCCCATGTTCCACTTGAAATGGAATCCAAGACCGCCGTTTGAAGGCGGCTGCGTTACCATCGGCCAGGCTGTGCTCTCTTCTGCGACCGTAACAGCGCCTCTGACTTCATTGCCGATCATGTAGTTGAGCTCCTTAAGGAACTCGACTGCTTCCAGATCGGTCTCGTCGCCATATTTGTTGAACCTCATTTTTGATTTATCGCTGATCCCGAAGTTCAGATACAGCATGCTCGTGACGCCATCTACCCTCAGTCCGTCAGCATGGTACTCATCGAGCCAGTACATAGCATTCGACAGCAGAAAACTTCTTACCTGAGGTCTTCCGAAATCGAATTTATATGTGCCCCAGTCCGGATGGACTATGCTTTCATATAGCTTGTCTCCGTTGAACTCCCTGAGTCCGTGGTCATCAGGACAGAAGTGCCCAGGCACCCAGTCGAGAATGACTCCGATGCCTTCCCTGTGGAATGTTTCAATAAGATACTTGAGTCCATGAGCAGAGCCGTATCTTGAAGTCGGAGCGTAGAAGCCCGTCACCTGATATCCCCAGGAAGCATCGAGCGGATGCTCCATGACCGGCAGGAACTCTACGTGCGTATAGCCCATGTCCTTCACATAAGGAACCAGCATGTCGGCAAGCTCCCTGTAAGAATAGAAAGCGTCTTTGTCTTCGCCTTCAGGACGCTTCCACGATCCCAGATGGCACTCGTATATGTTCATAGGAGAAGTGAGGTTGTTTTTCGCCTCTCTCGCCTTCATCCACTCTTCGTCATGCCACTCATACCAGAGTTCGGTCACGATTGAATCGGTCCCCGGCCTTTTGACGGACATGAACGCGAACGGATCCGCTTTGGAAAGGATATCACCTTTTGCAGTTTCGATCTGGTATTTGTAATGATCCCCGGCCTTTGCTCCCTGAACGAAGCATGTCCATACACCTGTATCACCGATATGTTCCATCACGGCAGAGGCATCCCATCCATTGAAGTCTCCGGTCACTCTGACCGACTTCACGTCAGGAGCCCACAGCGTAAACTGGACGCCCCCATCTGCGATATGCGCTCCGAAAGTCCTGTAAGCATGATGAAGCTTGCCAGTGTTGTAAAGATACAGGAGCTCGTTTGTAAGCTGTTCTCTTATGTTACTCATATATTCCGTCCTTCCGTGCTATATTTCGACATCGTAATTAATAGGGCGCGCTTTCGGATAGAATCCCGATCTGTAATCAGCCGCTGACATTCTTTTGATAGTCGTGATCGCGGCAATGTACAGGATCACAACAAAGATCAACAGCGGGATCGTGCCCGGCTCTCCAAGGAATGCGAATGTATCATAAGTTCCGTGGATCAGCATCGGCACAAGAAGCGCCAGTATTGTGTACCCGATTTTAGCTCCGTTATTGCCCAGAATGGCAGCTTTCTTGGAGTATGAGTAGATCACACCCATGAATACTCCGCAGAACGCATGAAGAGGTATGGCTGTGAATGCTCTTACGATCGCAGTCTGGAAGCCGTACATCGCTACATAGTTGATGTTCTCATAAACGGCAAACCCGACCGCGGCCGATACTCCGTAAACGATGCCGTCAAACCTGTAGTTGAATCCCGCATATTTCCATGAACCGAGTTTCATCGCCAGGAACTTCACGATCTCTTCAACAAATGCTGCCATGCAGAACGATGTAGTCACCGCGTACTCCAGCGATCCCTGAGGATACTGCGGGAGAAACTGGCTCTCAAACATCTCAAGATAAGCAGCGGCAAAGCAGGAGAGCACACCGAAGAGAATGATCTTTATGATCAGACCAAGCGGCTCTTTCTCGACCTTGTCCTTTCTATAAACATAAATGATTATCAGCAGGCCCGGTATTATCGCCAGAGCCATAAGATTACTGTCCATTTGCGTATGCCTCCCCTTTTCCTCTTGTTATTCCGGCTTTTCTGACATGTTTCAGAGTTTGTTTCTGTTGTTCTTATATAGAATGAGAATGTACCAGATGCAGCATGCAAGCAGCACACCTCCAAGTATTTTTAATATGACTGCCATGTCTTTCCGCCTTTCATATTAGTAGATCTCTCTGATACCGCCTCCGACGAACTGATCGTACAGAGCTTCGAGAGTGGTGATCTGCTCACGTATTTCAGCGCCGTTATCAGTATCTCTTATCCTGAGTCTGACAGGTTCGGTATGCACCAGATGCATCACAGGTCTGTGGAAGGTCTGTGTACCGTCTTCCTGAAGCGGCTCATAAGGCTGATGCTCGGCAAGATACATGTGCTTCGATGTCATTATGGCTGTATATCCGGCTATACCCGTTGTCTTATGATATGCCTTCGAAATACCTCCGTCGATAATGAACAGTTTTCCGTTCGCCTTGATAGGGGTCTCCCCTTTGGTAAGCTTGACCGGAACGTGTCCGTTCAGTATGTATCCATGCTCAGGATCGAGTCCGAAATCCTTGAGTATCTTTACTGCTATCTCCTCTTTATCTATCAGTTTATAGTAAGGTATCTTGTTTTCTTTATGTGTTGACTTGTCGGCAATGAAGTATCTCTCGAAAGTCGTCATCTTGTCCTTGCCGAACAGCGGTGAATCCTCGGACAGCCACAGATACCACATGATCGATGCAGCTTCTGCAGAGGTCCTGCCGTCAGACTGCTTGCCGCGGGCGTCTCTGATCATTTGATCGAGCTTGCGCATGTAAGCGGCACCTTTGTATTTCTTTCCGTCGATCTCAACAGGTTTGAAATTGCCGCGCTCATTTAAGATCATGCATCCGTGATACAGAAGATTGCCGTTCATGATCTTGAAGAGCGATCCGTGAGTGAACATGTAGTTGATGTGCCTCTGCAGTTTCTCCGAATTGAGTATCGAAGACTCGAGAGCGACCATTACTTCCTCTTCCGCTTCTGTCAGTTTGTATGGATCCTTTGGATCGACAGTCGGGAAGTTCATGTCTCTCATAGGCCACTCAACGCCGTCCACCATTACCGTTCCCTTTTCGAAATCGATAGCCTCGAGGAGGTTACGGTGCTCGAGGTGATATTCAGGATGAGCCTGGATCTCCTGTCCCTCTATCTTGAACTGGATGATCGAGATCATCTTGTGCATCTTTGCAGCCAGCTTAGGCGGGATAGGATCGTATTTATTTGTTTCAAGCACGTTCGGCATGAAGAATTCGCACGGGTCGTCCTTGTAGATATGCTGAGCCAGCGATGCCAGCGGACGCAGATTGAATCCGTAGCCGACTTCGAGCATGTCGAAGTTGTTGTAGCGGACGTTGATGCGGATCATCGTGGCGATGCACGCTCTGTTTCCGCAGGCCGCGCCCATCCACAGAATATCGTGGTTGCCCCACTGGATATCCACACCGCGGTTGGCCATTAGATAGTCCAGAACGACATGGGATTTAGGACCTCTGTCGAATATATCTCCGATAATGTGGAGTCTGTCGACGACCATGTTTGCTATGGTCTCTGTGATGTCGATGATGAACTCCCTGGCTGCATCATACTCTATGATGGTATCGATGATCTCATCATAGTATTTATGTCTGTCAAGTACATTATCTGCGAAAAGAAGTTCATCCATGATGTATGACGAGAACACAGGCAGACGTTTCTTGACCTTGGATCTGGTATATTTGTTTGATACGACGCGGCAGATCGCGATGAGCCTTCTGATCGACACCTTGCACCAAGCGCCAAAGTCTTTTTCGGTCTTCTCCCTCCTGGCCATCTCTGCCTCAGGATTGTATATGAGAGAAGCAAGCGCATCACATTCGCTTTCGGTCAGGATGTTGCCGAAAACTTCGTCTATCCTCATGCGGATCATTCCCGAACCGCTCCTGACGAAATGATGAAATGCATCGTATTCGCCGTGGATGTCGCTCAGGAAAAATTCGGTGGCCTTAGGCAGAGCCAGAATAGCTCTGAGATTGATGATTTCAGTCCTTACGCTTCTGCGGTTAGGATACTTCTCTGCCAGAAGTTTGAGATAATTGATGTCAGGCATGATGTCCTCCGTTTTTCTGTTTAATCGTTGGAAATCTTCATGATGTCGGCTCCGAGAGCCTTGAACTTGCCTACGAAATTTTCGTAGCCTCTTTCAATGTGATATATCTCGCTTATCTCCGTTGTCCCTTTTGCTGAAAGTCCCGCAAGCACCATGGCGGCTCCGGCTCTGAGGTCTGTAGCTCTTACCTTTGCGCCTTTGAGGTGCTTTCCTCCCGGTACCAGGGCTTCTCTGTTTTCAATAATTATGTCGGCTCCCATTCTGTTGAGCTCAACAACGTGCATGAATCTGTTTTCGAACACTGTTTCCCTTACGACGCTGTTGCCGCTGACCGTAGTAAGAAAGGCCATGAACGGCGACTGGATGTCCGTCGGGAATCCCGGATACGGAAGTGTCTTGATATCAGTTGCGATGAGTTCCCTGTCTCTCGCGTCCACATATATACCTTCAGGAGTGACCTCAACATCCACATTGCATTCCTTGAGCTTTGCCATGATTGGTCTTACATGCCCCGGAAGAGCGTTTCTTATAAGGATATCGCCGCGCGTTATAGCTGCCGCGAGCATGAATGTTCCGGTCTCTATCCTGTCAGGAATAGCTTCATGTATACATCCGGAAAGATTCTGAACGCCTTCTATGCGTATCATATCAGTGCCGGCGTACTTGATTCTTGCGCCCATCTTGTTGAGCTGGTTTGCAAGGTCAATGATCTCAGGTTCCTTTGCGGCGTTTTCGATTATGGTTGTACCTTTGGCCAGAGTTGCGGCCATAAGTATGTTTTCTGTTGCTCCTACGCTTGGAAAGTCGAGATAGATGACATCGCCCCTAAGGCCGTCCGGTCCGGCAGATACCGTTACCAGCTCTTTCTCGTCATCTTCCACAACTTCTGCGCCAAGTGCTCTGAAACCTTTCAGGTGAAGATCTATAGGTCTTCTGCCTATGGTGCAGCCTCCGGGCATCGGCATTACGATTTTGCCGTGTCTGGCGAGCATAGGTCCCATAGTAAAAAGAGACGCCCTCATTTCCTGTACAAGATCTCTGTCGCCTTCACAGGATATGATTTCGGGCGTACTAATCCTTATGGTGCCTTCCTCAGCATCATCGATCTTTGCTCCATACTTAGTGAGCATCTTCTTCATAACGCTGACATCTGCGAGATCGGGAACATCCTCGATCACGCAGGTGTCTGATGTCATTATTGTTGCGGCAAGAAGCGGAAGCACTGAATTCTTTGCACCGCTTATCCACACTTCACCATGAAGCGGACCGCTGTTATTAACTAGGATTTTCGCCATTAATGGCCTCCTGTAATGATAGTATTTTTATGCAGCAGTATTTTTTGCTGCGGCAGCGCTTGCCTTGCGGGCTGCGGCCTTTGCAGCCTTTTTGGCTGCCTTTCTTGCTGCTGCTTTCACCTTTCTGGCTGATTTTTTTGCTGTTCTTTCAGCCAGTTTTTTAGCTTTTTTTGCAGCTTGTACGGCGAGTCTCTGCGCATCGGCTGCCTTCCTGAGCTCTGCTCTCTCAATATCTTTTTTTGCCTTCGCAGCTTTTCTGATTTCCTCTTTCTTTAAAGCCTTCTGCGCTTTTTCTGCGGCTTCTGCAGCCTCTGCAGCCTTCTTCTTTGCGAGTTTTTGCGCTTCTTTTTCTTTCTTTATAAGGGCTGCCGCAGCAACGGCCGCGGCTCTTTTGGCCGCCTTTTCTTTTTTTGCCTGATCAGCCGCTTCCTGTGCAGCTATCTTCATAGCCCTCTTTTTATCTGCCTTTTCTTTTTTCAGCATCAAGGCAGCTGTTGCAGCAGCCGCTTTTGCTGCAGCTGCGGCTTCCTTCTTATCGATTTTAGCTTTTCTTTTCGATGCCTTAGCTTCGGTTTTCGCGCTCTTTTTAAGTGCTGCCGCCTCTGTCCTGGCAGCAACTCTGGCCTTTTTTGCAGCCTGTGCTGCCGCTTTGGCATCCTGTTTCTGATATTTTCTGGTTTTCTTTGATGCCTTTTTATGAGCCTTCTTCTCAAGCCTGGACTGCTTGTTCAGCTGCTTTATGGTTTTTTTAGAAAGCTTGATTTCTTTTTTTGCTCTTTTACGCTCTCTTGCTGCCGATACAGCAGAGAAAATTCCCGAGCCGGTTATCAGGCTGATCAGAAGCTTTACAAGACCCATAGCGGTAAGTCCGACTCCGGCGAAAGTGACCGCTTTGACAGCACCTGATGTGTCAGCAGCAACCGCGCCGACCGCGCCAAGCGCGTCATCACTCAGCTTGTCAAATCTGCCCTTTACATCATCTACTGCTTCATTGCTCTTGTCAGTAAGAGTCTTGACCTTCTTGAGCAGCTCTACTGCATGTTTCGCCATTATCGCCAGAACAACAAGGAATCCTATAAGCACGGCTACAAGGCAGAATGCAATTGTCTGATTGATAGTCATTTTGATTCTCCTTATTCCCTACTTGACAACCTTATCGATCACCTTGCCGGCAACCTGTGCGCCTACGGACGCTACACCGGATGCCACTCCCGTTACTCTTGAAACTCCGCCTTTGACCGTTTCGGAGACATTATCGATCTTTCCTTTTGCGCTTACCGCTGCATTGGTGCCCCCATCGATTATGGCGTTTGTTTTCTTGATCGTATCTGTGAGGTTCGAAACCAGCACGATCAGAAATACGACCAGCACGATCAACGCGATCAGAAGCACTCCTATCAGCACGCCTTTCACACTTACCGAAATCATATACATTCTCCTTCTCAGCTTATTATTGCAGGCTGTCCGAAAAAGCCCGCACTTATTGATAATATTATATATAGAAGGGCCTCTCTATTCAAGCAAAGCACCCTTCACAGAGCAAAAATAGATACAAAAAAGCCCGGCTTAGTTTCCGGCTGCCGCGGAGTTTCCTCATCGGGCTTTCATACTCTCTCGTAATATTTAAGTATTTCGTCAGTATAGCCGCCATCAGCCGTATGCACGATTATCTGAGGCAGCATCCTGAGTTCTGCTCCCGCTCCCTTTATCCCGTGGATCAGTACTATATTTGCGGCCTTCTCAGCCTTCGGAACCACAAGCTGCATTTCCTTCGGCTCTATTCCCGCAGTTCTCATGGCGCAGAATATATCAGCCAGCCTGTCAGGCCTGTGCACCATGTACAGGTGACCGCCGTTTATGAGCATCCCTGCCGCTGCAGCCGCGAAGTCCGATATATCCGCAGTCGTCTCATGTCTGGCAACATACCTCTCATCGGGTTCAGCAGCGCCCGGCTCATCAGGCGTTCTTCTGAAATATGGGGGATTCGTGATAACCGCATCGAAGCTTGCCGGAGTTTCAATCTCTTTTATATCGCTACAGATGAACTCAATGTCTGAGGAAAGGCCGTTCATGAAGCAGGCTTTCCGGGCTCTTTCTATTGAATCCGCACTGATGTCATAGCCGGTCATCACAGCCCCGCCAAGCTTGTGATGGAGTATGAAAGCTGCCACACCGCATCCCGTACCGAGATCTGCTATTCTGAGGGATGCCGCTGAATCTGCCGGTAAACCTTTTGCGCCGGTATCACCTGCCGCAAATGCCGCAAGCAGAACGGCATCCACTCCATAACCGGAGCCCCTGTTCTGTATGACCCTTATGTCTCCGAATCCGGTGTTGTCTGTTCTTTCCATCAGAATTCTTTCATAAGAGCCTCAAGCTCACGTATCTCTTCGTCATCTGCTTCTGAATCAAACATGACTTCAAGAGACACATCTTCAGCGCGGTCCTTTCCGGCATTCTTTCCGATGCGTCTGATCTCCTCTTTTCTGAATGAATGTATCTCCGGCGAGAAGACTTCCTCGCCTGTTTCAGGATCCTTTTCAATGGCGCGGGTGTTGATCTTTCCATTGAAATAATCGACGTTTACCACCTTGGCAAGGCCGTCAGGTGTCTCGACTCTCTCATTGTCTTTCGGCATGCCCTTGCGGAGTTCCTTGTAAGTCTTGTCTTCGAAGTTGAGGCAGCACATCAGCCTGCCGCAGGTCCCGGAAATCTTGGAAGGATTAAGCGAGAGATTCTGCTGTTTGGCCATCTTGATAGAAACCGGATGAAAGTCCGAAAGCCACTTGCTGCAGCAAAGAGGTCTGCCGCATATGCCGATGCCGCCAAGCATCCTCGCTTCATCCCTGACGCCGATCTGTCTGAGTTCTATTCTGTTTTTAAAGTGCCCGGCCAGATCTTTTGCCAGCTCCCTGAAATCCACCCTGCCGTCCGCAGAGAAATAAAAAACTATCTTAGAGCCGTCAATCATAAATTCAACATCGACGAGCTTCATATCGAGCCCGTGCTTTTCGATCTTTTCGGCGCATACCTTAAGAGCATCCTCTCTTTTAGAGAGGTTCTCGCGGTATTTCCTTAGATCTGCGTCCGTCGCCTTACGTTCGACCGGTTTCAGCTCAGCCACAAGCTCTGATTCATCGATTTCCTTGTTTGCTATCAGGATATGACCCAGTTCCATGCCTCTTGCCGTTTCGACGATCACCATGTCTCCGAGTTCAAATGTCTTTCCTGCAGGGTCAAAATAATATGTTTTGCCGGTCTTCATGAATCCGACACCGACTATCTCAACCATTGTTGTTTTTCCTCCTGTCTCAACGCCCTGAAAGCTCCAGACGGAGCCTCTTCAGAGCTTTGTTTCTGTCCATATCCCTTTCGATGTCAGCACGTGCCTTTTCACACAATTCGAGCCTGTCCGCCATTGCTGCGGGCATGTCTCCCGACATCATCCTCTCGCGGAATCCCTCTTCCGCACAATCTATAAGCATAAGCGCGTCACCGCGCGTTTTGACACACTTTTCCAGAGCGTCTCTAAATTCACAGAAAGCTCCCTCACCGCTCAGCAGTCCCGCGGCGGTCCTGAAAGCTTCAGCCTTTTCATTATCATCTTCATCAGGGCTGTTCTGCTCCGTCTGAAGTCTGATGGTGCTGCATCTCGATCTGACCGTACCCAGAAGATGATCCGGATTGGATGTCCCCAGGAGCAGTATTACATCAGGGCGCGGTTCCTCGAGCGTCTTCAGGAGCTTATTCTGCACAGTCTCGCTCAGGCTGTCGGCATCATCGATTATACCGATGAGATATCTCCCGTAAGCCCCCATGTCGAGCCTGCTGCTGAAGGCATTGGCGTCTTCAGTCTTATAAGCTGTCTTTCCGCTCATCTGCATGCGGACTATATCCATCGATGAACCTGCCGCGACCTGTCTGCACGCGTCACAATGTCCGCATGGCCTTGACGATATATCGTCACAGCGGCATTCAAGACCCATCGACAGCCTCTTAATAAAGTCCTCTCTTCCGCTGCCCGGCTTACCTTCCACTATGTATGCGTGGGCAGAACTCGCTCCTCCCGCAATGCTTTTTATGATGGCATTCAGATGCATCTTTCCCTGCAGAGCCCCTCCAGACAGCTGTAAATCTTATCTCTTATCTCTTCTATTGAGCCGGAAGCATCTATCCTTTTGAACCTTTCCGGTTCGTCCCTGGAGATGGCTTTATATCCCTCACGGACTCTTTCATGGAAATCCGAAGTCTCCAGGTCGAGCCTGTCCGGTCCTTTGTCGCCGGAAGCCCTTGCCTTGCCCGTTTCAGGATCAATGTCAAGCCAGATGGTAATATCCGGACTCAGTCCGCCCGTGGCATACCTGTTGATCTCTGCTACCATATCGCCAAGGCGTCTTCCATAAGCCTGATAAGCTATCGAAGAATCCACGAATCTGTCGCAGATGACCACCTCACCTCTCTCAAGCGCAGGGATCACCGTTTCTCTCACATGCTGCGCCCTGGCAGCGGCATAGATAAACATCTCAGTTACGGCTTCCATCTCTTTGTTTTCAGTGTCCAGAAGTATATCTCTGAGCTTTTCGCTTATGCGCGGGCCTCCCGGCTCTCTCGTATGCAGCACAATAAGGCCCTTCTCCGTGAAGAACCTTTCGATATTTCTTATCTGTGTCGACTTGCCGGAACCGTCGCCGCCCTCAAGCGTAATGAACAGACCTCTCATTTCTGCTTCTGCTTCTCCTTCTTTTTCCTTCTGCTCTTCTTCTTTTTGTCCTTTTCGGTTTCCGAGTCAGCAGCACCTTGCCTGATCGCTTCTTCCTCGATACTGTTTTTGACCTTGATATATCTGAGCATCTGCGAATAGAAGTATGACGCAAGCGCGATTACCGGCAGTGCTATAAGTATTATCAGTAAAATCTTAAATATGAACATGTATGTATTCTATCACTCCGTAAATCTCTTTTGAAAGAGTCCTACCACTCTTATGTTATCGCTGATTATCATGAAGGCATTCTCATCATGCTTTGCAATGATCTCCTTCAGATGCGGCTCCTCGTATTTGCTGATCACGGTCACCAGCACCTGGGTATCTTCACCAGTGTAAGCCCCCATACCGTCCCAGACAGTTACGCCCCTGTTGAGATCGTGCAGTATGGCATCCGAAAGTCCCGGCTTTTTGGTGAAAATCATGCATTCCTGCTTGATGTTCTGCACGTGCACCCGGTCGATGCCGAGTCCCGTAACGACCGCAAATATGATGGAGTACAGCACCGTTGGTATGTCATAAATAAAGAGACATATCGTGTAGATGCAGACGCTGATGATTATGCCTATGGTACCTACCTTGAAATTAGGATGTGTTTTCGCGAGGCATACTCCTATGACATCCTGGCCGCCCTGTGAACTGCCTGCTCTAAGTACCAGGCCGGCTCCGACACCGCTTCCAAGGCCGCCTACTACTGACGCCAGTATACGGTCATCAACAATAGGAACTGCAGGCACCGGTATGATCGCCAGAAAAGCAGATGCCATCGCGATCGATATCAGCGTGGTTATGCAGAACTTCCGCCCCATCACCTTGTAAGCCATGAAGAACAGAGGGATGTTGATGGCAAAATAAATGATGCCCATGTAGTCCAGCCCGGGAATCTCAGGGATGTGCAGGAATCCGGTAAGGAACAGCCTTATCAGCTGGGCGATTCCCGTAAACCCTCCGCTGTAAAGGTGTATCGGGTTGATCATAAGATTCACGCCGCCGGCATAAAGCAGATTTCCGACAACTGTCATCAAAATGCGTTCTACCTTCTTTTTGTTGAGTTCCATTTCTGTGCCTTCCGGATAGTATAGTTTCTAATTGATTAATTTTATTAGAAACAGCCTCAATCTTCAACAAATATTGTATAATTGCTCATTATGGAACAGAAACAGATGCCGACAAAATATCTGCTGAAGAGATTCTATCCTTACTTCAGGCCGTACTGGCACATACTCGTTTTCGATCTGTTCTGTGCATCGCTTACGAGTGTATGCGATCTTGTGCTGCCTGTTATAGTAAGATTCATAACCAACACAGTAACTACCTCACCTTCAGACCTCACAGTATCTCTGGTTATCCGCATCACCTTGCTGTACATAGTACTCAGAGTGATAGATGTGGCAGCAAACTACTACATGCAGAACAACGGTCACATCATGGGCGCGCGGATCGAAAAGGACATGCGCAGGGATCTTTTCGCTAAATTCCAGGAACTCTCTTACGGTTACTACAACAGCAACAAGACCGGTCAGCTGATATCCCGCATCACGACTGACCTGTTCGATATAACTGAATTCGCCCACCACTGCCCGGAAGAATACTTCATAGCTGCAGTCAAGATCATTGTGGCCTTCACAGTCCTGATACAGGTGAATGTGCCTCTTACGCTGCTTCCCTTTGCGCTTATACCGCTCATGCTCATATGTGCCATGAAGTTCAGGGTGCGGATGCGCAACGCTTTCAAGTGGCAGCGTTCAGAGCTCGGTGAGATCAACTCTCACGTTGAAGACAGCCTGCTCGGGATACGTGTATCCAAGTCATTTGCAAATGAGGATGTGGAAGAAAAGCGCTTTGAAGAAGGAAACGAAAGGTTCCTCACAACGAAGAAGGTCGGTTACCGTAACATGGCCGGTTTCAGAGGTGTCACCCGCCTTTTCGACGGACTCATGTATATCTCAATTGTCTTTTTCGGCTCACTGGCCCTTATCCGCGGACTCATCACTGCAGGGGATTTTATCGCCTATCTTATGTATGTAGCGGTACTGCTTGAGTCCGTTCGCCGTGTTGTCGAGTTCACCGAACAGTTCCAGCGCGGCATAACCGGCATAGAAAGATTCGTCGAAGTTATGGATACGGAGATAGAGATCGAAGATATCCCGGGAGCCATCGACATGCCCGGAAATGTTCGGGGAGACATCGAATTCCGCGATGTTTCCTTCTCGTATGAGGCAGGCAAGGATACAACTGAACACCGCACTCATGCAGACCCAAAGGTTCTCAGTCATATAAATATCAGGATCGCAAGCGGCGAAAACGTAGCTGTCGTCGGTCCGAGCGGCGCGGGCAAAACGACTTTCTGCAATCTCATTCCGCGTTTTTATGATGTCAGTGACGGCGCTGTACTGGTAGACGGAAGAGACATACGCGAATACAAGGTGCGTTCACTCCGCACAAAGATAGGCATGATGCAGCAGGAGGTTTACCTTTTCTCGGATACAGTCGCCGGAAACATCGAGTACGGACGTCCGGGCGCGAGCCGGGATGAGATCATCGCAGCCGCGAAGCTTGCAGGCGCAGACGAATTCATCAGCGAACTCCCGGAAGGCTATGACACTTATGTAGGCGAGCGCGGAGCCAGGCTATCCGGCGGTCAGAAACAGCGTATCAGTATAGCAAGGGTATTTCTGAAGAACCCTCCTATCCTGATCCTGGATGAGGCCACTTCGTCGCTCGACAACGAGAGTGAACGTTATGTTCAGGAATCGCTTTCTGAACTCGCAAAAGGCCGCACTACCATCACGATCGCACACAGGCTGTCGACAGTAAAGAACGCCGACCGCATTGTGGTGCTGACGGAGGATGGCATAGCTGAAGAGGGCTCACACGATGAACTCCTGAAAAGAGGCGGCATATATGCCGATATGTATAACCTGACGATATAGATGTGTGATCCTGCGACATAAAAAAGATGAGCCCGGTTGAACTGCTACCCGTCAAGAGGACAGTGAAAAATTAAAAGGCTATGGCAACCAGTAACAGCAATGTTACTGGTTGTTTTTTAGTTGATTCCCTCGCCGG
>CACZAM010000024.1 GCA_902779185.1 uncultured Eubacteriales bacterium
GGCACCTAAGAACAAGATGCTCCTGATCTTCATCGGCGTAGCGATCGCAGCAGCAGTATCGTTTGCAATCGCATCCGTCATCATCAAGGCTACAAGCACAACTGCTTCCATCGACGAGGCAAAGGCTGAGGTAGCTGACAGAAAGGCTCAGGCAAAGGGAACCGTTAATGTAAGCAAGTCTGAATCTGTACGCAAGGTAATCTTTGCCTGCGACGCAGGAATGGGCTCCTCCGCAATGGGAGCAACTAAGTTCCGCAACAGGATCAAGGCAGCGAGACCTGACATCGAAGTTAAGAACACTTCAGTAGACAACATTCCTTCAGATTGTGATATCGCAGTAGTCCAGACTACACTGCAGGAGCGTGCGAAGAAGTCCGCACCACAGGCACAGCTCGTTACTATCGAGAACTTCCTGAATGACCCTGCACTGGACGCACTCTATCTGCAGCTGACAACTCTTGATGCTCCTGCACAGGAACAGCCAAAAGACGATGTTGAAAAGGCAGTTGCAGCAGCTGAAAAGAGTGTAAAGAGAGACGTTATCGTAAAGGACAGCATCCTTCTGAACCAGCCTTCCGTAACTAAGGAAGAAGCGATCCGCAAGGCAGGAGAACTCCTGGTTGCACGCGGAGCGGTTGAACCGGCGTATGTTGACGCCATGCAGGAAAGAGAGCGCATGGTCAGCACATACATGGGAATGGGAATCGCCATCCCGCACGGAACAGCACAGGCAAAAGGAACTGTAAAGAAGACAGCTATCTCAATGGTACAGTATCCGGAAGGCGTTGACTTCGGAGCTGAGAAAGCACAGCTTGTGTTTGGTATCGCCGGAATCGGCGAAGAACACCTTGATCTTCTCGCAAAGATCGCAGGATGCCTTGAGGATCCTGAAGTTCTTGAGAAGATGAAGACTACAGATGATGCAGACTGGATCATGAAGATCCTTTCATAAGCACCAAAACTAAGAAATGATAATACATACTACGAAAGGCCTGGTCCCTGTGACCGGGTCTTTTGATTTGACCCGGGCTGCAGTTTTACAGCCCGCATCTCCGGTTCCTTAATGTATAATAGATAAAAATCATGGAAAACATTCCGGAAGAGGAATGATATTTACAGGAGATGAAATGAGCTGGAACATAGACAGAAATAAGACTGGTATTGGGCAGCTGCGGGCTGCTCTGGCTGAAGCTGATGCTGTTGTAGTCGGCGCGGGAGCCGGACTGTCGACATCAGCGGGGCTCAGATATGATGGTGACAGATTCAACAGGTTCCTCGGTGACTTCGGAACAAAGTACGGGTTTTCAGATATGTATACCGGCGGCTTTGTAGTGATGCAGCAGAAACCGACTGTTAACTGGGCATACTGGAGTCGGAATATCTATATCAATCGCTATATGGATCCTCCGAAAGCAACATATAAGAAGCTGCTCGATCTTTTGAACGGCAAAGACTACTTCGTCATTACAACAAATGTGGATCACTGTTTTCAGAGGGCAGGCATCGATAAAACCAGATTGTTCTATACTCAGGGAGACTACGGCCTCTGGCAATGTCAAAGCGGACATGTCAGAAAAACATATGACAATGAAATGCCGGTCAAAAAGATGCTTCTGGCACAGGGATTCTGGTTCGAACACGTAATGTCTGAAAGGGGCGTGATCGTAGAACCGTATTCTGAGATGATCAGAATGTATGGGGCTTTCAATGCATGGCGCTGCGGCGAGCTTGACTATGAGGCAGACTGGGGAAAACTGATCCCTCCTGAAGACCCCTTCGGAAGAACGGATTTCAGTAAGCTGAGAATGAGCATCCCGCCCGAACTGATCCCGCACTGTCCAGATAACAGGGAACCAATGAAAATGAATCTTCGTGCCGATGATACTTTTGTGGAAGATGCCGGATGGCACGATGCAAGCCGCAGGTACACTGAGTTTCTGCAGACTCACAACGCGGGAAAGGTCCTTTTCCTTGATCTTGGTTCGGGAGGCAACACGCCGATCATCTTCAAGATACCTTTCATGAGCTGGACAAGGGACTGGCCGGCCGCGATCTATGCTACAATAAACAAAGGACAGGCTTTCACTGCGCCCGAAATAAAAGACAAATCCATCGTGATAGACGGCGATATAGATGCGGTTCTGGACGAACTGTTGTGATCCCGGTTTTCTGAAAGGCTACGGAGGATAAAAATTATGTGGATCAATGTAAACGGAATCAAAATGTACTACGAGGTGCACGGAAGCGGCAGACCGCTGATAATGGTGCACGGCAATAGCGAAGATCACAACATTTTTTATGATTCAAGGGTGCTGCTCAGCAAGCACTTCACCGTGTATACCGTAGATTCAAGAGGGCACGGGCACAGCACCAGAGTAGAAGAACTGCACTACAGCGACATGGCGGAGGACATGATCGCTTTCATGGATCGGCTGGATCTCAGAGATGTAGTTTTTTACGGATTCAGCGACGGCGGCATCATCGGGCTCCTTGCGGCGATGAAGTGCGAGCGTATCGGCATGCTTATCACAAGCGGAGCTAATCTGACTCCTGCCGGTGTCATGGCGCCTTTCAGGCTTATCGCAAAAGCGGCTTACGCGGTTACGAAGGACCCTAAGATGAAACTGATGATCACTGAACCGGATATCACGCCGGAAGAACTGGCTAAAATAAAGGTGCCGACAGTGGTAATGGCCGGGGAAAAGGATCTTGTCTTGGGAAAGGAGACCGCAAAGATCGCAATGTCGATACCGGGCGCAAAGATGCGGATAATTCCCGGCGAGGGCCATGGCAGCTATATAGTACACAAAAGCCGCATAGCGGATATCATTATGGAGGAAACCGGTATTTTAAACCCGGCATAAAGGTCAAAAATGAAAATTCTTTGCATTGGAGATTCAAATACATACGGCTACGATCCGAGATCTTACCTGGGAGACAGATATCCGGCTGAAGTGCGGTGGACAGACCGTCTGGATAAACATGACGTAATAAACTGTGGTGTCAATGGAATGACGATACCGGGTGAGCATTCCAGATATGCCGGCATGATCAGGATAAACGATCCTGATCTGGTTATTGTGATGCTTGGCACCAACGATCTGTTCAGATGCCCGGGTGCTGATCAGATCGCTGATAATATGGGGAGATTCCTTGATTCGATCATCAGCGCAGCTAAACAGATACTGCTGATCTCGCCGCCGGTGCTGGAATATGGCGAGTGGGTAATGGACGATGATCTGGTGGAAGAATCGCAGGACCTGGGAAGAGCATACCGGGAACTGGCTGACCAAAAGGGCTGCCTGTTTGCCGACTCAGCAGAGTGGGGCATTGAGATGACCTACGACGGCGTGCATTTTTCGCCGGAAGGACACGCGGTATTCGCGCAAAGGCTTGAAGAGGTCATAGAAAAAACTTTTGAGCCTGCAGGTCGATAATCTTAATATGGCAGGGATGTAACTATTGCTCCGGGGGAATGCCCCGGGGCTCTTTAATTGTGAAATTCCTACAGTAATAGTTGGAATTTACTTGACAAACGGCCTTCGGTTAGCTATAACTAACGATAGTTAAGGAAGTCTAATATAGTTAAACAATTTTAACAATGTAGGGAGGAGCATAATGGAATTAGCTTATGCACTAAATAAAAACACTGCTTGCGCAGAGACCAGAAATGATTCCTGCCATGCAGCAGGCAATAAGACACTGCTGGATGCCGAGCCGGGGCAGACTTATATCATCAAAGAGATCAACACCGATGATGATGACATGAATTCGTTCCTGTTCAGGCTGGGCTGCTATCAGGGAGAACCTATAACTCTTATTTCCAAAAAGAAGAAGAGTTGTATTGTCGTTATAAAAGACGGCAGATACAACCTCGATCAAATGCTCTCTGAAGCTATCATCATATAGTCTGTAAAAATGGAAATGTTATATACAAGGAGGTATTTCAGATGAGAATCGCTTTTGCCGGCAATCCTAACAGCGGCAAGACAACCATGTACAATGCTCTTACGGGCAGGAATGAGAAGATCGGAAACTGGGGCGGAGTAACGGTCGGAAGCAAGGAGTTCCAGCTTAAAAAGGAATTCGCGGGTGACAAGGAGGTCATCGCGGTCGATCTTCCGGGCGCGTATTCGATGTCACCGTTCACACCTGAAGAGGGTATAACAAGTGAATATGTCCGCACAGCTAATCCGGATGCGATCGTCAATATCGTAGACGCTACGAATCTGAGCAGGTCGCTCTTCTTCACAACACAGCTGCTCGAGCTCGGAATCCCGGTTGTTGTTGCTCTGAACAAAACGGATATCAACGAGAAGGAAGGGACAAAGATCGATGTAAACAAGCTTTCGGCAAAGCTTAACTGCCCTGTCTTCGAGACAGTATCTACAGAGAACAAGGGACTCGCAGAAATGATCGCCAAGGCGATCTCGCTTGCGGGCACAACACAGAAGGCACCATATCTGCAGGCAGACATAGACCTGCATGACAAGAATGCTGTAGATGCTGAGGACCGCAAGCGCTATAGCTTCGTTAACGGAATAGTCAACGAAGTAGAAACAAGAAAGACACTGTCCGCTGAGACAACTTCAGCAGATAAAGTGGACGGAATACTTACAAACCCTATCGCGGGAATCCTGGTATTCGCTGTGGTGATGTGGGGAGTGTTCTGGGTATCCCAGGCATGGCTCGGACCTCTTGTAGCCGACTGGCTGGTAGGATGGATCGAGACATTCCAGGGGTGGGTCGCAGGACAGCTCGAGAACAGCCCGGCAATATTATCGGCTCTGCTTGCTGACGGTATCGTCGGCGGTGTCGGCGCTGTAGTCGGATTCCTGCCTCTCGTAATGGTAATGTACTTCCTGATCGCTCTGCTGGAAGACTGCGGATACATGGCACGTGTAAGCGCGGTCATGGACCCGATCTTCAAGAGAGTAGGCCTTTCAGGAAAGTCTGTTATCCCTGTGGTGATCGGTACAGGATGCGGTATCCCTGCTATAATGGCATGCCGTACGATCCGCGATAAAAGAGAGAGAAGAGCGACATCGATGCTCACGACTTTCATCCCATGCGGAGCAAAAATCCCGGTCATCGCACTCTTCGCAGGCGCTTTCTTCAATGGCGCAGGCTGGGTAAGCACGCTTTCGTACTTCCTCGGACTCGTGCTGATCTTCCTCGGAGCTCTGCTCATCAAGGGAATTACAGGCTATAAATACAGAAAATCGTTCTTCATTATGGAGCTTCCAAAGTGGAAAGCACCGAGCCTTAAGTTCGCGTTCAAATCCATGATGGAAAGAGCAAAAGCATACATCATCAAGGCAGCTACGATCATCCTCGTCTGCAACACTGTAGTACAGATCATGCAGACCTTCAACTGGCACTTCCAGGTCGTCGAAGAGGGCGCGGAGAATACTTCGATCCTCGCATCGATCGCATCACCGTTTGCGATACTGCTCATACCTCTGGGCTTCGGAGTATGGCAGCTTGCGGCAGCAGCTATCACGGGCTTCATCGCGAAGGAGAACGTCGTCGGCACACTCGCGGTAGTATACGCGCTGACATCGTTCATCGATACAGAAGAGCTTGCAATGACAGGCGGCGCAAGCACAGTAGCGGCAACCATGGGACTTACATCGGTAACAGCCCTTGCGTATCTGTTCTTCAACCTGTATACACCTCCTTGCTTTGCGGCTATCGGAGCCATGAATTCTGAAATGAAGAGCAGGGGATGGCTTTGGGGCGCAATAGGACTGCAGCTCGGTACAGGATACACGATCGCGTTCCTGATCAACCAGCTCGGAACTCTCTTTACTGAGGGACATTTCGCAGCAGGATTTGTACCGGGACTGATCGCAGAAGCATGCATGGTAGCAGCACTCATTCTCATCAGCAAAAGAGTCAGAGCACACTTTGATGAGCAGTACGAGCTCCACAAGGCTTCGAAGGCCGCAAAGGCAGCAACATAAACTCCCTATATAGAGGTTCTTAACTAAGCGTGGCGCGCGGCGTAATTACTCGCCGCGCTTCATGCTGACCTGATAAACTTTATGCTGAACTGATAAAAATGAAAGGAGGCTGGCACGGTGAATGCAGCTACGATAATTGCCATCATGGCAATAGCGGCGATACTGTTCTTTGCCATCAGATATATCTATAAAGAAAAGAAAAAAGGCAACGCGTGCATAGGCTGCCCGTACGCGGACTCCTGCCCGAAGCACAGGCAAAACGGAGCCGGCTGCGGAAGTGCGGCACAGCAGAAGATAAACATTCACTGAAGACGGCTGCAGAAAGCTGCAGCTGTTTTTTATTGCATCAGGCAACTTTTCATAACAAAAATGGCGCTGAAATGTAAATTGCGGTTGGTAGACGGAAGCTGCAGTCTGCCATACAATAATGTCAAGAAAAGTTGCGAAAGTGGGAATAGTAAAAGATAACCTGATTTGTGTGGAAAGGTAGAAAAAGATGTTCAAAGACAATCTTATCCAGCTCAGGAAACTGCAGAACATGACCCAGGAAGACATTGCTGAGAAGGTCGGCGTATCAAGGCAGGCCGTGGCCAAATGGGAGTCGGGAGAGACAACTCCTGACCTTGAAAAGGCCCGTCTTCTCGCCGGGGCATTAGGGGTTTCTCTTGATGACCTTACAAACTATGAACCGGCGGAAAACATGGGACTGTCTGTGCCGCCGAAAGGCAGATATCTTTTCGGTGTCGTTACGGTTGGGGAGAAGGGACAGATAGTAATTCCGGTGAAAGCCAGAAAAGTATTCGATATCAGCACAGGTGACCAGCTTGTGGTGCTGGGCAAGGAGGGTGAAGGTATCGCGATGATCAAATCGGATGAATTCCTCGCGCTTGCCGACATGATCAAGGGAGCGGAAGAACGTTAGCGGTATGAAGGAGTGTTAGTAATGCTTGAGATAAGAAACTATTCGAAGACATACGGAGAGGGAAAGAAAGCTGCGGACAATGTATCGCTCACAGTTGAGAGCGGTGATATTTACGGATTTATAGGGCATAACGGCGCAGGCAAATCGACAACGATCCGCGCGGTTGTGGGAGTGCTCGATTTTACCGAAGGAGAGATATTTATAGACGGTCACTCCGTGAAAGATGAGCCTGTAGAATGCAAAAGGGTCACGGCCTATATTCCTGACAATCCGGATCTGTACGAGAATCTGACCGGCATGCAGTACCTGAACTTCGTGGCGGATGTTTTCGGCATAGGCGCAGCAGAGCGTGAGGAGATAATAAGGAAATATGCCGATATGTTCGAAATAACGGACTCCCTTGGCGACATGATAAGCTCATATTCGCACGGAATGAAACAGAAGGTGGCGATCATTTCCGCGCTTATCCATGATCCGAAGCTGATGGTGCTTGATGAGCCTTTCGTGGGACTCGATCCTAAAGCAGCATTCATCCTGAAAGAGATCATGAGAGAAATGTGCCGTAACGGCTCAGCCATATTCTTCTCAACGCATGTTCTGGATGTGGCAGAAAAACTTTGCAACAAGGTCGCCATAATCAGGAAAGGCAGTATCATCGCGACCGGCACAATGGAGGAGATCACCGAAGGACATTCGCTCGAGGAGGTTTTCCTCGGAGATGCTTTCAGGGAGGCAGACCATGAGTAATAATTTGATCCTCCTGAGAACACTGCTCCTGTCAACCAGTCAAAGAAACATTTACAGATATTGCGGAGATAAAAAGAAGCGCGGAAAGATAATAGGCGGACTCATAGGAGCATCCCTGATCTATGCGATGATCATGGCGTACTGCATCATGATATGTATAGGATATGGCGCGACCGGCATGATTGGTTCCGCTCCGGTGATGTGCGCTCTGATCATCAGTCTGCTTGCATTCCTGTTTACGTTTTTCAAGACGAACGGATACCTTTTCAACTTCAGGGAATATGACATGCTGATGTCGCTTCCTTTTGAAGCGCGGACGGTCGCGGGATGCAAGTTCCTGTACATGTATATCAAAAGTCTGCCGTGGTATCTGAGCGTCTCTCTCGCAATGATGATCGGATATGGATACTATGCGCGTCCGTCGTTCCTCATATATCCGGTGTGGGTCATTCTCGCTTTCTTCCTGCCGGTCATCCCCATGCTGATTGCTTCTTTACTGGGATTCCTGATCGCAAGGATCAGCGCGGGTTTCAGAAAAACAAATATTATACAGACGGTGCTGATGATGGTCTTCGTGATAATCTGTTTCTCGCTGCGCTTTATCATCGAAGATATATTCAGGAATAATAAAGTGGAGGCAACACTCGAGAAGACATCTGAAATGACATCAAATGCGGCGGATATATATCTGCCTGCGAAGTGGTTTGCGGATGCAGTTACAAAACACAGCGCAGCGGGCATGCTCCTGCTGGCAGGCACGAGTGTGTTGCTGTTTGCAGCCGTGTTCCGCATCGTCGGAAACTCATACAGAAGCATCAACTCAGCTCTAAGATCACATGCGGCAGCAAAGAAATACAGGATGACCGGGCTTAAGGAGCATAATGTGGTCAATGCCATGGCTTTCAAGGAGTACAAAAGGCTGATGGGATCTACGGCATACACAGTGAACGGAGCTATGGGTGAGATACTCGCCATTCTGCTTGGACTTATCACTCTTATAATCGGCTTTGACAGGATTGTGAGTGTTGTGACAGCGAATGCTCCCTTCGACCATGCCATACTCCGGCCGGCTATACCGCTTATCATTTATTTTTTCATCGGAATGGCGGCTACCACGGCGATGTCTCCGTCACTTGAAGGCAAAAACTACTGGATCATCAAAAGCCTGCCGGTAGAGATGAAAACAGTGTATCAGGGGAAAATGCTCTTCAATATGTATCTGACGATGCCAGCTATGGCATTCGCAACCTTATGCATTTGCATATCCGCAGGAGTTCCCGTGATAGATACCGTTCTTTATCTGATCATGGGTGTTGCGCTCTGCGCTTTCTCCACAGCCTGGGGCTGCGTATGCGGGGTAAAGCACATGCGGCTCGACTGGGAAAACGAGATCGAAGTGATCAAACAGGGCGCGGCGGTCGCGATCTATATGCTGCCGAATATGTTTGCGGTAATGGGGCTTACTGTTATGGTCGTTTTTCTGGGCATGAGAATGGATCACCGGCTGCTGACCGTCATATTTATCCTTATTGCAACGCTGCTGGCAGTGCTAAGTTATCTGAGGGTCATGACACTGTCAAAACGGAATTAAGCAGCGGCCTCCGCGTTAGACGCGGGGGCTTGGTTCGTAGTACAATAGCATAACAATGACATCAAAAACAAACTGTAAAAGGTGAAGAAATGACTTTGGCTACGGAAAGACTGATACTGCGCCCGTGGAAAGAAGCGGACGCGGAGTCCTTATATGAATATGCGAAGGATGAACGCATCGGTCCGGTTGCCGGCTGGCCGGCTCACACAAGCGTCAGGAACAGTCTTGATATAATCAGGACTATTTTATCGGTGCCTGAGAATTATGCTGTATGCCTTAAAGAAGACGGCAAGGCGATAGGCTGCGTCGGACTGATGGTGGGCATGAAGAGCAATATCGGCCTGCCGGATACCGAAGCTGAGATAGGATACTGGATAGGCGTGCCTTTCTGGGGACAGGGGCTCATTCCTGAAGCTGTCCGCGAGGTGATACGCCATGCGTTCGAGGATCTGCATCTTGAAACTTTGTGGTGCGGATACTTCGAAGGCAACGAAAAGTCAAAGCGCGTTCAGGAGAAGTGCGGATTTACCTATCAATATACGAATACGGATGCCGAGTGGGTCAAGATGATGGACAGACGCACAGAACACATCTCAAAACTTACCAGGGAAGACTGGATGCGCAGGGAAAACTATCAGACGATAAATGCTGAGACGATAGACCGCTGGATCGAAGAAGGCTGGGAATGGGGAAAACCTATCAGCCATGAAGAGTATGCAGCAGCTGAGCAGGGCGTCTGGGACGTAAAACTGACACCGACTAAAATGGTGCCGCATGAGTGGTTCGGCGATCTCAAAGGGAAAAAGGTACTGGGGCTTGCCAGCGGCGGCGGACAGCAGATGCCGATCTTTACGGCCCTCGGAGCGGAGTGCACGGTGCTGGATTACTCTTCGAAACAGATCGAAAGCGAAAGAATGGTCGCAGAAAGGGAGGATTATCAGATAACGATCATACAGGGCGACATGACAAAGCCTCTTCCGTTTGAAGATGAGTCGTTTGACCTGATTTTCCATCCTGTATCGAACTGTTATGTTAAAGACGTGCTTCCGATCTGGAAGGAATGCTTCCGGATCCTGAAACCGGGAGGGTCGCTGCTGTCCGGAGTAGATCACTATATCAACTACATTGTTGATGCCGAAGAAAAGATGATAGTAAACGCTCTGCCTTTTGATCCGATCGCAAACCCGGAGCAGATGAAGCAGCTTCAGGATGAGGACGCAGGTGTACAGTTTTCGCATTCCCTGGAAGAGCAGATAGGCGGACAGCTTGAAGCGGGCTTTGCAGTGCTGGAACTGTATGAAGACACCAATGGCGAGGGCCGGCTCCATGAAATGAACATTCCGACATTTTTAGCCATCCGCTCGATGAAAAATAGAAGGGATTTATATGGACGAAAGATTTGATTTACAGAAATACCTGTCTGAAGGGGTCGAACAGGTAATAAAGGATGCACTGAAGGCGACACTCAGGGATACGCGGGAGAGCGCGTTCCTGATGAAGTTTGCTGCTTCATGTGCGGTCGCTGACAAAAGGAGAGAGAAGAACGAAAAGGAAGGTCTTCACGTGCCTTCTTATCTTATCGCGAGCATTACCTCGAGCTGCAATCTCCACTGCGAAGGCTGCTATTCACGCGCAAACGACGCAACGACTGACTGCGAGCCGTCGATGCAGCTCACTGAAGAAGAGTGGGTGAAGATTTTCAGGGAAGCAGAGGATCTGGGCGTAAGCTTCATATTGCTTGCGGGCGGTGAGCCAATGCTCAGGTGGGATGTGATAGAGTCGGCGGGAAAGATGAAGAACATCATGTTCCCGGTCTTCACCAACGGAACATTCATGACCGAAAAGCATCTCGGGCTCCTCGAAAAGTGCCGCAATATCGTGCCCGTAATAAGCATTGAGGGCGAACGCGAGGAGACCGATACAAGAAGGGGCGCAGGCGTTTACGATGCTGTCATGGACAAGATGGATAAGCTCCATGAAATGGGTATTTTATACGGTGTATCTGTTACGGTTACGAAAGAAAACATGGAAAAGGTCTATTCTGACAGTTTCCTTGACAGCCTGAGATCGCGCGGATGCAAGGCGGTGTTCTATATAGAATTCACTCCTGTTTCTGATGAAGGAGCTCATCTCGCGCCGGATGACGATGACCGCGAATTCATGGCGGACAGAGTAGAAGAGCTGCGGATGAACAAGCAGGATATGATATACATCTCATTTCCGGGCGACGAGAAGAGCTCGGGCGGATGCCTTGCTGCGGGGCGCGGGTTCTTCCACATCAACTCGCACGGAGGCGCAGAACCATGCCCGTTCTCGCCGTATTCGGACATAAATGTAAAGGATACATCGCTTAAGGAAGCGCTCAGATCAAAGCTGTTCACGGCTCTCAGAAGCAGTGACATACTGGCAGATGATCACAAAGGAGGATGCGTCCTGAATGAGAAGAGGGAGCAGGTGGAAGCGCTGCTTGGACTGTAAAACTGAGACGTGAACTGTCCGGAGGTAATCAGGAATGAAGATAATAATTTGCGGAAAAGGCGGCTGTGGAAAGAGCACTGTCGCAACACTTCTTGCGAGAGAATATCAGAAAGAAGGAAAGAATGTGCTGGTGATCGATTCCGATGAGTCGAATTACGGGCTGCACAGACAGCTCGGCTTCGATTTGCCTGAAGATTTCACACACTACTTCGGCGGCAAGAAGGGTGCATATCGTGTGTTCGATGAAAAGGGCAAGGTGTTTGACAACAGATGGCATTTTTCGAATATTCCGGAGGAGTTCCTTTCCGGAGAAGAAGGGCTTCATCTGATGGCTGTAGGAAAGATAGCAGAGGCTGAAGAGGGCTGTGCCTGCGGGATCGGCTTCACCGGAAAAATGTTCCTCGACAATCTCGACACCGGCGATGACGACATAGTTATAACTGACACGGAAGCCGGGGTGGAGCATTTCGGACGCGGTCTGGACAGGTGCGCCGATGTGATACTCATGGTAGTAGATCCGTCCTATGAATCGATCCATCTGTCTGAGAAGATACATGACATGGGCATGGCTCTGGGGAAACCGGTCTTTTTCGTTATCAACAAGGCTGACAGCGGGCAGGCGGCGATGGTAAGGGACGCTATACGCGACAAGGATGCCGTCATCGCGGAGATCCCGGCTCAGTCAGAGATTATGATGGCCGGCCTTAAAGGCGAGGCGCTGACCTGCGAAAGCCCGGGTGTTCAGGATATCATCAAGACGGTTTGTGATTTTAAATAAAAACAAAAGCAATATTTGTTGATATTAACAAAGCGACGTAGTACCATAGCGCTATATTTAAAAAGAAAGTTTACAATCAAGAAGGTCAAATGAAACAGAGAATCAACTTCACAGCAGAATACTATTATTACTACTACCGCGACGGGGTAGCTGTTTTGCTGTGAGTAGTATGATAATGTGAAAAACGCACATGGTTGATGACGCTCCGCAGCAGACAGCTGCGGAGCTTTTGTTTTGGGACTTGGAAAATAATAAGGAGGAATACTGCAATGCCCGCAATCAAGTTTTATGATCACGAACCTATCCCTGTAGAGATGCACAAAGTCAAGATCGTTCAGCAGCTTCAGCTGCTGCCGGCCGAACAGAGGCTGGAGAAGATGAAGGAAGCCGGATTCAATACATTCCAGCTTCACAATGGAGACATCTTCATGGACATGCTTACCGATTCCGGCGTAAACGCGATGAGCGACCAGATGCTCGCCGGCATGATGACGCCTGATGATGCCTATGCGGGGAGCGAATCGTTCTTCCGCATGAGAGACAAGCTCGAGGAGATCTTCGGAATGAAGTATTGCCTGCCTGCGCATCAGGGCCGTGCATGCGAAAACATTCTCGCGACCAGATTCGTTAAACCGGGGAACTGCGTGATCATGAACTATCATTTCACGACGGCCAAGGCTCATATAACCAGACTCGGCGGTCATGTTGAGGAGCTCGTAAAGGATGAAGGCCTGGTATCGCAGAGCGACCTTCCGTTCAAGGGGGATATCGATCTGGATAAGCTGGAGGCCTGTATTGAGAAAGAAGGCGCAGATAATGTCTCTTTCATGAGACTGGAGGCAGGCACTAATCTTATCGGCGGACAGCCTGTTTCAGTGCAGAGTTTCAAAGACGCCTGCGCGATAGCAAGAAAGCATGGCATTCCGTCAGTGCTTGACGCATCCCTGCTGCAGGATAATCTGTACTTCATAAAGATACGCGATGAAGAGCGCAGGGATATGTCCGTGCGTGATATCACCAGAGAGATCGCCGACCAGTTCGACATGATCTACTTCTCGGCAAGGAAGTTCGGATTTGCGCGCGGCGGAGCCATTCTGGTCAGAGATGAAGAGCTCTTCCACTCGATGGAGGATCTGGTCCCTATGTTCGAGGGCTTCCTTACTTACGGCGGCATGTCGGTGCGCGAGATAGAGGCCATGACTGTAGGCTTCGACGAATCGATGGACATGGACATCATCTCACACGGTCCTCAGTTCATTAAATACTGCGTTGACAAGCTTGTGGAGTACGGCGTACCGATGATCACTCCTGCAGGAGGACTGGGAGCGCACGTCGATGCGACCCAATTCGTTTCTCACATCCCTCAGCAGGAATACCCTGCAGGAGCCCTTGTGTGCGCGTTCTACCTGTGCGGCGGAATAAGAGGAATGGAAAGAGGAACGCTTTCCGAAGAGAGGAACGCTGACGGAAGTGAGAGATTCGCATCAATGGAGCTCGTGAGACTGGCGCTGCCGAGGCGCGTATTCACGCTTTCACAGGTCGAGTACGTGATAGACAGAGTCAAATGGGTATATGATCACAGAGACATGATAGGCGGCCTCAGGTTCGTTCATGAACCGGCGACTCTGAGATTCTTTACCGGAAAGCTCAAGGCTACATCAGACTGGCCGGAGAAACTGGTTGCCGCTTACAAAGCGGATTTCGGTGAAGACCAGTAGACCTGCGGGCCTTGTTGCATACTGTTCAAACGGCTGTCGAAAGGCAGCCGTTGTTTATGATAAAATAACTATGTATTTGGTTTACAAAAAACGGAAGGATATCTGGATATGACGGATTACGATCTTATGTGCAGACAGCTTGAAAGCCTGTCTGAAGGCGTTGACTGGGACATCACAGTGCTTTCGAATGCCGCGGCGCTTATCTGGGACACGCTTGAGGATATCAACTGGGCGGGCTTTTATCTGATGAAAGACGGAAAGCTGCAGCTCGGGCCTTTCCAGGGAAAGCCGGCGTGTACGGTGATAGAAGTCGGAAAAGGCGTTTGCGGAACGGCAATAGCGGAAGATAAGACGCAGCTGGTGAAGAACGTTCACGAATTTCCGGGGCATATCGCCTGCGACTCCGCGAGCAATTCCGAGATAGTAGTGCCGTTACATGCCGGGGACGCGCTTTACGGGGTGCTCGACATAGACAGTCCGGAGTTCGGCAGGTTTTCGGAAGAAGATCAGAAGGGGCTTGAAGCTTTTGCCCGCATACTGGAATCCAATACAGCAATAAAATAAAAGGGGAGGAATGAGGATGTTTATAAGCGAAGTAATGACGACCGCGCCGCAGGACGAACGCGGAGCACTGGAGACTAAGACATATCAGGAGCTGGAGAGACTGAACATCAAGTACGAGAGAGTAGACAACGATACCGTTGAAGCCATGGAGGAGTGCGTCGAGATCTCCGAAAAACTCGGGGCGGAGATCCGCAAAACGATAGTAGTCTGCAACAGACAGAAGACGCAGTTTTTCCTGGTAATACTGCCTGCGAACAAGAGGTTCGATTCAAAGCTCTTTGCCGCAATGATGCGTACAGCAAGAGTTTCCTTCGCTTCGCCTGAGGACATGCAGAACGTGATAGGACTCACACCTGGAGAAGCATCGGTAATGGGCATACTCAATGACCCTGAGGGCAAGGTGAAAGTCGTTATCGACAAGGCGGTTGCTGACGCTGAATGGTTTGCCTGCAATCCGGGAGCCAACACGTCGCATCTGAAATTCAAGACGAAGCAGCTCATAAACAACTTCCTGCCTGCCGAAAAGCATAAACCTGAGATCATAATGCTTTAGGAGAAGCGATGATGAAGACCATATATTTTGCGGGAGGATGCTTCTGGGGCGCCCAGAAATATTTCGACCAGTTTGAAGGCGTGACGAGAACGGAAGTCGGTTACGCGAACGGTCCGGATGAAGCGCCTTCATATGAGGATGTATGCGCGAGCAGCGGTCATGCGGAAACGGTGCTTGTGGAGTTCGATGAGAACGTGATCAGCCTTGAGAAGCTGATATATTACTATTTCCTCGTGATAGATCCTACCTCTGTCAACAGACAGGGTCACGATGTGGGCATACAGTACCGCACGGGCATTTATTACAGCGATCCGGACATGCTGGAGACTATTCAGAAGGCATATGGTGAAGAGGAAGCTCTCATCGGAGTGCCTCTTGCGGTTGAAGTAAAACCACTTGCGAATTTCTACACTGCAGAGGAATATCATCAGAAATACCTGGACAAGAATCCTGCGGGCTACTGCCACATACCTGCAGAGTTCTTCACCCTCACTGAAGATAAGTAAACGGAACTGACAGAGAGGGTATGGACGATATAAACAGATCAAGACTGCAGCTTATATTTTCGATGCTGCTCTTCGGCACTATAGGGACTCTGGCGAGATATATCAACATGCCGTCGAGCATCATTTGTCTTGGACGGGCTTTTTTCGGAGTCATTACGATACTTATCCTGCTTGGTGCACGCAAGGAGAAGCCTGACGCAGAAGCTATCAGAAGAAATTTCTGGTGGCTCCTGCTGAGCTCTGCACTGATGTGCTGCAACTGGATCTGTCAGTTTGAGGCATACAAATATACGACCATTGCGACAGCAACGCTGTGCTACTACATGCAGCCGGTATTCTACATACTTGCCGGAGCTGTCGTGCTCAGGGAAAAACTCACGACGAAGAAAGTTGCGTGTGTAGCTGTTTCGTTCTGCGGAATGATACTGGTATCCGGAGTGCTGCAGATAGGCTTTCATATCTCAGAGCTGAAAGGCGCGGTATTCGGCGTGACCGGCGGTTTCTTCTACGCAATGGTGGTGCTGATCAACAAGTATATGAAGGACATATCACCCGTCAATACCACCATCATGCAGCTGGCACTGGTATCGGTGATAATGCTTCCGTACTCGGCAGCGACCGGAGCCTTCCGCGAAGTGAATGTCACTCTGATTGGCGTGATATGCCTGCTTATACTCGGAGTGCTGCACACAGGCATCGGTTACATTATTTACTTTGACGCAGTCAATAAACTGCCGGCTCAGACGGTTGGCATACTGAGTTACATAGACCCTGTGGAAGCGGTGATGCTGTCAGCATTTTTGCTGAAAGAACCGGTCAATATTTATACGGTCATCGGAGCTGTCATGATACTCGGTGCCGCAGCGGTCAGCGAGCTTACAGGTGACAGAAAAACGGCGTGAAAGAGGTTATGTTTCATGAGCAAGGCGCAGACGGAAAGAATCAGAAAAATGGAATCGTATCTGGACGAGTCCGGTGAAGCCATCGCGGAACTGAATGAAGCCCTGGCTAAATACGAAAGGATACAGAATAAATACTATAAACTCGAAGACTACTACGGCAGCAAAAAATGGATGAACGACTTTGAGGCGGATGAAGCCGGCAAGCTCCCGGCTGATCTGAAGCGGGGAGTTCTGTCCGAAGACGCCGTATACGATCTGATTGCGGAGCACAGAGAGCTGATGGCGAGGATGCAGAGAGCCGTGCTCAGATGCATGGAAGAGAAGGAATTCTGAAAGGGAGAATGGTGACTGCGATGAGAAACCACGAAGTAACGAATGTACAGCTTCTGCTCGATGAAAAGGGCGAGCTGAGAGAGCCCGGCTGGTCGAGGAGCCTGGTGCAGAGATACCGCCGGGATGATATCAAGGCGCCGGCGTTCCGCATAAAGGAATGGGACTACTATCTGGTTGTGAACAAGGATTTCGCGGCTGCATTCACGATCTCAGACGACGGCTACATCGGGCTTCAGTCGGTGTCGCTGCTCGTGTTCGGAGATGAGCCGTGGGAGCACACCGAAACTGTCCTCAATGCCTTCCCGATGGGCAAGCTGCGCCTGCCGAATGACTCGTCATACGGCACAACCAAATACAGTGACAAAAGGCTGCAGATGAGCTTCGAAGTCAAATATCAGACAAGACATCTGAAATGCCATTTTGAGAATTTCATGGACGACAAGCCGTTCGATGCCGAAATAGTGCTTGAACAGCCGCCGATGGACTCGATGGTCATAGCGACTCCGTGGGCGGAGAAGCACGCTTTCTATTACAACCAGAAGATCAACTGCATGAGGGCTTCGGGATATGTCAGCTTCGACGGCAAAATTTACCGCTTCGAGCCGTCAACGGACTTCGGCACACTTGACTGGGGCAGGGGTGTATGGACATATGACAACACCTGGTTCTGGGGCTCGGGAAATGCGGATATAGACGGCAACAGCTTCGGATGGAATATAGGTTACGGTTTCGGCGATACGAGCGCAGCCACAGAGAACATGCTGTTCTGGAACGGCAAGGCTCATAAGCTTGATGATGTGGAGTTCGTGCTCCCTGAAAGCGGGTACATGGATACGTGGAAGTTCACATCTTCGGACGGGCGTTTCGAAATGACCTTTGCGCCGGTGCTCGACAGGGCTGCGTGCCTCGACTACAAGCTGATCGTCTCCGACCAGCATCAGGTGTTCGGAAAGATGAACGGAAAGGCGATACTCGATGACGGAACTGAGATCAATATAAAGGATGTTATGTGCTTCGCCGAGAAGGTGCACAACAAATACTGATTTGCCCATGAATGAGAGCGCCGTAAAACTTAAGGAAATAATCGACAGGTCAAAACGCATAGTGTTCTTTGGCGGAGCGGGAGTGTCTACCGCGAGCGGCATACCGGATTTCCGCTCGGAGGACGGCCTTTATGCTGAGCGCTTCCGGGGGATTTCGCCCGAAACGATACTGAGCGCATCTTACTTCATGCTTCATACGGCGGAATTCTATGACTTCTACCGGAGCCATATGATCTATCCGGATGCCCGGCCTAATGCCGTACACAGATATCTGTACGAACTTGAGAAAAAGGATAAGCTTCGCGGTATCGTAACGCAGAACATAGACGGGCTTCACAGGGAGGCTGGCAACAAGAGAGTGTATGAGCTCCACGGAAGCGTTCGTGAAAATTACTGCGTGGACTGTGAGGCGGAATATCCGCTTGAAAAGATCCTTCAGAGCGAAAGCGTTCCAAGATGTGACAGGTGCGGAGGGATCATAAAGCCGTGGGTGGTGCTCTATGGGGAAATCCCGGACAAGTACACGATGATAGGCGCATGCAGGGAGATCTCGGGCGCTGACACGATGATAGTAGCCGGCACATCGCTCGCTGTGGAACCGGCAGCTTCATTGATCAACGATTTCTGTGGCCGCAATCTTGTGGTAATAAATAAGGAGCCAACTCCTGCTGACGAAAAAGCCACACTCCTCATACGGGCAGACGTTGAAGAGGTGTTCAGGGCGCTGGCCGAAGAATAAGTCAGAATAAAAAACGGATCCTTCGGGTGAACTGGTTCACATTCGGGACCCGTTTTATAATGCGTTTTTTACGATGTTATTTTGCTTTTGCGAGTTCGACGAGCACCTCCACCATCTTTTCCATTGACTGCACCGGGATGTATTCGGTGTTGGAGTGGAAGTTGAGCCCGCCTGTGGAAAGGTTAGGGCAAGGGAGACCTTCATACGTAAGTCTCGCTCCGTCAGTACCGCCTCTGATAGGGATGATTATCGGTTCTACCCCGCATGCCCTGAAGGCTGCCTTGGCGTTGTCTATCAGGAACATATGCGGCTCGATAAGCTCGCGCATGTTACGGTACTGCTCGCGTATCTCGAGAGTGACCGAATCCTCATACTTAGTATTGAAATAATCAACGCATTTGCGCATGAGCGCAATCTTCTTTTCGAACAGGGCGGCATCGTGATCTCTGATTATGTAACGCGACTCTGCCTCAGCCGGTGTGCCGCTCAGCTGTGTCATGTGGAAGAAGCCGTCGTAACCTTCAGTGTATTCCGGCCGCTGCTCCTGAGGAAGCATTCTCTCAAGCTCAGTCGCTATTCTGACCGCGTTGATCAGTACATCCTTGGCCGATCCGGGATGGATATCGCGGCCCTTGAAGTAAACACGGGCTTCCGCGGCATTGAAGTTCTCGTATTCAAGTTCTCCGAGCGCGCCGCCGTCTACCGTATAGGCATAATCCATGCCGAATCCTTCTATGTCGAAGTCATCCGCTCCTCTTCCGACTTCCTCATCTGAAGTAAAGGCGATGCCTATCTTTCCGTGAGGGATCGAAGGATCATTGAGAAAAGTTTCGGCCATGGTCATGATCTCGGCAATGCCGGCTTTGTCGTCACCTCCCAGAAGCGAAACTCCATCAGTGACGATGAGATCACAGCCTGCATAGTCTTTGAGCTCAGGATAGATATCCGGATCGAGAGAAACGCTTTCGTTCAGGCGGATGACTCCGCCATCGTAGTTTTTGTGTATCCTTGCGTTACTCGCATCTCCCGGCGCACTCGGTGATGTATCCATATGTGAGATGAATCCGAGAGCAGGGATATCTGCATCCAGATTCGAAGGAAGTTCACCATACACATAGCAATGCCGGTCATCCAGTCTCACGTTGGATACTCCCATGCCTGTCATTTCTTCGGCCAGCAGCCTTGCCAGCCGGAACTGCTTTGCCGTGCTCGGCGAGGCAGGACTGTCTTCGTCAGACTGTGTATCTATTGATATATATCTCATAAATCTGTCAACGACACTGCTCATTGATGGATTACCTCCGGAACATATTATTAGCGAATCAGACATCTCCGCTAGAACAATGATACTGTTTTTATGCATCTTTGGCAATTGAGGATTGCGATTGAAAAGGCCGATATATTTCAGTTAGAATGACAGTTCAGAGAGGTCTATATTGCTGGCCGGATACTTTGTTGTAATAGGACTGTTTTACATATTGGGAAGCCGGCTGTCGCTTTTCAAGCCTGTATTCATGATGAGCGCTGCCATTATTCTTCTGGGCTTTCTTGCATCCATGAGGATCAGAGGAGACAGCAGGCCGACCCATCAAAAAGAAGGTTCTTCTTCCACAGGGGTATCGGTAAATCACTTTATCACGATACTTGTAGCACTGTTCGGCGGATGGATATGGAAAACGCTTGGCATAGAAACGCTGTTCATGCTTTCGGCCGTACTTGGACTGTGTAACAGCGCATATGCTGCCACGATCAAAACGCGCAGCCAGACTGTTGAATAGGTAAAAACATAAACGCCCCGGAGCCATTCAGCTATGGGGCGTTTATGGTGCGCGCGGAGGGATTCGAACCCGCGACCTACTGGTTCAATATACTATACAAAAAGCACAGTATATTGAACATATTGCTCCCGATAGTAATTGGAATTTCAGCATCATTGATGCTGCTTCTTTTCAAATCGTTGCATTTCTAATGATAACTTTTCTTCGCTTTTCAAAACTTGACTGGTATAAAACTGGTACAGAAACCACTCTTTGTGTTCGATCCATAGTACTTTGATACTTTTTAAAGCTATCGAGTTTGATAACTTTAAAGTTGGATTTATGCCGTTTGATCCAGGCTGTATCCTGCGATTTTATCTACTGCTGCGCGTCTGCGTTCCGCATCAACATACACGTAGTACTTTGCTGTCATGGATATGTCAGAGTGTCCCATGAGTTTAGATGTTTCCTCAATTGGAACTCCTGCTCTTGAGAGGTTGGTACCGAAGGTGTGCCTATATGCATGGAACTTGTGATGCTCAACTCCGATTCTCTTGTAAAGTCTGTTAAGAGACTTTGCAACATTTCTTCTGTCATAAAATGTGCCGTTGGATGTTGTGAAGAGATAATTTGTCGTATACCCATGTTTCTCCATTTCAGCGGTTTGCAGGTTCTTATGCTTTTCAACTTCTGCCATAACGGGATCCGAAAGAGGGATGACCCTGTTGCTGCTTTCTGTCTTGGTCTCCTCAATATGAAGCTCCGTTTTCTTTTCACCTTCAGAGTTTACATCTGCGACATTTGCTAGCTGCTTGGTTATATACAGCATGCCATCGCGGATGTCATCATAGTTAAGAGCGAGAAGTTCAGAGAACCTTGCGCCGGTATTAACTGCAAGTACTACCAGCAGTCTCAATGTATTTCCGTCAAGTGCAGCTATCACTTTTTTAAGTGATTCATCATCCCAGACCTCGATTTCTTCAATGCCGGAATCCTTTATCGGTTTTTTCGGCACATGCAGGC
Organism: uncultured Eubacteriales bacterium; assembly: GCA_902779185.1. GTDB lineage: Bacteria > Bacillota > Clostridia > Peptostreptococcales > Anaerovoracaceae > Crickella. Next base: position 21,621 of record CACZAM010000024.1, read on the forward strand.
TGATAGTCAGATTGCGGCAGATACTGTTTAGGTCTGCATACTTGAAGAAATGAACTAGCAGATTGTGAGCTGCTTTTATCGAACTATGACAATAGTTACAGTTATTATAGATATCCTGAATTTGTAGTGGGGTAATGTTTCCTATAGGCCGTCCGATGAGTTGCTTACCGGCCTTACTCTCTTTGAAAATTGCATTGTAGCTGCGGATATACCTCACTTTAGTAGAATTCTTTAAGTCGCAGTTTTTAAAGACTTTGTCAATCCATTCATCGATGACTTCACCCAAACACGATTTTGGCGATATTGAGTTGTTTTGTAAGGATTTCATATGGTCATTATACTTCTGTTCTGCTTCGCTCTGGCACGAGCCATAGAAGCACTTATAATCATCGACCCATACGCCATCCTTTAGTTTCATACCTACTTTTCTGTTGATTTTGAAGTATTCTTTGCCTCCTTCTTTCGGTTTCCAATTTGTTTTCTTTGCCATATTTTCCCCTTTCGTACAGTCTTGTGTCAGATAAATGTATGTAGGGAAATGTTCAATGCAGTACGAATGAGTTTATAGCCCATTATATTTTTTGAGATGCTGTTCATCAGCCGGGACTTCTGATGGGTCAAGATCATTAACAGCCGCATAGTCCTTTACAAAGGCCTCTTGTACCATCTCCAGAAGAGTACTGATCATGTCATTGTACTGGCGAACGGTCATTTCTTCCACCATCCTGCCGTATTCACGGGCAGCTGCCATATCAGATGCTGTAGCTTCATACGGAATATCTTCCGCATCATAGTCGTCATAATTATCAAAATAGTAAGGCATTAATCCTATTGCAGCTTCGTCATATGGGACACTATCGCCTTTAAAGTCCCCGCATACGCCGCGAATCGGATAAGTCCATGTCATGTTGTCTCTTCTAATAATGATGTTGATGGTGTATTCATATTTCGCCAACTCCATTTTTTTAAGGAGTGTGTCCTCGTACTCAGTCTCTCCTAAGAACTGGATCTCATAATCATACTGTGAATAACTGAAGAACTCCGCAGGGTTTATCCCCAGATATTTACATAAAGTGTTGAGTGTCTCAAATTTGATCCCGCCGCTGTGATCGTAACACAGGGCAGTAAGTGTTGTTCTGGATATCCCGGTATCACGGGATACTTTTGTTATCTTCAGATTCCTTTCGGCGAGAAGTACCGCCAGATTACTGTCTACCATGCTATTTGTCCTCCTTCTGAACACATTATAGCATAATAATACAAAATGTCCAGTATACTGAACAAAAATACTTGACTTTATTTCTTCGTTATATATACTAATCACAGGAAATGTTCAATAAGCTGTACGAAATGTATAGAAATGATGCAATTGTGAAAGGAGGTGAGTATATGACAAGACTCAGGACTATCAATAAAGCCTATGACGAAATCAGAGCAAGAGACCCGGATACTGCCATCAGCCGCAGGATGTTCCGGGATATCGTGAGATCAGGGATGATTCCGTCCATAGCAAGAGGCAACCGCAGCCTGGTGGATGTGGATGTAGCAGAGAGCTGCCTGCTAAGCATGGCAGGCACCCATGCTGATATCGGAGAACCATCAAAAGAGACTCTAAACTGAAAAATACAAAAATAAAAATGAGGAAGGAGGTGAAGCATGCAGGTAAGCAAGACAGGGATCAAGTCGGTAGATGCTCTGTACGGAATAGATTTCACAGGCAATGTAATCCCGCACAAATGGTATGACGCAATCACAAATGATGCCGGCAAGCCGCACCTAGCTGCGATAGTGATACTCGCAGAGATTCTGTACTGGCACAGGCCCAGGGAAGAATGCGACGAAAGCGACTCAGGGCGAATCACAATAAGCAAGCGCTTCAAGGCAGACCAGTTGCAGCTGAGTTATCAGCAACTTAACAGGAAATTCGGATTCAGTAAGGATCAGAGCAGAAGAGCGATGGACAAGCTGGAGAAGCTGGGGCTCGTCAAGAGACATTTCAAAACTGTGATAACTCCCAGCGGGGACAAGCGCGGAAACGTGATGTATGTGGAACTGTTTGCAGACAGGCTGATCGAAATAACGTACCCGGATATGACTGCCGACCCTTGTAGGAAAAATCCTACAAGGGTATCGGATAAAACCGACAAGGTCATGGGAAATACCCAAACAGGTGATGTGAAAAATCCTATGACAAATACAAAGAATACTACTGAGATTACAAACAAAGATCATCTATCTGTCTATCAGTATGAGCGTGCAAGAGTCAGAGAACAGGTCGGATATGAGTATCTGGTCATAGACAGAAAGAACGACAGAGGGATCATCGATAATATGATCGATCTTATAACAGAGATCAACCTTTCAGGCAAGAACAGTCACACGATCAATGGAGAACAGATCCCGGCGACGATCGTAAAGAACAGGCTCAGGGCGATCGATATCGACATGATGAAGTCGGTGCTGGACAACATCCAGTCGTCCGGGAATAAAGTCAGGAACGTAAGAGGGTATCTGCTGACGGCGCTATACAATACGCCGGTGACTTATGAGGCTGATCTGGATATGAAGGTCAGACACGATATGTATGGAATGGAGGCGGGAGCATGACACCGATAAAAGCAATACGAGCTAAATGCATCGACTGCTGCTGCGGCGAGAAGAAGGAAGTGAGGCTGTGTCCGATCGACTGGTGTCCGTTATGGCCGTATAGAATGGGAAAACGTCCGGTGAAGGATGAATCCATCGACGGGAAGAATTGAGTCCGGAAAAGTCGAGTGAACTGCTACCCGTCAAGAGGACAGTGAAAAATTAAAAGGCTATGGCAACCAGTAACAGCAATGTTACTGGTTGTTTTTTAGTTGATTCCCTCGCCGG
>CACZAM010000025.1 GCA_902779185.1 uncultured Eubacteriales bacterium
AGGTTGGCAAAGGGCCAGCCTTTTTGTAGTACAACGATTTCAAAAGAGAAACCTGCTAGCAAATCCAAATTAACACTTGATTTTTGTTAGCAGGTTTTAATGCCGTTTTTAGAAAAAATCGGGGAATTTTGTTTATACATGCCTATACATCCTGAAAAAACATGGTTAACGATATATAAAATATGAATAGCAGGTTAACGACTGGCGCTTTTTTTGGGGAATTTAGAGAATAATCCCTTCCTATCCCGTCACACGCAGCAAATACGCATACATTTTTCTAAAAATAGTGGTAAAATAGGGCTGGTTTTTAGAAAAATTTTTAAAACTCCTTTTTACGCCATGGCAGAAGGCGACTTTTGCAGAATAAATATTCATCTTTGTGAATATGCGTGAAATGGGGAAACCGGTGCCATATATTGTCGCTGGTTTGCAACGGTTATTGCCTGGTATGAGAGACGTAAAATGTATTTGAGAGGCGTAAATGTATTATAAAGAACAATTGATTTCAATCAGGGAATCGTTAAGCGACTTGCTTTCCGATCTTAAAAGAGAAATGGAGACCCTGCCTGAGGGAAGCCTGTATGTTGATCAGAAAGGCGGGAAGAATTACTATAGCCATGGCCTTCCAAAAGCGGGTAATCGGAAGAAGGCCCGCAGAACTCCCATAACGAAGGACCCCGAGCTGGTTCTGGCGCTTGTTCGTAAAAGATATGTAAAAACTGCGATACCGATCATCGAGAAGGACCTGGAGGAGCTGGACATTACTATCGAAAACTATACTCCGGTTTCAGAGGCGAGTGTGATGCAGTCGTATTGCGCAAAGTATCCGGAGCTGACAAGAGGAATTTTTCCCGGCGGAAGTGATCCAGCTGCATGGGCAGACGAATATGAGCAGCCTGTTTTTTATGCGGACGACTATAAGTCAGTATCCGCCCAGGGAGAGGATATGCGTTCGGGAGGCGAGATGTATATCTCTGCAAGACTCGACCACTACGGGATACCATACAGATACGAAGCTGAGACAGGCATACCTGACCTGAGTTACGCGCCGGATTTTACCATCATGCGGCCGAGGGATCACAAGATCATATACTGGGAGCACTTCGGCAAGGTGAATGATTACAAATACGTTCTGGACAATTTCGGAAAAGTAAAGGACTACATCAGCTACGGCATCAAGCCGTGGGACAACCTTATAATGACTTTCAGCAATGAGAAGGGCGGCTATGACGGAAAGCTGATCGATGCCATGATCGAATGCTGGCTCTTGTAAAAAGCTTGAAAAAACCTAGCTTTTTGATGACATCGCACAGGCGCTTGTGATATAATCTGACGGCTAGTGCGATGCACCGGCAAAATTTTGTATGCAAAACGCGCGGCGGCATGCACGCGCAAGAGAGTGAAATATGAAAGATATTGAGATAAGAGAATTATTCAGAAACACAGATGCTTACGCAGGCAAAGAGGTAATGGTTTACGGCTGGGTAAGGGGAAACAGAAGCTCCAACCAGTTCGGCTTCCTCTCGGTCAATGACGGCTCGTTCTTCACGCCGGTACAGGTGGTTTACGAGGCAGACAAGCTCGCAAATTTTGCCGAAGTGGCGAAGTTCCGTCTGAGCGCAGGCGTAAAGGTAACGGGCACGCTGGTGCTCACGCCTGAAGCGAAGCAGCCGTTCGAGATCAAGGCAGACGAGATCGTACTCGTGGCTGATTCCGACTCCGACTATCCGCTTCAGAAGAAGCGCCACAGCATGGAGTTCCTCAGGGAGATCGCTCACCTGAGACCGCGCAGCAACACATTCTCCGCGGTGTTCAGAGTAAGGAGCGTGGCGGCATTCGCGATCCACAAATTCTTCCAGGACAGAAACTTCATTTATGTTCACTCGCCTGAGATCACCTGCAGCGACTGCGAAGGAGCCGGCGAGATGTTCCAGGTAACAACGCTCGATCTCGACAATCTTCCGAGAGATGCCGAGGGCAACATCGATTACAGCAAGGACTTCTTCGGCAAGAAGGCTGGTCTGACTGTATCGGGACAGCTCGAGGGAGAAATCATGGCGCTCGCGTTCCGCAACATCTACACGTTCGGACCGACGTTCCGCGCAGAGAACTCCAACACTGCAAGGCATGCTTCCGAGTTCTGGATGATGGAGCCTGAGATGGCGTTCTGCGACATCAACGGCAACATGGATATGGCCGAGGAGATGATCAAGTACATCATCAGCTACGTGCTTGAGCACTGCCCTGAAGAAATGCAGTTCTTCAACAATTTCATCGACAAGGGACTGCTTGAGAGACTCGATCATATCGTAAACTCGGATTTCGTCCGCATCACATACACTGAGGCAGTCGACATCCTGCAGAAGTCGGGCAGGAAGTTCGAATATCCGGTCGAGTGGGGACTTGAGCTCCAGACCGAGCACGAGCGCTACCTGACAGAAGAGGTCTTCAAGAAGCCGATGTTCGTCATCAACTATCCAAAGGACTGCAAGGCTTTCTACATGAGGCTCAACGATGACGGCAAGACGGTAGCCGCGATGGACATGCTGGTACCGGGTGTAGGAGAAATCATCGGCGGAAGCCAGAGAGAGGAGCGCTACGACGTGCTGCTCAACAGGATCCACGAGATGGGTCTCGATGAAGACACATATGACTGGTACCTCGATCTCCGCAGATACGGCGGCGTATTCCACGCAGGATACGGACTCGGATTCGACCGCATCCTCATGTACCTCACGGGCATGAGCAACATCAGAGACGTTCAGATGTTCCCGCGCACACCGGGCAACGCTGAATTCTAAAAAGTCAATCAGCGGCCGACCGGGCCGCATAACTAAAAGGATATAAAAAGAAAAGATATAAACAACATTTCAGGAGGAACACATGAAAGGCTATTCAAGCGATAAGATCCGCAACATCGTGCTGCTCGGACACGGCAGCACAGGCAAGACCACCTTCCTTGAAGCAGGTCTGCTGAACACCAAGGTTATCAGCAGACTCGGAAAGGTTGAGTCGGGCAACACAGTATCCGACTATGAGAAGATGGAGATCGAAAAAGGATACACCATCAATCAGACACTCGTTCCTGTAGAGTACAAGGGAACAAAGCTCAACTTCATCGACACTCCGGGATTCTTCGACTTCGCCGGAGAGGCAAGAGCTGCTCTTTCGACAGGAGCTACAGCGATCATCATGGTCGACGCTTCGTCCGGAATCCAGGTAGGTACAGAAAAGGCCTGGGATCTTGTCAAGGAATACAACTCGCCGACATTCTTCATCATCAACAAGATCGACAAGGACAACGTTGAGCTCGACGAAGTCATCGCGGCTATCCAGGATAAGTTCGGCAGCGCATGTGTTACTCTTGATGACAAGGACGCTCTCGACGAGGCAGTAGCAGCTGCTGACGAGGAACTCATGGAAAAGTTCTTCGAGGGAGAAGCTTTCACAGACGAGGAGTTCGCTCACGGTCTGGCAACAGGTATCCACAACGGAGATATCATGCCTATCATGACAATGAGCGCACTGACAGGCGAGGGCGTAGACGACGTTCTCGACGCTCTCTGCAAGTATGTACCGAAGCCTGCAACAGTCGTTACAGCAGCTAAGGACGCTGACGGCAACGACATCGAGATCGCTTGCGATCCTGCCGGAGACCTCGTTATCTACATCTTCAAGACACTCGCTGACCCGTTCCTCGGAAAGATCTCATACGCAAAGATCGTTTCGGGCACACTCAAGTCCGGCACAGATGTTTACAACCCGCGTTCAGAGAAGGCAGAGAAGCTCGGTTCAGTCTTCTTCGTAAGAGGTAAGGCTCAGGAGATGACAGACACAGTAGTCGCAGGCGACATGGTAGCTCTCGGAAAGCTCCAGAACACAAAGACAGGCGACACACTCTGCGCAAAGAACAAGCAGGTCACAGTTAAGCCTGCTGCATTCCCTACACCTTGCTACTTCGTAGCTGTAGAGGCTGCAGACAAGAACGAGGATGAGAAGATGGCTCAGGGCCTTTCAAGACTCATGGAAGAGGATCCTACATTCGTTCTCGAGAGAAACGCGGAGACACATCAGACACTGCTCGGCGGCCAGGGCGACATCCAGCTCGGAATCATCCAGGCAAAGCTCAAGGACAGATACGGTGTCAGCGTAAATGTCGTTCCTCAGAAGATCGCTTACAGGGAGACCATCAAGGGCAACTCCGATGTTCAGGGTAAGCACAAGAAGCAGTCCGGCGGCGCAGGTCAGTACGGTGACGTTCACATCAGATTCTCGCCTTCGACAGAGCCTGGACTCGAGTTCAGCGAAGAGCTTTTCGGCGGATCTGTTCCTAAGAACTACGTTCCTGCTGTTGAGAAGGGACTCCTCGAGTGCATGGAGAAGGGCCCTCTCGCAGGATGCAAGGTACAGAACATCAAGGCTGTCCTCTACGACGGTTCTTATCACGAAGTAGACTCCAACGAAGTATCGTTCAAGATCGCTGCTTCGCTGGCATTCAAGAAGGGTATCGTTGAAGCAAGACCTTGCCTGCTCGAGCCTATCATGAAGCTCGAGATCACTGTTCCTGAATCATTCGTAGGAGCAGTCATGGGCGATATGCCTAACAGACGCGGCATGGTACTCGGAATGGATTCCTCGCCTCGCGGAACAATTCTTCACGCTGAGGCACCTCAGGCAGAGCTCTTCGACTACGCTATCGCGCTCAGATCGATGACACAGGCAAGAGGATCCTTCACAGTAGAGTTTGCAAGATATGCTGAGCTGCCTGGCAACCTGGCAGACAAGGTAATCGCTGCTTACAAGAAGGAGCAGGAAGAGAAGTAAGCATCTCTGCTGATCATACGGCTTTACCATAAGAAAGAAAAAGGAGCCCTTTTCCGGAAGGAGAAGGGCTCTTGTTTAAACAAAGCATCGGGACCAGAGAAACTAGGATGCATAAGGAGGGAAAATAATGTCAATAATCGACAGTTCAAATGCCAGGGAACATTCATATCCGGTTTACGGAAGACAGTTCAAATCATACAGATGGTATAAGCCTATCATCACATCCGTTCTGTTTTTTGGAATCTATTTAGTCCTTGCACTGCTCCTGTTTGTTGGGGTGATGTTCGCTATCAGAAACGAAGTGACACCGGATTCTTTGCAGTCAGTTTTAGGAAGCATTTTTGCTACAGATTATGACAGCATGGACCTTGCAAACCCATGGCAGTCCATCGTGTCCCTTGGGAGCGTCGCTGTGATGATACCTGCGCTGTGGCTGGCATCGGTCATAGTGCGCGACAGACCGTTTTCATCGTATTCATCTTCAAGAGGAGGATGGAGCAGCAAGGTGTTCTGGAAGGCGTTCCCTGTGGCCTTCATCTGCATCGCGCTTCCTGTACTTGTAGATGAGCTGTATATTCAGCATCACATCGACAATTTCCAGATGAGATTCACGCTTGCAAGCTTTGCTGTAGTCACCATTCTGGGACCGCTGCAGTGCATCGCTGAAGAATATATATTCCGCGGACTGTTGATGCAGACTCTCGGATCGTGGCTCAGAGTGCCGGTCATAGCCGTGATACTTCAGTCTGTAGTTTTCGTGCTCATGCATCCGTATGACATCTACGGAAAGATCGGGATATTCGTTTCGGGAATGGTGTTTGCGCTTACTGCGTGGATAGGCAGAGGGATCGAGATATCTTCGGCATTCCATATCTGCAACAACATGACCATCTTTTATCTGCAGGGGATGAATATAGCAGAGATCTCCAGCACGTCAGACATGAGGTCGCTCATATTCGGGACTGTTACCGGAGTCGCATATATACTGATCATATTCATCATCAGCAAAAGGACAAACTGGTTCAGCAGGATCAGAAAGAACGACCTTGCCGCATGGAATAAGAAGATAGACGAAAAGGCCGCCCGCAAGGAAGCGAAGAAGGCAGCAAAGGCTGAAAAGAAAGCGGCAAAGAATGAAAAGATAGGAGAGCATGAGCAAAGCGCTCCGGGCAAGCACTTCAAAGATTAGGTGCAGCTGCCCTGATATGCAGTTCTGACTCCCGGAGCGGTCCGGGAGTTTTTTGTGTCTTAATATTGGTACATATATGTTTATCCGTAACAGGTCTTTGGATATAGTATAAATGGATTACAATTGAGTTTTTCCATTTTATACAAGGAGGGATAATATGAAAAAGAGACTGGCAATACTGCTCAGCTTTGCAATGGTGCTGACATTCGCTTTTGCGGCCTGCGGTGGCGGCGGAGGCGGAGATGTTTCTGACAGCAAGTACGTTGGTACATGGGTAGCGGACTCAATGTCATTTGCCGGCGAGACGGGCGATTTTGATAACGCTATCACACTGGTGCTGAACAATGACGGCACAGGAACTTTCTCAGGTGTTGATGAAGAAGGAAACCCGGAAGTTTCAGATTTCACATGGTCACTGACAAGTGACGGATTCAAGACCGCAGGAGATGTGAAACTGAAATTCAAGGAAGATGGCGACGCCATCGTGGCAAAGATCCTGGGTGCTGAGATGCGCTTTGTAAGGGCTGATGAAAACGGTGAAAGCGAAGGTGAGAGCGGATCCGCTTCCGTTGATGGCGCTGCTTACGGTTATGGCGGCGACGATCCGGTCGAAGCAGCCTGCTACAAGTATATGGTGGAGACTGTAGGAAAGAGCTTTGATGCTGCCGAATACAGCATCCCGACAGTCAACATCGTGCATGAAGACTTTACGCCGGAAGACGAGGTCCTCGTATACGGAGATTTCTGGGTCGAGAACTACAATGCCGACGGCGATACTCTCAAATGCGTTTCGGGCGGCAATTTTCCGGGATGCATGCATGTCAGCAAAGCGGACAATACTGTAACCGCTTTTGATCAGGTCGCAAACGGCGGAGAGTTTGAGTCAAGCGCTAAGGAGATCTTCGGTGACAAATACGAGGATTTCATGAAGGTATACGGCGACAGCGATGCGCGCGAAGAGAACAGAAAGATCACGGTGTCGGATTACGTAAATCTGAACGGACTTGAGTTTAAATCCTATCAGGATGAAGGGTGGGATCCGGTAGAGCTGTATCCTGCAGCAGAGTAATTTCAATTGGAGTGCTCAGCGCTGAAAATGATTTACAAAAACCAGAAAGAGCTTGCTCGTTGAGCAGGCTCTTTTATTGTTTAAGCAGGTTTTCCTGTGCGGAAGTCAGCTGGCAAATGCGCGGATGGCGTCAGCTATATTCGCAGCACCCAGCACGCGGATGCTGTCTGAAACATCCGGCGCGGAAGGGGTTACGGATACCGAGCGGCCTCCATCTGCGACATCGATCTTTCTGCCCGACTGGGCGGTCTGTCTGGCGTTGCGCTCAGGCAGAATCACCGCTTCGTATCCGAGCCTTACGGCCTCCTGGACGATCTTGTCGGCGTTAGGTATCGAGCGGAGGTTGCCTGTGAGCCCGACCTCGCCGGCTGCTACCAGACGCCTTGAGGATGACTTTCCTTTGAAGGAGCTGTATATGGCAAGCGCGACTGCGAGGTCAGTAGATGTGCTGCCGGTGTTCATGCCGCCGACGACATTCACATATACATCGTGGTCGAGCAGGCTGAGACCTGCCTTTTTCTCAAGTACGGCGAGTATCATGTTGAGGCGGTTCTGACTGATCCCGATGGCGGTCCTGCGGGCAAATCCCACATTCGCGCGGGTCACCAGTGCCTGTATCTCAAAGAAGACAGGGCGGCTGCCCTCATAAACCGCGGATACAACTGAGCCTTCTTCACTTTCCTGGCTTTCGATGAGGCTGCCGGAGATGTCAGGAACTTCGACCATGCCTTCTCCGGTCATGCGGAACGCGCCGATCTCATCGGTAGTGCCGAAGCGGTTCTTGAACGAGCGCAGTATCCTCAGATCCCTGTCGCGTTCGCCGCTGAAGCTGAGCACCGTGTCTACCATGTGTTCGATCGTCTTAGGCCCGGCAAGCTCGCCTGACTTGGTGACATGCGCCACGATGAACACGGGCACATTGCGGTTTTTGGCGTATCTTATTAGCTGTCCGGAACACTCCCTGATCTGAGTGAGACTGCCGGCCACCGAATCAGCCGACTGGGAATACATGGTCTGTATGGAGTCGATTATGATGAAGCATGGCTTTATGCTGTCACACGCGGCCATGATGTTCTCGATGTTGGTCTCCGGGTATATGTAAAGTGAATCGCTTATGCTTCCGAGCACGCGGTCGGCTCTGAGCTTGACCTGCTCCTCGGATTCTTCGCCGCTCACATAAAGCACCGGACCGTATTTGTCGGCGATCCTGCCTGCGGCCTGGGCGATCAGGGTGGACTTACCGATGCCCGGCTCTCCTGATATAAGTGTCAGCGAGCCCGGAACGATGCCGCCGCCCAGCACACGGTTGAGCTCTGACAGTCCGGAATCCATGCGGGTGTAGTCGTGAGTGCCGACTTCGCCGAGCCTCACAGGGCGGCCTGCGACGCCGGTGCGCCTTCTTGTGTCGGCTGTGGCTTCTTCTGCCGGAGCGACTTTATGCTCGACTATGGTGTTCCACGAGCCGCAGTAAGAGCACTGACCCTGCCAGGCCGTGTACTCGTTGCCGCATTCTGTGCATATAAAAACCGTCTTTGCCTTCTTAGCCATCTTTCTTTTCTGTATCTTCCGCTGCAGGCTTCTTTACCGTCTCCATCTCGAACCAGAAGTCCGACCCCTTGCCTTCCTCGCTTTCTACTCCGTATTTTGCACCGTGCAGATTGAGTATACCCTTTACGATGGCAAGTCCGAGACCGGTTCCTTCTATGCCGCGCTCGTGATTCGCGGAAGTTCTGTAATATTTATCCCATACATGTCCGATCTCGTCCGAAGGGATCCCCATGCCGTGATCGATACAGTGGAAAGTCACTTTTTTGCTGCTCTTGCTGAGCCTTATATCTATGTACTTGTTATCACCCGAATATTTGACCGCGTTCGATACGAAGTTGGTCATGACCTGTGTCATCCTCGTGCGGTCGCCGACGATATAGGCCGGCTTGCAAGGGTGGAAGTGGATCTCGAATCCTTCAGATGTGGCAAGCGCGAGGAAGCTCTCGTAGACGCTCTCCGCTGCTTCTACGAGGTCAAAGGTCTCCATGTTGAGCACGACGTTGTTGGACTGCAGGTTGGAGACTGAAAGCATGTCTGTGACGAGCCTGTTGAGGTGCTCTGTCTCAGAGATTATGACGTTCAGGTCGGCGTTGCGCTTCTCGGGATTGTCGCCTGTGATGTCTATGATCTTTTCAGCGTAGGACCTGATCATCGTCAGCGGTGTCTTGAGGTCGTGAGATACGTTCGCTATGATCTCGCGCTGGTAGAAGTCAGTCCTCTCCATTTCATATGAAGCCTTGTTGAGCGCTCTGGCGAGTTCCTTGGTCTCCGTGAAACCGGCTCCGTCAAAGTAAACATCATGGCTGCCTTTTGAAAGCTCGGTGGCGGAGCGCGTGAGTTTTTCGATAGGAGCGGAAAGCCTCACTGAAAGAGCGAATGCGAGAAGCAGCGAAACAACGAGCACTATGAAAGAGATGTAGATGAGCATGTCACGCAGTATTCTGACCGTTACCGGGTCAGGATAAAGAGGGGCGATGATGCATAGGACGTTGTCAGTGCTGCTTGCGCTGATATATGAGGCATATACAAGTCTCGACCCCATGCCTGAAGGGTCGCGCCTTGTTTCGCTGATGCTTTCTGTAGCGGAGGCCTCCAGCTTTGCTTTGATACGGTTAATGTCTTCTTCGAATGTATCGCTTCCTTCCGCCTCTCTGGTGCCGTCGAAAATGAGGGCCTCATCTGTAACGTCTATTCTTATATATATATTGTTGGAAGAGGCGGTTTGCAGTGCGAGCGAACCAAAGCCGAAGTTGTTCTGCCTGAACTGGGTCTCCAGTGTCTCGGCCGTGCGGATGACCTCCTGCGACCTGGCACGCTCATAGAAGCTGTTAAGGAAGAAATTGGACAGCCCCCAGAGCACCATAACCAGGAACAGCGCAAAAACGACGAACGATAGAAGTGTCGTCGTCTTTATGCTGCTGGTATCGATTCTTCTCCTGGCGCGTTTGCTGGCGCGCTTTCCGGTGTGGTCTGCCATCTTTCAGCCGGTCCCCGTTATGATCCGCTATTCCTCATACTCGAACTTGTATCCGACGCCCCTGAGCGTCACGATGAATTTTCTGTATGGCCCGAGGCAGTTGCGCAGGTTCTTCACGTGTGTATCGATCGTTCTGTCGTCGCCGAAGAAATCATAGCCCCAGATATCTTCAAGGAGCTTCTCTCTCGAGAGGGCGATATTCTTGTGCTGTATCATGTAGAAGAGCAGGTCGTATTCCTTAGGTGTGAGCTCAACACGCTTGCCGTCCACACTGATGGTGCGCGCGGCGATATTGATCTCGAGCCCCTCGAACTTCTGTATGGTGGAGAGGTTCCTCTCGGAAGCGTCCCTGCGGTTGAGCACGGCGTTTACCCTTGCCATGAGCTCCTTCGGGCTGAACGGCTTTACGACGTAATCATCTATCCCGAGCTCGAAACCGAAGAGCTTGTCATATTCCTCGCCCCTTGCCGACAGCATGATCACAGGGATGTTCTTGATTTTCTGTATTTCCTTGACTGCGCTGAAACCGTCGAGCTTCGGCATCATGATGTCCATGATGATAAGGTCGTAGTCGTTGAGCTTCACCATGCCTATGGCGCTCATTCCGTCGGCAGCTTCCTCTGCCTCATAACCGCTGAATTCCGCGTACTCTCTTATGACCTCGCGGATCTTGTCTTCGTCGTCTACTATCAGTATTTTTTTCATCGGAATCCTCCGTTTTTTCACAATTCATATTTGGAGTCATTATACCATACAGAGCAGCCGAATTGGTATGCAAAGCGGCGCAGTTGATTTTCGACATCATTTTTTATTGACAACCATATATGCTGGTGATAATATTACAGTTTAATTTTTGTTTGATTTTTGAAACAAAAAACGCTATAATAATGATGTTGTAAAAGGAGGAACTCGTCCATGTTCGAGGTCGGCGATTACATTGTATATCCGATGTACGGCGCGGGCATCATAACCGAGATCGTTGAAAAGGATTTTCTCGGCGAGATGCGCACGTATTATAATGTGTCGCTTCCTTACTGCAGGATGGAGGCTTCTGTTCCTGTCGATAACGTCGAGCGGCTGGGAGTCAGGCCGATCATAGACCCCAAACGCATAGATGAGGTCATAGAGGTGCTCAAGGGAGACACAGAGCCAATGAACCCCAACTGGAACAAACGATACCGCGAAAACACGGAAAGGATGCAGACTGGAGACATCCTGGAAGTGGCGGCGGTCGTAAGGAATCTCGTCAGGACGGACAGACTTAAACCTCTTTCGACCGGAGAGAAAAAGCTCCTCAGTACAGCGAAGCAGATACTTGAGAGTGAGCTGATCTACTCCGGAGGCTACACAATGGAAGAAGCAGACGAGATGGTCGAAACCAATATTTAGCAGGGGGCTGGTAAAGGGATCGGCCTTTTACATTGGAATAAGAATTTTTGATGAAACCCATTGCAGAAGATATTGCGCAGGATTATAGTATAAGACCATTGCAAAAGATTGCAGAAGAACGTTGCAGGAGATCATTGTAGAAGATCATTATGGTAGAGAACATTTCTAAATGGATATGCACAGTAATAGTTGCAGCCGGCCAAGGTACACGCATGGGAATGGATGTGCCGAAGCAGCTGTTTCCTTATGGTGGCTCAACAGTGCTCGGGACCGCGATAAAAGCTTTTGCGTCCCTCGATTATATAGACAAGGTTTACGTGGTATCGCCTCAGGACGGATCCCTTGATGAGACATATGAAGGGATCACGGCGGAGTGCGAGCAGCTGACCGGCAGGGAGGCGGGGAGCATAGCGATCGTCCGCGGTGGTGCGACAAGAGCGGATTCTGTCAGGGAAGGCATCAAAGCGGCATCGTCCGACGCAAAAGCGGCAGGCATAGACGAAGACGACGCTATCGTGCTCATACATGATGCCGCGAGGCCGGGCATCAGCGAAGAGATCATAAGGCGCAACATCGAAAACATGAGACACTGCCGGGCTGTCTGTACTGCATTGCCGTCAAGCGACTCCACGCGCATGATCAACATCGAAAAACCTGAATATGTAACCGAATTGGCATTGAAAGAATCTATAACATATCCTATAATGAACACTAACGTTGTCAGGAGGGAGCTTATCTACAGAACCCAGACGCCGCAGACGTTCCGCCTCGCTGACATAGTGAGGGCGCATGAGCGCGCGGTGCGTGACGGTTACTCGGCCACTGATGATGCCATGGTAGCGGAATACGCGGGCATCAACGTAGCTCTGGTAGAAGGCTCGACTGCCAATTACAAGATAACCACCAGAGAGGATATCCAGATGACTGTCAGAACAGGTATAGGATATGATGTACACAGACTTGTCCCGGGGAGACCACTGATACTCTGCGGGACCCCGATCCCCAGCAAGCTCGGGCTGGACGGTCATTCAGACGCGGATGTAGCAGTACACGCGCTGATGGACGCGCTGCTCGGGGCAGCAGGACTGGGAGACATAGGAAGACATTTTCCTGATACTGATGAAAAATATAAAGGCGCCGATTCGATGAAGCTTCTGGCCGAAGTCAAGGGCATGCTGGGCAACGTGAGGATCGTGAACGTGGATGTCGCGATCATCGCGCAGGCTCCGAAGCTGGCTCCTTATATGGAACAAATGAAACAGAACATAGCAAGCACACTCGGGATCCGCGAAGATGCTGTAAATGTCAAGGCGACTACGGAAGAAGGACTCGGGTTCACAGGCAGGGGAGAAGGCATGGCGGCCATGGCCACTGCCGCAATAGAAGGGAGTTTTTAAACAATGAGATTATCCAAAAACCATCTTAAGACGCTCAGAGAGGCACCATCCGATGCAGTACTTGAGAGCCATAAGCTGTTAGTAAGAGCAAACATGATAAAGCAGGAAGCTGCGGGAATCTACATGTTCCCTAAGCTGGGCTGGAGAACAGTAAGAAAGGTAGAGCAGATCGTCCGCGAAGAGATGGACTATGTTGACTGCCAGGAGATCTACATGCCGCATGTAAACCCTGCTGAGCTCTGGAAGGAGACAGGCAGATGGTATGCTTACGGACCTGAACTCTGGAGGATCCAGGACCGTAACGGCAACGACTTCATCCTTAACCCTACCTGCGAGGAGATCTTCACCGACTTCGTACGCAAGGAGTGGTCATCCTACAAGGAGCTGCCGTTCTCGCTCTATCATATCCAGTTCAAGTACAGAGACGAGTCCCGTCCGAGATACGGACTTCTCAGAACGAGAGAGTTCATCATGAAGGACGCTTATACATTCGACGCTACGGAAGAAGATCTGAATGTAGCTTACATGAGACAGTATCACGCATACGAGAAGATCTTCACACGTATGGATCTTGATTACAGGATCGTCGAGGCTGACAACGGCCCTATCGGCGGAAGCAAGTCCCACGAGTTCTCGGCTCTCTCCGACTGGGGCGAGTCCGACATCCTCTACTGCGACAACTGCGGAATGGCTGCTACAGTCGAAAGAGCTGAGTGCGTAGACGATGAGCCGCCAGTAGAAGAGATGCAGCCGGTCGAGAAGGTGTTCACACCTGGAACAAAGACCATCGAAGATGTCTGCAACTATCTGAAGCTGCCTGTAGAGAAGTCCATAAAGGCTCTCATGTTCACAACATACGATACAGACCTTCAGCCGAAGGACAATGTCGTAGCCTTCGTCAGAGGCGACAGACAGCTCAACATGATCAAGCTCGTCAATGCACTCAACGTACCTGAGCACTACATCGAGTTTGCGGATGAGGATGTCACAGGCCCTATCACCGGATCCGTTGCGGGATTCACAGGCCCTATGGGACTCAAGAACTGCATCGTAGTAGTGGATACAGAGCTCGTAGGCACAGTCAACATGTGCGCAGGCGCAAACGAAGAAGACCACCACCTGGTCGGCGTTTGCTACGGCAGAGACTACACCGGAGATATCGTTACGGATATCAAGACGCTTCAGGAAGGCGACCGCTGCCCGCACTGCGGAAAGCCGGTCAAGTTCAGACGCGGTATCGAGGTAGGTCAGATCTTCAAGCTGGGCCTCAAGTACTCCGAGAGCATGAATACTACATTCAAGGACGAGAACGGTGTGGATCATCCGTACTGGATGGGATGCTACGGCGTAGGTATCACAAGGTCGATGCAGGCTATCGTAGAGCAGCACCACGATGACAAGGGGATCATCTGGCCTCTGTCCGTCGCTCCTTACCATGTAATCGTTACAGTCGTCAAGTCGCACGACGAGACACAGCTGCAGGTCGCTTACGACATCGAGAAGAAACTTGAAGCACTCGGCGTTGAAGTAATGGTAGACGACCGTGACGAGAGACCGGGAGTCAAGTTCAACGACGCGGACCTCATCGGAATCCCAATCAGGATCACAGTCGGCAAGTTCGCCGGAGAGGGCAAGGTAGAGTACAAACTCCGCCGCGAGAGCGAGCATGAGCTCATGACAATCGAAGATGCAATCGCTAAGGCAAAGGCACTTGTAGATCTCGAAGGTGACGGAAGATACTTCTTCTCAAGACTTTCCGAGGAGACACTGAACGCTCACTGATCACAGCGCGCATAATGCATACTGTAGGGCACCAGTCAATGGTGCCCTTTATATTTAGTACAGAAAACTGATATAATTACTAAGTTATGAACATACTTGTTGAACTGTTTATCGTATTCTTCAAACTCGGCGCATTCACTATCGGAGGCGGTATTGCCATGCTTCCGCTTCTGCAGAATACGCTGATCAATGAGAAGAAATGGTTCACAAAGGAAGAGTTCATGGACGTCGTTGCCGTGTGCCAGAGCCTGCCGGGCGTGGTGGCAATAAACATGGCAACGTATGTGGGATATAAGAAGAAGGGACTGGCGGGATCGCTGGTTTCGACATTCGGAGTCGTCATCCCGTCGTTTACCATGATCCTGATCATTGCAAGGTTCATCAGCTCGCTCGGAGACAACGGGGTGCTGATGGGAGCTATGGCAGGACTCAGGGCGGCGGCGCTCGGAATGGTGGCCGTTGCCATGATACAGCTCATGCCGACAGCCATAAAAAATAAGTGGGCGATGCTTGCCGCCGCCGCGGCGTTCGTGCTCATCGCGGTACTCAGGGTGAATACGGCGTATGTGATACTGCTGTTCGCGGTGCTCGGCATAGCGGTTACGTTTGCTAAAAGCCGAAAGGCAGCTGCAGCGGCAGAGGGTGCTGCAGGGACAGAAGAAGCCGGTGAAGGGGGTGAGCCTGAATGATATTCTGGCAGCTCTTCATAAGCTTCTTAAAAGTCGGGCTCCTCGGGTTCGGCGGAGGGCTTGCAATCGTCAGGCTCATCTACGACAGCATCCAGCCGTTCCTCAACATGAGTCAGGAGACGTTCGCGAACATCGTTGCGATATCGCAGATAACGCCGGGACCGCTCGCGGTCAATACTGCAACCTATGTAGGCTATGAGGCGGCGGGAGTCGCAGGCGCAGTGGCAGCGACAGTCGGAGTCATTCTGCCGGCGTTCATAATAGTCAGCCTGGTCTGCCGCGCAATACAGAAGTTCAGGGACAGCAAGGTGGTGAACGGCGCGCTGGCGGGCATAAGGCCGGCCACGATGGGCTTAATAGCAGCCGCGGCCGCAACTCTTGTGAGGCCGTCTCTTGCGGGCGAGGGCAGGCTCGGGACGGGTCTCCTTACGAAACTTGGCGCAGATGCAGGCAGCGGGATCCTGGAAGCTATTTCGGTATCGCCAGTTGACATTATTTCTGTTATCATATTGGTTGCAACAGTAATAATGATAGCAAAGTATAAAAAGAGTCCGTTCTTCGTTCTGATAATCATGGGATGCATCGGAGCGATACTCGGAGTTTAGGATATGAGCGGGTGACAGGATGGGACTATGTCACCTGTTGAAAAGGAGGAGAAATGCAGGTCTATAACACTCTTACGAACAGAAAAGAAGAATTCGTACCAATCGAGCCTGGAAAGGTAAAAATGTATGTCTGCGGCCCTACGGTCTACAACTTCTTTCATATCGGCAACGCGCGTCCGTTTGTCGTGTTTGATACGCTCAGGAGATATTTCAAGTTTCGCGGCTATGACGTAAAGTTCGTTCAGAACTTCACCGACGTCGATGACAAGATCATCAACAGGGCGAAGGAAGAGGGCATCACGGCGCCTGAGGTTTCCGAGAAGTATATAAAGGAGTACTTCAACGACGCGGAAGCTCTCAACGTTCTGAAAGCAGACGTTCATCCTAAGGTATCGGAGCACATTCCTGAGATCATCGACTTCGTGCAGACGCTGATCGACAAAGGCTACGCTTACGAGGCTGACGGCGATGTCTATTATTCGACACGCAAGTTCCCTGAGTACGGAAAGCTCTCGGGTCAGAACATTGATGACCTCGAAAGCGGTGCCCGCATCGCTATCGGCGAGGTCAAGGAGGATCCGCTGGACTTCGCGCTGTGGAAAGCGCGCAAGGAGGAATCCGAGATCGCATGGGAATCTCCTTGGGGCATGGGAAGACCGGGCTGGCACATTGAGTGCTCGACAATGGCCAAGAAGCACCTCGGCGAGACGATCGACATCCACGGCGGCGGCCAGGATCTTACGTTCCCGCATCATGAGAACGAGATCGCGCAGTCTGAGGCATGCAACGGAGTTCCTTTCGCGCACTACTGGATGCACAACGGATATATAAATGTAGACGGAAAGAAGATGTCGAAATCGCTGAACAACTTCTTCACAGTCAGAGACATACGTGAGCAGTATTCCGGCGACGTGATCAGATTCTTCCTGCTGTCCGGACACTACAGAAGCCCGATCAACTTCTCCGACACGCTCATGGAGCAGTCGAAGCAGGGCCATGAGAGGATCGCGACAGCCATCGAGACGCTGGAGTTCCTTAAGACGAACGGCAGCAACGAGGCCATGGCTGACGAGGCTGCAAAGATCGCGTCCCTCGATAAGCACAGAGAGAAGTTCATCGAGGTGATGGATGACGACCTCAACACGGCTGACGGAATCGCGGCCATCTTCGAGCTCGTTTCGGAGATAAACCTCGACGTCAAGGACGGAGCTTCGAAGTCATTCGCAGAAGAGGCTCTCAGAAGGATCAGGGAGCTGACAGAGGTGCTCGGACTCTTTGGCGGCGAAGATGAAGAGGAAGGCCTTGGGGACGACATCCAGGCGCTGATCGATGAGAGACAGGCAGCACGTAAGGAAAAGAACTGGGCGAGAGCGGACGAGATCCGCGACCAGCTCGCTGCGATGGGGATCACGCTCAAGGATACGCCGCAGGGTGTACAGGTCATAAGAAACTAATGAGTAAAGCAGATACACTATTCGTTAATATGTGTCAGGATATACTGGATCACGGATTCAGTACTGAGGGGATGCCGGTCCGCCCGCACTGGGAGGACGGCACTCCTGCGCACACTATAAAGAACTTCGGGGTGGTCAACCGCTACGATCTGTCGGAGGAATTCCCTGCGCTCACGCTGCGTCCTACGGCTATCAAGCTGGCGACAGATGAGATGCTCTGGATCTGGCAGAAGAAGTCCAACAGGCTGGCTGATCTTAAGAGTCATGTCTGGGACGAGTGGGCCGATGAAGAAGGAACCATCGGGAAGGCATACGGCTACCAGATGGCGAAGAAGTATAAGTTCAAACAGGGAGAGATGGACCAGGTGGACAACGTGCTCTGGTGCCTCAAAAATGACAGATACAGCAGGCGCATCCTCACCAACCTGTACAACTTTGAAGACCTCTCGGAGATGAGACTTGAGCCGTGCGCGTACTCGATGACTTTCAACGTTAAGGGCGACACGCTCAACGGTATTCTCAACCAGCGTTCGCAGGATATCCTGGCGGCCAACAACTGGAATGTGGTGCAGTACGCCATGCTCCTGATGATGATGGCACAGGTGTCAGGTCTTAAAGCCGGCGAGCTAGTGCACGTTATATCTGATGCGCACATATACGACAGGCATGTGGACATCATAAAGGAGCTCATAGCGAGACCGCAGTATCCGGCTCCGAAGGTGACACTGAATCCTGACGTTAAGAATTTCTACGAATTTACGACAGACGATATCAAGGTGGAGAACTATCAGCACGGAGAGCAGATACGTAATATTCCGGTAGCTATCTAGCAGCCGCAGCCGATTCCGCGGGAGAAATCTCCGGGAAAGATGCGGCTGATATTGTTAAAGGGGTAATGATGACAAAAGAGCAGATAAGAAAGATGAATACCACTACTCTCGCGTATCTCGGGGATGCTGTATTCGAGGTCATCGTTCGCGAGAAGATAGTGACGGAAAAGCCGGGCGATGTGGGCAGGGCTCATCATACTGCTGTGAGATATGTCTCGGCGGCCGGTCAGGCAAAAGCCGCGAAGACTATGATCAATGAAGGCTTCCTTACTGAAGCGGAAGAGAAAATCTACAGGCAGGCGCGCAACCACCGCTCAATGTCGAGGCCTCAGAATGCTGACCCGCGCGAGTATAAGATAGCGACCGGCTTCGAAGCCCTGCTGGGCTACCTCTATCTCTCTGACGAGAGACAGAGGCTCCGCGAGATCGCGGCCGAAGCCGTCCGGATAGTCGACGCCGCAGGCAAGGGGGCCGGAAAAAAAGAATGAAGATAAGGTTTTCAGACGAAAACAGAATATTCACTCAGCACACCGACGGTATACCATACCTGTCTTTTGACATGCTCGACAGTCTCGGCGTGCCGAACCTTTTCACCACGAGATACATAAAATATGACGAGGTGAGCGGCAAGGGAGTAAAGGGCCTTCGCCTGGCTGTAATGAAAACCGAGACTGTTGAAGAGGCATCGCCGGTATGCAGGGCAAACAGAGACATCCTGGCACATCAGCTGGGTTCATCGCTTGAGATGGAGCTCGTCACGGACCAGAAGCATACCAATTACGTGCATGTTGCTACTTGTGAAGAAGACCTTGGAGTCGCCACAGTCGGTACGTTCAGCCTGCACAGGCAGTTTGTTGACGGCATAGTCACGGACATTCCGGACGCGCTGCTGACGGTGTTCGGCGGGGACTGTCCTCCTGTATATATTGTGGATCCTGAGCGCCGGGTATCCGGACTGGTCCATGCCGGCTGGAAGGGCACGCTCGGAAAGATCCCGCAGGTCGCGATAGCGCAGATGGCTGTAAAGTTCGGATGTGATCCGGCAGATATGTATGCTGCGATCGGACCAGGCGTATGCAGAGACTGTTATGAGATGGGTGATGAAGTATATGACGCTTTCGCTGAAAAGTGGGGCCGGGAGGATGCCGACAGGATACTCAGCCGCTATCCGGCAAAGGATGCGGACGGAAATGAGATACCGGGCGGAAAGTATCACCTCGATCTGAGGGAGGCAAACAGGCTGACGCTTCTGAGAGCGGGAGTGCCGGCAGATCACATAGCGATTTCCAACGTGTGCACCATGTGCAATGTTGATACATTCTACTCATACCGGGGACACGCGCTCGAGAATGAGCAGGTGGCGATGATGGTCAACCGTTTCAAGTAAAGAGAGAGTACGGAATATGAATCTTATTGTAGCTGCAGACAAGAGGTGGGGTATTGGACGGGACGGCGGACTGCTAGCATCCATACCGACTGACATGAAATATTTCAGGGAGCACACGACAGGCAAGGTGGTTGTGATGGGCCGCAGGACCCTCGAATCCATGCCTCATAAGCGTGGGCTTCCGAACAGGATAAATTATGTGCTCACCACAAACCCTGACTATGAAGCCGAAAGGTGTATCATAGTCAATTCTGAGGATGAGCTGTGGAGAGAGCTTGAGCAGTATGATCCGGACGATGTGTTCCTGATCGGCGGTGCTGCTCTGTACAACAGATTCTATAAAATGTGTGACAGACTGTATGTGACGAAGATGGATGCAGACCTGGATGCGGACACATTCATTACGTGCTTCGACGACGACCCTGACTTCGGGGTGGTCTCGGAGAGCGAGCCGGTCACTGAAAACGGGATCACGTTCAGATTCGTGGTCTATGAAAAAAAGGAAAGCAGGGAGTAAAAATGCGTTACTACACCAAAGAATACTACACACTGATGATGTCCCTCGGAGTGGCTGATATGTATGAGCCGGTGATCGACAAGGACTATTCGGATGAGGAAATAGAGGAGCTGTATCAGAAGGCGCTCGATAAATACATCGAGGAGGAGAGGGCGAGCTACGATGAACCGCCTGAATTTGATTTCGATGAAGATGATGATCCGGAATACATAGAAATGATGAGAGATGAGCTCGAAGAGTACGAAAACCGTGAGCCTTTCGATGAGGAAGAAGCAGCAGACGATTTCCGTGAGACATACGAAGATAATCTCGAGGAACCTGACGAGGACCTTCCGGACTGGGTAAGGGAGTCGGTCGATAAAAGAATACTGGCGATGTACTTCATGCCGGAGAATATTTACAGGAAACTCGCCGGTGAAGATGAGGCTAACGAAGAACGGTTCGAAGCACTTGATGAGAAAGCTGATGAAGCCTATGAAGAAATGAGAGGAGATATCCCGGAAGACTATGAGGAGCTTATGGATACTCTGGAAGAACTCGAGAGCTCTTATGTACTGGAAGCTTCTATAGGCGGTGATGAGATCGAGCTGAAGATCGAAGGCTGGGATGATGATGGGGAGGAAGCAATCTATACTCTCAGATTCGACGAAGTACAGGTGATCGAGAATGAAGGCGTTGAAGCGAAGTCGGGGATCGATGAGGACGGAGATTCCTTCTCGGACTGCGAGATCCTTTACACCGAGATGTATTTTGAGGATGGCAGGCCGGAGGTGCACATGCTGTTCGACAATAACGGCCTTAAGTATCTGACATTTTTGACCTCGGATGCTTTTGTCTACCGCACGGCGAATGAATAGGGTGACAAAAGATGAGCAAGAGAGACAACAAGAGATTCAACGATAAGGACAGAAAGAATGCGCCCAAGAGGGGTGGCAAGAACCGCCGCGACTACGGTGACAATTATGAGCCTAAGGGCAGAGCAGCATCTTCCGGAAGGAAACCTGCAGGATACAGTGCAAAGAGTCCTGTAAAGGGAAAGAGCAGCGGAACAGGCAGAAACGGCAGGACGATCCGCGGCGATGAAAAGTTCAGCGCTAAGAACAGTCTGCTGGCTGATTTCGGGTACAGCGATCGCGAGGAACAACTGAACATCGGAGCTGACGGACTTGAGGTTGTTGCAGGCAGGAATCCTGTTGTGGAAGTGCTGTCGGGCGACCGTGATGTGGAGCGCATTTTCATCGCTGACGGTTCTGAAGGCTCGGTATCGAAGATAGTTGCTCTTGCGAGGGAGCAGGGTGTCATAGTCGATTTCGTGCCAAAAGAAAAGATAGATGCGATGGCTCCGGGCGTTAAGCATCAGGGAGTAGCAGCCAAGGTCAGCGAATATAAATATGCGGAGATGGAAGATGTATTTGCGAGAGCGGAACTGTCAGGTGAGGATCCGTTTATCATCATTCTTGATGAAATAACCGATCCGCACAACCTTGGCGCGATAATCAGGACAGCTGAGTGCGCCGGCGCTCACGGCGTCGTGATCCCAAAGAGGCGTGCCGCCTCTTTGACGCAGACAGTTGCACTATCTGCCGCCGGCGCCATCGAAACCATGCCTGTCGTTCAGGTCACGAATCTGGCCCGGACCATTGAAGAGCTGCAGGCTAAGGGTATATGGGTAGGAGCGGCCGACATGGACGGTGAAACCTACTATGAAGCAAACCTTACAGGCCCGATAGCCATTGTGATCGGTAACGAGGGCAAGGGTGTCGGCCGCCTGGTAAAAGAGAAATGCGACTTCGTCCTTACGATCCCGATGTATGGCAAAATCAACTCCCTCAATGCTTCCAATGCCGCAGCGGTTTTGATGTACGGTATCCGCCGCGCCCGCGCAAACTCGTGATCCGCATCAGGCAGTAATACGCAAACGCTAGATCCGCGCCCGATGCGCCCGCGCAAACTCGTGATCCGCATCAGGCAGTAATACGCAAACGCCAGATTCGCGCCTGATGCGCCCGCGCAAACTCGTGAACCGCGCCTGCCGCGCCCTCGAAAAGGACATTTAAAAATAATTCTAAAAAAGTGGCACAAAAACAAGGGCTTTTTAGAAAAATAAAGGGCCAAATCCTTTATACATGAGTATACATTGCGATTTGCACTATTGATTTGGGGTATATACACTTTTTTACTTGACGATAAACTTCAGAGATAGATTATTCTACACTCTCACAGACAGGAGAGATAAAAAACAGACTGCCGGAGCAATGGTTTTTCTAAAAAAAGGCACTAAAACAGGGGGCTTTTTAGAAAAAATTTCAAAACTCCTTTTTTGACTCCGTGTAAATGGGCAAAAAGATGAATATATATTCGATCTAATGAATATTGCAGTAAATACTGCGTATTTCCTTACTGCGGATGGAAAACCGTCTGGAGCACGGTAAGTATCAAACGGATATCGCCGCGCCCAAATTTAAAACGACTAATACTGGCGGGCAGACATATGCTGCAGACGAGATGGTCCGAGGAGGAACTGAAGCACACAACAGCAGCGCTCCGACACTGCGATTTCGCGGGTAACTATTCCGCGAAATAACTGAGGCACGATGAGGTGGATTGTGTTTCGCAGCTATCGAAGGAGCTTGCCGACGGAGACAATACTTCCATCATAGCGGCAACGCCGTGTGATTCATGGGAAGCATTACGACGAGGCACGAGCCGGAAGAATATGTCTGCCCGTTGTACAAAATTTTTTATTTAGCACCGAGAAACCGCTTGACATTGAAACCCTTGCAAAGTATACTCATTGAGCGACTTTAAGAAGAAAATCGGAGCACTGGGCGACCGGGCTTCGAGTTTTCGATTGAAAAGGACGCATTTTTCAAGGATTAGACAGATTAAGGAGAAAACAGATGGCAGCAGGCGTTAGACAGAAGGTCATCCTCGCATGCACAGAGTGCAAGCAGAGAAACTACAATACAATGAAGAACAAGAGAAACAATCCTGACAGGATCGAGCTCATGAAGTATTGCAAGTTCTGCAACAAGGAGACTCTCCATAAGGAGACCAAGTAATCTATATTCAGATATAGACGGAGACGTAAAAATGGCTGAAAACAAGAGCAACGGAAGCAAGCAGAATAAGTCGGGAGAAGATCTCGCAAAAGCTGCACAGGCATCCGCAAACAAAAAGAGTCAGAACAGCAAGAACCAGGGCAAGAAGGGCGGACTGCTCGCGTATCTCAGGGGTGTAAGACAGGAGTTCAGCAAGGTCGTATGGCCTACAAGAGAAGAGCTCATGACAAACACCGTCGTGGTATTCGGATGCGTAATATTCTTCGCAGTCGCATTCTGGCTGATCGATACGGGTTTCCTGGCTGCTCTCAAGGGCATCCTCGGAATAACACTGTCCTGACCCAAGGAGTTAATAGATGACAGATAAGATCGATAATATCGAAAATGTCGAAAGCACTGATATCAATGAGACCGTTGAGGCGAAGGAGCTTGTAAAGGCAAGATACACTCCGCTCGAGGGCGAAGGCCTCAGAGGTGACGGTACAGCTAAGTGGTATGTGGTGCATACATATTCGGGCTATGAGAACAAAGTAAAGACCAGCATTGACAGGATGGTCGAGTACCGCGGAATGCAGGATCTCATCCAGGAAGTCGTTATCCCGACAGAGGAGAGGATCGAGATCAAGGACGGAGTCAAGAAGGTAAAGACCCGTAAGCTGTTCCCTGGATACGTAGTCATCAAGATGGTGGTCAACAATGAGACCTGGTACCTCGTCCGTAACACCGAGGGAGTAACAGGCTTCGTTGGTCATGGTTCCGATCCTATTCCTCTGACAAAAGAGGAGATCGTAAGGATGGGAATCGAGAAACTCAGGATCGACCTGGATATCGAGGTAGGCGATACGATCCGCATCATCGGAGGAGTCTTCGAAGGCCAGCTCGGCATAGTAGAAGCCATCAATCCGGAGAAGCAGTGCAGAGATCGAGTTCTCGCAGGTAAGCAAGCTCAGGTAGCCGCAAGGAGGGGCCCGCTTGCGGGAAGATCCCTTATGGCAATACCATACAGCTTGCAAAAAAAACTGAAGAAAGGAGACAGCAATGGCAAAGAAGATCGACGGCTACATCAAGCTGCAGATCCCTGCCGGAGCAGCAACACCTGCACCACCGGTTGGCCCGGCTCTAGTGTTAATATCATGGACTTCTGCAAGCAGTTCAACGCAAGAACATCGGACCAGCAGGGAATGATCATTCCGGTCGTAATCACTGTTTACACTGACAGATCGTTCGATTTCGTTTGCAAGACTCCGCCGGCAGCAGTCCTCATCAAGAAGGCAGCAGGCATCGAGCACGCATCCGGAAACCCTAAGAAGGAAAAAGTTGCATCCATCACGCTCGCACAGGCAGAAGAGATCGCAAAGACAAAGATGCCGGATCTCAATGCAGCATCCCTCGAGGCAGCAACAGACATGATCAAGGGGAACAGCTCGCAGCATGGGAGTTACGGTAGTTGAGTAATGAAGTGGGAGGCTCACGCCGCAGGTACCACAAGG
This sequence comes from uncultured Eubacteriales bacterium, assembly GCA_902779185.1. GTDB lineage: Bacteria > Bacillota > Clostridia > Peptostreptococcales > Anaerovoracaceae > Crickella. The sequence goes on from CACZAM010000025.1 coordinate 24,710, forward strand.
AGGAAAAATGAAAAGATCAAAAAGATACGCAGAGATCGCGAAGTCCTATGACAAGCACGAGCTCGTAGACGTAGCAACAGCAGTAAAGCAGATCAAAAGCTTTAACAACGCAAAATTCGACGAAACAGTTGAGATGCACTTCCGCCTCGGAGTAGACGGCAGACACGCAGATCAGCAGGTAAGAGGAGCTATGGTTCTCCCTCACGGCACAGGCAAGACCAAGAAAGTTCTGGTTTTCGCTAAGGGCCCTAAGGCAGAGGAAGCTTTAGCAGCAGGCGCAGACTTTGTTGGCGCTGAGGATATGGCAGACAAGATCAGAACCGAGAACTGGTTCGGATTCGACGCAGTAGTCGCAACACCTGACATGATGGGAGTTGTCGGACGTCTTGGTAAGATCCTCGGACCTAGAGGTCTCATGCCAAACCCTAAGTCAGGCACAGTTACAATGGACCTCACAAAGGCTCTCGCAGACATCAAAGCCGGTAAGGTCGAGTACAGACTTGACAAATCCAACATCATCCACTGCATCATCGGAAAGAAGTCCTTCACAGAAGAGCAGCTCGTTGAGAACGCAAACGCTCTCATCCAGGCAATTGCAAAGGCAAAGCCGGCAGCAGCAAAGGGACAGTATTTCAGAAGCATCACGATTGCATCAACGATGAGCCCTGGAGTAAAGGTCAATCCTGCAACAGTTGTACTCTAGTCTGAAAAGGACACATAAAAAAGAATATCCAACCTAAGACAGCGGGTGCGAAAGCTTAATTTCCCGCCGAGGTACAATTCATAGATTTGAACCCCGCTGTCTTCATGACGCGGGGTATTTGTACCTACAAGACAAAATTTGGCGAAGGGATATCGCCGGAAAGGAGAAAAAATGTCTGTAGAAGCAAAGAAAGCTAAACAGGTCGTCATCGACGAGATCAAGGAAAAATTTGAAAAGGCCGGATCGATCGTAGCAGTTGACTATCTGGGACTCACTGTAGCCGAGGCCGATAAGATGAGAGCAGATCTCCGTAAGGAAGGTGTCGACTTCACAGTATATAAGAACACGCTGATCAAGAGAGCGATCGACGGAACTGAATTCGCCGGCCTCGCTGACGGCGATGTACTCAAAGGCTCAACAGCTCTCGCATTCAGCGGCGAGGACGTTACAGCCGGCGCAAGAGTACTTGCAAAAGCCATCAAGGATTTCAAGAAGATGGCATTCAAGGGCGGATTCGTAGAGGGAAACGTTTACGATAAGGCTCAGATCGAAGAGTTCGCAAGCATTCCGGGAAGAGATGTTCTCATCGCACGTTTCATGGGAAGCGTACAGAGCCCGATGACAAAGCTCGCGCTCACACTCAAGGCGATCGCAGAAAAAGAAGCTTAATTAACGAAATTAACACACGGGGCGGCACGTTTGCCGCATATCGAAAATTTGAAAAAGGAGAAATACAATGGATAAGACTCAGATCATTGAGGCTCTTAAGAGCATGACTATTCTTGAGATCAACGAGCTCGTAAAGGCTCTTGAAGAGGAATTCGGCGTTTCTGCAGTAGCAGTAGCAGCTCCTGCAGCAGGCGGCGCAGCAGCAGCAGAAGAAGAAGAGAAGAGCGAATTCAACGTCGTTCTGAAGGAGATCGGACAGGAAAAGATCAAGGTTATCAAGGCTGTCAGAGAAGCTACAGGACTCGGACTGAAGGAAGCAAAGGCTGTCGTAGACGGAGCTCCTACAGTTGTAAAGGAAGGCGTACTGCCTGACGAAGCTAACGCTCTTAAGGAAGCCCTCGAGGCTGTTGGCGCAGTTGTAGAACTTCAGTAGTTTTACGAAAAAGCAGCGAGCATATATCCCTGAGTGGAGACTGAGCGTTAGCCGGTACTTAGCGACTGGCGAGCAGCCCGGTCGACGAGTAAGCGAGGAGCTATGCTGGCTGCGAAGACAGAGCTTAGTACCGCTGCGTTAAAACGCGGTTATCGTAGGAGCATCGCCTCCGAAGATCAATGCTTCCGACATTACGGCAACGCCGTGATGATCGCTAGGAAGCATTATAGGCGAGAGCCGGTCGACACGCAGGGATATATGCTCGCAATACAAATTGGGCTATGCGATATTAGCCCGACCCACGCAATAAAATGAGCCCCGGCTTTCGAGGCTCATTTCGCGCGTTTAAGGGAGGCGTTTTTCAGGTATTTTTTGCGAAAAATTATGTATTTTTGCAAAAACATCATGGAAGCCGCGCGCCGGAGCATGCTCCCGCACGGAACCTCCGGTCTGCCGCATAGCAGAATAAAAATATGCACAATATGCATCCACGGTATTTTACTAAAGAGAAAGCAAGGAGCAAAAGAACATGCCAACCCCAGTAAAAGTTGGAAGAAAAGAGCGTATGAGCTTTGCCAAGATCCATGAGGTTTGCGAAATGCCTAACCTCATCGACGTTCAGACAAAGTCATACAAATGGTTTGTTGAAGAGGGCCTCGGCGAGGTGCTCGACGACGTATCTCCTATCCGCGACACCACCAATACACTTAGCCTGGAATTCGCGGATTACCAGTTCTCCGACACTCCTAAGTACGATCAGGAGGAGTGCAAGGAGAGAGATGCCACATACGCAACAGCTCTGACAGTAAAGGTAAGGCTGATCAACCGCGAGACGGGTGAGATCAAGGAGCAGGACGTGTTCATGGGCGACTTCCCTCTCATGACAGAGAAGGGTACATTCGTTTACAACGGAGCCGAGAGAGCCATCGTTACACAGATGGTTCGTTCCCCGGGACCGTATTTCGATGTTGCTACTGACAAGTCCAACCAGAGACTCTACAGCTCGCAGGTCATCCCTAACAGAGGCGCGTGGCTCGAGTACGAAACAGACTCCCAGGGCATCCTGTATGTCAGAGTCGACAGAACGAGAAAGCAGCCGCTGACATCGTTCCTCAGAGCACTCGGCATCATCGATCCTGACGCGCTCGCACTCAGCAGCAACGAAGACATCATTGCCATCTTCGGCGAGGATGACAGGCTGATGCGCACGCTTGAAAAGGACACAACAAAGAACAGCGCTGACGGACTCAGAGAACTCTACAGAAGACTGAGACCGGGAGAGCCGCCGACAGTTGAGAACGCAAGATCCATGCTGATGGCGCTGCTCTTCGATGAGAGGCGTTACGACCTCGCAAAGGTCGGAAGATTCAAATATAACCGCAAGCTGGGTCTCCACGACAGACTCGTGGATACAGTTGCGGCAGAGGACGTAATCGACCCTAACACAGGGGAGATCCTCGTTGAAAAGGACGGACATATCTCAAGAGCGATGGCAATGGTCATCGAGGATGCCGGCGTTCAGTCTGTATATGTTTACAGCAAGAACGAAGACGAAGAGAGCAAGGTCACAAAGGTCATCGGAAACAACTTCGTAGACCCTGCAAAGTATGTCAGCATCGACCTTACACCTTACAGACTGTCCGAGAAGGTCTTCTATCCTGTTCTCATGGATATCATCGAGAAGGCAGAAGGCGATGAAGACAAGCTCAGATCCCTCATCGCAAACAGAAGAAAAGAGCTGAGCCCGAAGCACATCATCCTCGAGGATATCATCGCTTCCATCAGCTATCTGATCAACCTCAACTGCGGCGTAGGCGAGACCGATGACATCGACCACCTCTCCAACAGACGTCTGAAGACGGTCGGGGAGCTCCTGCAGAACCAGTGCAGGATCGGATTCGCCAGAATGGAGAAGACCATCAGGGAAAGAATGACCACTGAGAACTCGACTCCTCAGCAGCTGATCAACATCAGGCCTGTGACCGCGGCAATCAAGGAGTTCTTCGGATCATCCCAGCTGTCGCAGTTTATGGATCAGAACAACCCGCTCGCAGAGCTGACTCACAAGAGAAGGCTTTCGGCACTCGGACCTGGCGGTCTCTCAAGAGAGAGAGCCGGCATGGAGGTCAGAGACGTACACTACTCGCACTACGGCAGAATGTGCCCTATCGAGACTCCTGAAGGTCCGAACATCGGACTTATCGGTTCGCTCACAACATACGGTATCATCAACCAGTACGGATTCATCGAGACTCCGTACCGCAAGGTCGACAAGGAAAGGGGCGTTGTCACAACAGAGGTGCGTTACCTCGCAGCTGCTGACGAGGACCTCATGATCGTTGCTCAGGCGAATGAGCCGCTCGATGAAGAAGGCCACTTCGTCAACAACAAGGTCGCCGTCAGAGGAATCAAGGGTGAGATCACAATGGTCCCTAAGACGGAAGTCGACTACATGGACGTTTCGCCTAAGCAGGTAGTATCCGTAGCCACGGCCATGATCCCGTTCCTCGAGAACGACGACGCTAACCGTGCGCTGATGGGTTCAAACATGCAGAGACAGGCAGTTCCTCTGCTCGTTACCGAAGCACCGTACATCGGTACAGGTATCGAGTACAAGGCTGCGTGTGATTCCGGCGCTGTAGTTCTGTGCAAGCACTCCGGCGTGGTCTCATATGTCGACGCAAATTACGTCAGAGTCACAAGAGACGATGACGGAACAACAGATGAGTACAAGATGCTCAAATTCAAGCGTTCCAACCAGGGAACCTGCATCAACCAGAGACCTATCGTCGCATACGGCGAGCATCTGGAGGCAGGCGAAGTGGTAGCTGACGGTCCATCCACAAGCATGGGCGAGATCTCCCTCGGAAAGAATCTCCTGATCGGATTCATGACATGGGAAGGCTACAACTACGAGGACGCTATCATCCTCAACGAGAGACTGCTCATGGACGACGTACTCACTTCTCTCCACATCGAGAAGCATGAGTGCGAGGCCAGAGACACCAAGCTCGGACCTGAGGAGATCACAAGGGATATCCCGAACCTCCCGGGCGACATGCTCAAGGAGCTCGATGAAGAAGGTATCGTAAGAATCGGCGCTGAGGTAAAGTCGAACGACATCCTCGTCGGTAAGCTGACTCCGAAGAGCGAGACAGACCTCACTCCGGAAGCAAGAATGCTGCGTGCCATCTTCGGCGAGAAGTCGAAGGAAGTCAGAGACTCGTCCCTCAAACTGCCTCACGGCGAAGAGGGTATCGTCATCGACGTAAGAGTTTTCGACAAGACCAACAGCACAGAGCTCCCACCGGGAGTAAACAAGATAGTCAGAGTCTACGTTGCTACTAAGAGAAAGATCAACGTAGGTGACAAGATGGCCGGCCGTCACGGAAACAAGGGTGTTATTTCGAGGATCCTTCCTCAGGAAGACATGCCGTTCAAGGAAGACGGTGAGCCGCTGCAGGTAATGCTTAACCCTCTGGGCGTTCCTTCCCGTATGAACGTAGGACAGGTACTCGAGGTCCACCTCGGTCTTGCCGCTAAGTCAAAGGGATGGTATGTCTCGACTCCGGTATTCGACGGAGCTCACGAGAGCGACGTTATCCAGCTCCTCAAGGAGGAGGGATATCCGGAGACAGGCAAGCTGAGACTCAGAGACGGACGTACGGGCGAGTACTTCGACAGCCCTGTTACAGTAGGCTACATGTACATGCTCAAGCTCCACCATCTGGTAGATGACAAGATTCACGCCAGATCGACGGGCCCGTACTCACTGGTAACACAGCAGCCTCTCGGCGGAAAGGCACAGTTCGGCGGACAGAGATTCGGAGAGATGGAAGTTTGGGCGCTCGAAGCTTACGGCGCTGCTTACACTCTGCAGGAGATCCTGACCGTCAAGTCCGACGATATCATCGGACGTACAAAGACATATGAGTCGATCATCAACGGAGTCAACATCCCTGAACCGGGTATTCCTGAATCGTTCAAGGTGCTCATTAAGGAGCTCCAGGCACTTGCTCTTGACATCAGAACAAAGGCCGGCGATGACAGCGAGATCAAGATCAGAGAGACTTCGGAATATGACGGCGCGCTTACATTCGACAGAATGCTGAGCGAAAACGACAGAAGAGCTGAGCGCGAGAGAAGAGAGCAGATGCAGGATGAGGAAGCTGCTGCCGCGGCTGCCGAATTAAAGGCTGCTGAAGATGAAGAGGACGACGATTTCGATATCGACGGTCTCTCATCGATGATCGAAGCGCTTGCACTTGGTGCTGCCGAGCCGGACATCGACCTTACAGAAGCAGTTGAAATGGACAGCCTTGAAGACCTGGCGGAAGCCGAGGCCGGATCGCTGTTCGGGGATGAAGAGTAAGAAAGGGGAGGCAATATCATGATTACAGATAACAACCAGGATCTTAGAAATATTGAATCCCTGCAGATCAAGCTCGCATCCACAGA
>CACZAM010000026.1 GCA_902779185.1 uncultured Eubacteriales bacterium
CCGAAAATGTACTCGCCCTTGTGTCCCTCAACTGTTGCGCGCGGGAAACCATCCAGCTCTGAATAAGGGATCCTGGCCACGACTTCGATATCGTCCGCCAGTCCGCCAAGGCCCGATCCGAGTACGATCCCGGCTCGAGGCACAAAATCTGTCCTGGTGCGGATATACTCAAGGCACTCCCTTACGTTCTTTCTCATGACTTGTCTCCGATCACTTCTCTTCTCTCTTTACGATGTGGTCCCTGTCCTTGTAAATGTGGCCTGCAGGCACGCATCCCCTGACCATGGAAAGAGGATACAGGTTAGTATGCCTCCCGATGATCGTTCCCGGATTGAGAACACTGTTGCATCCCACCTCAACATGATCACCGAGCATGGCACCGAACTTCTTGATGCCTGTCTCGATCTGCTCTGTTCCGTTGTGGACTACAACAAGCTGCTTGTCAGCCTTCACGTTCGACGTGATGGAGCCTGCACCCATATGGCTGAAATGACCCAGGATCGAGTCTCCTACATAGTTGTAATGCGGAGTCTGGACGTTGTCGAAAAGTATGACATTCTTCAGCTCAACGGAGTTGCCTACCACGCACTTGCGGCCTACTAGAGCCGAACCTCTGATGAACGCGCAGTGTCTGACCTCTGTCTCAGGTCCTATGATGCAAGGAGCTCCGAGATAAGCGCTCGGGAATACCTTTGCGGTCTTGTGGACCCAGACATTCTCGCTGACCTCTTCATACTCTTCAGGATCGAGAGTCGGGCCAAGCTCAAGAATGAAATCCTTGATGCCCTTCAGCGCTTCCCACGGATAAGTGAACTGCGACAGATAATCTTTGGCAAGAGTATGGTCGAGATCATATAAATCATTAATAGTATACATATTGTTTCCTTTCATAGATATGGGCGGAGTGAAAAGGCTCCGCCCGTATTATATAAATGATCAATCTACAAGATGCCCTTTCGCACGGATCACATCGATGATCTGGTCTACGTACTTCTCGCACTCTTCTTCGGAAGGCGCTTCTGCCATAACGCGCACCACAGGCTCTGTGCCCGATTCACGCAGCAGCGTGCGGCCCTTGTCGCCGAGTGCCTTCTTTGCAGCCTTGTCAGCCGCCAGTACGTCAGGGTCATTCATGCACTCTTCCTTGCTCTTTACTCTGACGTTCTTAAGCACCTGAGGATAGAACACTACAGGAGCAGCGAGCTCACTCATCTTCTTCTTTCTTGCCAGCATTGCTTCCATCAGTTTAAGGGATGTGAGGATTCCATCGCCTGTTGTAGCGTACTTGGTAAAGATGATGTGTCCGCTCTGCTCTCCGCCGATGCGGTGGCCGTTCTGTACCATGTTTTCATATACGTATTTGTCACCGACCTTGGTCTGCTCATATTCGATTCCGGCAGCATCGAGAGCCTTGTAAAGACCGAAGTTCGACATTACAGTCGTAACGACCTTGTTGTTGAGCAGCTTGCCTCTGTCCTTCATGTAAGTTCCGTAGATGTACATGATATGGTCGCCTGTGACCACATTGCCCTTCTCATCTACGCAGAGACATCTGTCGGCGTCACCGTCATACGCGAATCCGACATCGAGGCCGTTATCTACAACAAACTTCTGAAGATGCTCGATATGTGTGGAGCCGCAGTTCGTGTTGATATTATAGCCATCCGGCTCATCATTGATCACATATGTCTTTGCGCCCAGTGCGTCAAATACGCCCTTTGCGATCGACCATGCTGCACCATTTGCAACATCGAGTCCGACTTTGACATCCTTGAAGCTGAATTTTGACATAGAAATGAGATATCCGATGTAGCGGTTACGTCCGGATACGTAGTCGACTGTACGTCCGATCTCATCACGCTGTGCCATAGGAACTTCCATCTCTCCGTCAAGATAAGCCTCGATCTTGAGCAATGTCTCCTCATCCATCTTCTCGCCGTTGTTGTTGACGATCTTGATCCCGTTGTCATAGTACGGGTTGTGAGAAGCAGAGATCATGATTCCGCAGTCGAAATCATCTACTCTAGCGATATACGATACCGAAGGTGTAGTAGTTACGTGCATGATGTAAGCGTCAGCTCCCGAAGCCATGAGGCCTGTGCAGAGAGCATACTCGAACATATAGCTCGATCTTCTTGTATCTTTTCCGATGACTACCTTTGCTTTGCGGTCGAGTCTCTTGCCGTAGTACCAGCCGAGGTAACGGCCGATCTTGATCGCATGATCGAATGTCAGGGTCTTATTTGCTTCGCCGCGGAAGCCGTCTGTACCGAAATATTTACCCATTACAGTCTCTCCTTTTTCTCGATATCGAGGAAGTACTTGTAAGTGTCTACTGTCAGTTCGCCGCAGGCCTCTTCATCGCAGGCGATGATTGCGCCGTTGTGCATCTGGAGCGCGGAGCATGTCCACTTCTGGCTGACTCCGCCCTCTACTACAGCTGCCATTGCTCTTGCCTTGTTGTGGCCGCTGATGAGAACGAGAACTTCCTTTGAATCTGTAACTGTGCCGATTCCGACGGACAGAGCCTGAGCAGGAACTGCCTCCGGATCGTTTCCAAAGAATCTGGAGTTGACTATTCTTGTATCTGTTGTAAGGTCTCTGAGACCGGTACGCGATGAGAGCGATGTGAACGGCTCGTTGAAAGCCAGGTGTCCGTCTACTCCGATGCCGCCCATAAAGAGATCGATGCCGCCGTAAGAAGCGATCTTCTCCTCATATCTTGCGCACTCTGCTTCAGGATCGTCTGTCATTCCGTTGAGGATGTTGATGTTTGCAGGATCCATATCTACGAGATGATCGAAGAAATTATCATGCATGAAGTACCAGTAGCTCTGATCATGCTCATGAGGAAGTCCGAGATACTCATCCATGTTGAATGTAACAACGTTTTTGAACGAGAGCTCACCTGCCTTGTTCTTTGCGATAAGGTTCTTATATACACCGATCGGGGATGATCCTGTTGGCAGTCCAAGCACGAACGGCCTGTCTTCCTTGTGGTTATTGATCTTGTCTGCAATATAATCCGCAGCCCACTTACACATCTTTTCATAATCGTCCTGAATGACTACTCTCATTATTTATTCTCCTTTCGTCTTTTGCGATTTGCGGCAAAGCCGTTGCAATCCGGAGAGCATTCTAACATACAGATTTTGCTCAGTAAATGCGCTTCGTTGAAATAATTTGAAATTATACTCCCACAGGAGTACACTATAAACAAAGCATAAGAAAGCATTCTCAGCACGATTTTATGAACAAGACGATCTATCACGGAGGAGAACGAATAGTAAGAAATCCCGCTTTCGGAACAGGCCGTCCATACAATGATTTCGGCCTTGGTTTTTATTGTACCGAATACCCTCAGCATGCTGCTGAATGGGCTGTCGGAGAAGGCAGAAACGGCTTTGTCTCGTCTTATTCCATAGACAGCGACGGCCTTCGGATCATCAATCTATGCAGTTCGCAGTACAATCCCCTCCACTGGCTCGGACTCATTTTCAACTACCGTGAATTCGATCTCTCCTCGGATACCGCCTATAGAGCCAGAGAATATATAGGCAAGTATTACTCTGTAGATCACCAGGCCTGTGACTGCATAATTGGTTACCGCGCAGACAACAGGTGCTTCATGTTCGCTCAAAACTTCCTTGACGGGAAGCTATCTTACATGAGCTTCAGAACTGCGCTTCTTGGTGATACTTCCAACAGGCAGTTCGTTCTCAAAAGCAACCGCGCATTCGACAGGATCAGCTTTACAGGGTATGAGCCGGTATTGAGCGAAGACGCCTTTCCCGCCAGGCGAAGCCGCGAAATCAAAGCTATGAAAAGCATAAAGCCGTCTGCAGGCAGCAACGATTTCTTCATAACCAGCCTTATAGAAGAGGAGGTGCGTCCTTATGACACACGCCTACGATAGAATCTGTCTGGACAGAGCAGCGGACACACTTGGCCGCATGCTCGACTATTCGGTTTACAGTCTGCATTATGACATTGCCTCGATGATGGATCTGTTCATCGCATCCGGGCTTGCCGCCCTTTTTGAGCACGGAGATATCAGGGTGATCGCCGGCATGTCCGGAATCGAGCTGGCATATGAAGTGCTTGAAAGAAGCGGTCTTTCATATGACAGGACTACTCCGAGGCACACCATCAGTCTTAGTGCGGAATACTGGTGCGGCTATGCGCTGGCCAGCATACAGTGGGCATCAGCCTGGTCATTTGACCATGTCCTCAAGTCTTTTTCCGCGGCCGCATTCACAGCCGAATTCGGAAAGAAACGCATCGAATACCTGGACAGTCTGCCGCTCAATATAAGCAATTCAGAGAGGAACGAAAAAGCAAGGACTTTTGGTTCTGATTATGTGGCTGATGCTGTTTATGGATTCCTGTCTTCTCATTCGCAAGCAGGCGATACCAGCGCTTCAAACAGACTCAAAGAGACAGGTAACAGCCCTCTCAAAGAAATGCGCATTAAGAACCGGCTCAGTCAGAGTCAGCTCGCAAAAGCCTGCGGGATCCCCGTAAGGACTATACAGCAATATGAACAGCGTCAGAAGGATCTCAGCAAAGCCCGCGCTGAATACCTCATCTCACTGGCACGCGCCCTGAATTGCGACCCTTCTTATCTGATCAACAGAAAATAAAAAAGAGGAAATCCTGTAAGATTTCCTCAAAATCATTTTCCGGAGTTGCGACTCTTTCTGTCTGATTTAGCCGTTTTCTTCCGTCTCTTCTTTTTCTTCCTTTTCTTTCTTGACAGCTTTCAGAGTGAGCACCAGCCCGTCCTGCCCTTCAGCAAGGGACACTCCCTCAGGAAATGCAAATTCGATCGGTATCTCACTGTCCTCATAATAGTTGGCTATATCTATCTCATTTGCCGTTATACCCGTAAATGAATCTATTATGCTTTTTTTGCCCATTATCACTACAGTCTCAGGAGCCGTATATGTCCTTTCATAAGAGTCATCCGACTCATCCTTTACAGGAACTAACAGCCTTACCTCCTTGGTATAACCCGCAGCGGCCCTGAATGAAAGCGTTTCCGGATAAATTACAACATTGATGACTTTGTTGTCTTCTTTATCGAGCGCCGCGATTTCGAGCGTCATTGCCTTAAACTGCTCATCAAGATCTTCCGGATCTATGACAGCAGCCACCCGGTCTATTTCAGCGAGTTTTTCCTCAGTAGCTATGACAGTCGCCATTTCCACCGACTTGTTTTCTACAAGAGGTACGGCGTTTTCTTCATATCCTTCAGAGTACTCGACACTTATTGGTATTTCCACGCTTGCTGCGCTTGCGATCTCCACGGTAACATTCTTTACGGACACATCTCTTACCTGTGCCCCTTCAGGTCCTGAAACATGAAGCGAAACGGTATTTTCTCCGGTGGACAGGCCGCTTACATCTGCAGTTACGGATATGTCTTCAGATGATATGCTTGCCGTGTCGATCCTCCTCTGCTGGAGTGTCACCTCCACATTTTTATAATTCGCTTCCGCGACCGCGTAACCCCTGTTGGCCAGAGTGTCCAGTCCCGTATATGTGATAGGGACACCTGAGTATCTCACACTCGTCATAGGGTCATAGTTATAGACAACAAAGAACCAGGCTCCGGTTGCGACGAGCAAAGAAAGAATAATATTAATTACCTTACGTTCTTTGTCAGTCATCCTGCCTGTTTCCTTTCAGTATTCCGATCTTTGAAAGCGGATTGCGGTCATCCGACGATGGCAGATAGATGTCAAGAAGCATCTTCTCCAGCGTCTTCAGATCGAGGAAGCGCTTGAACTCACCGTTCTGTGCGACTGAAATGGCTCCGGTCTCCTCGGAAACCACTATAACAAAGGCGTCAGATACCTCGCTGAGCCCGAGTGCCGCCCTGTGTCTGGTTCCAAGATTCTTACCTATGTTCTGCCTTTCAGTGAGCGGCAGAACGCAGCTCGCAGCGTGTACTCTGTCGCCTCTGATGATCACTGCCCCGTCATGAAGAGGAGATCCTTCGTAGAACAGATTCCCAAGAAGTCTGACCGATATCTCCGCGTCCACTATTACTCCGCTCTCGCTGATATCGCTGAGCATCGTTTCGCGCTCGATCGCCATCAATGCTCCGGTCTGCGTGGAGGAGAAGTCATCTACCGCATCAACGATCTTGTGGACAGTTGCGTACATCTCCTCTTTGCTAATATCTCTGAACTGCCAGCTTAAAACACCTCTGCGTCCTATCTGTTCGAGACCTCTTCTGATCTCAGGCTGGAACAGTATCACAACTGCAATGAGGCCGACGGTTATGAGTCTCGTGAAGAGCCAGTTGAGCAGACTCAGATTGAATAACTCTGAAATAAGGAAAAATCCGATAATCAAAAGGATGCCCCTGAACAGCTGCTGCGCGCGGGTCTCTTTTATGAACCCGAGCAGTCTGTACAGCAGGTATGCGACGATAACGATGTCGATGACATCGGTCGCCTTTATGCTCATGAGGATCCCCATTAAATTATCAAGCATTTCTTACCTTTCTGTTTGCTCTTATCTTTTCTATTCGCCCGGCGCCACGGACACGGTGCCGTCTTCATCTGTCTGAAGATCCTGTCCCTCAAGCACGGCATTCATCAGCGTCTTTGCATTTTCTATGCTTTCAGGATCCTGCGTCATAACGTAAGCGTACGCTCCGCCCGTTGAATATGTCGGCAGTGAGCCGTCTCCTCCTATGATAGTGTTTTTGAATATCTTCCAGTCAGGGTCTTTTGCCAGCTGGAACTTCACAAGCTTTCTGATTTCGCGTGAGCTGAAACTCATCTCGAAGTAATTGCGAAGACTCGTGAGCACCTTGTTGTAGCTCAATATCATAGTGCGGCTGCTAGTTGCCTTCTTTATAAGCGCTTCGAAGACCAGCTGCTGGTTCTTTATCCTCTGATGGTCTCCGTCCACGAATGCCTTACGCTCCCTGGCAAACGCGAGAGCCTGTTTGCCGTTCATGTGGTTCATGCCCTTCTGTACGGTCCAGTCCTTCAATTTGACAGGCGTAAACTCGTATTCTGATTCGACATCCACACCTCCGACTGCATCTATGAACCTCTCGACCGTGGTGAAGTTGACCTTCACATAATAGTTGATCTCAGTATCAAACAGCTGCTCCTCGGCTCCGATCGTAGTCTGAACTCCGTAAAAGCCGGTATGCGTCAGCTTGTCCATCGCGTTGTCGAAGTCAGGCATGTAGATCTCATAATCGCGCGGGACAGATGTCATAAGGATCTGCTGAGTCTTCGGATTCACCGTTACCAGCATGTTTACGTCGCTTCTTCCCTCTTCATCGATCGTTCCGTCAACGTCAATGCCGGTTATGATGAAATTGAACGGATGCTTTGTCACATCTGCCACTGCACTTTCATTTTTTACGGAACTGCCGCTGAGGAACGACAGTGTGCCCAGAGAATAGGCGGTGCCTACTCCGTAGAATCCTATGAGCAGTATCGCAGCAAGCGTTGCAAGAACCTTACCCCAATTTTTGCTCTTTCTGCTGCGTATCTGGATAAAAATGACCAGGCTCAGCAGTATCAGCACTCCGAACATTGCCACGCTCATGCCGAAAGGCAGCACGTTCATGGTTATTATAGAAGCCGCGAACACACCAAAAGCTATGAGGTAGATCAGGGTCAGCACTCTGTGGAAACCATTGACCCTTTTGTGTCCGCTGCTTTTTTTATCTCTCTTGCTCTTATTTTTTGTGTAATTGCTTCTGTACCTGTCGTACGCCTCCTGCGACGCCTGCTTTATCGCTTCGATTTCCTTGATATTCTGGTGAGGGTGCTCATCAGTTTCCACCACAGGAGCATTTGCAGACTTGCGCGAGAACGCATGCTCTTTGTCGTACTGCGCAAATAATTCATCTTCTTCGTCAATCCATTTATGATTGCCCAGCGGTTCAGACACATCAAAAGCAGGTGCATTGCTGCCCTTGCTTTTTCTCCTCAGCTCCTCGTAGAGCTTCCTATCCTCATCTATGTTGTCGATCTTTTTTGTTTCCGGGACCTCACGGTCAAAGTGGAATTCCAGAAGATCGTCGAGGTCCCAGTCGTTTTTTGCCATACTTAATAATTCCTATCTCTTTGTTTCGATCAGTCCGTAAGCATTTCCCTTGCGCTTGTAAACCACGCTGACTTCATCTGTATCCATATCGAGGAAGACAAAGAAATCGTGTCCGAGCATCTCCATCTGAAGAACTGCTTCCTCTGCAACCATAGGAGTAAGCTCAACATGCTTTCTCCTTACAATTACCATCTCCTCTTCGAACTCTTCATCTTCCGGTTCAGGGATGAATTCAAGTTTAAGGGCTTTGTTTTCCTTATATCTTGACTCGAGCTTACCCTTGAGCTTGCTCATCTGGTATTCGAGTTTATCTGTAACCAGGTCTACTGCATCATAGATGCTGTCGTTTGCCATCTCAGCTCTGAGTACAGCCTGTTTGGCATTGATAGTTGCTTCAAACTTCGGTGTTTCTCTGAGCTTTGAAACTACTATGTTGGCAGTTGTGTCCTCGTCAAAGTACTTGCCGATCTTATCGAGTTTCTTTTCAATATAGTTGCTGAGCTTTTCACTCATTGGATAATTTTTTGATGAAATGTTGATCTTCATAACACTTATCCTCCTGACGTCATATTTTCCTAACTTATTGTAACACAAGATAGACAAAAAATGTGTGCTCCTTCTGTGAAGAAGCACACTATATATAGATTTTAATAAAATTTCTTTGACCGGCAGTTATTACCAGAGTTTATCTACAGCATCTGCAATCCTTTTACCTTCTGCAGGACCGAGCTTGCATCTGAACTGTCTTTTTACTTCACCCATAACATTGATATTATACTTTGCTTTCCCTTCCTTTATACGGGCCAGGATAGCCTTCTCAGCCTCCTTGCTGATCCTTCCGTCATCAGAAATTCCAGCCAGAATAAGTTCCAGTTCTTCCATTGGGATATTCATCGTAGGATCTATCATTATACTCATTATGTTCTCCCCCTTGATCGTTGTTAATGATTAGCACCGCGGCCATTCGACCTGGTCTTTGACCCCACACTTGCCTTTACCCGCTTTGCGGAGGACTTACTTCTAAGATACGCCATGATCACAGCCGCCTCTTGCTTGCTGCTTACGTGGGTCCCTTTGCCCGTATCTGGCATGGACTTGCAACCACGAACATGGCCGCGGACTATTCACTTAACTGAGCAACTCTCTATTTCTTTTTGCTCGCCTTGACTTCCTTCTCAAGCATCTTTTCGAGTCTTTCTTTTGCCTTCGGATCATATGCAAGAGCATCATCATCTCCGGCAAGGAAAGCTTCAAGATTCGGAAGACGTACGCCGGCCTTATAATTCATTTTGAACAGCTCGACGTTGAGCGCTTTTACGACATCGCGCATTTCCTTATTGGTCATTATTGCCTCCTTAATAAACAGGTGCAGATCACTGAGGTATATATTCAGCCTTCACATCGGGTTCCCCGGTGTTTTCTGCTTCCGCTTCATCAGAATCGTATACTTCAATCGACTTTATCCGCATCTCATTGCCGCGCAGCAGCCATGTGCGGCCGCTTCCGCAATGCGGACAGGTTTTGCCGTACGCCACTGTAGAATACTGGATCTTGCAGTTGTCACACCAGGTCACGGCAGGAATCTCTTCACAGTAGAGCGTAGACCCCTCAAACATAGGGAACTTCTTTGAATACCACTTCCAGTAATCGTACAGATATGAAGTGACGATCCCCGAGACTTCACCGAATTCCAGCGTCACGGATCTGATCTTCGTGACATTGTGTTCCTCAGCGATCTTACTTACCTCTTTAATTGCATAATTTACAAGTCCTAGTTCGTGCATTAAACCTTTGCCGTCCTTTTATCTGCCAGCGATTTTCTTCTTTACGATGCCAGCGACACGTCCAGGCATATTCTTTCCTATTCCAAGGAACTTATCCTCTGCACGCATCATTCTGGAGTAGAGATCTCCGTCCGGACGTCTGATCAGGTGGATAGCGTCGAACTTGCACTGTGCGGTGCACATTCCGCAGCCGATGCACTTGTTCTGATCAACTACACTGCGTCCGCACTTGAGGCATCTCTCCGCTTCCTTCTTGATCTGCTCTTCGCTGAACTGCTTGATCTCATAGTCCATGGTGAGCTTCTTGCTCTCGTCGATCGCTCTGATCTGACGCGGAGGCTTCCTGAAGTCTGCTGCAGGAATAACTACATCGTCCTTGTTGAGCATCTCGAAATGACGTGTATTTCTGTGGATCATGAGATGCTGTCCCTTGTTCACGAATCTGTGGAGCGATACAGCGCCTTCACGGCCCATAGCGAGAGCGTCTACTACGAACTTCTGTCCGCTTACGGAGTCGCCGCCTGCGAAGATGTCAGGCTCTGCTGTCTGAAGTGTTACAGGATCTGCAACGATGAATCCTCTCGGTGTAAGCTCTACCTTTGTGCCCTCGAACAGTGTGCCGTAATCAGGCTTCTGACCGATGCTGAACAGGATGGTCCTGCATGCCTGCTCTGTTGTCTCATTGTCGTCGAACTTAGGATCGAATCTTCCCTCTGCGTTCTTGACGCTGACACACTTTCTGAACTTGATGCCTGCGACTTTGCCGTTCTTTGTGACGACTTCTGTCTGGCCCCATCCGTCATGGATAACGATGCCTTCGTTCTTGAGGAATTCCTGATCCTCTTCGCCCATAGGCATCTCGTCATAGCTCTCGAGACAGTACAGATGTACGCTCTTTGCGCCCTGGCGGATAGCTGTACGCGCTACGTCAGCTCCGATGTTTCCGCCGCCGATGACTACAACGTCACCGCTGAGCTTCTTGGCCTTTCCGAGTGTTACATTCTTTACATAATCAACACCGCCGATAACGCCTTCTGCGTCATCGCCAGGGATTCCGAGTCTGCCGCATGCCTGGAGTCCTGTTCCTACGAAGAAGCCCTTGAAGCCTTCCTCGCGAAGCGACTGGAATGTAACGTCCTTACCTACTTCAACGCCGCATCTGATCTCAACGCCCATAGCCTTGAGGATGTCGATCTCAGCGTTTACGACTTTCTTATCAAGTCTGAAGTTAGGGATTCCGAGTGTCATCATTCCGCCAGGCATCTCCTGCTTCTCAAATACTACAGGCTTGTAGCCCTCAATAGCGAGGAAATATGCGCAGCTGAGTCCAGCCGGGCCGGAGCCTACGATACCGATCTTCTGTTCGAACGGCTCCCTTGTAGTCGAAACCATCGGCGGGATATATTTGTGCTCATCCTCGAGGTCCTTTGCAGCGATGAACGCCTTGATATCGTCGATAGCAAGTGCTTCATCAACAGTACCTCTGGTGCACTCGAGTTCGCAATACTTGTGGCAGATAGCGCCGCAGACTGCAGGGAACGGGTTATCTCTCTTGATAAGCTTGAGAGCTTCCTGATACTCGCCTCTCGAAGCCATGTCGATGTAACCCTGGATAGCGATATGGAGCGGGCATGCAGACTTGCAAGGTGCAGTACCTGTAGGCCATGTCTGGATGACACCGTTCTCATTCTTGTAGTTCCAGTTCCACTTATCTTCAGGCCATATATTGTTGCTCGGGAGCTCCTGCTTCGGATATTCGATCTCCCCGTGCTTTGTGCAGAGCTTCTGTCCGAGTCTGACAGCGCCTGCAGGGCATACCTCAACGCACTTGCCGCATGCTACGCACTTCTCAGCATCGACTTCGGATGCATATGCGGAAGCGGACATGTTAGGTGTGTTGAAGAGCTGCGATGTACGAAGAGCGTTGCAGACGCCGACTGCGCAGTTGCAGATAGCGAAGATCTTGTTCTCGCCGTCGATGTTTGTCACCTGGTGTACATAGCCCTTCTCTTCAGCCTTCTCAAGTACTTCGAGTGCTTCTTCATAAGTGATGTCGTAACCCATGCCGGTCTCTTTGCAGTAGTCAGCGAAGTCGCCGAGTCCCATGCACCAGTACTGCATGATGTCTCCGGAACCTTCTCCGCGTTCTGTCTGCTGCTTACGGCAGGAGCAGATACCGAGGCCGATCTGGCCTTCATATTTCTTGAGCCAGTATGAGATATGCTCAACGTCGAGCGACTCGCACTCTGCAGGGATAGCTTTCTCTACAGGGATGACATGCATTCCGATGCCGTTTCCGCCCTTGCCTACCATCTGAGTGATGCCTGCCAGCGGCAGATAAGTCATTCTCTCGAAGAAGTCAGCGACCTCAGGAGTCTCGCACATGATCTGGTCTCTCATTACCATGATCTCTGCGCTGCCCGGTACATACTGGTCGAGTACATATCTTCTCTCATGCTGAGGATTCTTGCCGTCCTCATTCTCATTGTTCCACTCGATGAGTCCGTACTGGCCGAGAGCTTCGAGCACTGTCTTCAGGTGATCGTCTTCATAGCCTGTCAGTTCCTTCATTTTCGCCCAGGTTCTCGGCTTACGCTTGCCCATTACAAGAGCAGTATCAAGACAATCCTCCGCGATGTCCTTGCCGTATCTCCTGACGACATACTGATAGCCGCAATCCATTCCCCAGTACTCCGGAGAATCTGTGGAAGGCTTCTCAAGTCCGAGGATGACCTCTTTACGGTCAGTAATGATCTTTATGAGCTTAAAGATCTTCTCGTCGTGGCTCAGCTGTTTAGCCTTTCTTGCCATACTTTTCCCTCTCTTTCTCTTACAATATCTATCTTTTAAAATGCCTTGCAGTAAGGCTTCTTACCTGAGTTTTGTAAAGCATGATCGCAGCTACTTCACTATGACCCCATTCACCAGAATGTCCGCGACTTCGGCCAGAGCTTCCCTGTAGGAAATATGATTCTTTACGAGTACATCCTTCTGGAAGAACTGCTCGATGGTCGCCTGAAACATAGTCTTCAGTATCGGCAGCGATACCGGTCTGATGGCGCCCTCTTTTATGCCTCTCTCAAGCAGCAGCGCAACGCCCTCCCAGTAGTTTTCACGGCAGAATTTCCAGTGCCTGTATACCGAAGGATATTTCTCCTTAAGAACATAGAGCTGGGAAAGATCATTCTGCGTGTAACGCTCCGGCACGCGGCCTATAATCGCCTTAAGCTGTTCGGGAATCGTGAGGTTTTCATCGTTGAGTATCATTTCCTCTTCGATCAGAGCGTCATCGAAGAATCGGTCGATCGTCTGAGTCATGATTGACCTTTTGTCTTCAAAAACAGTATAAATGGTCTTTTTGCTCATACCCAAAGCATGAGCAAGATCATCCATGGTGAATTTGATGCCCTTTTTGTCAAACTGTCTCGCTGCTTCGTCAAGTATACGAACGCGCAGTTCCTGTGATGTGTCTTCTTTCATACTTCATTTCCTCATGTTCGGGATGCGGAAACTTATGAATTTGTTTCCGTTTCCCATTCATAGTGATTTTATCATCGAAACAATAGAGCCGCAATAAAAATGGCTCTATTAAATGTGCTTTTCAATGTATTTTTGTTAACCCCCGGGCAGGGTTACCCTGAGTATTTATTTTAGCCTATTCTTTTTTTACATCCAGACCGAATTCAGCAGGAAGAAATCTCGGGCAGACGTTCTCATCCGTAACTATCACCGAATTAGCCAGCCTTGTTCCGATCGCACATGATTCTCCCATACTCTTTCCGTATGTAAGGCCGATCACCACTCCCGCAAAGAACGCGTCACCTGCTCCTGTAGTATCCCTGACCTCCGTTTTCGGAGCCGGGCAATGACCGGATTCGCCGTCAAGAGAGGCATACACAGCCCCTTCTCCGCCCATGGTAACCACCATCGCCGGTATCTGAGCCTGAGTTATTTTTTTGAGGAGGACTGTGCTCATCTCATCAGGTGATATGCCTTCATACTCTTCCGAGAAAAGCAGTCCCGCTTCCTCCAGGTTGCAGACGAGACAGCTTATATTATGAAGGAGATCCCTGCGCTCCATCGCTATCGACATGTTGGAGACAGGGGCATATACCTTCTTACCGTATTTCCCGGCCAGCGCGATCACGCGCTTCAGCGTCGGCACGTCCACGTCGAACTCAACGGCGATGCTGTCCGCATATTTGAATATCTCATCGCCTTTGTCATCGAGTATATCCGCGATACGTGACAGATCAGGCCTCTTGGATATGGATGCCACTACATCGCCGCTGTTGTCAAAAACAGCGAGCCAGGTACCCAGGCCTCCTTCCGCACGTTTGATATAGTCCGTATTGACTTTATGCTTGGCGAGCTTGTCAGCTACATCATTGCTTACTCCCTTCGGCTCGAGTACAGTTACAAACGTAGGCCTCAGCTCCACGTTTGCAATGTCTTCAACTATATTGCGCGCCACTCCTCCGTGTACCTCGACTACCTGCCCGGAATTTCTTCCGTCGGGGATGTACTGCGCATACGGATATCCCTTGATATCCACAAACGCCGCTCCTATCACGACTATTCCGTTATCTCTCTTTTTCGCCATTGCAGTTCCTCCGCTTTCTGCTTCGATTTTACACTAAAACCGGGCATTAAAAAAGGCATCAGCGTTTCCGTTGACACCTTCCTGCACAATTTCAGTTTGAGAGCTGCTGCTTGAGGTTCTCAAACATGTTCCTTACAGCAGGGATGTTTATGACGATTATGGTCATCAATCCTTCGACTGCAAGATAGGTTATGTTGTACCACAGCGACCATGTGAGAGCATTGAAGTTCTCAGGTGCATATTCCGCAAAGAATATGACTCCGCTCAGCACTGCACAGATATATCTGCAGAAAACTCCGAGCAGATATCCTTTTGTAAGGCCGTTTTTACGGTTCCTCACCAAGCCTGATAATCCCATAACGGCGAATGCGATGACATAGTCGAGTATCATCTGGACCGGATGGATGACATATCCTCCGAAAATGAGATTCAGCAGTCCGGTCACAGCTCCTCCGAGGATGCCCCATCTCGTGCCGAGCAGATATCCAAGCGCAATAATAGGCAGAGTTCCGAAAAGTGTTACAGATCCTCCCTGAGGCATCGAAAACAGCTTGATCTGATCCAGGATCATTGCCAGAGCAACCATCAGTGCTGTTGTGGTGAGTTTTACCGTGTAATTTCTTCCTTTGTTCTTTTCCATAAAAAATCCTCCTTAATTGATGATTAAGGAGAGCGCTGATAAATAACACGTACAATATAAGTGATGCGTTCTATTTACCTCCCTACGCCGGTATTACCCGGATCAGGTATAAGGGTCATCCCCTGCGGGACCTCTCAGCATTCGCTCCCCTGGTGTTTGATTTAACTAATTATAAGTCGCCTTTCTTCCGATTTCAACCCGTATCTCCCAATACACCGGATGTGATACAATCAAAATGCAGACAATGATCATTTGAAAAGAGGTCAGTATGAGACTTGACAAGTATCTGTCCGACATGGGGGCGGGCACTCGAAGCGAACTGAAGAAAGAGATACGCAGGAGCGGAGTCAGTGTCGACGGAGCGGTCGTAACGGACCCGGGGTTCAGCGTCAGTCAATCCTCGCACATTATCTTCAGAGGTTCTGTCATTGCCTATGAGGAATTCGTTTACTACATGCTCAATAAGCCGGCAGGCATTATCAGTGCGAGCGAAGATGACAGAGAATCAACCGTTGTCGATCTTATACCTGAGCCGAAGCGCAGGGATCTGTTTCCGGTCGGGCGCCTTGACCGCGATACTGAAGGACTTCTCATAATAACAAACGACGGTGCGCTTTCGCACCGCCTTCTGTCTCCTAAGCATCATGTTGATAAAGTATATTATGCCAGAGTTTCAGGAATTCTGACTGACAGTGATATCGGACTGTTCCGGGATGGTCTCGTACTTACCGACGGACTCGAATGCCTTCCTGCAGATCTGAAGATACTGTCCGTTTCTGATGATGATTATACTTCCGAAGCAGAAGTGACCATTCGCGAGGGCAAATTCCATCAGATCAAGCGCATGTTCAGTTCAATCGGGGCTGAAGTCCTGTATCTCAAGCGTCTTTCGATGGGGCCTGTTGACCTGGATCCCGGACTGGCTCCGGGCGAATCCCGCCGCCTCACCTCCGAAGAGATTGCCTCACTTAAGCTTTAGATCATGAGAACTTATCCAGGAAGTCATCCGTTGCATCTTCTGAACCTTTCCAGAGAAAAGCTGTAGCAATATCCACGATCGTTCTCGTTTTTGCCTTTATCTTCCATTTTTTTCCTGATTTTACAATCGTAAAAGCAACAGTATCTGTCGAAGTCTTTTTTGTACAATTCTTAACCTTTGTATTATACTTGCCAAGAATTTTGTTCCCCAGCTTTGACGAACTGGCATTCAGGTGATCCATGGCCCAGTCAAAAGTTTCGTAATAAGCATTATATGCCTGTTTATAGAAGTCCGGCCTTGTCACCTTTACTTTTACAGTAATTGTGCTGCCCTTACCTTTAACATCGACCATACTCCATTTTATTTTTTTATTATATTTTTTATATATCCAATTGATTTTCTCTGTAGGATACCCATAATTTTTGCTTCCTTTTTTGAAACAGGCATCCATCTTCTTGACATTATATGACTTTGCAGCCTTGAGATATGTTTCTACAGCTTTCACAGCTTTTTTCTGGTTAGCCGTTAATTTCTTCTTCGCTACGCTTTTTATTTCCTCTTTTTCACATACAATGCAATATCTGCTTTTAGCACCCTTCTTATAAGGAGTAGATGCTTCATCTGTCTTCCAGGCACTCCAGTCATGCGGGCCAAGAGGGAGCTCTCTGTGTTCATACTGTTCGCACACATCACAGTAACGGTATTCTGAGCCGTGCTCTTCACAAGTTGATTCCTTTTCTGTGGTCCATTCTGTCCAGTTATGCACGTGCGATTCATCCCCGGCAAATACTGATACAGCACTTGCTGAAAGCATAAGTGTAAGCATCAACAATAAAGACAATATCTTTTTCATGACAAACCTCCATACAGATTTCTGTCTATAAGTTTACCACCATCCCATGTATGGCAGGCAAGCCTGTTGTTTGTAAAAAAGAAGGATTCAAAACATCAAAACTCCAGCGTCTGACACAGCTATTTTGATGACAAAAGGGCATGCTAAAAATTTTCAGCCTGCCCATCGATTTGCAATGATGCTAATTTGAATATTTGATTTTTACCGCTTTTGTTTTCGCTCTTGGTTTATCTTCGTTGCCTACCCAGGCTGTTACCCGATAATAATAAGTCTTTCCGCTTTTTACATCAGTATCGGTCCACTCAAGCTCATTATCCCCACAGCACGCAATCACTTCTCCTTCACCATTTTCTGAAGTGCTCTTGTCCACAAGATAATATCCAGCTCCCTTGTATTTACCCCAGGTTATCTTGACGCCTTTAGATGTATTCTTAAGAGTAACGGCAAACGGAGCTGCAGGTTTATACTTTCCGGCTTTTACTTTAGAAGAATACTTGCTGTAAACTTTCTTGCCCTTTTCCTTTTTGGTAAACCTGATCTTGTAATAATAGACCTTATTGGAAGCTATTTTTGTATCTGTGTATTTGGACTTGGAAACGGTTTTAATGAGTTTGTACTTGCCATTCTTTGAAGTTGCGCGATATATCTGGGTCTTTGCTCCGGTAGGTGTATCCCAGGTCAGAATAGCTTTCTTCTTTGCAGTCCTTTCGACATTCAGAACCGGCTTGATTGTCTTTATTGTCGAAGCCTTTACTTTAAATTTTCTTGTCGAAGTTATCGCGCGGATAACTTTGCCATCAGGATTGCTGTCCACAGCGCTGTTTGTTGTTCCTGCAGTAATCGTATATGTTCCGGTAGCAGTCGGTTTGAACGTCCCCAGATCATATTCCGTAGTCGTTTCTGTATAGTTATAACAATTCCAGTATACCTGCTTTCCGTCCTTCTCTATGGAAACCTGAATCCAGTTGTACGCACCATAAACAATAAAACCTGCGTATACTCTGATAGGAACCTCTTCGCCAACTTTGAAAGTCTCGCCATCCTTAGGACTGTAAACCCGTGCATCAGAATGATATGTAAGATCAGATATCGCACATACCGGTGCAGGAAAAGCGGAGAACAACAGGCAAAAAGCCATCATAAATGCAAGAATTGCAGCAACAGATTTTCGTTTTCTCATTACATACCTCCTTCGCACAAATTATAGCCAGCTTTTTATGTAATTTTAGCATACATGCACGTAATTTAATACAAAACGAGAACCATGTTTTTAAATTATTGTTTACATTGCTATCATGTCGCCGGCTGCTGCAAACGCAAGAAAATCCACCCTTGACGCACCATGGCACTTAAGCAGAGAAGATATCTCATCTATTGTTGAACCTGTAGTGAAGATGTCATCTATAAGAAGGATCCGTGCACCTTGTATCTGCGTAAGCCTGCTGTTTCTTATCGTGAAAGCGCCGCGTATGTTTGCCCTTCGCTCCGCCGGGCCAAGGCCTTTCATCGGAACAGTCCCGCGCGTCCTGACAAGAGCCCCGGGGTCAAAACGAAGATCCGCTCTTTTCGTAAAGCCCCGCCCTATCAGCTCAGCATGATTAAATCCCCTTTTTTTCAGTTTGTCAGCGTGTATTGGCACCGGAATCACGACATCATACATGCCCGCCAGTACATCTTCATCGTATATGGACAGCATGTAGTCATATAGGATCTCTCCCAGCGTATCACCTATATCCGCATGCCCGGCGTACTTAAGCGCGAATATCACAGCCTGAGCGCAGGCACCATAACCTGTGCAGGCATAACCCCTGTCAAAATTCTTCTCCTGCCCGATGGCTTCTCTCTGCGCGCAGCCGAAGCAAAGCTTTCCCGGATCGGTATCCGCAAGAGGCCTTCCGCACCTTTCACAGCTTCTGCCCGTGTTCCAGTTCATCGATCTCATGCAGTCGTTACAGAGCCTGTATGGACGGCTTTCATCTATGATCTTTCCGCAGCATATGCAATAAAGACCCGGTGGATACACCAGGTCGAGAATTTCATTTCCTATACGTCTTATCCATGAGTCTTTTGACATATCATAGCCTCCGTCCGAACGGGTCCGCGTCAAGAGCCAGCAGACGCCATTTGAGACCTGTATATCTGCCGTCAGCCCGGTTATTGTCTATCATGGAGCGAACACGGGCAGGGTTGCCGACAATCACTACAAGTTTTTTACCTCTGGTCACCGCGGTGTAAAGCAGATTTCGGGTCATCAGCATAGGCGGAAAATTCAGCACCGGTATCACGACAACCGGAAATTCAGATCCCTGGCTCTTGTGCACTGTAACTGCATACGCAAGATCTATCTCTTCGAGCATTTCGCCCGCATATTCTATAATGCGGTCATCCATCCTGACCGTCATCGCACGGTACTCGGCATCGATTTCTTCAATAATGCCCATGTCGCCGTTAAATACGCCCTCTCCTTCTGAAAGGAAGTTATCTGTATGCCATTCAGCGCCGTAATTGTTTCGGAGCTGCATCACTTTATCGCCTTCCCGGAAGACGGCACTCCCTATTTTCAGTTCAATCTTGTCATCTGAAGGTGGATTTATCACCTCCTGGAGCATTGCGTTGAGGCTCGGCGCTCCGAGCATGCCGCGCTTTGTAGGCGTCAGTATCTGAATGTCATCGGCAGAGCGCACAAAATCGAAGCCCGCCTCGATGCGCCCTCCTACAAGTTCCCTGATAGTGTCGCTGACGGATGTCTCGCTGTTCTTTCCGATAATATAGAAATCATTTCCGCTCTGCTGCTCAGGATACTCGCCGCTGTTTATGAGGTGTGAGTTGGTGACGATGCCGCTTCCCTCGGCCTGCCTGAATATTTCCTTTAGTCTTATTACGGGTATGCATTCGCTTGCTATCATGTCGCGGAGCACATTCCCGGCTCCAACAGGCGGAAGCTGATCTGCGTCACCTGTAAATATGATCCTGGTGCCCTCCCTGACGGCGTTCAGAAGACCGTCCATAAGCATCAGGTCTATCATCGATGCTTCATCGACTATTATCACATCCTCTTCAAGCGGATTCTCCTCGTTCCGGCCGAAGTTGAGAGTGTCCTCCTCTTCAGACCAGACGAATTCGAGCAACCGGTGTATGGTCATTGCCGGCTTGCCGGATGTCTCCTCCATGCGTTTTGCCGCCCGGCCTGTCGGCGCCGCAAGCGCCACAGAAAAGCCCGCAAAATCAAATATTTTCACGAGAGTATTGATGATAGTCGTTTTGCCCGTACCCGGTCCGCCCGTAATTATGGTTATGTTGTTAGTAAGGCATTCCAGTATAGCACGCCTTTGCTCAACAGAAAGTTCCATGCCTTCTCCGAATGGCTCGTCAGCAGCCACCATCAAAGAGTCCAGAATATTGCCTGCCTGAAGCGGGACCGGTTTAAGATCCGCGTTTCTGATCTTTATAAGCTCATGAGCCACCCGCTGCTCGGCATGATAGTAACCATACAGATATATAACCGGAGTATCGTCTAACCGGTCCTCCTCCAGCTCACCCGCAAACACCATTTCCCTGAGCGAGTCCCTCACGTCATCCATCATTACATCGAGGAATTCTGCTGTCTTTTCAACCAGATAGTTCTCAGGCATAAGCGTGCTGCCGCTTTCAGCCCAGGATTTCAGCATGTAGCGTATACCGCTCTCTATCCTGATCCTGCTCTCCGGCTCCACCCCCAGCTTTGCCGCAATGTTGTCTGCTCTGCGGAAATTGATCCCGCGTATATCTTCTGCAAGTATATAAGGGTTTTCACTTACGATCCGCAGGGAATCCTTCCCATATATTCTGTAGATCCTTACGGCTTCGTTCATTTCTATGCCAAGCTCGCGCAACTCGATCGAGGTGTTTGCAAACTCGCGCGATTCTCCGAATGATTCTGAGATCTTCACAAGTGTCTTAGGGCCTATCCCGCTTATCATAAGCAGCTTTTCAGGTGTATTTTCAATGACACTGAGCGTCTCATCTCCAAACACGTCCACTATCTGAGCTGCGGTTTTCGGACCTATCCCGCGGATGTTTCCGGCAGAAAGAAACTCGAGTATCGCATCTGAACCCTCAGGCATCATCTCCTCATAAGAAGACACGCTGAACTGCTCACCGTACTTCGGGTGTATGGCGAACCTCCCCTCAAGCCTGTACTTTGCTCCGCTTTTGGGTTCAGCAAAAGAACCGGCTATCCGGATCGCGCCTGCTTCTGTGTCGAAGACCGCTACGGTATAGCCGTTCTCAGGGTTATTGAATATTATCTTTCCGAGTTTGCCTTCCTGATGCATTTATTCAAATGTACGTTTGTAAAGCTTTCTGTTATCGAGTGAGAATACCCTTTCACTGAATTCCCCCGGTTCCACGTTGCCAAGGGCGTCTTCCATGTCAAACATCCTGGCATCTATCATGTCCAGATAATGCAGCAACTCTGCCTCAGGGAAAAGCGGCTTTTTAGGGCTGCCGAATTCCGGTTCATAGTGATGTGTCAGAGACATGTGCTGCAAGAGCAGGCACTTCTCATGATCTATTCCCAGTTCCCTGCATCGCTCGCCAATTGCCTCCACACCCATAACGAGATGACCGAGCATCTTTCCTTCGAGTGTATACTCCGGCACTACGCCGTTCTCATCCGAATCAAGCTCGTTCAGCTTTTCTATATCATGGAGCGCAACCCCTGCCAGCAGAAGATCTCTGTTGAGGTTTGTATAGACCTCGCATGCCTTCTCACCCATCATCATCATTCTCTTTACATGATAAAGCAGTCCCGCGAATTCCGCGTGATGATTGCTTTTTGCAGCCGGGAAATACATGATGCGCTCTTTTTCACCTTCGTAGAAGCTTAGGCAGAGGCGCCTGAGCTCTTCATCCCTGAACGCATTGATTTTGCCGACTATGTATTCATACATGTCCTCAGGCTTCTCCGGAGCGGCCTTGAAGAGATCCGCTCTCTCATAAGTGCCCTCTCTGGCTTCGCCCTTTATGGCATCGAGTATGAGCTGATTCTGTCCCTTGTAATCACGGCATCTGCCCGCAACGCTGATGACCATTCCTGACTTTACTTTCGCAAAGGCTCTCACCTCATCAGGTGTGAGATTCCACTTCACGGACTGGATGTCGCCTGTAGCATCGCCAAGAGTCATATACAGATGTCTTTTGCCGTTGTTGCCGTCACGTATATCTACGGTTTTCACGAGATATCTGTCTTCTATCCGATGCCCTTCATCAGACCTGAGATCTTTAATATAATATGGTTTCATGCGTTAATTAGTCTCCGTTCGATTATTTGTTATAGTATAACACAAGGACTTGCTATGGTATAATGCTTTCATAAGCCACTAAGCGCCATAAATGGCGCAGGCGGCGTTGCCGTAAGGATGAAAGCATTGATCTACGGAGGCCGGGCTCCTCCGATAGAATGCTTTCATAAGCCACTAAGCGCCATAAATGGCGCAGGCGGCGTTGCCGTAAGGATGAAAGCATTGATCTACGGAGGTCGGGCTCCTCCGATAGAATGCTTTCATAAGCCACTAAGCGCCATAAATGGCGCAGGCGGCGTTGCCGTAATACTGATAACAAAGGAGAATGATATGGGATTTGATGCTGCGAAAGCTGTCGAAGCTACAACCAAATGGATCAGGGACTGGTTTGAGGTAAACGGGCCCGGATGCAATGCCATTGTCGGTATCAGCGGAGGCAAGGACAGTTCGATAGCCGCGGCTCTGTGCTGCGAGGCCCTCGGCAAGGACAGAGTGATAGGTGTGCTTATGCCTAACGGCGAACAGTCCGACATTGATATGGCTAAGCTTCTGGTCGACCATCTCGGTATAGAACACTATATTATCAACATAAAAGGCGCTTTTGACTCTCTGACAGAGCAGGTCGGCCTTGCCGGCATAGAGATCAGCAAGGATTCGATCATAAACCTGCCGCCGCGTCTGCGCATGTCTACTCTCTACGCTGTAGGACAGAGTAAAAACGGCAGAGTCGTCAACACCTGCAATCTTTCAGAAGACTGGGTCGGATATTCAACAAGGTATGGCGATTCCGTAGGTGATTTCAGCCCTATGTCGTGCTTCACGACCGCGGAGATCAGAGCCATGGGAAGTGTTCTGGGCCTTCCGTCAGTGCTTATCGAGAAAGTACCGAGCGACGGTCTTTCGGGCATGAGTGACGAAGATAAGCTCGGGTTTACCTACGCAGTTCTCGACCACTATATCCGCACCGGAGAGATCGATGACCCTGCAACTAAAGAACGCATAGATACATTGCATAAAAAGAACCTCTTCAAGCTGAGGTTCATGGACTGCTTCAAGTATGATGGCGTTGAAGTGAAAGCAGAATTCTAGAAGAAAAGCGAAATGGGGCTGTCGCATTTGAAAAAATGTGGCAGCCTCTTAGCTTGAGAAAAAGCAGACAGTCATCGATAGGATTTGATCATCCGGTCGTCGACAGTCTGCCT
>CACZAM010000027.1 GCA_902779185.1 uncultured Eubacteriales bacterium
CGTGGCACTGATGAATATGTATCCGCCCATGAAGGTCATGAGTGTGACGCGGGATTCATCCTTAAGGAATGGCAGGAGCATGCAGAGATACATAGGCATGGAGCAGAGCTGAAAAGGGAAGAACCAGCAGTCGAATGCCCCCTCGTTGACTATGTAATACAGAAAATACTGCTTATAAACTTCGAGTATAAGAAGCAGCCAGCCCGTAAAAACCAGCGCCCTTCTGACATTTTTCTCTATAACGGCACGCCGCGCAAAAAAGACTGCCGCCAGTACTGCAGCAACAGCGGTAAAAAGTGAGGCGGCTATGTGAAAGCTGCCGAAAAGCTGAGGAGCTTCCATGCGCCATGCTGACAGATTCAGGATGTCAATTATCTTGTTTTCCATCATAAAAATCATACTCTGTGTATCAATTAAAAGCAATGATGCTTTGGGCTTGACGGTTTGGCTTTTTTTGCGTATTGTTAACAATATAAAGAAAAAGGGGAAACAATGAGAAAGCGCATACTGTTCAAGGATGAAGAGATCTCTCGCGAGATCGAAAGACAAATAAGGGAGAGACTCCTGAAGGAATGGGACAAACTGCCTTCCGAAAGACGGCTGGCTGAAGATTTTGGAGTGCAGAGGGATACTGTCAGAAGCGCTCTTGAAATACTGGTCAAAAAAGGTGTTCTGGTAAGGAGACCGCGCCGGGGATACTTCGTGGCTCCAAGAAGGATAGAAATCAACCTCAATCATATCCGGTCCATTATTAAAGAAATAGAGAGAGTCAGGAACGATAACAGGTCGATCATGCTGAATTTTGAGATAATAAGCGTGAGCAAAAGTCTGGCAGAGATCACACAGCTGCCTGCAGGGACTCTTTGCTACCAGATACTTCGCATAAGATATGACAGCAACCGGCCCATGTCGCTTGAAAGGTCGTACCTTGTAGCAGAGCATGCTCCGGACATGAGCCGGGAAGACCTGGAACAGCATAGCATTGGTTCGCTGCTGAGAAACAGATACGGGATCTCTCTTTCAAGTGTACATCAGCGGATCACACAGGTGTATGCCGACGACATGGAGGCTGAGCTTCTTAGAGTAAGCAAGGATGAGCCGCTTATCAGATATGATGGAATGATATATGACAGAAAGGACAGACTCATAGAGTATTTTGACAACGTTGTAATGCCTGATAGCATTGAGTTTCACATAAGGGATTTCGCATAAGGGATCATATGCGGACATGGCAAAGGAAATGAGCATATATAAGCAGATCAGAGAACGGATAATTGATGAATATGGCCAATGCCTTGACGGAGAAAGGTTGCCGGGAGAAAGGGAGCTTGCGGAGAAGTATTCCGTGAAGCGCTCTTCCATTCAGTATGCCCTCAGAAAGCTTGCAGACGAAGGTGTGGTATACCGGGTCAGAGGAAGAGGGACCTTTATCCGCAGGAAACACGAACAGGTGATGAACATCAGTGACATTTCGTTGGAAGAAAATAAAGGTATCTCGGGACTTGTACGCTCATATGGAATTAAGGTCAAAAATGTTGTCCTGGTCAGCGGAACCATCACAGGAAACAGGTTTCTTGAAGACAAACTGAATCTTCAGGAGGGCGAGCCCGTATTCGCACTCCATCGGGTAAGCTACGGCAGTGAGGAACCTCTTGCTATAGAGTATACCTATGTGCCTAAAAAAATCTTCCCGGATATTGAAACGTTCGACTTCAGGATGGTATCGCTATATGAATATATGGAGGACAAAGGCCATTTACCTGAAAAGTATGACAAAAGGCTTCGCGTAGTAAGGTTGTTTCCTAAGGAGGCCAGATATCTGGAACTCCCTGTGGACCATCCGGCATTCAGCTTCGAACTTATAGGGGTCGATTCGGAACGGCAGCCTGTGGAATACATAGAAAGCTTTGTGCGATGTGACAGAGCGGAGTTCAGCTTCACCACCAGACTTTGATGCTGTCTGCAGCACACAATAACAGCAGCCTGGTATACTGAAACATTTCACACAAAACGCTGCAAACAGGGAAGTTTTATACATAGACAGATTATGTGGTATAGAAAAAATGCGCATGTGGTCTGTTTTTATTTTTAGTCAATTATTCATAAAAAGAAATACATAAATATAATAAGACAAGAGATCATAGGGTTTCCCCACAAATGCTGCTACATTTCGGTGCTCCCTCTCTAAACATCGAGCGAGAAACCCGAAAGATCTCTTTTGAAAGGTGTTTAACAGTATCTTTCGAAAAAGGGTGGGGCTGCGGTGAAACCGCAGCTTTTGTTTAATTCTTGATAAGTTATCTTTATGAAGGTACACTAATCACAGGGAATGATCCCTGCTTTTATTTTTCAGAGAGGTTTTTATGGCAGGAATGAATGAGACGCCTTCGGGCGAAAGGATACATATAGGATTTTTCGGACGCAGGAATGCAGGTAAATCGAGCGTGGTAAATGCTGTAACGGGGCAGGATCTCGCGGTAGTTTCTGATGTGAAGGGTACCACGACTGACCCGGTGACCAAGTCGATGGAGATACTTCCGCTCGGGCCTGTAGTGGTGATCGATACGCCTGGCTTTGATGACGAGGGCAGTCTTGGAGAACTGCGTGTGCAGAGAACACGCAAGATACTTGAAAAGACTGACATCGCTGTTCTGGTAGTCGATACTACGGAGGGCTTCAGAAAAGTAGACGGTGAGCTTGTTGAGCTGTTTAAGGAAAAAGCTATTCCTTACCTTATAGCGCTTAACAAAAGCGATATTCCGGAGGACTCCGAAGATCATAATATTGATGAAGAGACTGCCGGTCTCATGCAGAAGATGGCAGGCAGCTGCAGCGGCATTATCCATGTCAGCGCGCTGACAGGCGACGGCATAGACGAGCTGAAGAACAGGATAGCGGCTCTGAAGCCTCAGGGAGAGGAAGGAAGACTTGTTGCAGACAAGATCAAGGCGGGTGACATTGTTCTTCTGGTAGTGCCGATAGACAAAGCTGCACCTAAAGGCAGGCTCATACTTCCGCAGCAGCAGACTATCCGGGATATACTCGACGCTGGCGCAGCAGCTATAGTTGTGCAGGATACAGAGCTGTCAGATATGTTAACAAAGCTTGGAGACACAAAGCCGGCTCTCGTGATCACGGACAGCCAGGTGTTCGGCAAGGTCGACAGGATAGTGCCGCAGGACGTGCCGCTGACTTCGTTCTCGATACTGATGGCACGCTATAAAGGGCTGCTCGATGATGCAGTAAGAGGCGTTGCCGCGATCAACGCTCTGAAAGACGGTGATAAGATCCTCATTGCAGAAGGATGCACGCATCACAGGCAATGCGGAGATATAGGCACCGTAAAAATACCAAAGTGGCTCAGTGAATTCACCGGGAAAGAACTGATCTTTGAGACCGCGAGCGGCACGGGATATCCTGACGACCTGACACCTTATGCCTTGGTTGTACATTGCGGAGGGTGCATGCTGAATGAAAGAGAAGTAAAGCATCGCGCTGCAAAAACGACAGAGCAGGGAGTGCCTATAACCAATTACGGCACCATGATCGCATACGTTCACGGCATACTGAAACGCAGCCTCAGCATATTTCCTGAGCTTGCTGAAACCTTGTAAAATCAAGCATTACGAAACTCTTTGGGCGGGCATAGTTTCATTGCTAAAATGCCCGCTTTACTGTATATTGAGATAAGACAAAGGGGTTTGTCTTATTATGCGCTCAGAACGGTGCATTAAAACCAATTAGAAAGGGATGAATAATGAGAAAGTATAAATGCAAGTATGATATAGAGTTCCAGGATCTCAAGGAAATCATGGATTTTGTAGCAGATAAGTATGGGAAGAATACCGCATTCATCTACAAGACTCCGGACAGAAAAAGCAAAGTTGAGATCACGTACCGCAAGTTCAGGGAAGATATGGATTCCATCGGAGCATATCTGATCAGCAAGGGACTCAAGGGCAAGAGAATAGTAGTCATCGGACCTAACTCATATACCTGGCTGGCGGCTTATTATGGAATAGTTATCAATGTCGGAGTTGTAGTACCTCTCGACAAAGGTCTGCCTGAAGAAGAGATCGTGAATTCGCTGATAAAGTGCAAGGCTGATGCCATAGTTTATGACGAGAGCCTCAAGATGGACTTTGAAAAGATCAGCAAAATCGATGGCGTCACTGCAAAAACGCTGATCCCAATGTCTGAGATCTCGCAGGAAGCTCTTGAGGAGCACGCAAAGCTGGTAAAGCAGTATAAGCCGGAGTTCAAGGTGATCGATAAGCACGCGGTAGACATCATACTGTTCACCTCGGGCACATCTGCTGATGCAAAGGCGGCACAGCTGACTCAGCGCAACATTGCATCCACTATCGCTGCCATGAGAAAGGTCGAACCTATCTACGAAGATGATGTGGAGATGATACTGCTTCCTCTCCATCACGCATTCGGGAACCAGGGCGTGCTTATGTTCATCAGCAACGGGGCCACAAACGTGTTCTGCAGCGGACTTAAATATGTCCAGAAGGAGCTCAAGGAATACGGAGTCACAGCATTCTTCTGCGTGCCGCTCATCATTGAGTCGATGATCAACAAGGTGCTGAAGACGGCAGAAAAGGAAGGCAAGCTGCAGAAACTCGAGACCGGACGCAAGATCTCAAAGGCTCTGATGAAGGTCGGTATCGATGTAAGGCGTAAACTGTTCAAGGATGTCATCGACGGACTTGGCGGCAAACTGAGATTCCTCATCAGCGGAGCAGCTGCGCTCGATCCTAAGATCCTTGAATATACGACGGACTTCGGTATCCTCACTGTACAGGGATACGGTCTTACTGAGACTGCACCGACCATCGCTTCAGAAAGCTACTTCTACCGCAGACCGGGCTCAGTCGGGCACGCAATGCCTGGAGTAGAGGTGAAGATCAACGATCCTGACGAAGACGGCATCGGAGAACTTTATGCGAGAGGTCCTAACATCATGAAGGGCTACCTTGATGATGAAGAAGCAAATAAGGAAGTGTTTGTCGACGGGTGGTTCAATACTGGCGACCTGGCAAGAATCGACAAGGATGACTATATCTTCCTGACCGGCCGCAAGAAGAACGTAATAGTGCTCAAGAACGGCAAAAACATCTATCCTGAAGAGATAGAAGGGCTTATCGACAAGATCCCGTATGTGGTTGAGAACGTGGTCATGGGTGAAGAAGAAGGCGATGATTACAGGCTTGTAGCGCACGTGGTATATGACCCTGAAGCAGAAGCTCTCGCCGGCAAGAGCCCTGAAGAGATCCAGGCTACAGTCGATGCTGATATCGAGAAGATCAATGACGAGATGCCTAAATACAAGCGCATCAAGCAGACCTATCTGAGAACGGAAGAGTTCGAAAAGACTACTACTCAGAAGATCAAGCGCCGCAAGATAAAGTAGGAGGCATGCATGAAAAAGAGATCTGGACGTTTGCCGCTCTTAATGCTGGCGGCGGTTATGATGATCGTTATGCTCAGCGGCTGCGGGCCTAAGAAGCCGACACCGGAGGATGCGCAGGCATATGTAAAGGCCGTTCTCGACATCATCTGCACAGGAGATTACGATCACGCAGTCGAACTTGTTGATGTCGAGGAGGGAAAGGAAACTGAGGTCCGTGACAACCTTATAAATCAGATGATGGAGGGGGTCAGCTCCCAGGCGAATCTGAGCGACGATGTCGTAAAGGATTTTACGGATTTTATGATCAGTGCGCTTGAAAAGGCGAGCTATACCGTCGGGGATGCTGTTGCCACGGATGACGGCGGATATGATGTAACAGTTTCCATACAGCCGCTGCAGATCTTCACGGGCATCAATGAGGAACTGACTGAAGTGCTTGAAGAGAAAGTTGCTGCGGAGCCGGATAAGATAATGGCGATGTCAGAAGAAGAACAGACGAACTATGTTATGGGGATCCTTATAGAGCTCCTCAATAAAAAGATCGCCGACCCTGAGTATGATCCGGAAGAGGAAGTAGTGGTACACTACGGACCGATGGAAGGACAGGAGGGTGTATACGGCTGTACAGAGGCTGAGGGTGAAAAGCTGGGTTCAAAACTCTTCTCACAATCGGGCATGTAATAGAATAGATTTATACAATGAGCAGAGTGGGTGAGATAGATTATATCTATTTTGCCCGCTCTTTTTATGATAGTAAAATTTAGATACAGGTTGTGCTTTCAGTTCTGCTGCAGGCACATATTTTAAGGCGTTTTATTAATTTAAGGGGAGAATTTATTATGGCAGACAATCAGAAAATGTGGGCTGATCTCGGTATGAACCTTGAGCTTCATGACATGCTTTGCGAAGTGCTTCCGGGAGCTATCGGTGATGTATTCATGTCCCAGGAGAACAGACCTGAAGCTATGGATTATTTCGACATGGTCCTAGCAGACGTTCACGGCCTCAGACCTTCCGAACTCGTTGAGTTCAGAAAGAACGGCGGCAAGGTATTCGGCACTTTCTGCGCTTATGTACCTGACGAAGTGATCTTCGCAGCAGGCGGAATCGCAACAGGTCTCTGCGCGGGTTCGCAGTTCTGGGTACCTGGCGGCGAGAGATACCTTCCGGCTAATACATGCCCGCTGATCAAGGCTATGCTCGGTGCAAGATTCGACAAGACATGCCCGTTCTACAGACTGGCTGACATCTACATCGGTGAGAACACCTGTGACGGCAAAAAGAAAGCATACGAGATCCTCGGCACGGATGTTCCGATGCACATCATGGACCTGCCTCAGATGAAGAGGGAAAAGGACTATCTCAAGTGGGCAGACGAGATCAAAGATCTTATCAAGGTAGTTGAAGAGACAACAGGCAACAAGGTAACCGCAGAGGCTCTTGCTGAGAACATCAAGAAGATCAACGCAAAGAGAGCAGCGCTCCAGAGACTTTACAGCCTCAGATGGAAAGAGAACGTTCCTATCAGCGGAACAGACGTACTGCTCATTTCGCAGATCGCTTACTATGATGATCCTGAGAGATTCGCAGCAATGGTCAACAAGCTGTGTGACGAGCTCGAGAAGAGAGTTGCAGACGGCGTAAACCTGGCAGCAGGAAAGAAGAGGATCCTCATCTCCGGAACACCTATGGCTATTCCTAACTGGAAACTCCATAACCTTGTTGAGACAAGCGGCGGAATCGTAGTCTGCGAAGAGACATGCACAGGCACAAGATACTTCGAGAACTTTGTTGATGAGAGCGGCAAGGATCTGGATGAGATGGTACAGAACATCGCAAACAGATACATGGGCATCAACTGCGCATGCTTCACACCAAACACCGCAAGATTCGACGATGTAGTTAGACTTGCAAAGGAAAGCAAGGCAGACGGAGTTATCGATGTAAGCCTGATGTTCTGCCAGACTTACGATATCGAAGGCAGAGCCCTCGAAGAGAAATGCAAGGCAGAAGGCATCCCGTTCCTCGGCATCGAGACAGACTACACTGACAACGATGCTCAGCAGCTCAAGACAAGAATCGGCGCATTCATAGAGATGCTCGGTTAATACAATCTTTTGCTGAAGGAAAAGAAATGTTAAAATATAGGGCGGACGGTCTCCGCCCTATACTTTTTAGGAGCTGTATCGATGGCAGAATACCTGCACTACTATATACTGTTTCAGAACCATACGGATGCGACCGCAATGTACAGGTCGCTCAAGGGAAAGGGCATGTATGCCCAGATAAGTCCGACTCCGCGGGAGCTTTCAGTCTGCTGCGGTGTCTCTCTTCTTGTGCACGGAGAAGATGTAGACAGGATAAAGGAGATCGCTGAGGCTGAGGATCTGGCGTATCTTTCGATCAGCGGACTGAACAACACATTTGACAATACGAGGCATAAATATGGCTAAAAAATATATAGGTATAGATATCGGTTCTACTGCATCAAAGGTCTGCGTGCTTGAAGAGGGCATGGAGCCGGTTTATGAAGTACTGCCGACCGGATGGAACAGCAAGATCACTGCAGGCATCATCAGAGATGACCTCGTCAAGCGGTACGGGGACATTGAAGATGCAGACATAATCGCGACCGGTTACGGGCGGATCAGCGTAGAGTATGCTGATGGCGTTGTGACAGAGATCACCTGCCACGGCAGAGGCGGATATGAAATGATCGGACGTGACTGCACTATCATAGACATAGGCGGGCAGGATACAAAATACATAAATGTAAAAAATGGAAAGCCGATCGACTTTCTTATGAACGACAAGTGCGCAGCCGGTACAGGCAAGTTCATCGAGGTTATGGCCAACAGGCTCGGACTTACGATCGAAGAGCTGTTTGAGCTCGCAGAGATAGGAAAGCCGATCTCGATAAGTTCACTCTGTACCGTGTTCGCCGAGTCGGAAGTGATAAACTATATGGGAGAGGGAAGGAGCCGTGAGGATCTTGCTGCAGGAGTCATAGACTCGGTAGCGCTCAAGGTCGCGACTCTTGTGCAGAGGAAGGAGCTCCAGGATACGATAATCATCACCGGAGGCTTCAGCAATAACGAATTCTTCGCTTCGCTTCTCAGCAAAAAGCTGGGGAAAAAAGCGCTTGCCATGCCTGACGGCAGATATGCCGGAGCTTACGGTGCAGCTCTGCTTGCGCTCGAACGCAGCAAAAAAGCCTGAAAAAATCCATGAGAAAGAAAAGAACCAACAGACTTATACTGCTCATACTCATACTAACCATCGCGATCATCGCTGCGGTATTTTTCCTTGTCCATAAGATCGCTGACGCCTCACAGCTGGAGGAAGCAGAAAGAGCCGCTGAAGAAGCTGCGCAGAAGGAATCTGAGGAAGAAGCAGAAGAGCAGGCCAGACTTGACAAAATCGCAGAAGAGAAATCCCAGTGGTATCTGATACTTGTAAACAATTACAATGCGATGCCTGATGATTTCGACATCGAGACGGTTGAAGTCGAAGACGGGTATTATATCGATGCCAGAGTACATGACGCGCTTCAGGAGATGCTTTCGGACTGCAGGGATGCGGGATACTCGCCGCGCCTGATATCCACTTTCAGGACCCGTGAGACTCAGCAATACCTGTATGATCACACAGCGAACAAGGCTGATACTGCCTTGCCTGGTCACAGTGAACACGAATGCGGTCTGGCAGCGGATATAGTCGACGCAGATTCACTGGGATGGGGCGACCCGCTCATAGATGCGCAGGAGGACATGCCGGCGCAGAAGTGGCTCATGGAGCACTGTCAGGATTACGGCTTCATATTAAGGTATCCAAAAGACAAGGAGGATATCACGGAGATCATTTATGAACCATGGCATTACAGATATGTCGGTAAGGAGCATGCGGCGATCATAATGAGCAATGGCATTTGCCTTGAAGAATACCTCAGGGACATGCAGGATTACTATCAGGCGCAGTAAAACCATATACAAAAATAGTGTTCCGCTAAGAAACGGAACACTTTTGTTTTTTTGAATTTAACTGCTTGCCCCTGCGATTAGTTTTGTGGTCTGCCCCCAACACAAGGTTGAAGAGCCGGGTAAATAGCCCACCGGGCAAATAGCCGTTTAATATGAAACTATTTCTTTCTTATAAGGATGAACGGTGTGCACTGGTCATCCTGCCCGGCAGGGTTGTCCCTGATTATCTCGCAGAGCTGCTCGTCATTGAGAGTTACATCGTCGCTCTTTCCGAGGATATCGCGGGTGAAATCGTTCGCATCGATTATTATGCACGAGATGCCCGTCTTTTCTTTGATCTCGTTGCAGACACCGTTCGGATTCTTCGGGAGAGGAATGCCGAACTCGCCATAAATAGGGAATACATCCGGATAGAAGCCGTCAAGGCCGCGGACTTCTTCTCCTACCATGTCGTAAAAAATGCCTTTTTTGCCGACAAGCTTGCCGAAACCGGCGCATACAGCAGCGAGGAAAACCTTTGCTCCTCCGTTGATGTCGATCGCGTACTGCATCTTATAAACATCGCCCACTCCTATGCCTGCCGAGTTATGCTGTGTGGCGAAGCGGCTGAGAAATTTCGCAAGCTTTGTGACTTTAACGTCTTTCTTCGGTATTACGTTGTTCTGGCAGAGTGAAACGATCTTCTCTGCTACTGCGAGCAGATCACCTTCCTGCCAGAGAGGCTTCACATAGCGCTCAACGAGCTCAATATAATCTTCACCGATCTGAACAAAGTGCGTCTGTATGGCACAGCGGTCATAATCGCCGGTGGAAGTTTCAATGCTGATATTTTTATTTTTATTGGCTGTAAATTCCATATCCTTTTTCCTTCTTTAGTTACTGATAATTACCGATAAATTACTGATTTATTTTGTGAAAATCCTTACGAATCACTAAAGATCTGCATACAACATTTATTTTATCATTACGCAGATGCAAATAGGTCTTATTTTAAGAATTATTACATATTATTACTTAATGTTCATAATGCTGATCATGTTCATCAAGCTCAGCATGTTCAACAAGTGCAGCATGTTCAACAAGTGCGGTATGTTCAACAAGTGCAGCATGTTCATCAGGCTCATCAAGATCCGCTTCAAATCTTGCAGATCTGCCTTTATCACATCACATCTGTCAAGTTTGTCATCTGAAGCTCTTCGCTTCATGGGACAAATCTTGTATATAATTCGCTTAAACAGATGATTTGTCAAGCCTTTTTTCAGTTGATCTTGCCAAATCCAGCCCAAATGCTCAATACATTCAAGGTTTATCGACTTTTCATCATTATTCTTCGTTGATTTCAAGTCCAATCTTGACAAAACTAGCTCATTCATAATTGATCTACAAGATTATCATCTTCTCCAAAGTGCTTAAGCTTACCTTGCACATGACAGACGCCTTCTATTCAGTTTTGCGCCACTTTACCGCAGCCAGGCAGGAGCAGCAGGCTGAAGCGGATGGACGCATTAATAATATTAAATGTTGATGCGACATGCTGGCAACTTGCCGCGATGTATTGTAGAATTACATGACTGTATGTAGATCAAAAGGAGGTTACAAGGTGCTGAGTCCTAGTTACATGATACGGGTCCTCAAGGGAATGAGCCTTGATAAGTATAAGGAAGTCCTCGACAGGACGGCAAAATTTTCAGGAATGAGCAAAGCTGCAATCACTGCAGATATGGCGAAATGCGCAGTAAAGTTCGGCGCGGGGTATTTCGATTATGTCACGTTCGGTTTCTGGGATCTGACAGATGAACAGCGCGATACTTTCCTTACAAGACTGCGCAACAAGAAGCTCATCAGTCATTTCAACGATGATACATATGAACACCTCTTTGATAACAAAGAGGATTTCAATAATCTTTTCAAAGATTATATCAAGCGCGATTTCATCAACTTCAAGACATCTTCAAAAGGAGAGGTAAGGGAGTTCGTTGAGAAGCATAAGGTCATCTTCTGTAAGCCGGTGGACGGTTCCTGCGGACACGGATGCATGAAGAAGAACCTTGATGACTACGAGAGCTTTGATGATATGTACAGGGAGCTTCTGCAGGAGGATTCCTGGTTGCTCGAGGAAGTGCTGAAGCAGCATCCTGACAACGAAAAGGTATATCCTTATGCGATGAACTGCCTGAGAATAATCACGGTAGTAGACAAACAGAGAGTCCCGCACGTTATCTTTGCGACACAGAAGTTTGGCCTGAACGGCCGCGTGGTAGACAATTACGGATTCGGTACGCGTGTCGATCTCGAGACCGGCAAGATCTGCTCGCCGGGAGTCAGCGGTGACGGGTCCATGGCTATCGTATATGACGAGCATCCGATGACACATTATAAGCTGATGGGACATCAGGTGCCGATGTTCAAGGAAGCATGTGAGCTGGCTAAGGAAGCAGCGCTGGTGGTTCCTCAGGTCAGATATGTCGGGTGGGACATTGGCATCACGCCTGACGGACCTGCCATCGTAGAGGGCAACAACTACTGTGCTCATGATTTCTGGCAGCTTCCTGCCCAGACTCCGGAAAAGACCGGCATACTTCCGGTATTCGAAGCGATCGAGCCTGATCTGCATGTAAGGTAAAAAATGAAGGCAAAAAAAGAACGATAAAAAAAGAGCTGTGTCCTGAATGTCAGGACACAGCGTATTTTTTTATTTCTTAGGTTTGATCACTCCGTATCCGTAGATGGCAGGATCATCGAGGTAGTATCTCTTCTGTCTGCAGAGGTCGCTGGAATTTCCCTCCACCGTGAAGACCTTGTCATCGACCACGGCCGTTACGATCCCTACATGATCGCGGCCTCCGTCCTGATCCCAGTCGAAGAATATGAGGTCGCCGGCTTCAGGGGTATCTCCCATAAGGCGCCACTGATCGCGGAGCACGAACCAGTCGGCCCCGTCACTAACTATGGCAAACTTCGGAGCAGCATCAGACTTAAGATATCCGCACTGATCCTCGCACCACGAAACGAAGAGGGCACACCATTCCTCGCGGTTCTTGAATCCATACCACGACCAGAAAGGTTCGCCTCCCTTGTTGCCGAGCTGTGACATGGCCACCTTGACGATAGGCTTGTCCGCAGCAACCGGGACGATACCTTTGATTTCTTTCTCGTAACGGTTGTTGCCGATCGCATTGCCAACTAAAAACCCGCCGCCTGCAGCGATGGCGACAGCAACAGCGAGCGATATGATACGCCTCTTTAAAAGTTTGCGTTTTCTTTGTCTGCGTATTTCGCGCCTGATTTCTTCATCTGTCATATTAATAGTATACATCATTAGACAAGTGCGGACAAATGCTATATGATAGATATACAGGACAGGAGAGTAGAAAATGAAGAAGAAAAAATCCAATCAGATACTGATCACGGCATTGCTGCTTATGCTGCTGATTTTCATAATTGTCGCAGTCGTGGCTGCAAGATCCGCATATAATAGAAAAGTAGCCGCGGAGAAAATTACCGATCCCGATTTTTATTCGATGACAGAGTATTGTAAAGAAAACTCCGAGGCGGTTATGAAAGCTCTCAAGTCAGGAAGCGCTGATAAACTGGGAGCCCTGATGATAAACCCGAAAGGAGCGGAAGACGTGACCGGATTTGCCGACTGGACCAAAGCAGGTTTTGCTGAGGCGGTGTCGCTAGGCGCCGGAAGCCTATCGACTGCTCCGGACAAGAAGGGCATGATGGACATAGCTGAGAGATTCATAGTGCCTGTGGGAGAGCAAAAGTACGTTCTGTACATAGAAACACTCACGTCCAGGCATGGAATGAACAACGAAGGTATCAGCGCGGTCGCGGTTACTACATATGAGCACTTCGATGAACTGGGTTATGGATGGAACGGTGCGAAGGATGAAAACAGCGCGCTCGCCGGAGAATCTTTCGTGAAATAGCAGAAGTCTATAAATATTCAGAAATGTAAATTGACACTTGCCGATCTGTACTGTTTAATGGAAATGGCGTATTATGCCTTTCGCCTGAAAATCAGGTGATCCACAGCAGAAGGAGGTCGGCAATGAATATAAATAACAGGACGGCACTAAGAGTAAAACGGACATTGACAGCTTTGCTTTTGATGTTCGTTCTTTCTTTCTCCTCGGTTTTTGCCGAAACCGGTACGCCGGATGGAAATGCTACTGCAGATGGTATGCAAACTGCAGAGGCGGCAGAACCATCGACCGGAACGGAGAATGGAGTCAATACAACATCAGAGACTCCGGCAGTGCAGTCCGAGCCTGAGACTCCTGCTGCTCAGCCTGAACCGGAAACTCCGGCCATACAGCCCGGACCCGAACCGGAGACTCCGGCCGTACAGCCTGAACCTGAACCGACAGGCAGCGTATTTAAAAAGGGAAAGTATTATTACTACAAGGATCTGAATGGCGCGGTAAGGAAGAAAGCCGGCTTTGTTAAGGCCGGTGACAGGATCTACTATGTCAGAAAAGGCGGAAAGATAAAGACAAATGCGATCTTCAAGGTAAAGAAGAAATATTACTGCGCCGATAAATACGGAGCGATCAATACAGGCGTTTACAAATGGAAAGGATATCTGTATTACTCCGATGCATCCGGTGTTATGCGCAGAACAGCCGGCTTTGTGACCTGGAATGACAACCGCTATTATGTGCAGAAAGGCGGAATAATCTATGCAGACCAGGGCTTTTCCGTAAAGAACATACCGGAGCTGATGAAAACGGATGTGCAGTACAGCTGGAGATCCCTGACGGAAACGGCAGTTCTGTGGTCGAAATAGCGAAGGCCCAGGTCGGCATCATGACAGGAAAGACATACTGGGTATGGTACTACAAGACAAGATTCATTGATACAGACCGCACGCCTTGGTGTGGAGCATTTGTTGCATGGTGTTATAAGAAAGCCGGACTTTATAAAAAGATATCGGTCGCGAAAAAGTTCGGACCTCTCGGATATGTGCCAAGCTACTCAAGATATGCTGACAAACACAAAAAATGGGTAAGCAAAAGCAAAGCTAAAGGGGGAGATGTAATAGTTTTCGGAAGGAACAGACATGTCGGTCTGGTCGAAGGCATTTCCGGCGATTACATAATCACAATAGAAGGCAATGCCGGGCCGACGGCTGCGATAGGATGCAAAAAGCCGGGGGCTGTTGTCCGCAATGCATATAAGATCGACAGCGTGAAGATAAAAGGTATCATCCGCCCTTAGAGTATGATCGACCGGGTATGCTTTAAAAAGCGGGAGTTGAGAACAACATAAAGACAGAAGCGGAAATAAAAAAAGAGACCATACAGCTTGAGCGCGAGCAGGTCAGAGAAAAGATAAAGGAACTGATCGAAGCTGAATATGCCAGGCTTGAAGAAGAGGCTGCGAGGATCGCCCCGGAGTTTGATTTTGAAGTAGAGTCGGAGAAGCTCAGAGCTGAAGAAGAGGAGGAGCTTGCGAAGGTAAGCTTTGCGTGGGCTGATACTGAACCGGACGAGCCGGAGCCTGAACCGGCTTCTGCATCAGAGGCGGATGCGGGATCAGAACCCGGCCCGGCACCTGATCCTGAAACGGTAAA
Organism: uncultured Eubacteriales bacterium; assembly: GCA_902779185.1. Taxonomy (GTDB): domain Bacteria; phylum Bacillota; class Clostridia; order Peptostreptococcales; family Anaerovoracaceae; genus Crickella. The sequence goes on from CACZAM010000027.1 coordinate 14,981, forward strand.
GAAGCCTGAAAAGGAAAAGGTAAAAAAAGAGTACGGACCACTCCCTAAGGCTAAGGTATCTCATTCAAAATATCCGAAACCACAGCATGTTCCTGGATCAGCAGCGGGAAAAATGCTCTGGGGAGACAGGCACAGACGGACTCTGACGGCTGCTGTGATCATGCTGGTTCTGTTTGCCGGGTATCAGGCATGGGATTATCTGGTGCCTAAGACTGTAAACATTGATTATGTGACATACGGAGGCACGCAGCACATAGAGTACGCGACTACAGCCAGGACTGCAGCTGAACTTAAGAGCGAGCTGACTGAAAAAGGAGACGCAGGCGAACATGATCTGATGGATACCGTTCCCGAGATGCCGGTAAAGAGCAATATGACGGTCGGTATCAGGCAGGCCACGGAGACTGAAGCAAAGATCGCCGGCAAAGAACAGAAGCTTTGGCTCGTTCCGGGTACTGTTGAAGATAATCTGGAGCTCAACGGAATAAGCTTTGACGACGATGATGAGATAAAGCCGGCTCTGGATAAAAAAGTCGCAGATGACACGTCGATAGTGGTCAATGAGATACACTATGATGTGAAAGAAAAGAAAGAGACCATTGAAGCTGTAAGCAGGGTCATACTTGATCCGTCACTTACATCAGGTGTTCAGGAAACATCTGAAGGGAACGACGGGGAAGGCATATTCACATATACCACCAAATATGTAAACGGCAGAAAAAAAGGTACTGAACGCGATCTGAAGGAGTGGATCACCGAGCCGCACGACAGCGAGCTGAGGCTTGGGACATCCGGCACAGGCAATTCGGGAGAGTACATAGTTGAAAGGACGTTTACAGCCAATACTACCGCGTACACTGCAAAGGCCGGAGCACGCGGCGCACTTGGAATGGGTGTGCATTTCGGTACCTGCGCAGTTGATCCGGGCTTTGTCAGCCTGAGATCTGAACTGTGGGTAGAAGGCTACGGATACGCGTATGCATGCGACACAGGAGGCGCAGTCAAAGGCAATGTGGTAGATCTGTACATGAACTCAAGAGGAGCATGCAACAGCTGGGGGAGAAGAAATAAGACGGCATATGTGATTATCCCTGCAGAATAAAGATAATTAGTGGTAAAATAAAAAGAAGGAATCGCAGTAACAAGCCGGAGGGGCACAATGTTCAGGAAATTCAGACAGAGTCCATACGCGAAAGCCGCAGTCCTGATACTGGTGTGCGGAGGCCTGTTGATCATATTCAACAACTGGATCACCAAAAACCGCATATCGATCGGCTTTGAAAACATAAATAGTACTCTGGCGCCTATATACATAGGCGGTATTCTTGCGTTCATTCTTTGCCCTGTGTATAACGCCTGCGTAAAGTGGAGCTATCAGCGCCTGCTGACAGGAGCTATGCAAAAGGACGCTCCGGCTGGTATCATGCCCGTCTATGAAGACGATAAGCTTGCCGTGAGCAAGGAAGAGAAACGGAACTTACTTGGCGCTGCAAGAGCTGTCGCGACATTAGTATGTGTGATCGTGGTAGTAGGACTGGCGGGCCTGTTTATATACTTCGTAGTGCCGCAGGTAGTTGCCAGCGCGTTTAATCTGGTCAATACCATGCCGGAAAGGCTGACTTCTTTCTCCAATTGGTGCCATGTCCATCTGAGCCATTTCCCGTTTATAGCGGTCTGGGTAGACAACCTTGCAAATGCTGAGAACAGCGAGGTGATGCAGTGGATACAGGAGCATATCCTGAGCGGCAATGCTGCAAGCATTGCATCGATGGTGTCCAACGGCGTCATCATGGCGGTCAAGTACGTGGCAAATGCCTTTATCGGACTTCTGATAATGGTATACCTGCTCAACTATAAAGAGAGACTCTTTGCGATCACGCGCAAGATAGTCAACGCTACATGCAGCCAGAAGCGCAAGGCGACCCTCTATGAATTCGCAAATATCGTAAATGAAACATTTATCGGGTTCATCGTAGGCCGCATAATTGACTCGTTCATAATCGGAGTCCTGACGTACATTGTACTCAAGATATGTGATATGCCGTTCGCCCTGATGCTGAGCCTGATAGTAGGTGTGACCAATATCATACCGTTCTTCGGCCCGTTCATCGGAGCCATCCCTTCGGTATTCATACTGCTTCTTGAGAACCCGATAGATGCGCTTTATTTTGTAATTATTATCATCGTGATACAGCAGCTCGACGGAAATCTGATCGGCCCGAAGATCGTAGGCAATGCCATTGGGATCGGGAGCTTCTGGGTGCTGATCTCGGTGCTGATAGGAGGGGGACTGTTCGGATTCCCGGGAATGGCTCTCGGCGTACCTGTGTTTGCGGTATTCTACAGATATGCCGACAAACTGATGACAAACAGCCTGAAGCGCAAGGAAAAGAACACTCACACTTCATATTATTACAGCCTTGAGCCGTATGGACTCGAGGATGACGAGGTCGAACTCGAACCGAGCAAGAAAAAACAGCAGTCTTTATATTCAAGACTCAGGAAGGGAACGAAAGATCTTTCTCATAACAAATTTGCATATGACCACAACGACCACGTGAGCAATCTGGACAGAGATACCGATAAGCTTGCTGAAGTCAATGGCAAGGAGAAGGATCTGCTCGAATAAAACGAAATGCATGAAATCATTTTAAAAACAATAGAAAGAATATGCAGTTATGTGCCTGAAGAACGAGTGCTCAGGGATGAGCCTATGAGCAGGCACACTTCATTTCGCATAGGCGGACCGGCTGCAGCTTTTGTTACGGTAAACGATGAGAAAGAGCTTGCTGCTGTTATGGCGGCTGTTACTGATGCCGGAGCAGAGCACATGATGATCGGCAACGGATCAAATCTTCTCGTTTCGGATGAAGGCTATCCGGGCATCATGATAAAACTCGGAGGGGATTTCGAAACCATTACGCGTGATGCGGATGATCCCTGCATAGTAAGAGCCGGGGCGGCAATGCTCATGTCGAGAGTCTCGGCTTTCCTGACCGAAAACGGACTCAGCGGATTTGAGTTTGCGAGCGGCATACCCGGAAGCATAGGCGGAGCAGTGTTTATGAACGCAGGCGCATATGGCGGCGAGATCAGGGATGTCGTCAGAGCAGTCCGTGTGATGGACGCTGACGGGAAAAATCTTCGCACGTTGAGCAATGAGGAGATGCAGTTCTCATACAGACACAGCGTGGCAGAGGATGCTGGAATACTCATTCTTTCCGCAGAGATGGAGCTGAAAGAGGACGATCCGGATGAGATAGCAGCGAGAGTGGCTGAACTCCAGTTCAAAAGAAATTCCAAGCAGCCGGTCAACTATCCGAGTGCAGGAAGCACATTCAAGAGACCTGTCGGAGGATATGCCGCGGCACTTATAGAGCAGTCCGGACTCAAAGGCTATACAGCAGGCGGAGCTCAGGTGTCGGAGAAGCATTCCGGCTTTGTTATAAACATAGGCGGCGCCAGCTGCGAAGACGTGCTTGCTGTAATGAGACATGTAAGAGAAACAGTTTTATCAGACTCGGGCATACTGCTTGAGCCTGAGGTGAGGCTTATCAACTGCAGCCTGTAGAATTATGAAAATGAGTATTGAGGATATAAAAAAAGAATACAGACTGATATTCGACCATCACACGCATACGATCTATTCGAAAGTGGGTCCGTATTTTCATGGGAAGGGCCGCATAATAGACAATGCGCGCTCGGCTGCGAAGAGGGGACTTGACTCGCTTGCAATAACAGATCACGGGCCATTTGATTTTTACGGCCTCGATCTCCGCAAACTCCCTCAGATGAGAAGGGACATAGCGCTGGCTCTGGCTTCTTTCCCTAAGCTCAGGATCTACCTGGGAGTGGAAGCTGACATAGTCGATACAGAGAACGGCCTTGATGTTTCACCTGAGGATTTCGAGAAGTTCGACTTCGTGAATGCCGGCTATCACTATGTGCCGAAGTGCCATATGATCCACAATTTCCTTGCATTCAGGCTCCCGTGGCCGAAGAAGCTGCAGGAGAGACTCAGACGTCAGAATACCGAGCGCATCATCAAAGCTCTCAAATGCAATGACATAAGGACGCTGACACATCCCGGCGACAAGGCTTTCATAGATGAGCATGCAGTGGCAAAGGCGTGTGAAGAGACAGGGACACTTGTAGAGATCAATGCCAGACACAAACATCCGGATGCAGATGACCTCAGGATATATAAGGAGTATGACGTGAACTTCGTCATCAACAGCGATGCGCACAGGCCAAAATACGTAGGGCGTTTTGCGGAGAGTCTTGCGCTCGCCATGGAGGCAGGCATCGATCCGGAGAGGATAGTAAACATACAGAAGAAATAAGGTAGAAAAAATGGAAGTTGTAATCATTACGGGAATGTCAGGTGCGGGACGAAGCAGAGCAGCAAACTGGTTTGAGGACCAGGGGTATTACTGTATCGATAATATGCCTCCGGCACTCATATACAACTTTCTTGAGATGGCTTCTTCCGCTGAAAACGATATACCTAAGGCGGTGTTCGTTGCAGACCTCAGAAGCAGGAATTTCTTCGGTGAACTCATAGATGTCATAGATGATCTGAGGAGCAGGAGCGATATAGAGCTTACCGTGCTTTATATGGAGGCAGACGTATCCGAGATCGTCAGAAGGTATAATGAGGTAAGGCGGAACCATCCTCTTACCGGAGGACAGGCAAGTGTAAATGTCATTGAAGATGAAAGGGAAAAGCTGAGAGGGATACGCCAGATCGCTGACCTGGTGCTTGATACCAGCAACCTCAAGCTGCCTGAGCTGGTTGAAGAACTCGACCGCATGTTTTTCGGCGGAGCGGTATCCTCGACCTTCACGGTGAACATCAGCTCCTTCGGATTCAAATACGGAATACCGACAGAGTCTGACGTAATGTTTGACGTCAGATTCCTGCCGAATCCTTTTTACGTGCCAAGCCTGAAGAAACTGTCGGGCAATAACAAGAAAGTCAGGGACTACATATTCAAAAGCGAACTGGCAGGCGAATTTGTAGAATCAGTACATTCACTGCTGGCATCGATGGTAAAGGGCTACATAAAAGAAGGAAAGTATCATCTGAACATAGCTTTCGGCTGCACGGGCGGTCATCACAGATCTGTGGCGATCGCGAATGCCGTTGCCGAAGAATTTGAGAAGGACGGCATGAGGGTAAGGATCCATCACAGAGACCTGGCTCTTCAGAATAAAAAAGGATAGGGGACGCAGTGTCATTTTCTTCGGATGTAAAGAGTGAACTGGCGAGGATAGAGCCCGCCAAAAAATGCTGCATGCTGGCTGAGATCGCGGGATTCCTGAGAGCATCAGGGTCGATAAGGATCACCGGCGGCAGTTTTGCTATTGTGGCATCTACGGAAAGCGCTGCTGTTGCGAGGCACTTCAAGGTGCTGATCGAGACCTATTTCCGCAACAAGGCTGACCTCGCGATCGGAGGCTCACACAGGCCGGGCAGTCAGGGCAAAAAAGGAAAGAATACCTATTATATAAACATCAGCCCCGATGAGAAATCGATGCAGATACTCCGTGAGACGGGAATGCTTCTCATACGTGAGGGTGATGACTATTTCAGCGACGGCATTTATCCGCCGGTCGTAAAATCCAAATGCTGCAAGCGGTCATATATGAGAGGAATGTTCCTTAGCTGCGGAACGATGTCGGATCCGCGCAAGGGCTATCACCTGGAGTTTGTGCTCGACAAGGAGCAGAGCGCCATGGATCTGAAGAAGCTGATCGGATCATTTGATGATCTGGCGGCATCTGTCGCAAGGCGAGGTGATAATTACATTGTGTATATGAAGAAGGCTGCGTACATCAGTGACATGCTGGGCATTATGGGAGCCGGAAGCGCTGTTCTTGATTTCGAGAGCATACGGGTCAACAAGAGCATGCACGGCGAGATAATGCGCATCATCAATTGTGACAATGCAAATGTGGACAGGACTTTGCTGGCTGCAGAAGAGCAAAGGGAGTGGCTTGTGAAGATAGCTTCCGCGGAGACAGGCAGGCTGCCTGATGCTGATGAACTGACGGATCCTCTGTCGGATTTCTGGAGCAAAGGGCTCAGACATCTGCCGCCGCAATTAAAGGAAGCAGCATACCTCAGACTGTACAAACCCGAAGCGAGCCTCACCGAGATCGGTGAGTCGCTGACGCCGCCGGTAGGAAAGGCGGCGATCAGCAAGCGCTTCGCGAAGCTGCGCGCGCTCGCCGAAAGCGATGGCGGAGATGTTTCTCACTGACACGGAATGGTGAAGACATATGGAAAAGAATCAGATAATCGAACTCAAAATAGAAGATATGCTCGATGACGGCAGGGCCTTCGGACGATATGAGGGCTGTGCCGTTTTTGTGAGCGGCGGAGCAGTTCCGGGAGATGAAGTAAAGGCCAGGGTGACAAAGGCGAAGAAATCTTCAGCAGAGGCCGTATTGACAGAGATCACTGCAGCTTCGCCTGACAGGATCCATGCGGAATGTCCTTATGCAGGCAGCTGCGGCGGATGCACGATGCAGGAGCTGTCCTATGAAGCCCAGAAGAAACTCAAGGAAGAGCAGGTAAGGGCAAAGCTTAAGAGATTAGGCGGGCTGGATGATCCGAAAGTAAATGCTATCATTGGAGCCTGCACGCTGAAGTACTACAGAAACAAGGCGGTTTTCGCTGTCGGCCCTCATGGAGAAGTCGGATTCCTGAAGGGAAAGACGCATTATGTGATGGACATTGAAGACTGCCTGCTCCAGTCCGATGCGGCAATGGTATGTGCAGATGCATTGCGGGTGTTTCTTAAGGAGACCGGCATAAAGGGCATAACTCAGCTGACAGTAAAGACAGCATTCGGGACAGGCGAGGTCATGGCGGTGCTTGAGGCAGAAAGCAAAGAGATACCGCAGATCGAAAAACTTGTGGAAATGTTTGACGATGCAGTATACAGTCTGAGCCTTGACGAAGAGGGGGATCCTGCAGACACACAGGCATACAGTCTGGAGTCAGTTGCGGTCATCCATAAGGGTAAGTGTCATATAATCGCAGGCAAGCCGACGATCAATGAAGAGGTGATAACGGATGATGGCCGCAGCCTTACGTTTGAGATAAGCCCGCAGTCATTCTATCAGGTGAACCCGGAGCAGATGGAGCGTCTTTACGACAAAGCTGCGGAATATGCGGACCTCAGAGGCGGAGAGACTGTACTTGATCTCTACTGCGGTGCGGGTACCATAGGGCTGTGGCTGCTTGAGGACCTTAGAAATAAGGATATCGAGGCTTTCGAAAAGACCCGGGTCATCGGGATAGAATCGGTCAGACCGGCGATCCTTGATGCCAACAGGAACTCTGTTATAAACGGAGTGATAAACACAAGATATATTTGCGGCAAAGCTGAGGAAGAACTCCCCGGCATGATGGGGCTGGCTAAACTCTATAAATGGAATGAGGTAAATGAAAGAGTAGAACGGGAGCCTGAGATCAGACTGGAGCACGCAGACGTGGCGGTGCTTGATCCGCCGCGTGCCGGCTGCGCCGAGCCTCTGCTCGCCGCAGTGGTGCAGGCTGCACCAGATCGCATAGTATATGTATCATGCGATCCCGGCACGCTCGCCCGTGACATTAAATACCTGACATCAAATGGATACGAATTCATAGAGGCCACCCCGGTGGACCAGTTCCCATGGACATCACACATCGAGGTTGTCGCGAAAATACAAAGACAATAATGCCCAAAACCCTTGAAATTCAAGGCTTTCACGATTTGGCGATTTTTGCAGATTTTAGCGAAAATCGCCATTTTTTAGTGTCCGG
>CACZAM010000028.1 GCA_902779185.1 uncultured Eubacteriales bacterium
CCAAAAAACCCCTCGCCAGACCAACTGTATCCCTTATTATATAAAACAAGTGCAGCCGCAGAGATGTCTCTCTGTCAACTACACTTTTATGGTACTAAAGAACCCCAACTTGGGGTTCAAAAAGTGTTTCTTTAAATATAAGGTAACAGATTTTCAAGGGTTTCAGCTGTTTGTAGCGCAACACATTTTTGCGATGTTACAGCCATCTGAATACTGGACGGTCCTGAGAAATTTGATCTCCTGGCTGCTGAACGTGAAAAGTAATTGCTCAAATACGGTTTTACAGTAATAAAAAACTGAAGTGATCCTCACAAGACACTTCAGTTTTCATTTGTCTCTTTTCCCTACCAGGCCGTGGCTATATCGATCTGTGTAGGATTCCTTTTAGCGAATGTGCCGGTATCGCATACCATACCCATTCCAAGCGATGTCTGCACGAGCGAACCTCTTGGCCTTATATTGAGATTTGCTGCTATCATGACATAGTTGCCGAACATCTTTACGCCGTCATCTCTGACCCAGTACTCATAGTCATAACCCATCCGTCTCATGATGCTGACTACTCCGCTCATGTTCAGATTGTAATATGTCTCCTTACCTGACGGTCCCTGTATGGTTCCCCTTCCTCTCGAAAGCCGTGGGCCTATCCAGATATGCTCTTTAAAATAGTTTATGGCATTTTCGGTAAATTCAGCTACGTCTTCGGTAAAGAATTTCGTTGTATGATCCGCAAATGCAGTAGAAAGAGTTTTCAGTGAAGTGAATCTGAATAATTCAGCCTGAATTGCATCATTATGAATACTCCCGATGTATACCGTCAGGTTCGCGTTAAGGAGCAGCATGATGATGATAATAAAGATCAGTGCTGTATTGTATGTTTTAGCTTTGATTCTTCTTCTGAGTGATCTCATTTGTTAAGCAGTCTGTGGACTCTATCAAGCAAAGCCCCTACATAGTACACTCCTACAAGCATGGCTACAGCAATCTGTACCGTCAGGCTCATGACCGGAGTGGTTTTATCCAGATTCATGGCGAGCATCCCTATTGCCCACCCTGTAAGCCATGACGGCATGTGCACTATATTTTTGAATCTGTCGGATATTATTACGAGAATGAATCCGAATACGGCAAGCGTCAGAAAGAGCGTTAAATCGGGATTTATCGGCGTATGAGCCATGATCTCAAAAGCTATCAGTGCCCATATGTCTCCTGCCAGATATCCCAGAGCTATTTTATGCGCGTCTTCAAACCTGTTTCCGTTTGTGCCGTAAATACCAGCGCAGATAAGTGCTACAGGGCCTACCGAGTTTCCTAAATAAGGACTTATTACCGCCCATGCAGGCGGCATCACAGCTATCAGCAGTGCTAATGTAAGGGTTTCTTTCTTATTCATTGATACGTTATCAGCAGATAAAGATCAATAAACGATAATTTACCATATTTATTTATCGTCTACTGCTCTTCGGTTTGCATATCTATTATACTACACCAGTCAAATTTGTTAATTAATCATCAAAACACACAGCCTGTCATTGAAAACAGGCTGTGTATTCCCTTCTTTAGTTTAAAATGTGACCCTGAAAACTAGTCTTCGTAAGTCTTGCGGAGGATATAGAAACCGTCGCTGTTGGCGTCTACGATTATATAGCCTCTGTCGTCTACTACGACGTCTTCAGTCATTGCCATCATTGGTCCCGGGAACGGGAAGCACTTCTTTGTAGGGTTCGGAGGAATGAAGTAAGCCTTCTCCTTAATGTAATAAGGATCGGATACGTCATAAACTCTGAGTCCTGCTGCGAAGTAGCAGTCATAGACTACGTCAGTTCTCTGCTCGAGCCATGGCTTTCCGTCCATAGGCTCATGCAGGTTATGAGGTCCGAACGGTCCTCCCTTTGAGCCCTCAGCGAGCATGTAGGTGTTGAAGTTCGGTGCCGGGAAATCCTCAGGAACTTCCGGATATGGGAAGATTGCTATCATGACAGGATTTGTCGGATCGCTGACATCGACCATGACGATGTTGTTCATGGCCTGAGCCTGCTTTACCATGCCGTCTTTGATGAAACCGAATCTCTCGCCTTCGTGCATGACTACACAGAGGTCTCTCCCCTTCAGAGGAAGTGCCGTATGAGTTCTTGCACCTGCAAGTCTCGATGAGAACGCAGGCATGAACTGCAACTGTCCGAGAGCCTTTGGCCTTGTGAAGTCGGATACGTCGAGTATGTAGAGACCGTCGCCGCCGTAACCGAGATAAGCCTTATCGCCGAGTACGAACGGAGGGCCGTGCATCCAGCCTTTATCCATGAAGTCAGGATTATGAGGAGCCGAATGGTCAACCTCCCTCCCCGGTACGCCATAGATGTACTGATGTGGTGCCCACCAGCGTCCTACTTCGTGGATGTTTGAAGGATCAGCTATATTTACGATCCTGTAGATCATGCCCTCGTGCTCGTCAGCTTCTGCTGACAGATGAACATAATCTCCGCCGTTGTACATGAATCTGTGTACGCCCATCGAATACGGAACTCCGCAGTCCCAGTATCCGAGGTATTCAGGGTTCTCAGGATCCTTCTTGAGGTCATAGACCATGATTCCCTGCAGGCTCTTCATCTTTGCCCTGTCGCCTACCAGGACTCCTGGACCGGAGCCTGATGTGAGAGCGAAGACGAGCTTGTCGTCAGCGATCTGGACCTTAGGTATCGAAGTCGTAGGATACTCATCGATATCGAACGGCAGCCACTTCTTGATGAATACAGGATTCTTCGGGTCTGTGACATCGCTTATCATGATGCCTACGCCGTCAGGTCCTGCAGCGAATGCCGCTCCGTAAAGAAGGTACCTTCCCGACTCGGTCCTGTAGAGAGCCATCTGGAACATACCGGCCTTGCCGTCAAGGTCGCAGTAACCCAGCACTTCAAGGTTCTTTATATAACCGTCGTTGCCCTCCCCTTTTGAGTAGAAATATTTGCCTTTACCCATTTTTTCTCCTGTTATAGTATAAATGAATTAACGGGGTTTTATCTCATTGTGATGTATCCACGGTACTGGGTCAGATTATCGCTTCTTGCGTAGTCTGACAGGAAGATGCCGCTGATGCCGTAAGACTTCTTGAGGTACGGGAAGTCTTCTGTCTCTGCCCATGCAGGCTTAGCGCATTTCTCAGCAGCTGCAGCTGCTGCGTCGCACCATGCAGACTGGCACTCGAACCACATCTCTACGATGCGGTCAAATTCGCAGCCGTTGACTTCCTTCTTAATCTTGCTGGATACGCAGCGAGTGCATCCTTCGTGAGAAATCCATGAAGGAATGAACTCTTCCTTAAGCCACTTGTCGCCTTCTTCAGCGCTTACTCCCTCCGGATATTTTACCATGAACATCCATCTGTAGTTAGGACCGTCTTCTACTGTACGGCCTTCGCCCTTGAAGTCTTCTTCCCACCAAACCGGTACGAAAGCAAAGATGAAAGGAACTGTTCCCGCAGCCTCGTCGCCCTTTGTAGCGCGGGCATCGTCTCCCTCAAGATTGACTTCCTGGGACTTGTCGATTCCGTGCGAATGACCGGCGTCAGGGATGTTGTTCTGCCATACGAGTACGTCTGTCGGGAAGTACTCGGTCAGTACTTTGTGATGATCCTTTGCAAAGCCGATATCGTTAGGATTTGCGAGCCAGTAATGCTCTGTCATCTGCATCCTTACTGTTCCGAATCTTGCTCCGCCCGGAGGTGTAGGAAGCGCAGGATAGAAAGCATACTTGCTTACATAAGGTCCGAACTGCGAGATGCTGTCAGGAACATGATATCTGTACAGCCAGTTCTCAAGCTTGATCCTGTAGTCCTCATGAGCGAGGTCTACCAGAATGATACTTCTTACAGGATAAAATTCAGGTCTGTTCATTGTGTCAGAACTCCTTTCACTTTATAAAATATGGAGCCGCGCTAAAACGGCTCCATTTGTTTAACTTGCTTACTTTGCCTTCGATGGGGATGGTGTAGGAGCAATCACGTTTGTGTAGTGCTCTTTGCGTGCCTTAAACTCAGGATCCTTGAAGAGGTTCATGAGTCTGCCCTCGTTCTCAAAGATATCCTGGCCGTGCAGTGCCTTGCCGGAGAGGATGTCGTGAGCATGATGCTCTGTAGCAGGGTCAAACTTGAATACCATAGCTCCATCCTCTACTACGAGCTCGCCGCGGAGTCCGCAGAGTTCGCACTCAGCCTGAGTTGTGCCAGGGAAGATATAGAAGTTGTTGCCGTGGCAATGCGGGCATGCACCCTTCTTGCCCTTCCAAAGGTCAACTTTCTCAGATCCCGGGATCATGAGATGATTGTCGATAATGTACTGAGCTGCCTCAACGAGATTGCGGGCCATCTCTTTTGTTCTTTCGATCTTGTCATCCTGCATGATGACGTCCTTACACCATGAGAAGTAATCATTATCGATGACCTTCCAGCCAGGGCTCATGGCGATCATTGCGTGGTCAGTCTCGCATCTGACTGCCCAGTCCGAACCGCCGATAGCGAGGAAAGAGATAGCCTTCTGCATGAAGTATCTCTCGCTCAGAGGCTCCTTGCCCTGCTCGATCAGCTTTTCATTGAGTCCGAAGAGCATTCCTGTGTCGTGTCCAGGGCCCATTCTGTCGCAGCAGATATGGAAGAGTCCGGAACCGCCGGATTCATAGATAGGATCTACGATGAATACTCCGTCTGCCTCTACCATCTTTTCATAGAGAGCAGCAAAATCGTCTTTTCTTGTGCAGATCATGCCCTTGCCCATAACGAGGCCTCTGGAGCATGCTACGCAGCCTGTGCATGTCTGGAGATCCCAGTCAAATGCATGGATGAATTCGATCTCTGCTCCGAGCTTCTGGCACTCTTCGAGCGCTACTCTGCACATTGTGTCGTTGTTGCCGTTCTTAGTTCCGAAAGAAATTCCCAGAATCTTCATATTGTTTCCCTCCTGCAATATGTGTTCTACAAAGTGTTTTTATTGATTGTTTGTTACAACTTACTACCGCTGATTCGATTATAGCAACGTTAAACAGTTGTTATTTAAAGAATATGTGATTTTTACTACTTGTGGTCCGGAGCTCCAGGCATCTGTGGTGCAGGCTCATTGCAGATCGCTCTGCTCCACTTGTCAGCAAAATTGTTCCAGAAGAAAGCAATGATCAGTGTTGGTATATAGCATGGAATGAATCCCTTAAGGCAGGCTGCGATGTATGGTCCGAACGAGAAAGCTCCTCCGGCGAGCATGCCTACTGCTGTCATGATGAGATCGAGTATTACGCAGAATACAGCAGCAACAACAACATTCAGAAGGATCCCGAACTTGAGTGTTCCAGGCTGCGAATGCTTTGCAGCGAATGCGAAACCCCATCTTTCAGCGTGAAGGAAATTTACAAAGAATGTTACAACATATGCGAGACATGCCATTCTGATGTAGTTAGGTCCGTTCAGGCTTCCAGGCGCGTCGATATTTGAGAGCGCGAGAGCAACGAGAGTGATAACGAGACTGAGCGGCAGGTCCATTATGAGAGCGTATACCGCAGTTAATTTAGCGCTTTTCTGCATTTTGATGTCCCCCTCTAAACAAGAATATTTTCAATTTAAAAAACAGATTTATCTTGTTAATTATTTTACAAGCATAAATCCGCCTTGTATAATTGCGAATACAGTTTCAGTTCATAACCATTTGGTTATGAATATGAATTTTCAAGCTTTTCAGCTTTATTGATATTTAGTTTTTATTTAGCTTTTGTGATTTTTCAAAATCTCCAGGAGTATTTCTTCCATTGCCAGCACATCATCGCTGTCTTTTGTTTTCAGTCTGGCTACAGAAATCGTATCCTGAGCGTTGAACGGTATCCACTTGAGGTCATCGGCATTCTTTGCCCAAACCCAGTCATCGCCTATGGTCACACCCATGTTATTTCTGACACAGGTGATCGTTGACTCATGGTTCTTTACGAATCTGAGCTTAGGCACGAAGCCGTATGGCCTCGTATAGTTGGATATGGCGTCGATGATCATCTTGTCAACTATCTCCCACGGAGCGATGAAGAGGTCGCTGCTGAAATCCTTCAGAGTCAGTTCTCCGGCATCTTTCTGAGCAAGAGGATGACTGGTCGCGAAAATCAGGATCTTGCCTATTCTGGCAGCATCAGTGCATTCAAATTCATTGTACAGCTTTACACTGTTCTGCATTGTAACAACTATGTCAAGCGTATCGGTCAGAAGACCGGTAGCAAGCTCCTTGACGCCGCAGCAGTTTATAACTACTTCCGTATCAGGGAACTCTGCCTTGAAATTCTCCATCATAGGCGGAATGATATTGAACAGGTCCCAGCCTTCAAGAAAGCCGATCCTCATCACCGCTTTATTGCGCCCTGTGATACGCTCGACTTTTAACTTGGTATTGATGAATTCTGCCTTATACTTGCTGAACAGATCGAAGTAAAGCCTTCCCTCTTCCGTAAGTTCTGTTCCCTGGTTGTTGCGCCTGAACAGTTTGCAGCCAAGTTCTTTTTCGAGCTGCGATATCTGTCTGGAAATTGCCGGCTGGGACACGAAGAGCTCCTCAGAAGTCTTCGTGAAGCTGAGGTTTGTGGCTACAGCCATGAAATAATCGATCTGAAGATCATTCATCTTTTACCTCCTCCCTTGGCATCCTGTCCAGATATCTCTGCAGTATTACTATTGCAGCCTGACGGTCGATTATCCTTTTGCGGTCTTCCCTGCTCATATTGGCTTCGATCAGCACTTCTTCAGCTTCGACAGTCGAATATCTCTCGTCCTGCCATACCACCTTCACTTTTGAAAGCGGACCTGAGCTTCTGAGCTTGTTCTCAAGCATCGTTCTGAAGTCTCTTACCTTCTGTGTCTGTACCGAATCTTCTCCGTCGAGACTGAGCGGAAGACCTATAACGACAGTCTCACAGCCATACTCTTTGATATAGTCGATGACTTTGCCGGTGTCCTTTCTTATCCCTACTCTTTCAATGGTAGTGACACCTGTCGCGATAACGCCAAGAGGGTCGCTTACCGCGACCCCCACTGTTTTAGTTCCTACATCAAGCCCAAGTATTCTCATTATTTTTTGCCCAGATCCAGATAGTTGACGAGTATCTCCTCGAGGAGCTCATCTCTGTCGATCTTGAGAATGAGATTTCTTGCGTTGTTATGGCTTGTAATATATGAAGGATCTCCTGATGTAAGATATCCGACGATCTGATCTATGGCATTGTAACCGCGATCTGTAAGAGCAGAGTAGATCTCAATAAGAGCTTCCTTCTTATTGAGCTGGCTGTCCTTGAATCCTTCGAACATGATAGTGTTTTTGCTCATTGTATGCCTCCTTAATTCTCTAGCCTGCTATTAATTGTTCTGCCTTGGCGAATGCTGCGTCTACCTTTGAAGGATCCTTTGCGCCGGCCTGAGCCATGTTGGCTTTTCCGCCTCCGCCGCCTCCTGCCGCAGCTGCGATATCCTTGATAAGCTTGCCGGCATGCCAGCCCTTACCTATGAGATCTTCACTGACTGATACGATGAATGTCACTTTTCCGCCGTTTACTGCTGCAAGCACCATGATGATGTTATCAGCCTTTGCCTTGACGGCATCCGAGATGTTTCTTAGCTGTTCGATATCAGCGTCATCGAACTTCATCGCAATCAGCTTTACGCCGTTGATGTCTTTAGCTGAAGCTATTATATCATCAACAGAGCTGCTGATTTTGTCAGACTTAATAGATTTAATGGTAGATTCAAGAGACTTGATATCTGCCATTACCTGGGCGGCTTTTCTGGTAAGATCTGACTCGCTTGACTTGAGAGCTGCTGCAACAGTGCTTATAGTCGCTTCCTTGTTTGCGAGATAACTGATGACCTTTGAACCGGTTATTGCTTCTATACGTCTGACGCCTGCTGCAATTCCACCCTCGCTGATGATCTTGAATCCGCCGACCTTACCGGTGTTGTCGATATGGGTTCCTCCGCAGAATTCGATGCTGTAGTCACCCATGCTTACGACTCTTACGATATCGCCGTACTTTTCACCGAATATGGCCATGGCTCCGAGCTTCTTCGCTTCATCGATCGGCATCTCTTCCATCTTGATCGGGAGATACTCATCCACCTTCTCGTTGACGATCTCTTCAACCTTACGGATCTCTTCAGCCGTCATAGGCTGGAAGTGGTTGAAGTCGAATCTCAGATAGTTGTCATCGACATAGGAACCTGCCTGCATTACATGATCTCCGAGAACATCCCTGAGTGCCTGCTGCATCAGGTGAGTTGCGGAGTGGCCTCTCGCGATCTGGTGTCTCCTTATGGAATCGATCTCAAGTCCGACTTCGTCGCCCGGTTTGATGCGCATCGCGAATCCGGTATCCTGAGGATCTATTACGTGAAGATATATGCCGTTTTCCTTTACTACTTCAACAACGCTGAGTTCGTTTCCGTTATGCTTTACGATACCGGTATCGAAGATCTGACCGCCGCTCGTAGCATAGAACGGCGTGGACTCGAATATAATGAACTTGCGGTTCTCGTCGAAATCTCCCACATACAGAACTTTGGAAACAGCCTTTTCTTCGGTATATCCAAGGAACTTAGTAGGCTCAAAATGACTGTATTCGGAAGCATCTCTCCATGCGTCGCCTTCTGTATCCCTCTGGTTTGCCCTGGCGAGCTCTTTCTGGGCATTCATCTTCTCGGTGAAGCCGTCCACATCGACAGTCTTGCCCTTTTCTTCGAGGATCTCCTGGGTTACCTCAAGCGGGAATCCGTACGTGTCATAGAGCTTGAACGCGAGGTCTCCCGCAAGTACGGTTGAACCTGCAGCGTCCATATCATCCATGTATCCGTCGAGTATCTCCATTCCTCTATCGAGAGTCTTGGCGAAGTTATCTTCTTCGATCTTGATGATCTTCATGATGTAATCATGATTCTCTACAAGCTCAGGATACGCGCCGCCTGATGTTCTGACTACGCTCTCAGCGAGCTCGACAAGAGGATTGGCCTGTGTGATACCAAGAAGCTTGCAGTGTCTGGCTGCTCTTCTGATGATCCTTTTAAGGATGTATCCCCTGCCTTCGTTGCTTGGAAGGATACCGTCTCCGATCATGAATGTCATGGATCTCAGATGGTCAGTAATGATCCTCACGCTGACATCAACACTGTGATTGCCAGCCTGATACTCTACTCCCGCCATATCCGTGATCGAATCCCTGATGAATTTAACTGTGTCTACATCAAAGATTGAATCCACTCCCTGAAGGATGCATGCAAGTCTCTCGAGACCCATTCCGGTATCGATATTAGGATGAGCCAGTCTTGGATATGAACCGTCTTCCTGTCTGTCGAACTGTGTGAATACGTGGTTCCAGAACTCAAGATATCTGTCGCAGTCACATCCCGGCTTGCAGTCAGGCTTTCCGCATCCCCACTCCGGTCCTCTGTCATAGTATATTTCGGAACATGGTCCGCAAGGACCGAGTCCGATCTCCCAGAAATTGTCGTCCTTGCCGAGGCGTATGATCTTTTCTTCAGGCATTCCGATAACATCACGCCATATTTCGAATGCTTCTTCGTCGTTCTCATAGATGGTTGCCCAGAGCTTTTCCTTTGGCATCTCAAGCCACTCCGTGCAGAATTCCCATCCCCACTGCAGGGACTCTTTCTTGAAATAATCTCCGAAACTGAAGTTTCCGAGCATTTCAAAGAAAGTTCCATGACGCGCGGTCTTACCGACGTTTTCTATATCATTGGTCCTGATACACTTCTGGCATGTTGTCATCCTCTTTTTAGGAGGAGTCTCTGTGCCTGCAAAATAAGGCTTGAGAGGTGCCATACCAGAGTTGATTATCAGAAGGCTTTTATCGTTACGAGGGATCAGGGACGAAGAACCTCCCGGATAGTGGTCCTTGCTTACAAAGAAATCCCTGAACATATCTCTTACTTCATTTACTCCGAGGTTTTTCATATATGTCTCCTTGTCCGCAAAATTTCCATTAATTATAGCATTTTCAGCTCATTAATTCATCACTTATTTGTGCTGAATCTTCAACAATTTCAATGGATTCGAGCGTCGCCTTGAAGTCAGCTCTTATTTCGGCAAGGAATTCCTGTCTGAGAATCCTCTGCTCCTCTTTTTCAGTTTCAGTAAGCCCTTCACTTTTGGACTTGTGAGCCAGTTCGTTTATCCTGTCGATTTTTGCTTTTTCCATTGTCTAATCAGCCTTTCAGTAAAAAATCAGTACAGATTAAACATTAACAGAAATCGTCCTTTGTTTCAATCACACGCTCAACTCTTTCAGCAGTCTGTTACCGGCTTCCTGAACGGCTCTGAGGAGGAACTGCTTGTTGGTTGGTTTTTCTCCGAAGCTGTTCATAATGCAGTTTCTGTCAGGATACATGATTTTGCATTTTTTGTAGGCGGAATTCAGCGCGTTTCTGATGCTGTGCTCTACCTGATACTTGCTTTTGAGTCTGTGCTTTTCAGCAATATACGGATATACCTCTTTCACCATGCATACATCGAGGCTCTTTATGTCAGTTATTATGCAAATAGCATCTTTAAGATAAGTATAGCCCTGGCTCTTGATGTTTATACAGTTTTCATCAAGGATTTCGTTAATGGTACTTAACAGCTTGATATTTTTCAGATACATGTCTTTATTTGTTTTCTGAACCGGATCGAAGGCAAAGAAATAGTTGCCCTTCATGAATTCATGTCCGAAAGGACCTACTCCTGCTTTTAAATAAGAATTAAACTCGTTAAGTTCCCTGACCAGTTCCTTCATGATCTTTGTTTCAGATTCTGTTATACCGTACATTTTAATAACTCCTTTAACTTTCAAACTGTTATGTGGTCTTTGATCTTTTCGTAGGTTTTGTTTCCGATTCCATCGACCGACATAATATCTTCTTTGCTTTTGAATGATCTCTGGGATCTGTACTCTATGATCCTTTGCGCCATTGTATCCCCGATACCGTTAAGGGTCTTGAGTTCATCAACAGCTGCCGTATTGATATTTATCAATCCGCTGGTTTCTCCTGTATATTCCGTGTTTCCCGGTAGTAGTCCGCTTTCAGCATCACTTCCTTTCAACGGTATTATTATCTTTTGTCCGTCTTCGACAAAAGATGCCTGATTCACATTATCCGGGTCTGCATCCTCAGAGAGACCACCGGCCATTTCTATCACTTCAAACAGCCTGGTGCCTTCAGATACTTCGTAAACACCAGGTTTTTCAACTGCTCCGCTTATGTCTACAAATACTACCTGCGGCTGAACGCTGCTTTCTTCACTGTATTCTGTTTCTTCAGCTGGTTCTGAAGACTCAATTGTAATATCCGCCTTGTTTTCATCATGCAGCCTTAGTATCAAGGCAATGAGCAGGATAAGTACTACGGATAATATCTTTATAACAGTTTTCCTGTCGCCCGGTAAACCTTTAAAGGCTTCTTTTATTTTGTCAGCAGCATTATCAGTCATAAGTCATCACCCCTTTCGTCCGGTGCTGTCAGTATAAGAATAGTTTTGTTTCGATACAAACTGAGATCAATAATCATCAAGTAAATGGAAAAAGACAAAAACCACTCATAAAGCAACAAAAAATGACCGCTGCTGCGGTCAGTCTTTTTATTAAAGTGGTATTGATGTTGTAAAAAGTGCAGAAAACGCCGGATTTAGTGATCCTAATCTTCAGTGAATTCGAATTCGAAGTCTTCTATCCTCACCGTATCACCCTCTTTGAGACCAAGCTGTCTCAGCAGGTTGATGCCTCCCTGCCTCTCAATATAGTTATACAGATATCTGATGGATCCGCTGTCTGTGAAATTTGTAGAGTGGAATATCTTGAGCAGCTGCTTTCCTTCGAGAACATAAGCTCCATCTTCTGCTTTATAAGCGCTTACGACTCTGTAATCAGCTTCGTTTTCATCCGCTTCGAAGTCGAACATCGTCATAGGCTCATTATCCGGCTCTACATAATTTTCAACTCCACGCAGAGCAGCATTCATGAGATCCTCTATGCCCTGTCTTGCTGCAGCGCTTATCGGGTATACTTCGCGGCCTTCTTTTGCCATGAAGTCCATAAACTCCTGATACTTCTCCTGATCTGTAACAAGATCGATCTTGTTTGCAGCTACGATCTGAGGTTTCTCTGCCAGGCGCTTATCAAACTCAAGAAGCTCAGCATTGATCTTCTTATAGTCTTCTATTGGATCCCTGCCTTCCGATCCGGAAACATCGACTACATGGATCAGTACTTTGGTTCTTTCAATGTGCTTGAGAAACTTGAACCCAAGACCTGCTCCATGAGAAGCGCCCTCTATGATGCCCGCAATATCAGCCATGACGAAACTCGTATCGTGCAGGTAAACTACTCCGAGATTAGGATCTATAGTTGTAAAATGATATCCTGCGATTTTCGGCTTTGAATTAGTGCAAACCGAAAGAAGCGTGGACTTGCCTACATTAGGAAATCCCAGGAGCCCGACATCAGCTATAAGCTTGAGCTCAAGTATGACTTCTCTTGTCTTGGCCGGTCCTCCTGCCTCAGCGAAATTAGGGGCCTGTCTTATACTGCTTTTATAATGCACATTTCCCCTGCCCCCGCGTCCGCCTTTTGCGGCAACAACGGAATCGCCATCTGTGGTGAGATCTTTCATCAGGTGACCGGTCTCCTTGTCTATTATCATGGTCCCTACAGGCACCTTTATATAAAGATCCTGACCCTTCTTACCGAAGCGGTTTCTCTTCATTCCCGGCTGGCCGTTTTCGGCCTGATATTTTCTCTTGTACTTAAGGTCCATAAGGGTCCTTAAGTTTTTATCGGCAACGAAAATAACACTGCCGCCGTTACCGCCGTCTCCTCCGTCCGGTCCTCCGTCCGGTACATAAGGATCTCTGCGGAAAGTAACCGCGCCATTGCCGCCCTTTCCCGATATTATGGTTATTTCTGCTCTGTCAACAAACATTTCTCTGAAAAAAATAAAAGTGGCTCCTACATCATGTGCAGGAGCCATAAGCATTTATGCTTCTTTGCTGTAAACGCTGATCTGCTTTCTCTTCTTGTCGTATCTCTCGAACTTTACTGTTCCGTCGATCTTAGCAAACAGAGTATCATCTCCGCCCTTGCCAACATTGTTGCCCGGGTGGAACTTTGTTCCTCTCTGTCTCATGAGGATGCTTCCTGCGCTTACAAATTCACCGGCACCTACCTTGAGTCCAAGTCTTTTCGCCTCGGAGTCTCTGCCGTTCTTGGAACTTCCTACTCCTTTTTTACTTGACATCTTGCTTCCTCCTCTAAATTACTTAGCCTCGATAGCAGCGATAATGTCAGCCTTTGTAGCCTTAGCGTCTACTTCGACTCCCATCTCTTTTGCAACTGCCAGAAGCTCGTCTTTCTTCATTGAAGCGCTGACCTTTGGTGCAGCCTTATCTTCCTTTGCAGGCTCTTCAGCCTTAGCGGCCTTCTCTGCCTTCTTGGCGGAAGCGCCGATACCGGTTACCTTTACCAGCGTATATGGCTGTCTGTGACCGTTTTTACGTCTGTAATCTTTCTTAGCCTTGTACTTGTAGATGATTACCTTATCAGCCTTGCCCTGCTCGAGGACCTCAGCCTCTACTGCGTATCCCTCTACGAATGGTGTGCCGACAACAAGCTTGTCACCGCCTACAGCTACGACTTCGTCAAAAACTACTGTATCGCCTACGTTAGCGTTGAGTTTCTCTACTCTGAACTCGTCTCCCTGCTGTACTCTGTACTGCTTGCCACCTGTCTTGATGATAGCATACATAATATCAAATTCCTCCTTAAACCAGACTCGCCGGAGTTTGGGTGCTACGCTTAAAAAACCCGCTCCGCGCGGTTAACCGCAGAAAATGATACTACATTGCGATTACAAGGTCAAGAAGGAATTTTAAAAAATTTTCTTATTCTGCATGCACGATAATGAAATCGTGTCCTGTTGCCTTTACGAACTTATCGAATATATCTTCAGACTTGATTCTCAAGCTCGAAGTGTTGATGCAGGGATGGCAGCCGACATACTCCGACTTTATCACATCCTCATCAACAAGAAGCTGTACCTTGTGTTCCGTGTCATTGATAAGTCCCATTACGCTTGCTGAGCCCGGCGAGCATCCGATCAGCTCTTCCATATATTCTGCTTCGGCAAAGTGAAGCCGTGAACTTCCTGCCTGCTTTGATATATCGCTGCTCCGGAATACTTTATGCTCCGGTATCATCAGCATGTAAAATTTTGTACGCTGACGGTTCGCAAGGAAAAGGTTCTTGCAAATCCTTGCTCCGAGGGATTCTTCTATCTCACTGCACAGTTCAACTTCGGAACCGAATGCAGGCGCGTGATCCAGCCTCCGGTAACAGATATCCAGTTCATCCAGAAAATCGTATACCCTGATTTCCCTTTCAGTTCTGTCCGATACATCAAGGGGTCTTCCACTGAAAAGTTCCATGCTATTCGATCACTACTCCGTCTTCGTCTACTTTAAGGCCATCATCATTCTTGCCCATCAGATGCTGCATAAGTTTGCCGCGGATCTCTTCGAGGACATCCGGATTAGCTTCAAGATAAGCCTTGACATTTTCTCTTCCCTGGCCGATCCTTTCATTCTTATAGCTGTACCAGGATCCGGACTTATCGATAATTCCTACATCAGAGGCGAGATCGAGTATATCGCCTGACAGTGATATGCCGGTTCCGTACATGATGTCGAATTCAGCCTTTCTGAACGGAGGAGCAACCTTGTTCTTTACTATTTTTACTCTTGTGCGGTTTCCGAGAACATCCTCACCCTTCTTGATTGTGTCGATCTTCCTTACGTCAAGCCTCATCGAAGCATAGAATTTGAGGGCGCGTCCGCCGGTAGTTGTTTCAGGATTGCCGAACATGACTCCGATCTTTTCTCTGAGCTGGTTGATGAAGATGACGCATGTGCTTGATCTGTTTATAGCACCGGCAATCTTACGAAGAGCCTGCGACATGAGTCTTGCCTGGAGTCCTACATGGGAATCCCCCATATCACCTTGTATCTCGGCCTTAGGAACGAGTGCGGCAACTGAGTCTATAACGATGATATCAACGGCACCGCTCCTTGTGAGCATCTCGCAGATCTCGAGCGCCTGCTCGCCTGTATCAGGCTGTGAAACAAGAAGTTCGTCGACATTCACGCCGAGATTTCTTGCATACACAGGATCGAGCGCATGCTCAGCATCGATGAATGCCGCCTGTCCGCCGTTACGCTGCGCCTCAGCGATGGCATGGAGCGTAAGAGTAGTTTTACCTGAAGATTCAGGACCGTATATCTCGATGATCCTTCCTCTCGGATATCCGCCTACTCCGGTAGCGAAATCAAGGCTGACTGAGCCGGTTGAGATAACATCTATATTGCTTACAGGGCCGGACTCTCCGAGTCTCATGATAGCGCCCTTGCCATACTGCTTCTGTATCTGATCGAGCGCCTGCTGTAAGGCTTTTTCCTTTGCCGCGCTTTCCGCGCTGCCTGCATTCTGTGCTGCCATATTGCCTCCGTTTAAAAAGTAGAACACTTGTTCGCACTGATAATACTGCGATAAACTTCTTATGTCAATATTATATTTTCAGATGTTTAGGTTTGTCTAACAGTCAGAGCCCTTTATTCAACATCTGAAGCCCTTTTTATGGTTCCAGGCACCTTTTTACTGTACCGGACCCCATCTTACTTTATAAGCAAATATACTGCCCTCAGCATCCTGAGCAGAATATAGTTGCGGTTCCACCTGCGTTCATTCCTGTTTGTAAAGACCGCGTAATGGTCTGTCTGTCCTTCTGTCGCATATCCGATATAGGCTTCTCCGGCTTCATGCCCCGGATCAGCTTCTGGCCCCGCATATCCGGTGACTGATACAGCTATGTCCGCTCCGGCGCGTTCAAGCGCGCCCCTGGCCATGGCTTCCGCTACCTGAGGGCTGACCACGCCGTATTCATCTATAAGTTCAGCAGGTACATTTACTTCCCTGATCTTGCTTTCATTTGAATATGTAATATACGCAGAGGACATTACATCTGAAGCACCTGCAACATCCGTTATCGATGCCGGGAACAATCCGCCCGTACATGATTCGGCTGAAGTGATCTTAAGGCCCTTCTCTTTGAGTATCCTGACGACTACCTCTTTAAGATCTTCGTCATCGTAACTGTATATGAAATCACCGGCAAGCTCATTTATACGACCGATCATTTCGTTGACTGCTGCCTCTGCTTCTTCGATGGTATCTCTCTGCGAGGCTACTCTGAGAGTGCATTCACCCTCCTTGGCATATGTGGCAACTGTAGGATCGGTCTGCCCGTCTATTACAGGCATGAGAAGCGTCTCCAGATCAGATTCGCCTATGCCTATGGTGCGTATGACCCTGTAGAACATCTTCTTGTCCATGAACTGTTCAAGATATTCCCTTACTCCGTTTTCCCAGAGCCACTTCATCTCACGCGGAGGTCCCGGAAGACAGATGGCTGTTTTTCCGTCGACGCTGAGAGCGAATCCGGGCGCTGTGCCGGAAGCATTGTAGAACGGTGTACATCCTTCGGGAAGATATGCCTGCTTAACGTTGTTGTCAGCCATTTTTCTTCCGCGCTTTTCAAAGAATACAGTGAGCTGTTCCATGACTTTTTCATCAAAATACAGGTCCCGGCCCATAAGTTCGGCGACCATTTCCTTTGTAAGGTCGTCCTGGGTAGGTCCCAGTCCTCCTGTAAGGATGACAAGATCTGTATCAACGAAAGCCTCAACAAGCTTTTCCTTGAGCCTTGCAGGATTATCTCCTACCACGAAATGGTACATGACGTCGAAGCCCATGTGATTGAGCTTGTCCGACAGAAATGTAGCGTTGGTATTCACGGTCTGACCGAAAAGAAGCTCGGTACCGACGGCAAGAATGGATGTCTTCAATCTTCGCCTCCTGTTACATGCTGAAAACGCTGCGGTTCTTCCAGACGTATTCACCTCCGGAATAAACCGTCATTACAAGTGAAGCCCAGAATATCACATTGCCTATCATCATTACCGTAGGCCTTGTTGCTTCATTGAGGCAAAGAGCAAACAGGTAAACGATGACCGCTACCATCTGCAAAACAGTTTTGATCTTTCCTGACATGCCGGCAGCCAGGACCGTTCCCTCGGATGCCGCAACAGTCCTCATGCCGGCGACTATGAATTCACGCGCGAGTATAAGGATGAGCATCCATGCCCTTATGATATCCGACTCGATGAAGAGACACAGCGCTGAATAAACGAGTATCTTGTCAGCCAGTGGATCCATGATCTTTCCGAAGTTTGTTACAAGGTTGCGTGCCCGCGCGATCTTTCCGTCAAGAGCGTCAGTTGCCGATGCGACAATAAAGATAACAAGCGCAGCCGGATAATACCCCAGCAGGTATGCCGCGATGAAAAACGGAACCGCTATCATGCGGGCTATAGTGAGTTTGTTTGGCAGATTCATTGTTCTGTTTCTACTCCTTCCAGATCATATTCATAGGTGTCGGTTATCAGTACTTTTACCACCTCGCCGGGAGGATATTCCCAGTTCTTTGACGTGAAATACACGCTGCAGTCTATATCCGGCGCATCATATCTTGTGCGCCCTTCATAAAGCGTCAGCATTCTGCTGAGAGTCTCCTCATCAGCAGTATTAATATCATCTATTATATCTTCGCAGTCAACTTCAACGCATCTGTCTATCATGACCTCAAGGACCTTGCCTATCTTGCGTTCATTCAGTTTTTCGCTGATCACCTGCTGATGCTGCATAACAAGATCGCGTCTTGCCCGGCGTTCATCTTCAGGTACCTTGTCAGGCATATCGAATGACGGAGTCCCTTCCTCATCCGAAAACGCAAAGGCTCCTAGTCTGTCGATGTCATATGTATCAATAAAACTTATAAGCTCATCGATGTCTTCCTGCGTTTCTCCCGGAAAACCGACAAGAAGAGTAGTTCTGATATGCACATCAGGTATTCTGTCCCTCAGTTTTCCGATCACTTCCTTTATGGAAGCGCCGCTAGAACGTCTTCCCATCATTTTGAGAACTTTATCCGAGACATGCTGTATCGGCATGTCGATGTAATTGCAGATTTTCGGTTCACTTGCAATGGTTTCGATTAGCTCTTCGGTAATACCATTATCGTAAACATACATCAGCCTGATCCACTCGATACCTTCCACAGCGCAGAGTCTGTGCAGAAGCTCAGGAAGACGCGGCTCGCCATACAGATCCCGGCCGTACTGCGATGTATCCTGCGCAATCAGTACCAGTTCCTTAATGCCTGCTGATGCCATATCCTGCGCTTCTTTTACGCAGTCTTCGATTTTTTTGGATCTGTATTTTCCTCTGATCATTGGGATGGCACAGAAACTGCACGCGTTGTAGCAGCCCTCCGCTATTTTAAGATATCCGTAGTGCATAAGTGTTTCGGAACGGTATTCCGCGTCAAATACCTCAAATTTACGCCTGCGGTAAGGCAGCATGTCGAGGGTGCATCCCACACGGTCTGATGAAGGCGCATCGTTTTCAGCATTCTTTTCATCCATTGAAAGAATGATATCAGGTATCCTGTCATAGTCATTGACACCGAAAAACATGTCCACTTCGGGTATCTCTTCGGAAAGCTCTTTATGATATCTTTCCGAAAGGCATCCCGTGACTATGATCTTCTGGTTATTCCAGCGGTACTCTATCAGATCGAATATCCTCTCTATGGATTCTTTTTTTGCATCTTCAATAAAACCGCAGGTATTCAGAATAACCACGTCCGCTTCACGCGTGTCGTATACGATGATGCAGCCCTTATCGACAAGAGATGCTGCAAGGACTGAGGAATCATATTCATTTTTTGCACAGCCGTATGTATCGATAAATACTTTCATTTTTAATAATCACTTTCACTGTCAGCATCCATGATCATGCGTCGCACAGCCTCAGGCAGAGAGTTGAATGAATCCATCGCCTGGGTAGTGCTGAGTCTGCCTGAAGAACGTATGCCGTCATCTTCGGAAGCCATCTCGTATTCAGGCTCACGCACGGATTCCGGCACATATTCAGGTTCAGGTTCCGGCGCAGGCTCAGGCTCACGGACAGGTTCAGGTTCCGAAACAGCCTCTTCCGTGTCATAGCCGCCGTAATACTCTTCTTCGGTAATGAGCAGCTGACGAGGCCTCGATCCGTCCGAAGGACCAATTATGCCTTTCTCTTCGATCTCGTCGATGATCCTCGCGGCTCTGTTATAGCCAATGCGGAATCTTCTCTGGAGCATCGATACAGATGCCTGCTTTGACTTGAAGATGAACGCGATCGCGTCCTCAGTCAGTTCGTCCTGAGGCTCCTTGCTCGATCTCTTGTCTGCGTTCTCGATGGCGTTTTTGAGCTCCTCATCGTAATCAGGATTTCCGCCCTCTTTCTTTACAAACTTTATAACCTTGTCGATCTCTTTTTCAGAGATATAAGGTCCCTGTACTCTGTAAGGTTTTGTTGAACCTACAGGTGAGAACAGCATGTCACCCTTGCCGAGAAGTTTCTCGGCTCCGGCCATGTCGAGGATGGTACGGGAGTCAAACTGCGAAGCCACGCTGAACGCTATTCTCGAAGGGATATTTGCCTTGATAAGGCCTGTCACTACATCTACTGAAGGTCTCTGTGTGGCAACGATCAGGTGCATACCGGCTGCCCTCGCCTTCTGAGCCAGACGGCAGATCGAATTTTCTACCTCTGACGGAGATGCCATCATGAGATCTGCCAGCTCGTCGATGATGATAACTATCTGCGGCTTGCAGTCAGCGTATCTTCCGTCTACTCTCATGAGTTCGTTGTATGACTTCAGATCCTTTACATTGTGTTCGGCAAAAGCTTCATATCTCTTGTCCATTTCTTCTACTGCTATGGCAAGAGCACGTGCAGCCTTGCGCGGATCGGTAACTACAGGCGTCAGCATGTGCGGAATACCGTTGTAGTTTCCGAGCTCGACTACCTTAGGGTCTATCATGATTAGCTTCAGCTCTGAAGGTCTTGCCTTGTAGAGGAAGCTGGTGACTATTGAGTTGATGCAGACTGACTTTCCCGAGCCTGTCGCTCCGGCGATGAGCAGGTGCGGCATGTCGCGGAGGTCAGCTACGATGTTGTTTCCTGAGATGTCTTTGCCGACAACAAATTCAACAATTGACGGCGCCTCCATGAACTCTTCTGATTCGATGAGGTCACGGATCAGTACAGGAGCAGGCTTGTCGTTTTCGACTTCGATGCCTACTGCCGCCTTTCCCGGTATCGGAGCCTCGATACGTATGCTCTTGGCTCTCAGGTTCAGAGCGATATCGTCTGAAAGTCTGGTTATGCTGGCTACCTTAACGCCTGTCGCAGGCTGCACCTCATATCTTGTGACGGAAGCACCCTGAGTTACTTTGAGTACTCTTGCATCGACACCGAAATCATTCAGCGTCTGCTCGAGAAGCTCGGCGCGTGCCTGGAGCTGCGCGTCGTTCATCAGTTGCTTCGATCCTGTATCCTTTTTGAGCAGGCTTACAGGAGGCAACTCATATGACATATCGTCAGTAACAGTATTGAATCCGGCAGATATTGCTGCGTCTTCTGCAGCAGCCGGAGCATCCTGCGCCGGCGCCTCCTGCTTAGGAGCTGCAGGCTTAGGCGCTGTAGTTTTAGGCTTTGATGCGGTTGCAGCTTTGGCCGGAGCCACAGCTTTCGAAGCAGCTTCAGGCTCAAGTCCGGTAGCCTTCTTTGCTGCAGAGCCCGGCTTCACATGCCCGTCAAGTCCGTAAGAGCCGGAATGCACTATCTCATCAGGATCGCCAAGACCCATGCCGGTTTTTACGGATTTCTTTTCCGGAGCGCGTTTTCTGCCCGGATATCCGTAATCATCACCATCAGAATCAAAGTTCCTGCTGTCAGAATATACGTTTCTAGGAGATTCCTTGTCTCCGCCCAGGCCGCGCTTTCCAGAAGATGCTGATTCCCTGAGACTCTCGGATGTGATAGTCTCGCCGGTCTCACTGTCTATGCCGGCAAACATGCTCTTCATCTTATCGAACAACGTGCCTCTGCTGAGTTTTTTCTCAGTAGCAGGTACAGGTGTGTTTATGATCTGGGTGTAGTCCATGTCAGCGCGTTCAGAAGCGTTGTTTCCGAATGGCTTAGGAATGTCGCTGACCGAAGGTGTCGGGGCTTTGGCGGCCGCCTGCTGAGCGGAAGCCGGTTCTTCCTCGCGGACAATACCGCTGAGAATGGACTTCCAGAACGGTTTGCTCTCCTCAGCGGAAGCTGAGATCGAAGGATCTGCTTCCACTGCGGCTTTTATCTGCTCATCCGTCAGTCTGCGTTTTTCGTCATTCTCAAGCTCCTTGAGTATGCGGTTCTGCTCCCTTTTCATGCCTAACTGGCCTGCCATTCTCGAAATAGGAGAATTCGCCACCATGAATATCGATATAAGCAGGACTGTGACTGAAATGATAAGCAGACCCGGCATACCGAAGAGTTTGGCAAGAATGGAACCGATCTCCATTCCTATGGCGCCTCCTTTTTTGCCGTCCACACCATAAATATAGAAGTCAACAATATCTCTGAACCCGCACCGGATGTCTTTTGAATCAATAAACCTGTATGAATTCAGCACGCACATATTGATGAAGATAAGCAGACTGAAAATGGCTGTGCGCGTATTTATATGTGTGAGCTTACCGGCAAGAAGCAGAAGCGCAAACACCAGAACAAGGAAAGGAAGCACGAATGCCATCTTTCCGAAGAGTCCGTTGCATATGTCATGTATCGTCATTCCGAAACTTCCGGTTGTATCCATCACAACCGTAAAGAAAAGGAAAAGAGCAACTGCTATCAGTGTGATGCTCCAGATCACATCGTTGTTACGCTTCTCCCGGTCACTTCTGCGCTTTATCTCATCAAGGACTTCCTGCTTTGTAGGATTCCCGGAATATGAATTTTTAGCGGCTGATGAAGCGGCAGGTTTGGAAGAAGATTTTGTCGATGAATTTTTAGGTTTGTTTTTGCTCCCCGGAGGTCTTCCGGGTCCTCTTTTAGTGTTGTTGTTATTGGTCTGCTGTGCCATTATTATATCCTCGTTCATATATAATGTAGATAGCCAATCTATTATACTACAACATGTTGATTTTTTGACAGTTTTCTTAACAAAACAAAAGCCCCCTTCACAGGGGCTTCGGCTGATCTGCTAATGATTTCTTTCCACTACTCTGCGTTTACGACGTCCTTGCCGTCATAATAACCGCATGTAGGACATACTCTGTGTGGAAGTTTTGGCTCATGGCACTGAGGACAGATCGAAAGTCCGGTCATGCTCTTCTTCATGTTAGCAGCCTTTCTGCCGCT
>CACZAM010000029.1 GCA_902779185.1 uncultured Eubacteriales bacterium
TGCGGAGTTTGCGCTGGTAACTGCCCTGTAGAGGCTATTACAGAGGGAACACCTTATGTTATCGATGAGAGCGCTTGCATCGACTGCGGAGCTTGCGCTGCAAACTGCCCTGTAGGAGCTCCTGTAGAGGCATAATCGATCATCAATAATGATCAAAATCCCGTAGCAAAGGCTACGGGATTTTCTTTTGTCCGGATCTGACAGCCGTTAGCCCTTATCCTCATTCATTCTCTTGATCATGAATGACAGCGCATGGAGACTGTCCGAAAGATGCACTGACTCGAGCGCGATGCCCTCAGGTATTTCAAGGTCGATCGGCGCGAAATTCCAGATGCCTTTTACGCCGCCTGAAACAAGTGCATCCGCCACTTTCTGAGCATTCTCTCTGTTGACGCATATGATGCCGATATCGATTTTTTCTCTTTTGCAGTATTCCTCAAGATCGGCAACGTCCATTACCTCAACATCGTTTATAACATTGCCCACAATCTTTGGGTTCGCATCAAAGAGCCCGATTATGTTGAATCCAATTTTGTAATAGTAGGTGTAATTGGTAATGGCCTGTCCCAGATTACCTACCCCGACAACTACCGTCTTGTATTCTCTGTCGAGTCCGAGGATCTTGTTGATCTCTTTGTATAGTCTGTCGACCTCGTAGCCATATCCCTGCTGACCGAACTCACCGAAAGTATTAAGGTCCTGCCTGATCTGAGACGCAGTATAACCTATCATTTCACTGAGTTCATTTGAGGATATCTTTTTTATGCCTTTTGTCTGAAGATATCCGAGATACCTTCTGTAGCGAGGGAGCCGGCGGATGATCGCGTTTGATACTTTCATCTTGCCCATTGCGCACCTCGTTTTTTATTTGTTTTCGTCTACGTATTTAACAATATCGCCGACTTTTGTGAAGTTTTCAGCAATATCATCAGGGATCTCGATACCATACTCCTCCTCAACTCCGAGGATGATTTCAACAGCGTCCAGCGAGTCTGCTTCAAGATCTTTCATGAAGTCTGTATCCATTGTGACCTGTGAAGGATCTACGTCGAGCTGTTCTACAATAAGTTCCTGTATCTTGTCAAAAGTCATAGTTTTCTCCTTTAAAAAATCCCCTGTATATTTAATAATCTTATAGTGATTATAGACTACCGCAGTTTATTATTTCAACGATTTGCGTAGAATTTTTAACAAAATTGTTCAACTTTTTCACAAAGATTTTTACTGAAGCTCCATCCACTCGTCGTAAAGGACGTTGACTTCCTCTTCAAGCGCAGCCATTCTTTCTGACTTTTCCCTCATCCATTCAGGATCAGAGGAGTTCTCAGATACAGATATCTCATCCTGTATGTCAGCCAGCTCAGCCTCTATCTCGTGGATTCTGTTTTCGACGCTTTCAGACCGTCTCTGCCTTCTTCGTTCCTCCGCTTCACTCTGCTTCTTTGCTTTTCGCTCAGCTTCCGAGTCCTTCACGAGTTTTCTGGTCAGCTCAAGCTCATCCCTTTCCCTGTCTGAAGAGAGGTTTGCCGCTTCAGCTGCCGGACGGCCGGCTGACCGCCCTGACTTTTCAAGATAATAATCGAACTTGCCCTTGTATTCCACCAGACCGTGCTCAGTAAGTTCAAGGATCCTGTCCGGAATCGTGTTCAGAAGATATCTGTCGTGCGAGACTATAAGGAGCGTACCCTCGAATTCCATCAGGGCTTCCTCAACGATCTCCTTTGACTCGATGTCCAGGTGGTTTGTCGGCTCGTCGAGCACCAGCGTGTTGGCACCCGAAAGCATCAGTTTGAGCAGCGAGAGCTTGGCCTTCTCTCCTCCTGACAGATCCTTCACCTGCTTGAACACGTCGTCACCGGTAAAAAGGAAGCGCCCCAGAAGGGATCTCATTTCCGTGTCGGTATAGAGGTGATACGCGTTCTTCATCTCGCCGAGTACAGTCTCATTCTCGTCAAGCAGAAGCTGGCCCTGATCATAGTATCCGAAGTTTACATTGTAGCCTATCCTCAGATAGCCGCTGTCCGGTCTCTCAAGACCCATGAGTATCTTCAGCAGCGTCGTTTTCCCGATGCCATTGTCGCCTATTATGCATACCCTTTCACCCTTGCGGATCAGAAGTCCGGCATGGTCAAATAGCTTTCTTGCGCCGAAGCTCTTGGCGAGATCTTCAGCTTCCAGTACTTCTCCTCCGCTCTTGAAATCGGCTTCAAAGCTGAGTTTCATCCGGTTTTGTTTAAGCTTCGGCTTTTCCTTGATCTCCATCATCGCCAGGCGCTTCTCGCGCGAAGCGGCGCGCTTTGCCAGATGCTCGGTACCATGCTGCTTAAAGCGGCGGATCATCTCCTCCTGTCTGGCGATCTCAGCCTGCTGCTTCTCATATTCGCGGCGCATCGCCTCAAGATGCTCTTCACGCTTCACCAGGAAGGTTGAATAATTGCCGGTATACGATTCAAGGGTGCCGCCCCCGAGATCGAATATTTTATTTGTGATGCGGTCCAGGAAATATCTGTCGTGGGAGACTACCATTATGGTGCCCCTGTAACTGTCGAGATATGCCTCGAGCCACTCAAGCATGTGCAGATCAAGATGATTCGTAGGCTCGTCGAGCATCAGCACGTCAGGCTTGCTGAGCAGCAGACAGCTGAGAGCCAGCCTGGTCCTTTCTCCTCCGGAGAGTTTGCTGATCTCCTTGTTCTGTGCCTCTTCATCAAAACCCATATGTGTGAGCATCGCGCCGAGTTCGCTCCTATATGTATATCCGCCCTTACGCTCATACTCTTCGATCAGGCGCGTGTATTCCTCAAGATCCCTGTCAAAGCTGTCGCTTTCATGATCCGCGATCGCCAGCTGAAGCCTCTCGAGCTTCTTCTCCATCTCAAATAAATGTGTGAAGCTCTTCTCCGCCTGGGATCTTACCGTGCCGCTTCCGCCGAATTGATTCTGCTGGCGCAGATATCCTATATTAAAGTCATTCCTTATGTAAAGGTTTCCCGAAGTCGCCTCTATGTCTCCGGCGATGATGCCCAGGAGCGTACTCTTGCCGGTCCCGTTGGCTCCTACTATGCCCACTCGGTCGCCTTTTTCCACACCAAAACAGACATCTTCAAAAATGATGTCTGTCCCGTATGCCTTGCTTATGTCCTTGCCCGTGATTATAAGCATAGTTTAAAACTCCAGTCCGGGTACCGCGTCAAGCTCGAGGTCGGGCTTTGCACCCGCTCTGTACGCATAGTAAGCAGCTGAGGCTATCATGGCACCGTTGTCCGTGCAGAGCACAGGGCTTGGCTTGAGTACATCGATCCCCTTTTCTCCTGCCTTTTCTTCCATCAGCGTTCTGAGCCTGGAGTTGGACGCAACTCCGCCGGCCATTACTATCCGCTTCTGTCCGTACTTTTCAGCTGCCATTACAGCCTTGTCGGCAATGACTTCGACCACGGCTTCCTGAAAGCTTGCGGCAACGTTGTCCACGTTTATCTCACGGCCCGCCTGTCTCTCCTGATTAAGGTAATTCAGGGCCTGCGTCTTGAGTCCCGAAAAGCTGAAATCGAGGCTTCCCTGCTCAAGATATACACGCTTGAAAGCTATACTCTCCCGGTCTCCTTCCTTAGCCGCCCTGTCGATCTTAGGGCCTCCCGGATAACCCAGACCTATGACCCTTGCCACCTTATCGAAGGCCTCGCCCGCGGCATCGTCACGCGTGCCTCCGAGCTTCTCGCACTTGTTATATTCAGGTACGTTCACTATCTCGGTGTGGCCTCCTGATACTATGAGAGCCATGAACGGAGGCTCAAGATCTTTATGCTCAAGATAATTGGCGGCGATATGTCCGTGCATGTGATTGACGCCAACGAGAGGTATGTCGCAGGCATACGCCATCGCCTTTGCGGCCGCGACGCCTATCAGCAGAGCCCCTACAAGACCCGGACCATAAGTCACGCCTATAAGGTCTATTTCGCCGGCACTTACGCAGGCATCGTCAAGAGCCTTGCCTATGACATCATTGATGCATTCAAGATGCTTTCTTGACGCGATCTCCGGCACGACTCCGCCGTATGCTGTATGGATGTCGATCTGGGAGCTTATGACATTGCTCATGACAAAACGGCCGTCGGCCACCACCGAGGCTGCGGTCTCATCACAGCTTGTCTCTATTCCGAGTGTAAGGAATCTCCCGTCTTTCATATCTACTGTATTTCCACTTCTACTTCTATTCTGCGGAGGTCAAGATCCATAAGCACTGCATCCTCTCCCCCCTTTGCGTAGTAGCCCTTGCGGCGGCCGACTTCGCGGAAGCCGAGCTTGTGATACAGCGCCATCGCCGCATCGTTGCCGCCTCTGACCTCAAGCGTTACCAGCACGCATCCGTCCTCTTCCGCCTTAGCGATCATGTGGCGAAGCAGCGCTTCACCGATGCCTTCCCTTCTGAATTCCGGAGCGATCGCTATATTGTATATCTGAGCCTCTCCGGCGACATTCCTGATCTCGCCGTAGCCCGCTTTTTCTCCGCCGTATTCCGCTACGGCAACATAGACATTGCCGCCGGCAGTGACGTCTTTTGTTATTTCTTCAGCGCTCCATGGAGAACCGAAGGAGTCCCGCTCTATGCGCGCCATGGCAGGCACGTCGTAGAGCTTTGCCTGTCTTATATTTATTCCTTCACTCATAGTTTCACCGGCTTTCGTATCCTGTCGCTCAGTGTCCCTGCCCTCAGGCGCTGTTCCGCCTCCGCGAGACGCATGTATTCAGGCATGAGCCCGCTGTAAGTAAGCGTATCGCCTGAAACGGCTTTTCTGAGCGCTATCCTCGCGACGCTCTCAGCATGCTGATACCTCAGATCTTCGCCTGCAAACACATACAAGCCCTCAGGCAATGAGTTCCTGATCATCTCCTCATATGCGTCTATACCATCACCGGTAAAGTAGACCGCATTGCCCAGCATGGCTTTCAACGACTGTACTCTTCCGCTTGCCTCAGCTTCTTTTTCTGTTATCCTTGCGGACAGAGCATCAAGCAGGTCTTCTATCATGTACTGTTTCTCTTCCATGACAGGGCAAAGTGTCTTCTTCTCATAGTCCGATGTGAACTCTGCCTCCCAGACGCCTGCGTATGTCTGATGCCTTCTGGCGTTGATGACAGGCACAACATAGAGTGAGCCCGCGGATACCGCTGCGTCAAGCACTCTCTCAGCCATCGCTTCGAGTGATGAAACGGAAACGCAAGGCAGATCGAGCATCTGGGCCATGACCCTTGCCGTGACGACGCCTATCCTGATGCCCGTGAAGGAACCCGGTCCGACTGACGCCGCTATGTGGGTCAGCTCGGACTTCTTTATGCCCGCTTCACTTAATGCTTCGTCTATGAGGGACATCATCCCTTTGAGATGGTTCATCTCTTCGTTTGAAGCCGCACTGAAAATGAGGCCGGTCTCATCTATGACCGCCGCCGATCCGTATTTACCTGTAGTTTCTATGGCAAGTATCTTCATATTCTTACAGAAATTCAGCAGTACGCTCTCCCTCGTTTGCCGCATACTCAAGACGTATCGCCAGAGCATCTTCAGGCAGCACATCAGCAACGATGTCAGCCCACTCTATCACACATACGCCGTCTCCGTCGAGCATTTCCTCCGCTCCTATATCCAGCAGTTCCTCACCGCTCCCGAGCCTGTACACATCGAAATGATACAGAGGCAGCCGTCCGCTCCTGTACTCCTTTACGATAGTGAATGTAGGACTGATTATCTCTTCTGCAACGCCGAGCCCTTCTGCAATGTATTTGGTAAGAGCCGTCTTTCCCGTGCCCAGGTCTCCGATAAGCGCAACAACATCACCCGATTCCAGAGCCTCCGCAATACGAAGCCCCAAAGCGCGGGTGTCGTCTTCATTCTTCAGTAATAAAAGGTCCTGATCAATTGCTTTCATTCTTTACGGTACGTCCGGTCCCGTGAAGCAGGCCGGATATTCTCTTATACAGTATGAATGTCAGAAGAGCGTTTACGCCTGCCTTTACCAGATTGAACGGTATTATGACTGTCGGGAGCATCGCCACTACAGCCGATCTCGGAGCTCCCATATATACAGGCGTCACGATGAGATTCATGACACACATGACTATCACTGCAAGGATCACGCCTACGACGAGAGCCTTGATGGCAGTCTTTTTTGTCTTCTCTTTTCTGTACATCATGCCGATAACAACAGCCACGATACCCGTAGCGACAAAGTGCATGATGAAGCCGTAGAATCCGTCTCCGCCGAGTCCGAACGCCTGAAGCAGGCATACGACCAGAGTGACTATGAGACCCTCTGCCGGACCGAACGCGAATGCCGTAATGTAGATAGGCACATCCGCCGGGTCATAGACCAGGAACGGCGCAGGCGGCCATGGGATCCTGACGAGGAAAAGCAGTACGAGCGATACCGCTGTCATCATTGCGAGCTTTGCCAGTTTGGCTGTTGACATGTTGTTTTGGTTCATAACACATTCCTCCTTTTCTTTATTATGAACGGATGGAATCTGTCAGGCATTAATAATGGCCTTGATAAGGTCAAGGCCATTCATCACAAATAATATGCAATGTTGTTTCTTTCATCCGGACTATACCGTCGGTACCGGAATCTCACCGGTTCGGCCAATTGCTCGCGGACTTACGCAGGATGCCTCCTGTGATCACCGCCGGTGTGGACTTTCACCACGCCCTGAAACAGATTAAATTGTTGCTTGCCGCTGAGCGGCGTTTATTCGCAGCAGAGGGACGCTATGGCTCTTGCATAGACACGTGCCATTTTCATGAATGAATCTATGCTGAACTTCTCATCCGCCTGGTGCATCGTGTTCTCATCTTCAGGGAACGCAGCCCCGAAAGCAAGTATGTTGTTGAACATCTTGGCGTAAGTACCGCCTCCGATGGTCATAGGCTGAGCATCGCAGTCGCCGGTCTCATCTATGTATGCCTTCATGTATTCTACGACCATAGGATCGTCAAGATCTTTATACAGAGGCTCCTGCACCATTCTGGTAACTATCCCGACCGGGCTTCCCTCGAGAACTGATTCTATGCCCCCGAGCACCTGTCTGTCGGTGCAGCTGACAGGATATCTGATGTTGACTGCGACCGATGCTATGTCTTCGTTAATATTAGCGACTCCGACGTTAAAAATCAATGGGCCGGATGGTCCGTCTTCAAAAAAGCATCCGATGCGCTCACCGTGAAGATCGAATCCGATATTATCATTATAGAATGCTATGAACTCATTGAGCTCCTCATTGGCAAAGTTGATCCTGCCGAGGAAATCCATCAGTATGCTTACTGCATTGAGCCCGAGTTCCGGATGAGCTCCGTGTGCGGCTGCTCCGAAAGCCTCTGCCACAAGTGAGGAACCCTGTTTCTTTACCTTGAGCTTATAGCCTGTCTCCTCACAGAAGAGTTTTGCCCTGTCTGCAATGAGATCATACTGTTCCTTGTTTCCCGTAATTACTGCCTTGGCGTATGCAGGCACCGCATTATGAGCTGTGCCTCCCTCAAGCTTTGTGAGCCTGAGATCATCCTTCCCCGGCTTTGCAGAGAACTTTCTTGCAAGCTCAAACACCAGTATACCCATTTCACCGTTTACCAGCGGAAAGTCGGCATCAGGCGTAAATCCAAGCGCCGGATGTCCACAATGCTCTGTGTAGTGCTCCGCGCTTATATGGCCGGTCTCCTCATCGAGGCCGAGCACCAGCCTGATATTCATTTTCGGCTTGAGACCCTCATCTCTCAAAGCCTTTAGAGCATAAAGGCTGGCAACTACAGGTCCCTTATCATCCGATGTTCCTCTGCCATAAACAAAGCCGTCGCCTTTATCGACCATTTCGAACGGGTCTGTTGCCCATCCGCTGTCAACAGGCACGACGTCAAGGTGGCCTACTATACCGAAATACTCATCGCTTACGTTATCCGACTTCCACTCGATATGGCCGGCGTAGTTTTCGTCGTTGTACACGTCGAAGCCGAATTCCTTTCCCTTTTCGAGCATGTTTATGAGCGCCTCATGCACTCCCTGTCCGAACGGCAGTATCCCGCCATCCTTTGTCTTTACAGGGTCTGTTTTTACGCTCGGCTTTGAAACTGACTCCGCGAGAGCCTTCAGCATATCTTCCTTATATGCGTCGATCCTTTCAAGATATCCCATGTTTTCTCCTTATCAGCTGGCTGAATCCTCAGAGACTATGTTCTCGAGATCTTCGAGCTCTTTTGCTTCCGCTTCAGTTTTTGTTACATATTCCGTGACAGGTTTTCCGTCTTTTATTGTCGACAGCGTTACTGATCTCACAACATTTCCGTTTTCATCAAAAGTGAACAGTCCTGTAGCGCACTTGAGTCCGTCAAAATCAAGCATCGCATTCCGTATGTCCTCTCCTTCCATGGACTTTGCGTTGTGAAAAGCATTTATCAGGAGCAGATATGAGTCGTAAGCAAGCGCTGCGTTATCTGTCGGTGTGTCGTCAGCACCATATCTGTTGGCATACTCGATCTGGAATCTCTGTGCTTCCTCGGTATATGTGTCTGAAGTGTCGTCATTTTTGGTCAGCACTGATTCGTACGGGAACACGACTTTTATATTCTTGTGGTTTTCCATCATCGAGATGAACGCAGGGTCTCCCCATATCCTGGTACCCAGGAACGTCACATTATCCAGACCCATTTCTTCAGCCATGGTAAAGAAGATGTCCATCTCTTCAGCTCCCATTGACACGAAACATACATCTATGTCATTTCTGAGGATCCCGTTAAGCACCTCTTTCATCTCATCTTCTGAAGGGCTTATTTCCTTAGTCATAGCAACAGCTCTGCTGCGCTTTCCCGCTATACTTTTGATCCTGCTGTCAAAACCCTCGAGCAGAGCTGATACACTGCTGTCATTTTTAAGGCTTACTACTGCGATCCTGTTTGAACCGAGCTCCTTGACAGCGTACTCCGCGAGGCCTTCTCCCATCTGTGATTCAGTCACGCACGCTCTGAAATAGTATACGCTGTTCTGAGTGATCAGAGGGTTTGTGGCTGCAGGTGTTATCGCCGGTATCTTAGCTTCATCCAGATACTCACCGATGGTGAGTGACGAGGCCTCGCCGGCTGATCCTATGATAGCCACAGGTTTCATCTCTGTAAGCGCTTTGATTGCTGTCTCCGTGCCCGCCACTGTCGACTGGGTGTCGACCTTTACCAGCTTCACCTTGTAACCGTCAACATTGTTGTAAATGCTGTTGGCCAGTTCAATACCCTTGATCTCATCCTTTCCCTTATCAGCATATCTGCCTGTCTGAGGCTCTATGACGCCAATGGTGATAGACGGATCTGTATCACTCTGCGGTTCGGCAATAAAAGTTTCCCTGAAACTGCTCCATGTTGAGCAGCCGGACAAAACAAAAGCCGCCAGGACCAGTATGGCCGGGAGCAGCAGTTTTTTTATTGATAGTTTTGTGTTGTTTTTATCAGCCAATCTGTATGACTTCCTTCATTTCCTCAAGGCTTACCGCATCATTAGCCCTGCGTCTCATCGCAGCAGCTCCGCGCATGCCTTTTGTATATCTGACTATATATTTTCTGAATTCCCTGACGCCGGTCGACTCCCCCTTGAGTCCGCACAGCATTTCGAGATGCCTTATCATCATGGATGTCCTCTCCTCATCCGACGGACGGGGCGGGATATTGAGCCCCTTGTATGCAGCATCGAGCTCTCTGAATATCCATGGATTGCCAAGAGCCCCGCGGCCTATCATGACCATGTCACAGCCGGTCTCTGCAAGCATGCTCATACCCGATGCAGCATCGGTGACATCCCCGCTGGCAATGACCGGAATGTTCAGTGCCTCTTTCACATCCTTTATGATGCTCCTGTCAGTTACTCCGCTGTAGTACTCCGAACGGGTCCTGCCGTGCACACAGACAGCCGACGCGCCGCCTTCCTGAGCGGCAAGAGCCACTTCTACGGCATTCGGTCTGTCAAAGCCCTTACGCATCTTCACAGTTACGGGCTTCGCGGTAGCTGATGTGACCGCCTTTACTATTTCGCACACGAGCTCAGGATCACGCATGAGTGCGGATCCGTCCCCATTCCTTACGACCTTAGGCACTGGGCATCCCATGTTTATGTCGAGCACTTCGTTGCGAAGACTGTTGAGCTCGCGGGCCGCATATGCCATAACATCGGGTTCGCTGCCAAAAATCTGTATTGCTGTCGGACCGGCGCCTTCCGGTATGTATGTAAGATCGTTCGTTTTGTTTCCGCCGTAATAGAGGCCTTTCGCGCTCACCATTTCGGTGTAGGTAAGAGCAGCCCCCTGCTCTTCGCAGAGCGTCCGCATCACCGCGTCAGTAAACCCCGCCAGCGGGGCCAGGAGCCATGGCGAAGCCAGCTCCAGGCTTCCGATCTTTATACTCATTAATCCTGAAGGACTCTCTTCTTGTTGAGTCCCTTGTTTTTTACATACAGCATCTGCAGGCCGTCGAGCGTAAGTCTTCTGTCGATCACGTCTATGCAGTCGACGCCGCTCTCTACCATCGTTGCCATACCTCCGGTGGCAATGACCTTTATATCTTCAGGTTTGCAGCCGAGTTCCTCACTCATCTCCTGCTTCATGCCTTTGATCATGTGCTCCGTGAACCCCTGATGGCCGTAGATGAGGCCGGACTGCATGCCCTCGGAAGTATTCCTGGCTATAAACCTGCCCGGTATCTCGAGGTCTACGTTAGGCAGTTTGGCAGTATGCTCAAACAGCGCCGCTGCCTGTGTCTTCATGCCCGGCGCTATGGCTCCGCCCAGGAATGTCCCGTCAGCGGATACGCAGTCGAAGGTGGTGGCCGTACCGAAATCTACGACAATAAGGTTACCGCCGTATCTTTCATGAGCTGCGACCGAGTTGACCAGACGGTCAGCTCCCAGCGCACGCGGGTTCTCATATTTGATTTTGATCCCCGTCTTGATGCCCTGTTCCACGACTATAGGGTTTTTGTCATAGAATTTGACGCACATGTGCTCGAGCGTGAACAGAAGTGACGGCACGACAGACGCGACGATAATGTCATCGATGTCCTTTTCCGTGATCTCGATACGTCTGTACATCGATCCCAGTATAGTGCCGTATTCGTCAGCAGAACGCTTGTTATCTGTAGCAAGTCTCCAGCTCTCTACCAGTTTATCGCCCTCAAATACTCCGACTACGATATTAGTGTTGCCGACATCTATTGCAAGCAGCATATTAGCCCTCCTCTTCGAGTCTCTTCAGCGCGAGCGCGAGCGTGAGGCCCGGGATTACCCTGTTTGCTGTCATCTCGGCACCAAGTATCTCATTCGCTTTCTTGAGTCTGTACTGTACCGTGTTGTTATGTATCTCGAGGAATTCAGCAGTCCTGCCGGAGTTCATGCCGGCATCGAGCACGAAAGTGGACAGTGTATCAACGAGCATTCTTCCCTTGTTCTGTGATACTTCACGTTCGAACGGCTCCAGAAGATCGAGATACATCTTGCGCTGCATCTGGGATCCGCTCTGCATGTATACGCAGTCGCTCACCATGGAGATCTCGTATTTCGAGAACACTCTCTTGTATGGGAATACCTTTTCCATGTATCTGGCTGTCTTGTTGATCATTTTAAAGCCGTCCACGCAGCTCTCCAGTCTCTCAAGGCCGGTAACATGGAATACCCTCTCGTCTTTCTTTACGGATTTAAGCTTGTCGAACATCTCGAGGCAGGCATTCTTGACTTCTATGCCCTTCTCCTGACCGCCGTCAGTGTAGACTATTCCATAGATCTCGTTCGACTCCATCGTAGTCAGCAGGCCAAAGTCCGCTTTTTTCTTGTATTCAGCAAGAATGTCCATGAAAGTGTCGACGGAATCGCCTGCGTTCCTTATGTAGAAAGCGCAGGTAAACTGCATGCCGCGAAGCCCCGATTCATCAAGAAGCGTGTGGCAGAATGATATATCACCGCGCACCGCGGATTTAATGAACTCAGCTCTGGAATCCCTGTCCGGAGTATACTTCCACATTCCGATCGCAAGTTCGATCGTTTGAGCGAGCTTGCTCATCTCTGCAGCCGAATACTCATCTTCATTGTCAACAATGACTAGGATGTATCTTTTATCCTTGATATTGATGAATCCCCAGTATGTAATTACGCCTTCTATCTCTACACGTGTAAAGCCTGTCATCGAAAAAGCGTCCAGCTTGCGCGCGGCCTGCACTGCGTCTTCTATCTTTACGAGGTGCCTGGTCTCGACAGTAAGTATGGTATTGTACTCTTCTGTCATAAGCACCACCTGATAGTTGTTGGCGAGAGCAGCTTCTCTCAGCGCGGCAGGAAAGTTGCTGTGCTTCTCGAAGTTCAGGAGATGGTATATCGTATTGTTGAGAATGTTATCGGCGTAATTCTCACCGTAGAGGATCTTGTCAAGCACCTGCTCGATGAGCATGCTGTATGTAATGCTGCCGTTGTCGGCTATGGCGATGAGCGGCAGTCCCGCAAGCTCTGCGGACGCTATGACTTCAGGATCAACCTCTCTGACTCCTCTGTCATTGAGATATATAACCAGAGCGCTTATCCCCTTCTTCCCGAGGTCGGTCACCGCTTTCTTCTGAGCCTCTATATCATCTCTGCTTGCCCAGAAGTGGGTTATCACCATCTGATCCTTAATCCCGTTACGCTCTACGCCCATGTCGAGGTCGTACTCATCAAGAACGGATACGGATCTTACTCTTCTTGAGCACTCGTTTTTGCACGAGAGGACTCGGCTTCCCCTGAAAGCATCCAGTTTAAGGCAATCGTTTACGTTTATCTTCATGTTTATTACTCTCCGGTCTGTCAGTTCACTTCAGGTCTTTATCGTCTGCATCAAAGCTTACAACCTCACGGTCGTCCGGAATGGCCGCGGCATTGAGCTTCTGGAGCTCTTCTCTCATCAGCCTTTTTTCTTCTTCCTCGATACGCTTTGATTCTTCAGCTTCTTTCTTATTTTTGCGTGCGATCTCCTGATTCTCGTTCTCGATCTCCAGCCTGATTGTCTCAGGATCAGCTTCACCGGTGAAGAGCCTCTCGAACTGTTCTCCGTCGAGCGTTTCTACGAGCAGCAGCGCCTGAGCGACTCTTTCGAAGGCTGCGTCGTTCTCCTGAAGGATTTTTCTGGTTTCGGTATAGCACTGAGTCAGCAGGGTCCTTATCTCGTGGTCGACCTCAGAAGCAACCTCTTCTGAGTAATTCTGACGTGTTGAAAAGTCCCTTCCCAGGAAGACCTCGTCACTGGAGCTGAATGATACAGGTCCGAGTTTTTCGCTGAAACCGTACTTGGTTATCATCTGACGGGCGATCCCCGTAGCCCTCTCGAGGTCATTGCTGGCTCCCGTGGAGATGTCATCAAGCTTGAGCTCTTCGGCGACTCTTCCTCCGAGGAGATGCTTGATATTATCGATCATATGACCTCTGGTCTCAAAGAATCTGTCCTCTTCAGGCAGCCACATAGTGAAGCCTCCGGCCATCCCTCTAGGGATGATGGTTATCTGATGAACCGGATCTGAGCCCGGTGTTGCACGCATCACGATGGCGTGTCCGGCTTCATGATATGCAGTCAGTTTCTTTTCGGCATCCGAAATGACTCTGGACTTTTTCTGCGGTCCGGCCATCACCTTTGTAGTTGCCTCCTCGATCTCGTCCATCCTGATCTTGGTTCCGTTTCTCCTCGCAGTCAGAAGAGCCGCCTCATTAATGAGGTTCTCGATATCTGCCGGTGAGAAGCCCGGAGTCCTCTTGGCGAGGATCTCAGGTGAAACATCTTTGTCGAGCGGTTTGTTCTTTGTGTAGAGTCTGAAGATCTCTTCCCTTGCCTTGATATCCGGCATGCCGATGACGATCTGCCTGTCGAATCTGCCCGGTCTCAGCAGAGCCGGATCGAGTACGTCAGGTCTGTTGGTGGCAGCCAGAATAATGATACCGAGGTTTCCGTCGAATCCATCCATCTCAACGAGGAGCTGGTTCAGAGTCTGTTCTCTCTCATCATTGCCGCCGCCGAGTCCGGCGCCTCTGCGTCTTCCGACAGCATCGATCTCATCTATGAAAACGATGCATGGAGCATTCTTCTTTGCCTCATTAAAGAGGTCTCTTACTCTGGAAGCTCCTACACCTACAAACATCTCTACGAAGTCCGAACCTGAGATAGTGAAGAACGGTACGCCCGCCTCACCGGCCGTAGCGCGTGAGATATATGTCTTTCCAGTACCCGGTGAGCCTACAAGCAGAACGCCTTTAGGTATGCGCGCGCCGAGC
Source organism: uncultured Eubacteriales bacterium (assembly GCA_902779185.1). Classification (GTDB taxonomy): domain Bacteria; phylum Bacillota; class Clostridia; order Peptostreptococcales; family Anaerovoracaceae; genus Crickella. Next base: position 14,295 of record CACZAM010000029.1, read on the forward strand.
TTGGTATACTTTCCGGGATTGCGGAGGAAGTCTACGATCTCTGAAAGTTCTACTTTTTCTTCTTCGAGGCCGGCTACATCCTTGAATGTGATCGACTTGGCGTCGCTCTTGTAAAGCCTTGCCCTGTTTTTTCCGAACTGGAAAGCCTGCTTGTTGCCTCCCTGACTCATCATGAAATAGAAGAGGAAGCCCATCGCTACTACCATCAGCAGAGTCGGCAGAATATTGAGCAGAGTGTACTCACTCTTAGGCGGCTCGCTTTCGAGCTGGATCTTGTGCTCTTCGAGCATCGGATTTATGGTCTTCTCCTCGAGCCAGCTGATCTCAAGCAGCGACGGCGCGTAGGTCACCTCTTTTGTGCCGTCTTTCTTTTCGCCGACAAGCTTTCTGTCAGTTATATTGATGGATTCAAAATCTCCTTTTTCAAGATGCGTCGCAAATTGTGAAAACTTGACCTCTTTGACGTCAGCGCTCCCTGCCATGCCCCTTAACATCATGGACAGGCTGAGCACGACCACAAAGATGATCAGGTATGTTCCTATACTGCGTCCGATATTTCTCAATTCTGATTTTCCTTTCTTTTTCTAAAAAGCGACACTAAAAACGCCTCTTATTTTGTGTCCCGAGCACAAATTCTATCATATTGATTCATCAAGTTCAATCATAAGAACCCGCTTCGTGTTTTCTGTTATATGAAATTTTGGTGAAAACCTGCCTTTTGTTCTTTCACGCTCGCCGGCAAAAAACTCACTCGGAAGCACCCAGAGCACCTCGCTGTCTATACATACCATCAGTATGCTGTCTCTGGCCGCCTTTCTTACTTTGGAGTCTACAAGCAGATCCTGGATCTTTTTGCTGCCGTTTTTCATAGGAAGATAGTCACCCTCACGCCTGGTGCGGAGTTTTATATCACCTATTCTTCCCGGGTATTCCTCATTGAATGCGTCGAAGTCAAATGCAGCGTAAGGCATATCTTCATCAGGGTTGAACTCCTTTGCCATCAGTACCCTCGGATAGATGGCTATGCTTTCATCAGGCATTATTTTTTCCTCTTCCGCGGAGAAGATGATCCTGTCATACACTCTGCGTGCCCTGATGCCGTAAGGCAGGTCGATACCTGCAGACGGATGCTCGCTGTATATGAGGTCCGTGACTGCAGACACGTTTTCAAAAGTGACACAGTCCTCAAGCCTGAGAAGTTCGAAGATCATGCTTACTATGCGGCTGTTGACCGGCTGCGGATTGTCTTTGATCCTGCTGATGTCGAGAACAGCCTCTTCCTTTTCGCCGCTCACATGTACGCAGTCAAAATAATCGCTCAGCGCGATATCCCTGAGGAGAGAATCATCCATGTACGCAAGTCCCGCGTACCGTCTGAGATTGTCCTTGATCTTAGGATTGTAGTTCTTCTCCAGATAAGGGATCAGCTCGTTTCTGATCTTATTGCGCGTATATGTATTCTCGTCATTTGACTTGTCGATGTTCGGCTTAAGTTTGTTTTCAGCAATGTATGCCTCTATGTCCTTCCGCTCAATATCAAGGAGCGGGCGGACTATAAGGTAACCGGCTTCTGACAGTCTTGCTGCGGGGATCCCGGCTAGACCGTGAGGACCTGTTCCTCGGATAAGTCTGAAAAGGACTGTCTCTGCCTGATCGTCCGCATTGTGAGCCAGGGCAATGACTATCTTGTCAGCAGGCACGCCGTTTTCTTCAAGCTCCGCGGCTACTTCATCGAAGATCTGATATCTGACCTGTCTCCCTGCCTCCTCGACAGAAATACCAAGTTCTTCCGCTACATCCTTGCACGAAGCCTCATAGATCCTCAATTCGAGGTCCATCCGCTCGCATATGTCGGCAAGATGCATGCTTTCGTCATACGCTTCAGACCTGAGCATGTGATTCACATGGACCGGAACAAGAAGCATATCGTACATGTCTGCGATGCTGTTGAGGGCATGCAGCAGGCACAGCGAATCCGGTCCGCCCGAGACGGCGACAATTACCACCGAAGCCGGAGGAATAAGTCCGTTATCAATAATTGTGTCAATAATGTAATTGCGTTTCATATTTTTAATATTTGCAAGTATTAAATATTGAAAAATCTTTTACCGTTTTCTGTCAGTATGGCTGCTGTTTTTTCGTAATCCATATCTTTCAGCAATGCCATGCGCCGTACTATATGCTCGATGTACGGCGATTTATTCGGCTTGCCGCGCAATGGCACCGGGGCCATGTATGGTGCGTCGGTCTCTGACAGCAGATATTCTATCGGTATCTGCCTGACCACTTCAGCTGCCTTTTTTCCGTTTTTGAACGTGACCGGTCCCCCCAGTGAAATTGTGGCGCCAAGCTTCACATACTCGTGTGCCAGTTCCGGTGAGCCCGAGAAGCAGTGCATCTGCACGCGCGCGTCAGGCACCTCCTTTCCTCCGACGATCCTCGGAGTGAACCACGATTTTCTCTCATCCGAGAAAGCTCCTTCTTCCTTCAGAATATCCATGGTCAGCTGATGCGCGTCGCGCGAATGTATCATTATAGGCATTCTCAGCTCATTGGCCAGCCTTATCTGCTTTCTGAAGAGCTCCTGCTGTTCTTCCCTGTCATCAGTGCCGTAGTAGAAATCCAGCCCGATCTCACCTATCGCCATCGCTTTTGGATGAGCCGCCAGCCTTCTGATCTCCTCAATGTCTGCATCCGTATATGTCGATGCGTGATCCGGATGGATGCCTACCGCCGCATAGCACCATGGATAGTCATCGGCGTCCTTAAGCGCCTGCACGGCAGAAGCAACGCAGTCCGCCACGTCAATTATGTAAGCAACATCGGATGCCTCTATCTCGGAAGCAAGCCCGCGTCTTTCCTCTTCAGTATATTTTTCAAAATTCAGATGTGTATGAGCGTCAAAAAGCATTGTAATACCCGTATAAACATGAAAAGTGTACAAAAGTCATTCATCTGATTTTATGTACACTTTTCCTTGATCTCCGTTTTTTTCTGTCAGATCCTATGCTCTGGCTGCTCCGCCAAGTGCATAGAGCTCTTCGAGTTCCTTGTCGATGTCGAGTCTCGGGAAGAGCATGTCGCCCTTATGAGTCTCGGCGCCTTCCATCTGGTAAAACTCAAAAGCGTCTTCCCATACAGCAGGCTTGCCGGCAAGTCCGAGCTGATCTCTCATGCGCTCCGAAGTGGTGTGCATGAAAGGAACGATCAGAATCGAGACTATTCTGAGAGCCTCAGCGAGGTTTCTCATGACTGTATCGAGTTCGGCCTTCTTTGTCTCATCCTTCGCGAGCACCCAAGGCGTCTTTTCATCGATGTATTTATTTGCACGTCTGATGAGGACCCATATCTCCTCAAGTGCCATATTGAACTGGAACTGATCCATCTTCTCAGATACTCTGTCAGCTGTTGAAGTAGCAAGTGCTATGAGCTCATCATCGATCTCATCTCTTGTAGCTGCAGCAGGAACGACGCCTCCGCAGTACTTCTTGATCATGCTGACCGTTCTTGAGAGCAGATTGCCCAGATCATTAGCCAGATCGAAGTTCATTCTTTTCAGCATCACTTCATTAGTGAAGATGCCGTCCTGTCCGAATGTGTACTCACGGAGCAGGAAATATTTAAGCGCATCGATGCCGTAACGGTCGATCAGTACGACAGGGTCGATGACATCCTGTCCCTTTGCAGCCTTTGACTTCGATACTTTCTCACCGCCGAGCAGGAGCCAGCCGTGTCCCCTTACCTGCTTAGGAATAGGCAGATCTGCGCTCATGAGCATAGCCGGCCAGATCAGCGAGTGGAATCTTACGATCTCCTTGCCTACCAGATGGCAGTCGCAAGGCCAGTATTTGTTGAACTTCTCGCAGTCATCCGGTCCGCCAAGAGCCGTAACGTAGTTAGAAAGCGCGTCCACCCAGACATACATTACATGCTTCGGGTCGTTAGGCACCGGGATTCCCCAGTCGAACGATGAACGTGACACGCACAGGTCTTCCATACCCTGCTCTACAAAGGCTACCATCTCATTGCGTCTTGTCTCAGGCACCAGAAAGTCCGGGTTTTCCCTGAACTCCTCAAGGAGTCTGTCGGCATACTTTGACATTCTGAAGAAATAAGCCGGCTCGCTTGCTTTTGTGACAGGTCTGCCGCAGTCAGGGCAGCAGCCGTTCACAAGCTGTGACTCAGTCCAGAAAGCCTCGCATTCCTTGCAGTAAAGTCCTTCATATGCTCCGAGGTATATATCGCCCTTGTCGTACATCCTCTGCCATATCTTCTGGACTCTCTCCATGTGTCTTGGCTCTGTAGTTCTGATGAAGTCATCATACGAGATCTCCATGGTTGCCCACAGATCCTTGATGCCGGCGACGATCTCATCGACGTATTCCTGAGGAGTGACGCCCTTTTCGATCGCCTTTGTCTGGATCTTCTGTCCGTGCTCATCAGTGCCCGTCAGGAACATGACGTCATAACCCTGCAGTCTTTTAAATCTCGCCATGGCGTCAGCCATAACTGTGCAGTATGTATGTCCGATGTGCAGATTTGAGCTCGGATAATAAATCGGTGTTGAGATATAATAGGTTCCTTTGTTCTCCATTGTCTTCCTTCCCGCTCGAATGAGAGCTTTTAGTTGATTCCGTATTCTTTCTCGTCGACGCTCCAGTCTCCGCTGCCGGGTTCGCCCTCCGATACGAACGAATCAACAAGCTTCGACGTAGCGATTGCGAGCGCCCATATGGCAGCGCTTATTACCAGCGCTCCGAATACGGAAATCTCGATTTTTGTATTTGGTTTCATAGTATTCTCCTTTGCAGTCACTTTCTGCAAACTAACATTACAATTATATCAAACGGTGCCGGTGATGTCATTCTATTTGTGTTCAGGTTCACGGATCATCTCAGCATAAGGAAGGGTCATAAACCCTTTCTTTTTATATGTCCTGATGGCTCGGAGGTTGGTTTCTTCGACTTCAAGTCTGTGTATATGACCAGGATACTTTTCCTTTATAAGATCAAGGAACATCGAGGAGAGACCTTTATTCCTCGCGTCCTCTTCAAGGAACAGGTCCTCTATCCATATGACGTGTCTGCCATACTCCGTACTATAGCTGTGAGCCAGCATGGAATAACCGCAGATGCTGCCGTCTTCACGTGTAAAAACATATCCTGAAGCAAATGGATCGTCTGAAACGCACACATCTACATCATTATTGAAGACCTCTTCAGAACCATTCGAGTGTACAGCTTCTGATGCATAAAAGCCGCGCATCATCTCTATTACAGTCTCCTTATCAGCTGCTTCCATCGGTCTTAATGAGTAATTGTCCATAATTCCCCCTTTTCCGCCTACTGGATTATCGTGATTCTTCCCTGGCCGTAAGGATCAGCATAGTCAGCACCGATTTCGCCCCCGAGAGTATCATGACTTTGCCGTTTCCTCCGGGACTTTTCCCGGTATCTGCAAACGTGCAGACCTTGCTGCATATTATAACACATTAACGGAGCGGATTATGATATCATTAGATTCATGAAAAAGCCTGATAAAAACACTGTCAAAAAACATGTTTATACCGCCGCCCAGTGGACCTGGGGCCTGCCTCAGACCCTTGTCGGAGCGGCTCTTTATGCTGCGCATCGCAAGGATGACCACTTCGACTACAGGGGCGCAAAAGCCACTGCATGGAATAAGGACATGGGAGTTTCTCTCGGAAAATACATCTTTGTGCCGCGCCGGGCCGGCGGATCCGCAGGCAAATTTCTGCTCGAGCACGAGTACGGCCACACTCTCCAGTCCCTTATTCTGGGACCTTTCTACTTATTGGTAGTCGGAGCTCCGTCGATGATATGGAACCGGCTTCCGTATTTCAGAAGCAAGCGCAGAAAAACAGGCAAGTCGTATTATTCAGCTCCTTTCGAAAAAACAGCCAATACTCTCGCTGCATTATCTAACAAAAGAAAGCAGTAGAATTTCCTTAATAAGCTCCGCAGCAAGAAAAAAGCCCAGGCTTCTTATTCTGAAACTTGGGCTTTCACTACGCCATACAGCGTGTTATTTAATAACGAATTATTATTTCTTCTGGGCTCTGCCGATCTCAAGACCCATCCTGAACGCCTCTACGTTAGGTGCGATCAGCTTCTCTTTCTTTGCGAACTTATGGGCAATGCCCTTTTCGATTACTTCCGCAGGAACAGCATCAGTTGCTCCGACGTATACTCCCAGCATGATGACGTTGAGTGCTCTTGGATTGCCGATGTCGATCGACATCTGTGTTACAGGAGCCTCGATGATGTTGATGTCATCTCTCTCGATCGGGTCAGTAACGATAGTGCTGTTCACAAACAGGTTTCCGCCCGGTTTGAGGTTAGGCAGGAACTGATGCAGCGACGGTCCGTTCATTACCACGAGGTCCTCAAGGCTGTAGCTTACAGGCGCTCCGATAGGATCGTCCGAAATAACTACGTAACAGTTAGCTGTGCCGCCTCTCATAGCAGCTCCGTATGAAGGGAAGAATGTGACGTTGAGGTCAGTAGCCTGCGAAGTAGCTTCCGCAAGGAGCTTGCCCATCGTCATGACTCCCTGCCCGCCGAATCCGGCGATCATAAGATTTCTTTCCATGGTTTACCTCCTATTGCTTCTTCTCTCCGCCGTCTCTGAATACTCCGAGCGGATATTCAGCAAACATCTTCTCTCTCAGGAAGTCGAGTGACTTCAGAGGATCAAGTCCCCAGTTTGTAGGGCAGGATGTCACGATCTCTACGATCGAATAGCCCTTTCCTTCGAGCTGATACTTGAATGCTTTCTTGATGGCGTTTCTTGCCTTGATGACGTTCTGCGGTGTATCGCAGCTGACTCTCTCAATGTAATAAGGTGCTGTCAGCTGGTTGATGATCTCCGACATGTGCATCGGGTAGCCGTGCTCTTCAGGGTTACGGCCGCCAGGTGTAGTTGTCGACTTCATGCCTACGAGCGTAGTAGGAGCCATCTGGCCGCCTGTCATGCCGTAGATCCCGTTGTTTACGAAGATGACAGTGAAGTTCTCGCCTCTGTTGGCAGCCGAGAGAGTCTCAGCAAGACCGATAGCCGCGAGGTCTCCGTCACCCTGATATGTGTATACGAGCGAGTTCGGGGACGATCTCTTGATGCCTGTTGCAACGGCGCCTGCTCTGCCGTGGGCAGCGATGGTCTCATCGCATGTCACGTAGAACTGTCCGAGTCCGCAGCATCCTACGCCCTCTACTCTTACGAGGTTGTCGAGCTGTCCGAGCTCCTCAGCAGCCTCGCCGATGATCTTGTGGATCGTGCTGTGCATGCAGCCCGGGCAGAATCCGGAAACTGCACCTTCTATAATACCTTTGGTCCTGGTATAGACTTTCTTTTCTTCAGCCATTACAGCACCTCCTTAATGAATTCTTTTGCGCCCTTCAGCACCTGATCGTTGGTCAGCAGCTGACCGCC
>CACZAM010000030.1 GCA_902779185.1 uncultured Eubacteriales bacterium
GAGGCCCTCATGATCGAGCCTACAGAGACAGAGACGAAGGAGACACTCGACGAGGCTATCACAGCATTCCGCGAGATCTACGACAGGATCTTCAACGCACCGGAAACTGTACAGATGGCACCTCAGACCACACCGGTACTGAGACTCGACGACACAAAGGCGGCAAGAGAACCGCATCTGCGTTTCGACTTCGAATAGTATTCGACTAGTAACAGCAGAAGAAACAATCAAAAACTCCGGAGAAATCCGGAGTTTTTTTTTAAACAATGCTGTTCGGACGCTCAAAGTGATAAATGAAGGCTTTTCACCTGGTGTGAAAAGCCCTCTTTATTATCAAATTACAGTCTTGCGGCCTCCATGATCGCTTCCGCGAACGATGGATGCGGATGGATGATGTTCGCAACTTCCTCGAGCATCATTTCGCGGCCGATGGCTACTGCCAGCTCGCCGATAAGATCGGAAGCTCTGCCGCAGAGCAGGTGAGCGCCGATGATCTTGTGGTCGTCTGCTCTTGCAACCAGCTTTACGAAGCCTCTGTCGAGTCCCGCGATGATAGTCTTGCCGTTTGCGGACATCGGGTACTTCTTAGTGATGACTTCGATTCCGGCTTCCTTAGCCTCGTCTGCTGTCAGGCCGACAACTGCGATCTCAGGATCTGTGTAGATGCAGCTTGGAACGGTTCCCATGTTGATGGTAGCCTGGCAGCCGTTGATCATGGCTACGGCGTTGCGGCCCTCTGCCGACGCGGTGTGAGCCAGCTGGATCCCGCCGTTGCAGTCGCCGATGGCATATACGCTCTTGATTGGAGTCTCATACCTCTCATCTACCTTGATGAAGCCCTTGCCGTCAACAAGGTCAGGATACTCGGCAAGCAGCTCTTCGCTGAACACGCCTGCAGTGTTAGGTCTTCTGCCTACGCACATCAGCACCTTGTCTGCCTTTACCTGTATTTCTTCGCCCTTCTTGTTCTTAAGCGTAACGACCAACTTGTCGCCGTCCTTCTCGATCTTCTGAACAGGGGAAGCGACGTGTACGTCTACGCCCTTCTTCTCGAGGGTCATCTTGATACTGCGGCCGATCTCCTTGTCGATGATCGGAAGCAGTCTGTCCATTCCCTCGATGACCGTAACGTGGTCTCCGAGGTCTGCGTAAATCGTAGCGAACTCGATACCGATGACTCCGCCGCCAATGATGACGAACTCAGGGATCTCTGCCGCGCCCATGTCGAGCAGTTCTGTGCTGTCAACGACTCCCGGCAGATCATAACCAGGGATAGGAGGCATGAATGGCTTCGAGCCTGTTGCTACCATGATGTTTTCAGCAGTATACTCTTCGCCGTTGATCACAACGCGATGCGGAGCTACCACCTTAGCCTCGCCCTCAATGAGGTCGATTTTTTTCTTTTTGATCAGGCCGCTGATACCGTTTCTCAGTGTATCGAGCACCTCGTCCTTTCGCTCGCCGATCCTTGCGCGGTTGGCATGCAGTCCTTCACATTCAACGCCGACTTCAGCTCCGTGAGCTGCGTCTCTGTAGACATCTGATGAATGCATGAGAGCCTTTGTAGGGATGCAGCCTCTGTTGAGACATGTGCCTCCGACACGGTCCTTCTCTGCGATCGCTACTTTCATGCCGAGTTCTGCCGCATAGAAAGCTGCCTCATAGCCGCCCGGGCCTGCTCCGATGATCAGGAGATCATAATTGAATTCGCTCATTTCGAAATTCCTTTCTATAGTTGTATTTGGTGTATTAGATTGACTTAGCTATAAGTCCCAATATCTCATGTGCTGTAGCAGATGTGCCGTCAGGCAGCCTGGCGCTCAGGGCCTTTATATCACCGGCGTCATATCTGCAGTCTTTGATAAGGTCTTCGAGCACATCGAACACCTCTGTCTCGAGCGCGTCTGAATAAATGCGGCAGTCCCTGATGTACTCGCCCTTCATCGCGAGCTGGATCTCGACTCCGCCCCACTCGAATCTGTGCTCTATCTCTTTTGTGAACGGTATCTTTGTGCCGAGCCTCCACTCCTCAGACGCGTACTTGTCAAGGAGCTCCTGCGGGATCTGAGGCAGCTCCTCAGTCACCGCCTCACAGCCGTACTCTCTTGATGCCGCTCTGACCATCGCGTCCTGCATCGCGAGTATGAGCTCTTTTGTATCCGCGCTTCCCAGAGCGCCGTCCACATGCTCTCTTAGATTCGTCACTCTCGATCTTACTGACTCCACGCCCTTTGATTTCAGCTTGGCCGCCGGAACATTCAGATATTTCGAGAGGTCATCTCCCTTCACGTCCATCATGATGGTGCCGTGGTGGTAGTTGAAGCCGTGGGAAGAGAAATACGCATGACCGGAGAACTTCCTGCCCGTGACCGTGAGATCGTTTCTTCCCGTCTTGACCGCGTTGATGCCAAGCAGTCTGCAGGCGAGGAGAATCACATCCGTCTGTCTTTCCACATCGAAGAGCCCGTCCTTCGCGATGAAGGTGAAGTTGAGATTGCCCAGATCGTGATAGACCGCGCCTCCGCCTGACATACGGCGCGCAAGGTAAATGCTGTCGCGCTTTATCGCCTCAACATTGCACTCACGCCATGGATTCTGATTTTTGCCTATGACCACTGTATGCGCGTTCTGCCAGAGGAACATCGTCATAACGCCTTCTTCGGCGGTCATCGTAAGATATTCCTCCGCGGCGAGGTTCACATACGGATCGGTGCAGTCAGTTTTAATGACTCTAAGTCTGCACATCGTTTTCACCCTCTATTACCGCATCTTCCGCAGCGTCCTCAGTCGACTCAAGGCTTTCTTCTCTTTCCTCGAATGCTTCCTCCTCTTCGGCCGAAATATCAGCATTGATACTTCCCTCAGGAGTTTTCAACGTGGAAGGGTCTATAGGCTCAGGACGCGGTTTGTCTGTCTTAAAGAAAGTTCCGTAATAGTTATCTCCGCGTCTTATATTGCCGTCCTTGTCAACTATCAGATCCCCCATCCACTGGGTCTTAATGACGCCGTTTCTGTAGTCCCATTTGACGATGTGGTCCTCATATACCGAGTCTTTCTCGTCATAGCTGTATCCATATCTCTCGGCATAATCCCTGTTGTAGTGAGAGAACGCCAGGTAGGTGAGAGTGATCTCATCGCCTTCGATGACGATGTCCTCATAGTCACGCTCTATTGCATATCTGCCCTGCATGGCCTTGCGCATGTCCTCAACGGACCTGAAAGTAGTTCTCTCGACATGCACGATCGCGAAGTTTATCATATAGCCGATCACGGCAATCGAAGCAAGGACCCCCAGCACTATCAGTACTTTGCGGTTCCTTTGCCTTATATACCATTCCTTCGCCCATGCGGCAGCATCTCTTCTGTCCTGATCCATATCTGAATTTTACCAACAATGCGCTTCTTTCTCAACCGCCTCAGAAACAAAGGCCGGCACCAGATGTGTCGGCCTTCATTCAAATCAGTATATAAAAGAGCTTACTTCATCAGCATGCCAAGGATGTTAACAACGTCTTTAGCGTCAACTCCGTCGAGGAGTCCGCCAACTACGCTGAGCATATCGCCGGAGCTTGACTTTGCCTGCTGAGTCTTTGCAGTCTGACCCATCTTGGACATCAGGATAGGTGCAAGGATCGCCATGATCTTGAGGATGGTCTTGGTATCAAGTCCGCTCTTCTTTGTAGCCTTTGCAGCTACTTCTTCCTCCTGTGCTCCGAGGAGGTGTTTTACGATCTTGGCACCGTCATCAACATCGGCATCCTGTACAGCTTTTCTGAGATCTCTGGTATCCTGCTTGCTGTGGTCATTCAGAGCCTGAAGGAATCCGTACTTGGTATCCTCACTCTTCATCTGGCCCTGCATTCCCTGGAGAAGCATAGGCATAACATACTCAACTGCCGACTCTGCACTCTTTCCGTCAACACCGAGCATTCCGCTTACCTGATCGAGAGCTCCGCTCTGAAGCATCATCTTCATAATGGTTTCCATATCCATGGTTTATATCCTCCTTGCCTTCCGGCAAACACAAGAAATATAGTCATACTTATGCCTAAATTGTAAACACTTTTCACGCATTTTTCAATGCTTTTCGGGCAGCAGCCATTTCACGGCCTTAATATACCGCTCATTTTTATGCCATATCACCCAGAAGACCGCAGCAGCAACGAAACTGCATATGATCAGTCTTCCGCCCAGACATGCCGCCCATCTGACAGGCCCGCCGTTCATGACCATATTTTCAGGCAGCAGCACATTACAGATAATCCAGCTGCAGGCTGCAGTCAGGAGAGCCGTCAGCGTGTAACAGATGTGATCCATCCAGTATTCGCGCAGTCTGCCGTTCCTGAAATACAGCCTGAAGATCAGTGCAGGACACAGCAGGCAGTTAGTAACAAATACTGACAGCACCGTCGCCAGCACTATGCCTGCGACTCCCCATATCCTGCAGAGCATTATGTTAAGCACTATATTCGCGGCCGCTTCTCCTATCATTATATACCGGCATTCCCACCAGAGCCCGGCGCCTTCATGATATACCCATCGGATATCTCCTGTTTTCAGAATGTAAAAGTATGCACACAGTCCCAGCGCAACAGGCGTGCCAAGCATCATGCTTTTACCGGCCCATGCTGCAATAAACGGCTGATAAAGGCATGCCATGCATGTCACTGCCCAGCCGGCTGCAGCCATATATATGAAATCGAACAGTCTCATGTCGCTGTAGTTCTTGCTTCTGGACTCCAGAGCGATGCTGTTGCCGACGCTTGGCATCATCGATCTGCAGATGACCGCACTGAAAGATACTACTCCCGACATCACAAAAAAGTAATTGTTGTACTTCCCCGTTACGGCAAGCCCGAGAAAGGCTGCTATGCACAGGCTGTCGATGCTGTTCCTTGAAACATTGGTCAGCTTATTGATAAGGATACCGTATACTTTTCTGTAAAGCTCGGACTTTTGCACTGCATCGAGAGTTCCTCTGCAGGTAATGCCAGGATATAGTTTTGTGACAACATGTGCAGTTGCCAGGTTCCGGATAATGGTAATGACCGGCATGGAAAGCAGATAAAAATAGAAATTCCGGGTCGACAGAAGTATCATCGACTGCACCGCACACTTGAGGACGGCAGCGCACATGTCTATGCGGCTGAGAATATCCCTGCGCTGGAAAGCCGTTGGTATCGCCGTCATGTATCCATAAAGGAGATAGCTGATGACGGAATCAGACAGAAAAATAAGATAGGTGAGTGTCAGACTGAGACCTCCCGGCAGCTCAGGATCCCTGACAAGGTTTCCGAGGAACGGTATCAGTGCAAGGCCTGCAGCCAGCACAGCCAGGCCGACAAAGCGATATATCCTGCGAAAATAGCTGAGGTAGGCGCAGATGGTATCCGTATCGTTTACCGCGGCAGGCTTATACAGGCTATAAACTACAGCAGTACCAAAACCCATCTCCATCAGCGAGAGCACGCTGAGAACAGATGTAAAAAGTCCGTTCATGCCCAGGTACTCAGCTCCCCAGCGATATATGAGGAGCGTCCTTACTATGAACGGCAGTAGTATGGAAACGATGACCTGCATCATTCCATAGGCGATATTCCTTTTTACGTTGGCTGTGCGTCCGGAGCCGGTCCTTTCAGTCACTCTGCTCTCTCCATGTATCTGTTGGTCATTTTCCTGTAGTTTCGTAGATCAGCATTCTGACCGCATGATATACAGGGTATGCTACTTTCAGTAAACCCGGGCATTTGAGCATCATAAAATACGCAGTTTTTCTGCGGATATCCATAGACCCGAATCCCAGTGTCTCTCCCTTCCCGATTATCTGTGTTCTCAGGTTATTGAGGAAGTCTGCGCTCAGATCACTGTTTTTGCCGCTATACCTTACATAATTTACCAGCATCCCATTGAAGGTTGCCTGCCGCGCCCTGTTCAGCTGCTCAAAAGAGAACACTGCCGGAGTATTGACACTGACATACTCCTCGAAATGGCGCCTTGCCAGACATAAATCCCTCAGATTCGCTTCCGACATGGTATCTGTGATGCTGCCGCAGCGCCTCAGGTGATAATACAAAGGCCGGTCCAGAACGAGGACAGACTCGCAGATATCAAAGACTCTGAACATAATATCCATATCCTCATAATTGTGGCCGTCAGGGAAACGGATACCTTCCCATATTCTTCTGCGGTACAGCTTGTTCCACACACTTACATTGATTTTCCCGGCAGCAAGGGCCTGCAGGGCTTCAGTGCGCCCGTACATACCTGTCTTTATAGAGGGCCATGTTTTATCCTTCCGGATGTTTCCGGTCCTCTTTTTAGCATCCTGCACTGTGTATCTGCATACGACTATGTCTGTTTTCTCACGATCCATCACCTCAGCCATCACTTTTATGTAATCCGGATGATATGAGTCGTCCGGATCCAGAAAAGCCACCGCCTCACCGTTCATCATTTCAAGGCCTGCGTTGCGGGCGCAGCTTAGTCCGCGGTTTTCCTGATGGACCACTTTTATGCGATTATCGCGTCCTGCAAATTCATCACAAATAATGCCAGACCCATCGGTAGAGCCATCATCAATTATGATGATCTCCAGATGACTGTAAGTCTGGCGGATAACGCTTTCAAGCGCTTCGGTTATATAAGGCCTGACATTGAAGACAGGGATAATAATGCTGATTAATCCTGATCTGTACATTAATATATTCTGTGCCGTATTACTTTACCTCAACACCGCACTCGCGCTCCATGATCTTTGCGAAAGATCTTATGCATGCATGGACTATTCCCGTGCAGTATATCTTACGCTTAGGATCCGTGAACTCATAATTTGCGATCAGTTCAGGGCAGATACTGCTGACATATTCCTTTGCGACATCGTCGTTGAGCTCTCTTACGACATCGATGCACTTTCTGAACGCAGGGTCGCCCTTTACGGTTCTTCCGAACACCTTGCCAAGGCACATGGTTGCGCCTGCAACAGCTCCGCACACATTGCCTCCGTCTCCGAATCCGTAAGGGAATCCTGTTGACAGGGCGATTGCTTCTTCGCCTATGCCAAGCTCATAGTGCCTGTTGAGCACCTCGAGCACCGACTCCGAGCACATAAAGCCCGTCGTGAAATTCTCAGTCGCGTCGCTGAGCATCTTCTCCATGCATACTTCCTTTACCATAACACCCTCCATCTGTCGTTATTTTCTTTTGCGCTGCGCTTTTTCCGCAGCCTTGCGTTTTGCCGTTTTTGGCTTCATCACACTGAATCCGAAGAATCCGAGTTCTTCAGCCTTAAGTCTGTAATACTTTCCGTGGTTGAATGCTACGAGATCCATGGATCCGAAATCGTAGGCGCCTTTTTCATCCACATACTTTTCATCAACATGCACGGCTGTTATCTCCGCCATGAACATATCGTGCGAAGGCATTCTTACTATATCTTTCACTTTACACTCTATGTTTACCGGGGATTCCGCGATAAGCGGAGCCGATACTGTATCTGCCTTCTCACGTGTGAGCCCCTGCGCCTCAAACTTGTCGACATCGCGGCCTGAGCGCACTCCGCAGAAGTCCATTGCCTTTGCGAGCCTTACAGGTACCAGATTGATTACGAATTCACCACTCTTTTCTATTATATCGTGAGAGTAGCGCTTTGGCTGCACGGATATATACGTCATCGGAGGATTTGAATTGATTATTCCCGTCCAGGCTATGGTCAGGATATTCGATTCCTCCATGTTTCCGCAGCTCACCATCACCGAGGGCAGGGGAGCCAGAAGCGGTCCGGGAGTCGATTTTACTTTCATTGATTTCGTTACCTCCTTACCGCTGCAATCGCGCGCCATTCCCCGTCTGCCAGCACCTCTATTATATCAAAGCCCGCGTCTTCTATGGCCTTTTTTACTGTTTCTTCCTTTATATCCAGTATCCCGGATGTGATGTATAAGCCGCCTGTCCTGAGCTGCGCCGCGGCAGCAGGGGAGAGCATCACCACGAGATCGGCCATGAGATTCGCTACTATTATGTCCGGATCATAATCGATGCCGTCCATAAGGTTGCCGCGCCTGATGCTGATCCTTCCTTCGAGTCCGTTCTTCACTATATTCTCATTCGCAACGCGCACAGCCTCATCGTCTATGTCTATGCCGAGGGCTTCGTCCGCTCCGAGCAGAACCGCCGCCATGGCGAGTATTCCTGTCCCGGTTCCGACATCAAGCACCTTTATCGGATAGCGCATCGGATCGTAGGCTCTTTCAGAACCGTCACCAAGATCTTTTTCCAAGGCTTTTATGCACATCGATGTTGTCTCATGGAGACCGCTGCCGAAGGCCATGCCGGGATCCATCTCTATCACGAGCTCTCCTTCGGCAGGCTCGTAGTCTTCCCAGCCCGGCTTTACAACAATGCGCTTGCCGACTTTTGAAGGCTTGAAGTGCTCCTGCCACTTATATAGCCACTCGCTGTCGTCACCGGTCTCTTCTGCGCTGAAAGATACGCCGGATAATCCTGAAAGCAGCTCTTCCGCTTCCGCCAGACGGCTTTGTCCCTCTTCATCGTCTGTGAAATACAGGGTGATCGTTATCGCCCCGGCTCCGGCTTCAGCTTCATCCGCCGCGCGTGAGATCTCTTCATTTATATAGTCATACTTATACAAAGCCTGATGCTCAGCTATGTCGACCGCGTCCATCGGATCGTCGATCTGCATGGAAGCAAAACCATTTTCCAGGAGAGCTGTCTCCAGATCCTCAAGGCGGTCTCTTCCTGTATTTATTGTTAATTCAAGGTATTTCACGCTGTACCTCCTATGTATGTTTTCGCCTTTAATTGTACAACAAACAACAAGTCCCATAGTATGCTTCTGTATATTTGGCTATTATTTGGCAATTTATGCGGTATTTTGTTCTTGAAAATATTGCCATTTGGTTGCATAATTTGGATATAATCTGAGAGGCGGTGAATAGTTATGATGAGCATCAGACAATTGAAAGAACGCAAGAAAGAACTGGGTTTTACCAATGAGATGATAGCGGAGAAGAGCGGTGTGCCTCTGAGCACCGTGCAGAAAATCTTCTGCGGCGCTACAAAGCATCCAAGGTATGATACCCTGCTTGCGCTGACGAAGGCTCTTTCAGAATGCAATTATGATTTAGCGACTTACGTCATGCAGGAAGAGGCGGCAGAGTATTCAGTCGAATACGAAAAACAGTTTCAGGAGGATACCAACTCCCGCTGGCCGAGGCAGGGGCATTACACAGTACAGGATATCCGTGCTCTGCCGGATGAGATCAGGGTCGAGCTGATAGACGGTGTAATCTATGATATGACAGCTCCCAGGCTCAGGCACCAGATTATTCTACTGGAGCTTGCTGTAGCATTCAGAGAATGTATAAAGGCTTCCGGATCGGGATGTAAAGTTACTATAGCTCCAAGAGACGTCAGGCTGTTTGGTGATGACAGGCACATGGAGCAGCCGGATATTCTTATCACCTGCGATAAATCAAAGGATCTTGAAGATTACTATGACGGTGCTCCGGAGCTGACAGTGGAGATACTGTCCCCGTCGACCAGACGAAAAGATTTCATAATAAAGACCCGTTATTATGAAATGGCAGGCGTAAGAGAATACTGGATAGTAGACCCCGCAAAAGAAAAGGTTCTTGTGTTTTTCTTCGAAGAAGATAAGCTTCCGGTCACTTACAGCTTCGACGATAAGATCCCTATTCGCATTTCTGATGGAAAATGCGTGATCGATTTCAGGCAGATCGCAGACGCTCTCTGACGGGCAGGCTGATTTCAATCAAAACAGTCCATACAAAGCGGGAGCAGGCTTTTGCCTGCTCCCTTGTGTTATCTGCCGGATTATCCGAGCGTGATCTTCATGAATTTCTTCTTGCCCTTCTGCAGAATGAGCTCGCCGTCCTTGAAGTCAGCCTCTGTAACTGAGTATCTCTTGTCGGTGATTTGCTGACCGTTGATCCTTGCGCCGCCGCCCTGGATGGTTCTGTAAGCCTCGGATGTCGATGGCTCAAGTCCTGCTTCTTTCAGGAGTGCAGCAAGTCCCATTCCGTCGCCTGCGAAGAGGGAAGCGTCGAATGCCTTTGTAGGCATGTTGTCGGAAACTCCGCCTCCTGCGAATACCGCGCGGCTTGCCTCGAGAGCCTTCTGGGCCTTCTCTTCACCATGAACCAGCTTGGTAACTTCAAACGCGAGGATTTCCTTAGCCTTGTTGATCTCCGCGCCTTCGAGAGCGGACAGTCTGTTGACCTCCTCCATAGGCAGGAAGGTCAGCATGCGGAGGCATGTGTTGACGTCTGCATCGTCAACATTTCTCCAGTACTGGAAGAAGTCGTAAACCGGAGTCTTTCTCTCGTCGAGCCAGAGAGCTCCGCCTACAGTCTTGCCCATCTTCTGTCCGTCGCTCTTGAGGAGCAGCGATACTGTTAGTCCGAATACTTCGTCGCCGCACAGCTTTCTTGTGAGGTCAACACCGCCGATGATGTTTGACCACTGGTCGTTTCCGCCCAGCTGTGCCATCAGGCCGAAGTCTCTGTGCATTACATAGAAGTCATAGCTCTGAAGGAGCATGTATGAGAACTCGAAGAAAGTGAGTCCTGTATCCCGTTCCATACGGGTCTTGAAGCAGTCAGCGCGCAGCATGGTGTTTACGTTGAACTGTGAACCGATGTATCTCGCAAACTCAGTGAACTTGCAAGGCCTGATCCACTCAGCGTTGTTTACGCTTACAGCCTTGCCCGGGATAGGCTCTCTGTTCTGATGTCCCGGATGGTATACGCCCTCGTTGCCCTCGTACTTCCACTCATCGTCAAAGTCGATGTACTTATCGAAGAGCTTCTTGAACTGTCTGCAGTTCTCATCGATCGTGTCGATGGTCATTACCTGACGCATGTCGGCTTTGCCCGAAGGATCGCCGATCTCGCCTGTACCGCCGCCAAGCAGGAAAACCGGAGTGTGGCCGTACTTCTGCATGTACATCATGGTGATCATCGGGATGAAGTGACCGATATGCAGGCAGTCTGCCGTAGGGTCGAATCCGATGTAGAATTTGATCTTCTCATTTCCGAGCAGCTCTCTGAACTTCTCCGGATTCGTGCACTGCGCAACAAGACCTCTCTCTACGAGAACATCATATACGTTTGTGTGCTTGCTTACATTATCAGGGATAAGTGAACTCATCTTCTTTCTCCTTATGTAGATATCTTTCTTAATTATTACTGTGCAGTAACGCTGCGCAGACGTAAAAAATATACCACTCCGTTCTTCCGCTGTCAAACCACTAAAAATACACGTCTTCAGCCTCTTTTACTAAAGGTATAGATAACTGATTATCATGATCCATACCGGCAGGGTCGCGATAGACAGCAAAGTAGTGATTGCCACCGCTTCAGCCATGAGCTGATAATTTTTGTTTTCCTGAGCTGATACAGCAACACCGATCACCGCTGAAGGGAAACACATACCCAGCAGAACGGTAAGCTTGACCACCGGGTCGACCGGCAGGGGTGTGATGATCATCAAGGCAAGTGCTGGCACTGCGATCAGCTTCATTGCAGAGGTGATCAGCAGAGCTTTATCAGCAATCAGGGTTTTAAAGTCCGCTCCGCCCAGTTGTACTCCCACCAGTATCATTGAGAGTGGAATGGTGATATCTCCCAGTGTGCTGACTATATCCATTGCATATTCAGGCAGATGTATACCGGCGAACAGCATTATAAGCGAAACGATCGTGGCCACGGAAGTCGGATTTACCAGCGGCTTCAGCTTCTCTCGAAGGCTCTTTGACGATTTTTCGCTTTCCCTGTGATGCAGCTGCGCGAGGCTCATCACAAACAGGTAAAGGTTGTTTGCGATGTTCTGAATAACCAGATAGTAGAAAACCAGTTCTCCGAAAACCGCGCTGGCAATCGGCAGTCCCATGAACCCCGCATTGCAGCCTGTCATGGCAGATGCCAGAACATTTCTGTCCTGCTGGTCTTTCCACGGGAATATCCGATCCGATACGAAAGTCGTTGCGACCGCCGTTGCAATAAGTACCAATGTGGTCAGGACCAGAGTGAGAATCGTGTTTCTGTACATGTCTCCATTGAGGTCCTGCCCCGTTATGGAGCTTATAACCAGACATGGCACGGTTATCCCCATAACAAGACTGATAAAGTGCTTCACGGATTCTTCCGGAAGCACTTTAAGCCTGTTAGCGATGAGTCCAACACCGATATAAATGAATACTACCAGCACTTTGCTGAAAATAAGAAGCATAGTTTATACTCCGGCACCTTTTTATATCTACATTCCGCGGAACACCCTGATGTGTCTCAGTGCGTTTTCATACATGCCCTGGGTCATTGCCGTGTTCAGTTCAAAGTATGTATGCTTGCCTTCTGCCGCAAGATACTCTGTCGCGAATTTTACCACATTATTGAAGCTTGCGGTACCTATGTTGATTTTGGCTATGCCAAGAGAAATGGCTTTGCGGAAGTCTTCGTCAGAAATACCGCTGCCGCCGTGGAGAACCAGAGGCACACCCGCCTTCTGATTTATCTGTTCCAGTATGTCGAACGCCAGTACAGGCGCTGTAGGATAGTCGCCGTGGGCGTTACCGATAGCTACTGCAAGACAGGCGATGCCTGTTCTCTCGCAGAATTCATGCGCTTTGTCAGGATTGGTACACAGGATGCCGTGATCTGACAGTCCGTTCTCACTGCCTCCTACAAGTCCGAGTTCGCCTTCTACAGAAGCTCCGTATTCGTTTGCCAGTTCGACGATTCTGCGGGTGCCCGCGATGTTTTCTTCAAACGGAAGAGTGGATCCGTCATACATGACCGAAGTGAAGCCAAGATCGAGCGCTTTTTTAATTACATCATATGTGCTGCTGTGGTCGAAGTTGACCGCTACAGGCAGTTTTGATTCCTTCGCGGCCTGTACCATGCCAGGGCCTATCAGTTCGATCGGAGAATATTTCAACAGGCGCTCAGCAATCTGTATGATCACAGGAGTTTCAAGTTCCTCTGCGGCGCGAAGCGCTCCGCGTACCATCTCCAGGCTTCCGACGTTGAATGCAGGGATGCATGTTCCCTGTTCCCACGCTTCGTCTACGATTTGTTTCATTGTTACAAGAGCCATGAGACCCTCCTTTTCTCTGATTAGCATGTGCGCGGCGCCGGAGCGCCGCGCACATCCAGTTTTCATCACACGATGAGGAGAATATCATCAGTGCATGAATATGCTGAGTACGATTATTTCGATTACGCCGACTGCCCATGCGATCGTCGAGTTGACGGACCAGATGGTCAGCTGCTCTTTAGCTTCCGAAACACCGAGTGTTCTGTTGACTACCCAGAAGTACGAATCGTTGAAGTATCCGAAGAAGAGTGATCCGACGCAGCATGCGACTGCTCCGAGGAGCGGATTTGAACCTGCAGCAATCAGGATCGGTGCAGAGATACTTGCAGCAGTTGTCATTGCAACTGTACCTGAGCCCTGAATGAATCTCATAGCTGTTGAGATGATCAGAGGCAGGATGATGATAGGAATTGCTGTCTGAGCAAGTCCGTCAGCCATGTACTGTCCGAGGCCGGAATCCTTGATGATCTGTCCGAGAGCTCCGCCTCCTCCTGTTACCAGCATGATGATACCTGCGGAAGCCATGCCCTTTTCCATCTCCTGAAGGATGGTCTGGCGATCAAACGGTCTGCCAAGTGTAAATATAGCGACCAGAAGACCGAGGCCTACAGCGATGATAGGCTGACCGAGGAAGACGATAACGGACATGAAGCCTTGTGTAGCACCGAGTGCTGTAGCGATAGTGTTGATCAGGATCAGGACGATAGGGAGGATCAGCGGCATGAACGATTCGAGTGTTCCAGGAACTCCCGACATATCCATGTTGAATGCTGCCTCATAGTTCGGCTCCTGATATTCTGCGTCTACGATGTTGCCGTTCTCGTCAGGCAGTCTGTAGAACTTCTTCGACAGGACCTTCCTTGAGTAGAAGATGCAGGCAATAGTCATAGGCAGAGCCAGTACGATAGCGAGCAGGATGAACTTACCAACGTCGATCCCGAAGATACCGCATACTCCGAGAGGGCCCGGTGTAGGAGGTACCAGTGAGTGAGTGATAACGAGTCCGGATGCCAGAGCAACACCGAGTCCGATAACAGACTTCTTTGTTGTCTCAGACAGAGCCTTTGCAATAGGCGAGAGTACGATGAATCCCGAGTCACAGAAGATAGGGATCGATACGAGGAATCCTGTGATAGCGAGCGCCTCTTCCTCCTTGCCCTTTCCGAAGAGCTTGAGGAAGGTGTAAGCCATCCGCTTGGCGGCACCCGAGATCTCAAAGATCTGTCCCATCATTACACCGAATCCGATGATGATGCCTATGCTTCCTAACGTCCCGCCGAATCCCGACGTGATCGAGTTGATAATACCGAATGTTTTACCATCTTCGAGAGTGATATTCAGAAGCGGCATGCCTCCGATAGCACCAACGAGTACGGTAGTAAGGATCAGTGCCAGGAAAGCCTGGACCTTGGTTTTGAGAACGAGAACGATGAGGATCGCGATTCCGATAAACAGTGCGATCAGCATCCTGGTTCCGTCTAATCCGTTTACCATATAAACCTCCAATACGTTATAATAGGAATTAGCTTGTATTCGCCGGGGCATCATAAAGGATGCCCCGGCAGGATATAATCTCCAGGTCCCGTGCGGCATGCTGAATTGGTCGTTCTCAGCCGCCGGGGCCTGTCAATTATCTTGTGAAATATGGCGCGTACTTCGCAGCGAGCCTTACCGACTCGATCATGCTTACTGCGCCTGCGATGCCTTTGCCCGCGATGTCGAACGCTGTTCCGTGATCAACGGATGTACGCAGGATAGGCATGCTGTTTGTGATAGCGATCGTACGGTCAAAGTCGAGCGTCTTTGTAGCTATGTGACCCTGATCGTGATAAAGAGACAGTACCGAATTGAACCTTCCGAGAGCTGCCTGATGGAACACCGAGTCAGCCGGTACAGGCCCTGCTACGTTAAAACCTCTGGCCTTGAGTTCTTCTACAGCCGGCGCGATCTCATTGACCTCTTCCCAGCCGAACAGTCCGTGCTCGCCCGAGTGCGGATTGAGTCCCGCAACAGCCATGGTGCCTTCTTTGACTCCGAGCCTTGCAAGAGCTTCAGTACATCTCTCCACGTAGTCGATGATCCTTTCCTTTGTGATCATGTCGAGCATGTCGCGCAGCGATACGTGCCTTGTAAGGAAGAACACTCTCATGCCGTTTGTCTCGAACATTGTCAGCGGGTCGTTGGTCTTTGTGAGCTCAGCGAAAATCTCGGTGTGTCCGATAAAGTCGATCTCAGCTGCGCGGATGGCTTCCTTGTTGATAGGAGCTGTCGCTACCGCATCAGCCTTGCCGGCCATCGTGAGTTCTATGCTCTTCTCGATATACTCGAACGCAGCCTTGCCGCACATTGCGCTGACCTTGCCGTATTCAAACTTGTCGAGATCAACATTGGCAAGATCGATAAGATTGAGGACTCCCTCGCTATAGTCGCCGTCTGCAGGATCCTCTACACAGTTGACCTTCAGGTCAACTCCCGTTACTCCGATCGCCTGCTTTACGATGCCTGCGTCGCCGATCACTATGCAGTTTGCCTCTTCAAAGAGATCTTTATCTGCAACAGTCTTTACTACGATCTCAGGGCCGATTCCTGCAGGATCTCCCAGAGTAACAGCAACGAGTGGTTTTTTCATATTGCTAATACCTCCTTTTCTCAGGATCTCAGTCATAAGCATTTTCTGCCTAGATAAAGATCTTCTCCTTCAGATAAGTGATACATTTATTGATAGCGTCATTATCGCCCTGACTTCCGCCCTTGGTGATAAGGTGCGTACCCTCGAACGGTCCTCCGAGGATAGTTCCGTATGCCGCAAGCGGCAGCACTTCGTCTTTGAGGTCGAGCCCTGCTGCACCGAATCTCTCGCATACTGATACCGTAATATCTCCGCCTGTCGTGTACAGTGCCCTGAAAGTAGGTTCTGCCACAAATATCCTGTGAGCGATCTCCGCCAGCGACCTGTTGATGATATCGGTCACGTCGTTCATGGAGCAGTTGAATCTATCCATGTATGGTTTGAAGTCTATCCTGTTCTCCGGATAGATCCCGTCCCCGGTCACAGTTGAGATCTGATTGCGGTCGCAGTACTCCAGTATCTCAGCAGCCACTCTCGCGATTTCTGCCTCACGTCTTTCGTCGCTTTCCAGCAGTTCCTTTGTAGCGATCATGACGTTGTACGTTCTCTGCGACAGCCACAGCTGCTCCATCTGAGTCCTTGCATTCGGATGTACACTGCCCATCACTGCAAGTATCTTGCTCTTCTCTCTGCTCTTCGATGGCGTGATCAGCTTTCTTGCAAGAGTTGCCGTGAAGACTCCCGGGTCTACAGCAAGTATCTTCATCTTGCTTGTTATAGCTGCATCAGCTATCAGGTCGAGATCTTCCTGCGTGACACAGTCGAGCACAATAGTACGGTTGCCTGCTGCTACAGCTTCCTTCATCCTGTCCGCGAGATAATGCTTGCCATGCATCAGCTCATTCGTGTCGATAGCAGCTACAGGATATTTGCTCTGCTCGCGGAAAAGAGCTGCAACATCGGAAGTCTTTACAGGACACTTCGGATCAATGGCGATACCGGTCTTGTGGAGCGGGATCCCCTCGACCAGCATATATCCTCCCAGCACCACTCTCTGCGTCGACGGGAAGCATGGAGCTGCAATAGCCACATAGTCTTCTCCGAGGAAATCCAGCATTGCGTCAGTTTCACTTCCGAGGTTTCCTCTGAGCGTGCTGTCGATACGGTGTGCATACACTTTGACTTCATCTCCCGCCAGAGCCTTGGTCGCTGTATATACTCTGTCATACGCTTCTGCAGAACTTACTCCTCTGGAATCGGTCGGCAGTATTATGCACTGGCCATTCTCAAGGACTTCCCTGTCCAGCGCGCTGAGATTCAGCACCGTATATGCCTGATAATTCATGTTCTTGAGGAGAACGCCTGTCGCGTTGCCGCCTGTAAGGTCATCTGCTATTACTACGCATTCTGCCATGTCAGTTCCTTTCTGCAGACATCAGTAATCTTTGCTTTTCTATTTAGCAAGCAGTATCTCGACCGCCTCTTTGAGAGTCGTTGCTTCTCCGACATTGCCAGGGAATATGACATAAGGTGTCTTTGGGAAAGTGCTCTCTTCGCCGGTCTGCCATACAGGGATGCCAGGACGGATCTGTCCGAGAACGTTGGCCTTCTTTACAGCAAGAGCCTTGGTACCTACATCGCTCGATGTGATGCCGCCCTTTGCGATCACGAATGCCGGTGTGACGGTAAGTCTGCCTACCAGTGACTGAACTGCATCGGAGATGCGTACGGACAGTCTCAGCTCATCTTCCTTGTTGCCTGTGTCAGCAGTGATGAGGGCTCTTGTTGTGTAGCAGCACACAGTCTTTCCTGCGCGTATGCACTCCTCTTCAACTGCGAGGCATCTCTGCACTTCCTTCTCGAATGCTTCTTCATCCTTGACGAGAGTAGCATCGAGTTCTACGAATGTGACTTCATCCATCTCTTTGAGGCATTCGACCTGTGCAGTAGTCTTTGCGGTGTGCGATCCAACTACGATGATCCCGCCGTTGTCGTTGTCAAGTGTTACCATCTTTTCTCTTGTGAGAAGAGGCTGGTCCGTGACTCCTCCCATTACCTTAACGATGGCTGCTGCTGTACGGAACATGAATACTTTTCCGGCCTTCATAGCGCGATACAGAGCCACGCAGAACACCTTTACATCCGCATAATCAACAGCGTTTACGATGATCTTATTGAAGTCCTTCACTTCCATGAGCTGTGCCTGGATCTTGTCTATATCCATGTTGTGGATGTCTTCGAGCGAGATGCAGGTAACATCTTCAGCCTTGAAGGCTCCGCCTGTCTTCTCCTCGACGTAACCCGGCATGGTTGCTGCAGTATATCCGAAAGTCTTGTCCTTTGCGAACTCTGTTTCATTTGCAGGAACGAGCTCATCGCCGTACTTAACATAGTGAACGTCGTCGATAGTGAATCTTCCGCCTTCCTTGAAGAACGGGCAGAGGATCTCTCCGTCTATCTTCTTGCCGGTGTTAGCCTCATAGGCTTCTCTCAGCAGCTGTGTCTCGAGAGGGAAGTGCCCGCGCAGTGTGCTGTCGCTTCTGCTGATAAAGATGTACTCTTTTCCGGTCTCTTTTGCGACTTCATCTACGACTGCAGCGATTTCCTTGTGAGCCTGAGTAGTCTGCTCAACAGTGAAACCTCTTGAGTTTGTAAGGATATAGAAGAGATTGTTCTCTTCGTTGAATCCGTCGAGAATGCTTTCTTTGTCCCATCCCGTGTAAACAGTAATGTCGTGAACGGTCTGAACTCCTGTCGGGTCGTCATCGAGCACGACGATCTTCTTGTTGTTGGCTGCGATCTCTGCGTTCAGCAGAGCATCGATCTTCTCAACATCGATCGGCTTATAGCTGTTCAAAATATCTGCACTGATTGCCATTTCAATCTCCTTCTGCTTCTTTACTGCGATCTGTACCTTTTCTGTTTCTTATTCAGGCTTCTTTACTACTACGTCAGCGAGAGTCTCGAAGTACTGAACGATTCCGGAGTGGTCATCCATCAGATGTCCGTGTACCTTGAGTGTCTGCATGATCTCATAGAGCTGAGCTGTATAAGGGATCGGAGCGTCGATAGCGTGAGCAGTCTTTACCACGTTTGTGATGTCCTTGTGGTTTACCTTGATAGTGCCGCCAGGTACGAAATTTCTGTTGTACATCATAGGAGCCTTGGCGTCGAGAACTGCGGATCCTGCGAGTCCTGAACGGATAGCCATGTAGACTTTCTCAGGATCAGCGCCGGCCTTTACTGCGAATGTAAGTGCCTCAGAAACGATAGCGATGTTGTTGTTTACGATGATCTGGTTAGCGAGCTTTGTAACACTTCCGCTTCCGCATCCGCCTGTCAGCAGTACAGACGAAGCATATGCCTCAAGATATGGCTTTGCCTTCTCGAATACGTCCTCGTCTCCGCCTACCATGATTGCAAGTGTTCCTGCGATAGCGCCAGGCTCTCCTCCGGATACAGGAGCGTCGAGGAATCCGATGCCCTTTTCCTTGAGACCGTCATAGCACTCTTTTGACTCTACAGGAGTTACAGAGCTGTGGTCGATGATGATGCCGCCTTCCTTCATGTTTGCAGCAACTCCATCTTCACCGAAGATAACGCCCTGAACGATACCTGCTGTAGGGAGGATCATCATTACGATGTCGCATTCTTTACCCATCTCAGCATATGTGCCGGCTTTTGCGCCCATCGATACGAGCTCATTCACGAGGTCCTGATTGAGATCTGCTACCATTACGTCGTGACCTGCCTGTACAAGATGCTTTGCCATTGGGCGTCCCATGATACCAAGTCCGATAAATCCAAGTTTCATTGTTTCCACATCCTTTCGTTTTTAATAGAAGTATTTATTAAAGTTTAATTGATACCGTTTATAGATTCAGGCTTCCTGTCCGCTATTGAAGTATGCCCTGACAGCTTCATATGCTCTGTCAAATTCCTTCTGCAGCGCATCACCTTTCTGTGTCTCCGCTATCTTGTGACGCTTTCCGCTTTTGTCAGTCAGGAAGAGCACCTTACGGATGTCGCCCTGAAGACCGACTTCGAATTTTTCCATGTCATCAAGCGGATATATCTGGAGGTAGGGTAGTGTTACGACCGCATATTCATCCGTGATCGTCAGACCCAGAAGCTCGAGCTTTGTGCCGGCTGAATCGTATTGCGAGCAGAAGCTGTTGAAGTCATGTACTTTTGACAGTTCCTTTTGTGTACGCTGATGCTTGCTGTACAAAGATGCTGCAAGTATTGCGCCCATGATAGCAAAAAGCCAGCCGATACTGTGCTGCGTCAGAAGCATTACCGCAGCAGCGATAAGCATAGTGACACAGATCAGCAAGCTGGTCTTCGACTTGTTATTGATATCTGAAAGTATTTCGCTGAAAGTCTTTGGCACGTTCTTTCTCCCTTTGGTGCTTCAGATATAGCGTAGAGGTTTTTATGATTGCTGGTGAATTCTTTCTTTTGATATCTTGTAGCTTTAATTTACTACATACCGGTATACCGGTCAAGAAAAGATATTTTTTTAACCAATATAGATTATTTTTTGTCAAACGTTTCCCCTGAAAACAAGGCATTCTTCCTCTTATATGCATTTCTTTTATTGACCGGAATGCCGGTATGGTGTATATTGAAATTAACAATTGGATATATTGTTGTTCTATAAAAAGCAGGTGGATTACATGGCAGTTTCAAAACCCCTTCAGATTCATGCATATGAGCAATTGAAGCAGATGATCCTGGACGGTCACTTCCTTCCGGATACCATTTATTCTGAAACAAAGACTTCAAAGGAACTCGGCGTTTCCCGTACTCCGATGCGTGATGCTATACAGAAGCTTGAACAGGAAGGTTATATTGATGTGATCCCAAGCAAGGGATTCCGTCTTCACAAGATGACGGAAAAGGACCTAACAGAAACATACCAGATCAGATGCGCGCTGGAAGGTTTCTGCGCAGTACATTTTGCCAATACCTGTGATACCCCTGAGGCAAAACGTCTGTTCCATACGCTCGAAAGTCTTTTGCGTGACATGGACGCCATTGCTTCGACCACAGAAGATATAGAAGAATTCGAGCGCTATGACTCCGAATTTCACAGAAGACTCGTTTATTCGCTCGATAATAAAGCCATGTCCGGAGTATTCGACGCATATCATTACTGTATGAGCCGGCAGACTGTCGCATCTCTTCAAACTGAGGACAGACTCAGACAAACTGTAACTGAACACAAGGCTATGCTTGATAATATGAAAGCGGGCAATGTCGGAGGCAGTTACATGGCGACACTGAAGCACATTGGTCAGGCCAGGAATCTTATCGAACTATAGTTATAAAAAGCACTAAAGGGGCTGTCGCATTTGAAAAAATGTGGCAGCCTCTTAGCTTGAGAAAAAGCAGACAGTCATCGATAGGATTTGATCATCCGGTCGTCGACAGTCTG
>CACZAM010000031.1 GCA_902779185.1 uncultured Eubacteriales bacterium
ATTTGCAAGGCTTTCAAGTCGATTGCACCAAAGCAGCCCGCCGTTAGACGGGCAAGTTAAGAGGCTGCCACACTATTTTAGTGCGACAGCCCCTTTTCTATAAATAAGCGTCAAATATATGTGTTCTGTTCGCCTCTCTCGGATCTGCCATTGCATCCTCAGTCGTTCCGTGTGCCGGGACGTTTGCGGAACTCGCTTCGCTCAGACATCCGCACAACGTTAGCCGGCACGCGTTCGCTCCTTCGGTGCAGCTGGCAAGATCCTCGAGACACGCTCACATCACACATATATTTGACGCTGTTTTTATGCTAAAATAGTCATGCAATAATATGGCCTGGCAGGCTGACCGGCAGGCCTTGTTATACGATCAGGGAGATTAAATATGATAGATTTTAAAAAGCTGCAGAATGGAAGCGATATCCGCGGAGTCGCCATACAGACTGAGGGCGGACCGGAGGTAAACCTCAATAAGGAAGTTGCCGGGCAGATCACCGGATCTTTTGTTTACTGGCTTTCGAAAAAAGTACAGAAAAACCCGGTAATGATAAAGATCTGTGTAGGGCAGGATCCGAGATTATCCGGTGATGAGCTTAAGGAAGGCGTGCTCGAGGCAATAGCGCTCTGGGGCGCGGAAGGCTATGACGCCGGACTTGCTACAACACCGGCAATGTTTATGTCGACTGTTATGCCTCAGTTCGATTTTGACGGGGCTATTATGATCACGGCGAGCCATCTTCCTTATGAGAGGAACGGATTTAAGTTTTTTACCGCCGAAGGAGGCACCGAGAAAGAGGATATTGCCGAGATCCTGAGACTGGCGAGCCGGTACAACTTTATCGGCGGAGTCTATGAGAATAATCCAACGAATGTCAGAATGATGTACGCAGCGTATCTGCGTCAGATGATCGCAGCGGGACTCAAAGACATACCGGGATATCTGAAGGGGATGCACATAGTCGTTGACGCGGGCAACGGAGCCGCAGGCTTTTTCGCTAAGGAGGTGCTTGAGAGGATGGGCGCTGATATAAGCGGAAGCCTGTACCTTGAGCCTGACGGACACTTCCCGAACCACCCGGCCAACCCGGAGAACGCAGAAGCTATGGCGGCGATATGCAAGGCGGTAAAAGACAACAATGCAGACCTCGGTATCATCTTTGACACAGACGGCGACAGATCGGCGGCTGTAGGACCGGGAGGCAGGCCGATCGCCCGCAATGAGATCGTAGCGCTTGCGGCAGCTCTGGCTGCTGAAGACTATCCGGGCGGCACTGTCGTTACCGACAGCGTCACATCAAATGAACTCCATGAATTCCTGGAAACGAAACTCGGCCTGAAGCATCTTAGATATAAGAGAGGCTACAGGAACGTCATAAATAAAGCGAAGGAGCTGAGCGACGCCGGGGAGCAGGCTTTCCTTGCAATCGAGACATCCGGTCATGCGGCGTACTCTGATAACTACTACCTTGATGACGGAGCTTTTCTTGCTGTGCAGATAGTCATCAATGCGGCAAGGCTCAAGGCGCAGGGGAAGGATATAACTGCTCTGCTTGAGGGCCTGGAATCGCCGGCCGAGTCTAAAGAAGTCAGGCTTAGAATCAAAGCTGAAGATTTCAGAAAATACGGTGAGGGTGTACTAGAGGATTTCAGCAAGTGGGCTGAGTACTCAAGAAAGCTGGAGGTCGTCGAGCCAAACTACGAAGGCGTCAGAGTCAACTACGATCTGGACGGCAGCAGGGGATGGTTCCTGCTGAGGATGTCGCTTCATGATCCGGTGATGCCGCTCAACATCGAGTCGGAAACACCGGGCGGTGTTGAAAAAGCCATGGCGGCCATACGTGATTTTATGAAAGATTACAAGGAGATAGAGATCCCGCAAGCCTGAGCGAAAGCGGGGATATGATACAGTAATGGATGAATCACCAAAGAAAAAACCCAATAAAAGCAGAAAAATAAGGCGCATAGCTACGAATGTGATCATGTTCTGCCTGGCGGGCATCATGCTGGTATCCGGATGGCGCGTATTTACAATGTTAAAGGGCTATCATGATGACAGGTCGGCATATGACAAGGTATCTGAAAAGGCGGGAGACGACATAGATTTTGACGCGCTCAGAGAGATCAATCCCGATGTTATAGGATGGCTGCGCTACGAGGGCACGATCATCGATTATCCGGTAGTGCAGGGAGAAAACAATGACGTATATCTCAGTATGCTTTTTGACCGCACATGGGGCGGGTGCGGAACTCTGTTCGCTGACTGCATAACGGAGGCGCCTTTCAGACAGTTCAATACAATAGTGTATGGACACCACATGAAAGACGGCACTATGTTCGCCTGCCTCAAGGAGCTCAGAGATCCCGAATATTGCCGTAAGCATCCTAAACTGGAGCTCATAACGCCTGAAGGCAGTTTCGATCTTGAGATATACGCCTTTCTCAATGAGCCGGCTGACAGCAATGTGTATACTACAAACTTTCATGATGAAGAGAGCAAGCAGGGATATCTTGACCTGATCAACAGTCTGGCGGCGTATGTGACCAGTGTCAGCGTTTCGACTCAGGACAGGCTGGTGATGCTCTCAACCTGCGCATATGAGTTTGAGGAGGCGCGCTACATCGTCGTATGCAAAATGGTGCCGCAACAATAAACGGAGCTTCCTTTTATAAAAAATCTACAAAAGTTTACCGCAGTGTGGTAAACTTTTTTTGTTGGAGATATGTTTTATCGAAAGGAAAAGACCATGGACTACAAGATGACTATCGCAGGCCTCGAAAGGCATCTGCCGCTTTGCAAGGTCACAGACGACCTATATATCGCCGGTTTTATTATGTTCAATGATGTAGGAGTAACAGAGGCTTCAGCGCGTGAGCTTCTGAAGCTGGCACCGGATTTCGATGTGCTCATCACTGCAGAGAGCAAGGGTATTCCTCTGTGCTATGAGATGGCCCGCCAGTCCGGCAAGCCATATATCGTAGCTCGTAAGGGTGCAAAGCTTTACATGCAGGACGTGGTAAAGGTCCAGGTCAATTCGATAACTACTGACCACATACAGACACTTTGCCTCGGAAGAGACGAAAGAGAACAGATCCAGGGCAAGCGCACACTGATAGTTGATGACGTTATCAGCACAGGCGAATCCCTAGCTGCTCTTGAAACTCTGGTTGAGACTGTTGGCGGAGATATCGTAGGCAAATTTACCGTTCTTGCTGAAGGTGAGGCGGCAGACCGCACAGATATCACTTACCTCGAGTATCTGCCTCTTTTCAACGCTGATGGAACCCCTCAATAATAAAACACAACTGATTTAAAGCGTTAAGCCTCCCTCAACGGAGGCTTTTTATGTTATTACATAACAAAAAGCTATTGTTTTGTATAATGTACACAAATTAAGCTTCAAAAATTGAACTTTTTCACAAAAAGCGTTGACACACAATCTTCACAATACTATAATCGCACTGTACACAAAATCTGTGCACAAAAGGAGACCATATGTACTTTAGCTCAAGCCTTATCGTCATCGGCATTATCAGCGTCCTTCTGGTCGTAAGACTGGTAGAGGGCGATGTTATGCTGTAGGGCGATTGAGTACAGAGGTCATTAACCTGAGCTTGGGAGCCCGCAGCAATGCGGGCTTATTAAATGCCCGGGCGCTGCAGCAAGGAAGGACTCGCCCCCGCGGGAGGATTCCTTGTTGCCAGGGTAAACAGTCAACTATCAACTATAACTCAGTCAGATCTATTAGTCAGAAGAGAAAGGGAGAAAAGAAATGAAAAAGAATTGGACAAAATTCGTAGTTGTAGCACTCTCCTGCATGATGGCATTCATGCTTGCAGCGTGCGGCGGCGGCGGAAGCAGTGATGCAGGAGAAGCCAGCCCGGTACTGCTCGGTAATACCGGACCTCTCACAGGACCTGCAGCTATTTATGGTAACGCAGTAAAGAACGGCGGTCAGCTCGCAGTTGACGAGATCAACGCGGCTAATCCGGACGGCATCCAGCTTGCATGGCAGGCAGAGGATGACGAGGCTGACGGCGAGAAGGCTGTAAACGCTTACAACAAGCTGATGGACGACGGAATGAAAGTGTTCATCGGATCAACAACATCCGGTTCCTGCGTAGCAGCTTCCGAGAAGGCATTCGAAGACAGAGTATTCGAGCTCACACCTTCGGCTTCCCAGGTAGCAGTTACAGAGGGTAAGGACAACGTATTCCAGCTCTGCTTCTCCGACCCTAACCAGGGTGTTGCTGCAGCTGACTGGGTAGTCGCAAACATGGCAGACGCTAAGGTAGGCGTTATCTACAACAATGCTTCCGACTACTCCGCAGGTATCTTTGATAAGTTCAAAGCACAATATGAAGCATCAGGCAAGCAGCTCGTAGCTGTAGAGGCATTCTCTGATGATGCAAACACAGACTTCCAGGCTCAGATCAACAGCATGAAGAACGCTGGCGCAGACTTCGTCTTCCTGCCAATCTACTACACACCGGCTTCGAACATTCTGATCCAGGCAGACAAGATCGGATATGCTCCTACATTCTTCGGAGTTGACGGTATGGACGGAATCCTCACACTCGAGGGATTCGATACAAAGCTGGCAGAGGGCGTAATGCTCCTGACACCTTTCATCGCTACAGCTGAGGATGAGGCTACACAGAACTTCGTAGCAGCATACAAGGATGCTTATGGCGAAGAACCAAACCAGTTCGCAGCTGATGCATATGACTGCGTATATGCTGTATATGGCGCAATGAATGCTGCAGGACTCGATGCTTCTGCATCACACGAGGAGATCTGCGAGGCACTCATCGCACAGTTCGCTGGAGACTACGTTGCAAGCGGAGTTACAGGAGCTGAGATGGAGTGGAACGAGGCAGGCGAAGTCAACAAGACTCCGAACGCCATGGTCATCGAGAACGGCGTATACGTTCCGGTTAAGTAATACACTGACTGACTAAGTGTATAGTTGTTGGCTCAGGGGTGCTGCATTCAGATGCGGCACCCCAAAGCCGTATTATTACACCATCTAATGTAGGAAGAAAAAACCATGAATTTATTGACTAACATCATCTCGGGCCTGAGCCTGGGAAGCGTATATGCGATCATAGCGCTTGGATATACAATGGTTTACGGTATTTCCAAGATGCTCAATTTTGCTCATGGTGATGTCATTATGATCGGCGGATACATGTCGTTCGTAATGACGATGTATATGGGATTGAACGGCTGGCTGGCTCTTCTGGTGGCGATGGCTATCTGCACCCTTCTCGGTATCACTATCGAGAGACTTGCATACAGACCGTTGAGAGGAACCGGGTCTTTGGCTGTTCTGATCACAGCTATCGGTGTTTCGTACTTTCTGCAGAATATCGCGCTTCTGATCTGGGGTGCAAACCCTAAGATGTTCACAAGCCTGTTCAAGGGCATGAAACCTATTCATGCTGCAGGAGGACAGCTCACCATCACGATGGAGTCAGTCTTTACGATCCTGGCAAACATCGTCATCATGATTTTGCTGACACTTTTCGTAAACAAGACAAAGGCCGGAAAGGCAATGAGAGCGGTTTCTGAAGACAACGGAGCAGCCCAGCTGATGGGTATCAATGTTAACCAGTCCATATCTCTGACATTTGCTATTGGATCCGGTCTTGCTGCTGTAGCGGGAGTGCTGATGCTCTCGGCATATCCGGTACTCATGCCTACGACCGGCGCCATGCCGGGTATCAAGGCATTTACCGCCGCCGTATTCGGAGGCATCGGATCCATACCGGGCGCTATGATAGGAGGACTTATCCTCGGCATAATCGAAATATTCTCGAGAGCATATATTTCAACTGAGCTCTCTGACGCTATCGTATTTGCATGCCTGATCATCGTGCTGCTCGTCAAGCCTACGGGCCTGCTGGGCAAGAAGATCAGCGAGAAAGTGTAGGTGGCGCCATGGCAGAGAGAATACTTAAAAACATAAGCTCCAGAGGACTTAAAAACGCCGTGAAGGGGAACGAATACCGCAGGGAAGCATCCATCTCGTACGGCATCCTCATAGGCGGATACATTTTGTTCCAGATTCTCGCGGCAGCCGGCCTTATCGGACACAACCTGCAGGGCCAGTTTGTACCGATTTGCGTGTACATCTCACTCGCGGTCTCCCTCAACCTTGTAGTAGGCATTTCGGGAGAACTGTCGCTGGGACACGCGGGATTCATGGCGGTAGGAGCGTTCAGCGGGATTCTGATGTCGCGTATACTCGGCCAGAGCATGTCGTTTGAACCTGCGATCATCATAATCTCGATGCTGTTCGGAGCACTCATAGCTTCGCTCGCCGGGTTCGTTATCGGAATTCCTATTCTGGGACTGCGCGGTGACTACCTTGCTATAGTGACTCTCGCGTTCGGTGAGATCATAAGGAACTTCATGAATGTTCTTTACTTTGGATTTGACGGCAACGGACGTCTGAGATTCGCGTTCAATCACACCATAGAAGGCGTTGAGAACAACGACAGGATCATCACCGGCGCCATAGGTGCAACGGGAACAAAGACCATGGCAACGTTCACATGGGGACTTCTGCTGTGCCTTTTCACTGTTTTCATCGTGCTCAACCTTAAGAACTCCAAACAGGGACGCGCCATCATGTCCATAAGAGACAACCGTATCGCGGGTGAGTCCATCGGACTGGACGTCAGAAAGTATAAACTCATGGCGTTCGTCGTGAGTGCAGCTCTTGCCGGCATGGCAGGCTGCCTGTTCGGACTCAACTACAGCACACTGGTACCGGTCAAATTCAACTTCAATACTTCGGTACTGATACTGGTATTTGTAGTACTTGGCGGAGTAGGAAACATCTGGGGCGGCATCATAGCAGCTGCACTGCTTACAGTTCTGCCTGAAACATTCAGACAGTTTGCCGACTACAGAATGCTGACATATGCTATCGTTCTCATATTAGTAATGATATGCACATACAACCCGGCCATAAAGGCCAGGATCACAGGGATCTGGGCTAAGATCAATCCTGTCAAGAAGAAGTCCGGAAGCAGCGGCAAGGGCAAAGGAAAAAAGAGCAGAAAGGG
Source organism: uncultured Eubacteriales bacterium (assembly GCA_902779185.1). Taxonomy (GTDB): domain Bacteria; phylum Bacillota; class Clostridia; order Peptostreptococcales; family Anaerovoracaceae; genus Crickella. The sequence goes on from CACZAM010000031.1 coordinate 7,072, forward strand.
GGCGGCATAGATGGCAGATAAAAAAGACATGCGCGATGAGCGCCATGACATCGACATCTCCGACTCCGGTCACGCTTATGAAAACAGACAGGAGATCTACTATAACGACAACGTCGGCGGAAGAGCCGTATTTGTAGATTCAAAAGAGCAGTATGATCCTGATGAACCATACAATGATCAGGTGTTCATACCTGAGAAGGACAGGGATAAAGCTCCTATACTCCAGGTAAAAAATCTGGGAATCGATTTCGGCGGACTTACTGCCGTAGACAACTTCAACCTGACTCTCGGACGTACTGAGATCGGCGGACTGATCGGTCCTAACGGAGCCGGCAAGACAACGATCTTCAACATGCTCACCAAAGTGTATGAGCCTACAAGAGGAGAGATTTTCTTTGACGGCAAGAGCACAAAGGGAATGACTACCGTAGATATCAACAAGGCCGGAATGGCGCGTACATTCCAGAACATCAGACTTTTTGACAAACTTACGGTAGAGGAGAACATAAAAGTTGCGCTCCATCATACGACCAACTACGGTCTTATCGACGGAATGCTCCATACTCCAAAGTACAGACATGAGGAGTTCCGCATCCGCAAGGAAGCAATGAAGTATCTTAAGATCTTTGGAATGACGAAGACGGCAGACTACAGAGCCGGATCGCTCCCTTACGGAGCACAGAGAAGACTAGAGATCATGAGAGCGCTGGCTACAAAGCCAAAACTGCTGCTGCTCGATGAGCCGGCGGCAGGCATGAACCCGTCCGAAACATCGGAACTGATGGAAACCATCAGGGAGATCCGCGACAGATTCCAGATAGCGGTATTCCTTATTGAGCACGATATGAGCCTGGTCATGGGAATATGCGAGGGCATCGTGGTGCTCAACTACGGAAGAGTCATCGCAAAGGGCTGGCCTGAAGAGATCCAGAGCAACCCTAAGGTTATCGAGGCTTACCTCGGAAAGAGCCGCGGCAAGATGGAAGAGGAGGAAGAGAAGGAAAAAGCAGACATCGAGAAAGCTCTCAGAAAGGGCAGACTGGAATCTGCTGCTTCCGGAAAGCCTGACAGAAAGGAGGGTGAATGATGGGCACAGTACTTACAGTTAAAAACATTAATGTTTACTATGGAGCCATCCACGCCCTCAAAGGCATCTCTCTCGATGTTAACAGGGGCGAGATCGTTACTCTGATCGGCGCAAACGGTGCCGGCAAGTCGACAACGCTCCACACGATATCCGGACTCCTGCGCAGCAAGACAGGCGACATCGAATTCCTTGAAAGTTCCATAGCCCACGTGCCGGCGCATAAAATCGTTGCGATGGGCATCTCACACGTTCCGGAAGGCAGACGTATATTCCAGGGTCTGACTGTAGAGGAAAATCTCCAGATGGGAGCCTTCGTTACTAAGAAGGACCGTATCGCTCACAACCTCGAGTATGTTTATGAACAGTTCCCGAGGCTGAAGGAGAGGACCTCGCAGATCGCGGGAACACTCTCCGGCGGCGAGCAGCAGATGCTGGCCATGGGAAGGGCGCTTATGTCTGATCCTGAACTTCTGATGCTCGATGAGCCTTCGATGGGACTTGCTCCTATCCTGGTAGACCAGATTTTTGATATCATAGTCAACCTGAACAAGGCGGGTACTACGATCCTGCTCGTAGAGCAGAATGCTCAGATGGCACTTTCGGTAGCTGACAGAGCATATGTAATCGAGACAGGACGTATCACTCTCTCGGGCACCGGCGAAGAGCTCGCAAGGTCAGAAGAGGTCAAAAAAGCTTACCTCGGAGGCTAAAAAGGTATGAATCTAAGGTCCGACACTTAATATTCATCAAAAAATCACTCAAAGAAACGGCTCTGCCGTTTCTTTGTTTTTATCTGCTGTGGTATTATTACTTGATAACTTTTTATTTAGGGAGAATAATATATGACACAAAAAAAGAGATTATTGGGTCTCTTGTCGCTTCTTCTCGCTTTGGCACTTTCCATGATGCTTGCAGCCTGTGGAACAAAGACAGGCGAAGAAACTGAAGGTGCTGAAGACACTCAGGTGGAAGAGCCTGCTCAGGAGGAGACCGTTGAGGAGCCTGTGATGGAGGTCGTAAAAGCCATCGAGGAGATCGATACTGAAGACATGAACGATCTTCCGCTCCAGATCGAATCTATCACACTCTTCGAGGACGGAACGCTCAGGATCGTTCCCGTGGAAGACCTTCTAAAGAACGCCGAAACCAACAATGAGCTCGTTGACGGAGCCATATATCCGTTTGAAGACAGCGGCAAGGTGAAAGACGTATTTCTTGTAAGGTTCGGAAACGGCGGTTACAGAACGATCATCTGCCTCATGGATGACGGGTCGCTTTCCGCGATGAGCGCTAAGGAGCTAATCGAAGATCACATAACCGTAATATGGGATAACCTCACAGGCAGAGACACATATGTCTCGGTTGAGGAGCGTCTTGCGGAAGACAGTGACGCCTACGGGGTCGTCGGAATAACTGAAGACGGAGAGGAGATAGACCTCGATTTCAGCCTTGATTTCTAACGAAACAGGGCAAATTATGGTACAATATAGTGTAAAGGTTTTTTCGGAACGAAAGGAACGGAAATGACAAACGCAATAGATGCACGCGCGGCTATCGCGGAGTGGTTCGAGACCGATTTCAAAGATTCGGCAAAGGCCACTACAAAGACATCAAGGCTTGATGACGGCAGACTGAGCTACAGTTTTTCAGTTGTCAATAATTCGGGCTTTGACTTTGACAGGTTCTCTTTCAAAATCAAAGTGATAGACAGGACCAACAACGTAGAGATCGGCACCGCATCCATCAACGCGGGCAAATGGGCAGCCGGAGAGAAGAAAAACTTCAAATCCCGTCTGGCGATCCCGCCCGGTGTACGCAACCTGTCTTTTGTAATGTATGCAAACTCGCTCGACTATGAAGCCATGCCGGCAGACGGCGCGGCTCCGGTCGTTCAGAATCCTTCCGGCTCATTCAGGGATATCGGCGATATATTAACGGGCGCTGACGGAAGCGGCGGAGTATTTGGTGAGCTCTTCGGCACAGGCGGAATGCCTCAGTCAGGCGGCAAAACGGTAACTACAAGGACTACCACAACAAGGAACGCCAACGGTACCACCACTACTAAAACAACTACTACGACAACAACCAGAAAGCCGGGTTCCGGTACTGTTGATGCTGCACCACGCAGGTCAGGCGGTCAGCAGACAGGCAGCATGGATCAGAACAGCACGTTCGCACAGCGCCGCAACGAGAAAAAACTCAACAAGAAGAGACTCGGCAAGTCGGGCTGGACTGTCGCATCGCTGGTAACGGGAATACTGTTCCTGATGTCAGCAGCCGGATCAACGGGTGACCCTGAATTCGGACTCGGCGTCGCCATCGTGGGAGCCATACTGGTTGTAGCTTCCGGGATAATGAAACTGGTGCTGAACTCGAAGGCAAAGAGGATCAGAACGTATGAGGCAAAGGTCAACAGGAACGGAAACACATCTATCGATGATCTTGCTGCATATGTAGGAAGGCCGTTCAACAAGGTTGCAGACGACCTTCAGGCCATGATAGCTGACGGATTCTTCCCTGAGGCTTATGTGGACATCAATAACCGCATGCTTGTCATGACAAAGGACGGTGTGCCTCTTGAGTCAGTCGAGAGATCAGCAGCAGAAATCAAAGCTGCAAAACGCAAAAAGGCTCGCGACGGCGGACTTGCGCCTGAATCGCTCGATGATCTCATAACAATGACCGATGACGACGAGCTCAAGCTGAAGCTCAAGACGCTCAGAACGATCACCAGACAGATCGATGCAAGGGTCGAAGAGGTGCCGGAGCTCGAGAAGCAGGTCAAGGACTTCAGAGAAAAGTACTACCCGGAAGTCGTCCGTCTTACAGACGATTACAACGAAAAGATCGCGGACATGGGCAAGATCGGAAAAGAGCTTCGTAAGGATGAAGTCACAACCGATTCTTCGGGCGCTCCGGTGCTCAACACCAACCCGAATTATCTGCAGGAGCAGGCCGATGAGATCAAAGCCCAGCTTATCAGTCTCATTGACTCAGTTACGGAGGCATCCGAAAACCTGCTCGAAAAACTCCATGAAGACGACATCATGGACATCACAACGGATATCAAAATGCTGCAGACTACGCTTGCGAGCAAGGGCCTGCTGGATTCAGATTTCGACATCTAATTAGTTATTAAAGGAGGAAAAGATGGCAGATTTTGAACTTACCCCTGAAGCTGTAGTAGACGCAGCAGAAACACAGGCAGTTGAACTTGAGGCACAGGTACAGGAAGTTGCGGCTCAGGCTGCAGCCATAGACGTAGCTCCGGCTATCGACTTCGCACCTGAATTTGCACCTGTAGAAGAAGAAAAGAAGGAAGATCCGCTCGCTAAGTTCACACCGGATGAGCAGAGACAGATCAGAGCGGTTGCTGACAAGATCGACATCACTGACAGCAATGCGGTACTCGGCTACGGCGCAAGCGCACAGCGCAAGGTATCTGATTTTGCGGATGGCGCTCTCCAGAGCGTAAGAACAAAGGACATGGGCGAGACAGGTCAGGTGCTGACATCCCTGCTCGTAGAGCTCAAGTCAAACGGCGAAGAGAAGAAGAGCTTCTTCGGAAAGATCTTCGGAAGCGCTGAGAAGAACTTCGAAAGACTCAAAACACAGTACACAACAACTGAGGCCAACATCGACAGGATCGTAAAGCTGCTCGAAGAGCATGAGGAACAGCTCCTCAAGGACATCGTTCAGCTCGACAGACTGTATGATAAGAATAAACTCTACTTCAAGGAAGTTTCGATGTACATCGAAGCAGGCAAGCTCGCTCTTGAGAAGGCCAAGACAGTTACTCTCCCTGAGCTCGAGGCAAAGGCAAGAGAGACAGGTTCCGTTGAGGACACACAGGCAGCTCAGGACTACGCAGACATGATCACAAGATTCGAGAAGAAGATCTACGATCTCGAGCTCTCCAGAACAGTATGCCTGCAGTCGGCTCCTGAAATCAGAATGGTACAGAACTCCGACACTATCATGTCCGAGAAGATCCGTTCCACGATCGTGAACGTCATCCCGATGTGGAAGACTCAGATGGTACTGGCTCTCAACAACTACCATACACAGAAGGCTATCGAAGCACAGCAGGCAGTCACAGAGGCTACCAATGAGATGCTCAAGAAGAATGCCGAGTCGCTGCACCAGAGCACAGTTGATACAGCTAAGGCCAGCGAGAGAGGCATCGTCGACATCGAGACACTGCAGCACACTAACCAGGAACTGATCAGCGCACTCGACGAGATCATCCAGATCCAGGAGGACGGCAAGGTAGCAAGAGCAGAGGCCGAGAAGGAGCTCGCAAGGATCGAGCAGGAACTCAAGGACAAGATGCTCGGTATCGCTGCTAACGCAAGATGGACAGGCGAGGACATCGCTGCTTCAAGAACAGAGCAAAAATAAGGAATGGCACAGAAAAGTCAGGACAGCAATAATACAAAAAGCAAGAGCCGGCAGAGGCCGGCTCTTGCTCTATTGCTCGTAGTCCTTCTCGCGGCTGCGTTCTTTATGATGTCAGATGTGTCATTCGTGAAGAGCGCGAGGGATTCCCTCATGCAGAAGCTCGGATACGAAGCCATCGATCAGGAAAGCGGCAATGAAGCCGGAGGTACTGAAGACGGCGGCAGTGAGAACAACGGCGTAAATACCGTTGAATGGGACAGCAGTGCAGACCTGGATCCTTCAGCTCTTCCGGAATACAACGGACAGCACTATGTGAAGGTGAGCAACGGGGTCCCGGTGTTCCCTGATGAGGTCTATGAACGCGCAGGCCTCATAAAGGACGGCGATGACTGGAAGACAAAGGGGAACCTCCTTGGAACTGTTGATTCCGGTAAGCTGACTCCTTATGAATACTACGGAAGCCTGGACAATCTTGGCAGGTGCACCGGAGCTTACGGGCTCCTCGGAGAGGAGACCATGCCTCAGAATGGCCAGGAGCGAGGAGACATCTCATCCGTGCATCCTTCAGGCTGGGCAAAAGCCCAGAACTGGGAGCGCTGCCATCTCATAGCATGGGCGCTTTCAGCCGAAAATGCCAATCCGTCAAACCTGGTCACGGGCACGCATTATCTCAACTACGACGGCATGAGGCCGCTCGAGGAAGAAACAGAGCATTACATCTGGAATACCGGAAATCATGTGCTGTACTATGTTAGGCCATGGTTCAGGGACGATGAGCTCGTTGCCAGAGGCGTGCAGATGACAGCCTGGTCGGTGGAGGACAAAGGCGAGGGGATATCCTTCAACGTATATTGCTTCAACGTGACACCAGGTGCCGAAATCGACTATAAAACAGGCATCGTAACGACCGGGGAGCAGGCGGCGCAGGACGCAAGGACATACGTTATAAATACACGTTCCGGTGTATTCCATTACCCGACTTGTGACGGCGTAAAAGAGATGTCGGAGCACAATAAAAAAACAGTTACCGCGACGCGAAAGGAACTGACTTCGCAGGGATACACACCATGCGGTGCCTGCGAACCTTAAACAATTATTTACTGCAAAGGAGCATGTACTATGCGATCGATCACTTCAATCAAAACATCACTTGCCGCAGGCAGCTATGACATGATGCTTAAAAGTCTTTACTGCCGGCCGGCTGATCAGCTTGGACCGTACAGGGACAGGATAGTCAGGGTGCTTGACGGATTCATGAAAGAATTCGGCGCATCCCCGGATACCGAAGTTTCAGTATACAGCGCGCCGGGGCGCACTGAGATAGGCGGCAATCACACGGATCATCAGAGAGGCAAGGTCCTCACCGGGTCCGTGGATCTCGATGCAATAGCATGCGCTGCGCCTAACGGAAGCAGCGAGGTGCGTATCTATTCTGAAGGTTACGGTCTGACGACGGTGGATATCCGCAGTCTTGAGCCTGTAAAGGAAGAAGAAAATACGACAAAAGCCATAATCCGCGGAACCCTGGCCGCAATAGCGTCGAGAGGATACGAGGTCAAAGGTTTTGATGCCTATGTCACTTCCGATGTACCGGGCGGATCAGGTCTTTCGTCTTCGGCATGCTTCGAAGTGCTGATAGGAGTCACGGTCAACGGACTCTTCTGCGCTAACAGCATACCTATGGCCGGGATCGCAAAGATCGGGCAGTATGCGGAGAATGTGTATTTCGGCAAACCGTCCGGACTGCTGGATCAGATGGGATGCGCGCTCGGAGGCATCGTAGCCATAGATTTTCAGGATAAGGAGAACCCGCAGTATCACGCGGTGGATTTCGACTTCGCGTCCGCCGGATACGCGCTCTGCATAATAGATACGGGAGCTGACCATGCTGATCTCACAGGAGATTACGCGGCAGTCCCTGCCGAGATGAAGTCTGTAGCTCAGGCCTTCGGCAAGGAAGTCCTCTGCGAGGTGGATGAAAAGGAATTCTACAGCTCCATCGCAAAGCTCAGGGAGAAGCTGGGAGACCGCGCCGTGATGCGCGCGATACATTACTTCACGGACTGCCACCGCGTTGAGCAGCAGGTGGAAGCTCTCGAAAAACACGACTTCGATAAGTTCCTGAAGCTGGTGAGCAGTTCGGGACATTCATCATATATGTATCTGCAGAATGTAGCCACATACAGGGATCCGGCAGACCAGCCGGTAGCCCTCTCGCTCGCCATGGCAGGTTATTATCTTGCCGGACGCGGCGCGCGCAGAGTGCATGGCGGCGGATTTGCGGGAACCATACAGGCTTTCGTTCCGCTTGACATGGTTGATGAATTCAGGAAAGGAATGGACTCAGTGCTCGGCGAAGGCGCGTGCAGAGTTACATACATACGCCCGGTCGGGGGATGTACCCTTATAGATTGATGCACGGTGTATGAACAGACCGGATAAAGCTGGAGGACTGATATGAAACTGTTGATATCACAACTTGTTGAATACGCTGTAAGGAAAAAATGGATAGAAGATTCTGACCGGATATGGGCATCCAACAGGCTGCTGGAAGCCTTGCACCTGGATGGTTTCGACGGCCTTATCGAAATAGAAGGAGAGCTCCCGGAGATACAGGATATTCTCGACGGCCTGTGCGACTATGCTTATGAGCACGGTGTCATAGAGGGCGATTCTGCGACATACCGCGATCTTTTCGACACGGAGCTCATGGGACTCCTGCTGCCGAGGCCGTCCGAGGTCACAAAGGAGTTTTACAGAAAATATGAGAACTCGCCTGAGGAAGCAACTGACTGGTATTATGGCTTTTCGGGGGACACAAATTATATCAGAAGGGACCGTATCGCAAAGGATCGCAAGTGGACTGTAGACACAGAGTACGGAACTCTGGATATAACCATAAACCTGTCCAAGCCTGAGAAAGACCCTAAGGCCATAGCGGCTGCCGGTAAAGCAAAGGCTTCGGGGTATCCGAAATGCCTGCTCTGCGCCGAGAATGAGGGCTATGCCGGCAGGCTCGATCATCCTGCAAGGCAGAATCACCGCATCATTCCTGTAGAGCTCGGAGGGCAGGACTTCTTCATGCAGTACAGTCCTTACGTCTATTACAACGAGCACTGCATCGTGTTCAATAAAAAGCATATCCCGATGCATATCGACAGGCAGGCGTTTACCAATCTGCTGGATTTCGTGACGGTATTCCCGCACTACTTTGTGGGATCGAACGCGGACCTTCCGATAGTAGGCGGAAGCGTTCTGAGCCACGATCACTACCAGGGCGGCAATTACGAGTTTGCCATGGCGCGGGCGGAAGTTGAAAAATCCTTCACGGTGCCGGGCTACGAAGATATAGAAGCAGGCATAGTGAAATGGCCTATGTCTGTGATACGCCTGAAAGGAAGCGACAGGGAGAGGATCATTGACCTGGCTGAGCTGATTCTGAACAAATGGCGCGGCTATGATGATCCCGATGCATTCATCTTCCATGAGACAGACGGAGAGAAGCACTCAACAATTACACCTATCGCGCGTAGAAGGGGAATGGAGTACGAGCTCGATCTCGTGCTGCGCAATAACATTACTACAGACGATAATCCGCTTGGAGTATTTCATCCTCATGCGGAAAAACATCACATAAAAAAGGAAAACATCGGGCTCATAGAGGTGATGGGACTGGCTGTGCTGCCTGCAAGACTCAGGGATGAACTTGCGGCAGTTGAGAAAGGACTTCTTGAAGGAAGAGACCTTACGGAGGATCCTGCGACAGCTCCCCACGCTGAATGGGCTGCCGGGATCGCGGCGGAACATCCTGAGCTGAATGCGGAGAATGCGGGAGAGATACTGCAGCAGGAGGTAGGAAAGGTGTTCGCGGCGGTGCTCGAGGACGCGGGAGTGTTCAAGAGAACGGAAAACGGAAGAGCGGCATTCGGAAGATTTATCGACTGCCTTGCTGTCCGTGGCATATAAGGAATCAAGGAGGAAAAAAGAACATGGCAAGCGGAAGAATGGAATTCCACGCAGAATCAATAATGCAGCATACTAACTTCAGCTTTGTGCTGCCTAACGATGTTGCGATGGAGGAGGTCTTCGACCCGAAATATTATGACAGGGATCCTGTGAATCTCATACTGCTTCACGGACTTACAGGCACTGATACCGACTGGCTTTACGGCGGCGTGGCGCAGCTGATGGCCATACAGTACAACATGAACATATTCATGCCGACCACCGGTAACTCCTTCTATCTTGACAAAGGGTATCAGGGCAGGAACCACTGCGAGTTTATCGCTGAAGAGCTGCCTGAATACATCCAGAAGACATTCGGGATAAAGATGAAGAGGGAGAACACAATGATCGGCGGCCTTTCGATGGGCGGCTACGGCTCCCTGCACACGGCACTCTCATATCCGGACAGGTTCAGCGCCTGCATAGCTCTTTCGTCAGCTCTTGTCGTAAGAGATGTTGCAAAGAAGCCGGACTCGGAGGTCGGAAGCGTACTGCCTCGCGAGTTCAGGGAGGAACTGTTCGGGGATCCTTCAAAGCTGATCAAATCAGATATAAATCCTGAAGTCCTTTACAAAAAAATAAAGAAAGCGGGAAAGGAAGCGCCGTTTATTTACCTTGCTATAGGTGTTGATGACAATCTGCTCGAAAGCAACCGCACATTCCGAGACTTCCTTAAAAAGGAAAAGGCAGACTTCTTTTATGAAGAGGGGCCGGGCAGACATACCTGGCAGTTCTGGAACGAATACATCGACAGAGGACTTAAAACAGTACTGAACCGTTAAAGGAGAACGCTTACATGCTTAGCGAGAAATATAAAGAGTTTACAAAATGGGTCATTTATCAGGTCTATCCGCGCAGTTTCATGGACAGCAATGGTGACGGCATAGGAGATCTGCAGGGAGTGATCAGCAAACTTGACTATATAAAAGATCTCGGAGCAAACGCTGTATGGCTCTGTCCGTGCTTCAAGAGCCCGAATGAAGACAACGGCTACGATGTAGCGGACTATTGCGACATCATGGACGAGTTCGGGACCATGGAAGACATGGATCAGCTGATAGATGGGCTTCATAAGAGGGGCATGAAACTGATCCTGGATCTTGTGCCTAACCACACATCGACTGATCATAAATGGTTTCAGGAATCACGAAAAGGAAAGGACAACCCGTACAGCGACTACTATTACTGGTTTGATGCGCCTCCAAACGACTGGGAATCATCCTTCGGAGGCAGCGCATGGCAGTATGATGAGATGCGCGGGCAGTATTACCTGCATACATTTACTGTGGGACAGGCTGATCTCAACTGGGAGAATCCTGCTGTCGTAAAAGCGATGCAGGATGTAGTCGACTTCTGGGTCGATAAGGGCTGCGACGGATTCCGTATCGATGTAATCGACTGCATTGCAAAGGATCTTCCAAACGATAAGGACAGGATGGGACCGCGTCTGCACGAATACATACGCGCGCTTTTCGGGTGTGAAAAGACTGCACACCTTTTTACTGTGGGCGAAGGTAATACCAATGATATAGAAGATATCGTCCTTCACTGCGCAGCGGAAAGAGGAGAACTTTCTACTATCTTTATTTTCGATCATATGGAGTGCGGCAGGGCAGACAAGTTTACTCCTAAGAAGGAAAGCCTGAAAACTCTCCGGGATTATCTGACCGGCTGGCAGGAAAAGACTTCAAAACATGACTTGCTGTACAGTCTGTTCATAGAGAACCATGATCAGCCGCAGATGATATCGCGCATTGGAAATGATCGTGAGCTCAGATATGAGTCTGCAACAGATATCGCGGCGATGGTATTCCTTCTGAAAGGAGTACCGTTCATCTATCAGGGGCAGGAGATAGGCATGCCGGTGGCTCATTATGACAGCATTGATGAATTCAATGATGTGGAGAGCATTGGAGCGTATCGCAAATACCGTGAAACGCTGAGTGAAGAAGAGACTCTGGAAAAGATAAATTTCGGAAGCCGTGACAACCCACGACATCCTATGGCATGGAACGGCACGGAAGGCAACGGATTCACTACGGGTAAGCCATGGCTGCTTCCGCACTCAAGGGCGGCTGAAGTAAATGTAGAGAATGATCTTGCGGCAGATAGATCCATATACCGGTTTTATCAGGAGCTCCTGAAGCTGCGCGCAGATAATGACGCCTTTACAACGGGAGACTTCGAAGTCATCTCGGCACCGGAGGACGACTTCTTCGTTTTTATACGCACAGCCGGTGACGATAAGTGGGCTGTTGTATGCAATTTCGAAGAAGAGCGCAACATAAAACTGCCGTTTGAATGCGAAGAACCGGCGCTTTCGAATCTGGGAAGAGATACAGCAGATGGCACTTATGCTCCATATGAATGTGCTGTCGCAAGGGCCAGATGACACCGGAAGAGTGAGAAAAAAATAACTAACACCCTGCTTTTTTATAAAAAACAAAAAATTAGTATACCAATTATACTGTTAAATGATAAAATACGTCTGTTAGTATTCCCTGTACCATAATACTGTGATACAGAGATTTTAAACTAATGATTTATATAGGAGGAAAAATATGAAGAAAAGCACAGTCAAGAAGCTGTTGGTTGCAATGCTTTCCTTTGCGATGATCTTCGCAATGGCAGCATGCGGCGGTGGCAGCAGCAGCGGAGATGAAGGCAGCAGCGAAGGCGCAGCTGGAGCTCTGAAGATCTTTAACTCAAAGATGGAGATCCAGGACGTATTCGAAGGCGAGCTTGCCGACGCATATGAGGCTGAGACTGGTGTGCCTGTAGAAGTTTATTATTCAAGCGATACAGTAGCTGCACATCTTTCAACCAAGTATGCTTCCAAGGATCCATATGCAGTCAACATGGTTGACGAAAAGGACCTCTACTCCCTTGCTAAAGAGTATGGCGCTGACATGAGCGACATGGATTGGGTAAAAGACACAAATTATGCTGTCACAGTAGACGGTAAGGTTGTCGGATACCCTGTCTGCGTTGAGGCAAGAGGCGTGATCTACAACGCTACAGCAATCGAGAATGCTCTCGGCGAGAAGTTTGATCCTGCATCGATCAAGACTCTTGACGACTTCAAGGCAATCTGCGACAAACTGGTAAAAGCCGGAATGGAGACTCCGACATCAATCATGAAGGAAGACTGGTCACTTGGTGCTCACTATCTTGCTCAGTTCATCGAAGAGAGAGAAGATGTTGACGGTTATGTTGCTTCCCTGAAGGCTGGCGAGGCAAAGGTAATCGAAGACGCTAAGTTCAATGCTCTCATGGATACATTCGATGTTCTCAAAGAGTACAACATGTGGAAGGGTCAGGAAGGATCTGCAGAGAGAGAACTCTCCGAGCAGGCTCTTGCTGAAGGAAAGATCGCATTCATTCCTCAGAATGTTCAGGACGATTACACAGGCAAGCTGGTAGGCGGCGGTTCCAAGTATTTCTATGTTGACGCAAGTGAAGGCACAAGCGCTGAGACACAGCAGGCTGCTAAGGACTTCCTCGCTTGGTTCGCATCATCCGAAACAGCACAGAAATTCGTTTCCGAGACATGCGGAATGGTTTCCCCATTCGGAAGCAACACTGTAACATGCACAGACGACCTTGGCGCTTCTGTTAAGGGCTTCGCTGATGCAGACATGCTCATCCCTAACTATCCGGGATTCCCAGATGATCACTATTCAGTAATCGGTGCTGAAATGCAGAAGTATCTCGCAGGTCAGTGCACACGTGAAGAGCTGGCAACAGCTATCGAGAACTACTGGAAGGCTCAGGCTTAATTACAGGACCTGATTTTCCCTGACATTTTAAATGTCTGAAATGAGAATGACACGCGCCGATGTCATGTGGCACCGGCGCGTGTTGCAACAGTTTTAGGTATCAAGTAAAGAGAGATTTAATATGAATAGGAATACATTTAGCTACAAGCTCAGACAGATCCTGATGTTTGCCGGGCCTGGTACTATCCTGTTCTTTGCTGTCGTGGTAGTTCCGTTTGTTTACGGTCTCTATCTGACATTTACAAGCTGGGATGGAGTATCGGCTCACAAACCTTTTGTAGGCTTTGCTAACTATGCAGCAGCCTTCTCAGACGGTGCGTACTGGGTTGCTCTCGGCAGGACAGCTATCTACTCGATATTCGCTGTCGTGTTCATCAACATACTTGCCTTTGCGTTAGCGTATCTTGTAACCAGCGGAGTTAAGGGACAGAATTTCTTCCGCGCAGGTTTCTTCGTACCTAACCTGATCGGCGGTATCGTACTTGGTTATATATGGAAGTTCGTTTTCAACAGAGCATATGTTGCTATAGCCAGCGCTATCACAGGCGGAATGGCAATCTCGCCGTTATCGACTACAGGAGGCGCTATGTTCTGCCTGATATTCGTATCAGTATGGCAGTACGCCGGCTATATGATGCTGATATATGTTGCAGGCTTCATGAGCGTATCCGATTCGCTCAAGGAAGCTGCTATGATAGACGGATGCACGCCTTCCCAGGCAATGCGTAATGTAACAATTCCGCTGATGCGTTCATCTTTCGTACAGTGCATATTCCTGAGCATTACAAGATGCTTCGTAGTATACGATGTCAACCTGTCATTGACCAAGGGCGAGCCGTTCAACACATCTGTACTGGCGGCCATGCACGTATATAACCAGGCGTTCACTTACAAGAATTACGGCCTTGGCCAGGCCGAGGCGCTCATACTCTTCATTGTATGCGCTGCCGTAGGTATCACTCAGGTTATGATTGGTAAGAGAGGGGAGGTAGAAGCATAATGACTCAGAACGAAAAAGCTGCAGCAGCAAAAAAGAGAAATCATGCAATTATGATCATTATACTGATCCTGCTGTTCATCCTCTTCATCATGCCATTCATCCTGGTAATCATTAACGTTTTCAAGACAAAAGCGGATATCGTTTCGGATCCTCTGGCACTCATCGGCGCCCACGGATTCACGATGCAGAACTTCCCGGAAGCTATGGCGAAGATGAACTTCTGGAACGTGTTCAAGAACTCCCTGATAATCACCATAATATCTACAGTTCTTACCATCTTTGTTTCAGCAATGGCATCATTCGTTATCGTACGTAACGGAAAGTGGAAATTCTGTTCAGGATTATTCGCACTGATGGTTGCCTCCATGGTAATTCCGTTCCAGGTACTGATGGTACCTCTGGTATCGGTATATGGAGGAATCTTCGGAGTGCTCAATCACCGTCTCACTCTGATTCTGATGCACACCGGATTCTCAGTCTCCATGGCTACGTTCATGTTCCACGGAGCAATACATACTAACATTCCTTTAGAGCTTGAGGAAGCAGCACTGATCGACGGCTGCTCAAGATGGCAGACCTTCTGGAAGGTCGTATTCCCGCTGCTCAAGCCTACAATTGCTACAGTTGCTATCATCGACGCGATGGCATTCTGGAACGACTACCTCCTGCCAAGCTTAGTGCTGACAGACAAGGCGCTCTACACCATCCCAATCGCAACACAGGCATTCTACGGGACCTACTCAACTGATATCGGCCTCGTAATGGCTGCACTGCTGCTGGCAATGCTGCCTATCCTCATCCTGTATCTCTTCCTGCAGAAGTACATCGTAGCAGGAGTTACATCAGGAGCTGTAAAGGGTTAATTACCGCAGGACATGAACTGACAGCAAACTGTACGAATGAAAAAATTCTTTGATTCTAACAATCCGGTAATGAGATTTCTCTCCCGCCTGGTTGATCTGGCAATAGTCAACATACTGACGGTATTCACGTCAGTACTTCTGATAACAGCCGGCGGAGCAATAACGGCCATGAACCATGTATTGCTCCATCTTGTCAGAGAGGATGAGACATATATCACGAAGATGTTCTGGACTTCGTTCAAGGCGAATTTCAAGCAGGGCATACTGGAAGGACTGCTGCTTATAGCAGTTGGGGCCATTACAGCTATAGACATGTGGGCACTTCACGGATCTGAATCAAGGCTTGCCACACTGATGATGATCACAATAACGATCATAGCAATATTTCTGGCAGCTACATTCGTTTACATGTTTGCACTCCAGTCAAGGTATGAAAACACAGTTCGCGGTACTATCGCCAACGCACTCAGGCTGGCAATCGGCAATCTGCCGAAAACGGCCGGAATGATAATAATATGGCTCATATGGGTGCTGATACTGGTTTATCTGCACAAGGCAGCGCCGGCATTCTTCATGCTTTACGGTCTGTCTTTACCGGGGTATCTGTGTGCCATGCTTTATAACGGAGTATTTGAAAATCTGGAGACTGAAGGAGAATAAAAAATGGCAAGTTTATCATTACAACACATTGAGAAGATCTACGAGAACGGATATCACGCCGTTCACGATTTCAATCTCGAAGTAGAAGATAAAGAGTTTATTATCTTCGTAGGACCTTCCGGCTGCGGAAAGTCCACAACTCTGCGTATGATCGCCTATGGTATTCCAGAGCTACGCTCTCTATCCACACATGACAGTAAGAGACAACATGGGATTCGCTCTTAAGCTGAGAAAGGTACCTCAGGCTGAGATCGACGCTAAGGTAAACGAAGTAGCAAAGATCCTCGACCTCGAGAAATTCCTCGACAGAAAACCTAAGGCTCTCTCCGGCGGCCAGAGACAGCGTGTTGCCATGGGTCGTGCTATCGTAAGAAGCCCTAAGGTATTCCTCATGGACGAGCCTCTGTCCAACCTCGATGCTAAGCTGAGAGTACAGATGAGAACAGAGATCGCTAAGCTCCACGAGAGACTGGGAACTACGATCATTTACGTAACTCATGACCAGACTGAGGCTATGACTCTCGGTACACGTATCGTAGTCATGAAGGATGGTCTTGTTCAGCAGATCAACTCGCCTGAGCACCTCTACAACAAGCCTTACAACCTCTTCGTTGCAGGCTTCATCGGATCGCCTCAGATGAACTTCATTGAATGTGCTGTTGAGAAGAAGGGCGCTGACACATTCCTTGATATGGCAGGATTCCCAATCAAGCTCCCTGCTGATAAGGCAGAGGCAGTCAAGGATTACGTTGGCAAGACTGTTATCGCAGGTATCAGACCTGAGCATCTCCTCGACGGAAGAGGCAAGGAGAAAGATTTCGTTACGATCAAGGCTCCTATCGAAGTACGTGAGCTCCTCGGTGCAGAGGCATATCTGTACTTCACACTCGGAGGCAAGCAGTGCACAGCAAGAGTTGCTTCTGATGTTGACCTCTATGTCGGCATGGAAGGAACAATGGCACTTGATCTTAACAAGCTCCAGCTCTTCGATAAGGAGACAGAGCTCAGCCTTCTCTGGAAAGAGTGGTAGGATTTTACGGATCCGATATTTAAGTAATTATTTACAGGACTGTCACTATCTGGTGGCAGTCCTGTTCTTTTTTTGATATTATTTCCGTGTACTGAATATCACTCACGGGGGCAGAAATGAGCATTAGGTATATAGAAGAAACTAAACATCTGATACTTGAAACAAAGAATTCAGGTTACCATATGAAGATCGACCATCTGGGCTATCTTCAGCATATGTACTACGGACCAAAGCCGGGACAGGACAACCTGTCTTATGCGTTCCGTTATTATGACAGGGGATTCTCCGGCAATCCTTATGACATGAGGTATGACCGCACATACTCTCTGGATTCGATGCCGCAGGAGTATACATCTTTCGGTGTGGGAGACTTCCGCATAAACAGCATCGCGGCATCATGTTCAGACGGAAGCCGCTGTGCGGAATTCAAATATGTATCCCATGAAATAATAAACGGAAAGTACAGCATACCGGGACTCCCGGCGGTCTATGATGAAGAAGGCAAGGCGCAGACACTGATAGTGACACTGATCGACAACGCGGCAAACATGGGTATTAAGCTTTATTACGGCGTGTTTGAAGACCTCGATATCATAACCAGGTCCGCAGAAATAATCAATGCCGGCTCAGAAATGGTGTGGTTGCGCAAGGCATCCTCCATGTGTCTTGAGCTCCCGTACGGAAACTGGGACATGATACATTTCCACGGTAGGCATTGCATGGAGCGCCAGCCGGAGCGCATAAAGCTGTTCCACGGCGTACACACCCTGATTTCAGGACGTGGTATGTCGAGCCATCAGCATAATCCTTTTATAATCATATGCGATCATGATGCCACTGAAGACAGCGGCATAAGCTACGGAATGATGCTCATGTATTCGGGAAACCATAAAACCGAGGTCGAGCGTGATCAGTTCGAGAGTGTACGGGTAGTGATGGGACTCAATGACGACCGCTTCCGCTGGGAGCTTGAGCCGGGCACATCGCTCCATACTCCTGAAGTGATACTTACATGCGCTGACGGGCTTACTGAGCTTTCGCATAATTATCACCGCTGCATACGCAACAACGTCGTGAGAGGAAAGCATAAACTAAGCCACAGACCGGTCCTTGTCAACAACTGGGAGGCAACATACTTTGATTTCACAGAAGACAAACTCCTCGAGATCTGCGGCATAGCCAGGGATCTCGGAATCGAGATGTTTGTGCTCGATGACGGTTGGTTCAGAAACAGAAAAGATGACAACGGAGGCCTGGGCGACTGGGTGGTCGACACGGATAAACTGCCGAATGGGCTCGGAGGACTGATCTCAAAGGTCAAGGGACTGGGGCTCAAGTTTGGACTCTGGATAGAACCGGAGATGATAAGCGAAGATTCGGATCTGTACAAGGCGCATCCTGAGTGGGCGCTTACAGCTCCGGGACGCGCTCCGATGATGGCGCGCAACCAGCTTGTTCTCGACCTCTCAAATGATGAGGTGCATGAATATTTATACGACACCATATCCGGACTGCTCAGGGATTACGACATAGACTATATAAAATGGGATTTCAACCGCCCGATCTCGGACGTTTACTCGCATTCAACACCTTCAGCAAGGCAGGGAGAGGTGCCTCACCGCTATTACCTGAGCCTTTATAAACTGTACGACAGACTTACCACGGAGTTCCCGGATGTTCTGTTCGAGGGATGCGCGGGCGGCGGCGGCCGCTTTGACGCGGGCATGCTTCAGTACTCACCGCAGGTATGGTGCTCAGATAACACCGATCCGGTGGCACGGCTTGCTATTCAGTACGGAACGTCGTTCGGATATCCGTCCTCTTCGATGGGAGCGCACGTAAGCGCATCGCCTAATCATCAGACAGGCCGCAAGACTCCTCTGTCAACAAGAGGCATATCTGCCATGGCAGGCACATTCGGATATGAGCTCGATCTTACAAAGCTCACAGTAGAGGAATGCGGCGAGATACGGAATCAGATAAAGAGATATAAGGACATAGAACCTGTGGTCCATGGAGGACGTTTATACAGACTGAGCGACCCGGCTGCAAACAGCAGATATTACTGCTGGGAACACGTCAGTCAGGACAGAAGCCGCTGCATACTCAGCGTTGTCGTGACAGACCCTCAGGCAAATTACACTCTCGTACATGTGAAACTTAAGGGACTGGATCCGGATGCAATGTACTCTGTCGGAGGTGAGTTCGAATGCCGCGGCAGGACTCTGATGCAGAACGGATACACCTTCCCTCAGCTGACCGGGGATTATCCGGCGCAGCAGTTAGACATAATCAGGATATAACAGGGAGAGAAACAATTGATCAGTAAGGAATTACAGCACGTAAGAGAATACGAGGAGCGCGGATCCGCACTTGTTACAGAAGAAGAGCGCCCGGTTTTTCACTTATCCCCGCGCATAGGATGGCTCAACGATCCTAATGGGTTTTCGTTTTACCGCGGGCAGTATCATCTGTTTTATCAGTATCATCCGTACAGCTTTTACTGGGGTCCGATGCACTGGGGCCACGCTGTAAGCGATGACATGATAAGCTGGGAATATTTACCGGCTGCCATGGCTCCCGACACGGAGTATGACTGGGCAGGCTGCTTTTCGGGTACAGCAATGACACTGCCGGACGGCAGGCAGCTCCTCATGTACACCGGCTGCGGCGACAACAGCAAAGATCCTCTCAAAAAGGGAAGATGGTTACAGACACAGTGCGTTGCGGTTTCGGAAGAGCAGGAGGACGGCAGCATCGAATATGTGAAGCATGAGGGAAACCCGGTCATAAAAGAGAAGGATCTCCCTGAACACTGCGATGCATATGAATTCCGGGATCCTTACATTTGGCGCAGCCCTGACGGTACATACAAGGCGCTTGCTGCCGCGGGCAGAACGGGTGAGATCGGAGAAGACGGGAATTATCTGCATGAGAAGGGCACTCAGCTCCTTTTGTTCAGGAGCGATGACTGCTTCAGCTGGGAGTATGAGAAAGTGCTTTTTGAAGATCACCGCAAGATAGGCGTGATGTGGGAATGCCCGAATTTCTTTAAACTGGATGGCAAACAGATACTGATCGCCAGCCCTATGGACATGCACGCGGAGGCCGATGAGGCGATCGGCTCCGTAAGATTTCCTCAGGGAAGCAACGTCTGCTGCATTGCGGGCGAATACGATGAAGAAACGGATACATTCACCCCGGACGGCGGCTATGAGCCGGTAGACATCGGTCTCGATTTCTATGCGCCTCAGGTGATGGAAGCTCCGGACGGCAGACGTATCATGATCGGCTGGATGCAGGATCCGAAAAACGGCAATTTTGCAGATGCACGGGAAGATCTCTCCAGGCCCGGGCTTCTGTATGCTGTTCCTATGGATCATCCGGATGGATATGTCCATGGAGCTGAAGGCGCACATACCTTTGGGCAGATGACCGTTCCGAGAGAACTGAGCTACAGGGACGGAAAACTTTACCAGTGGCCTGTCAGGGAGTTCTGCGAATACAGAAAGGACAGGCTGGATTATGACGGGGTATTGCTTAAGGATGAGGAGCGCAGCTTTGACGGCATATCCGGCAGGTCAATAGAACTGGAAATTGAGATCGCTCCGCGAGAGGTTGGCGCTGCACTCTACAGGGAGTTTGCCATAGACTTTGCGAAGGATGAAGATCACTATATCAGGCTCAGTTACAAACCGGCCCGGTCGCTGATCACCATAGACAGAAGCCGCAGCGGCCAGTGCAGTGAGATCACTGCCAGGAGGAGCTACAGGGCGAAGTACGCAGACGGAAGTCTCAGTCTGAGAATACTGATAGACAAATGGAGTGCCGAAGTATTTGTTAACGGAGGCGAGCAGGCGATGTCACTGACTTACTACACACCTGCCGAAGCAGATAAGATCACATTTACGGCTGACGGCAGTGTAGCCATGGATATCGTTGCTTACAATATCGGGAGATGATAAGGATCTGTTTCCGGAGAATATAGATACAGCAGTTTGCTAATACTATGTATAAAAAAGAAGCGTTTCAATGTATAATTAAGTGTCGCACATAACGCACCGGCGGAAAGATGAGGGGAATAAATATGACAGATATAATTACACTCGGTGAACTTCTGATAGACCTTACTCAAAGAGGTTCTGACGAAAACGGAAACGGTGAATTCACTGCGTATCCGGGCGGCGCACCGGCAAATGTAGCAGTTGCAGCTTCAAGACTCGGCGCTTCTGCCGGCTTTATCGGAAAGGTCGGAGATGACGCTTTCGGACGCAACCTCGCGGATACACTTAAGAAAGATAATGTAGATATAAGCGGACTCTATTATGATGACTATCAGCCGACAACCATGGCAATCGTTTCGGTAGACGAATCCGGCGAGCGTGATTTCTCATTCTACAGAAAGCCGGGCGCAGATACTCAGCTGACTGTTGACGAGGCAGTAGGCGCTCTGTCTGCAGATCTGCCTAAGATCCTGCATGTAGGTTCGCTGTCGATGACGACCTCACCGGGAAAGGAAGCCTGTGAGGAGGCTGTCAAATACGCGAAGGATAACGGATCGGTAATAAGCTATGACCCTAACTACAGGGCTGCGCTCTGGGACAGCGAAGAGCATGCCATAGAGATGATGAAGGTACTGCTCCCATACGCGGATATACTGAAGGTATCCGATGAAGAGATGGTGATGCTGACAGGAACCGACGATTTTGAAGAAGGAAGCCGCATACTTGCTGAGTACGGCATTGGTCTTGTGATGGTAACTCTGGGCTCAGACGGCGTGTTCGTCCGCATGGGAAGCCATACGGCAACAGTTCCGGGATTCAGTGTAGAAGTAGCGGATACCAACGGAGCCGGCGATACCTTCCTTGGAGCAATGCTTATGCAGATAGCGAAGGGAATAGACGGAACAGAAGATGTCTGGGCACAGCTCCTGAGAATGGTTCGCTATGCCAATAAGGCTGCTTCACTGACATGCTCGCGCCACGGGGCTATCCCTGCTATGCCTTCACTTGCTGAAATGGAGAAGGAATTCTATGAGTAACGAGTCCGGAAAGAAAAAAAGCAGTTTCGATATAAGACTTGAGAAGTATTATGATGAGCTCAAATGGCTCTACATGGAACTGTACAATGATGAGGAGGCTTTCGAATACTTCCTCAATATGCTTCGCAGGAGCTTCAAAGAACGCAAATCTTCTTTGCGTAATGTTGATACCAGACGTTCGATCCATCCTGACATGCACCATTCCAACAAGATGATGGGCATGATGCTTTACACGGAGAATTTCGCGGGCAATCTTCCGGGCGTCAGAGACAGGCTTGACTATCTCAGGGAATGCGGAGTCAAATATCTTCACCTGATGCCACTTCTGGACACACCTGAAGACAGCGCAAGAAGCGACGGCGGATATGCTGTTTCTGATTTCAGAAAAGTAAGATCTGATCTCGGTACCATGGAGGATCTCGAAAAACTCGCAGGCGACTGCCACAAGAGGGGGATAAGGGTCTGCCTCGATTTCGTGATGAACCATACGAGTGACGAGCATGCATGGGCGAAAGCTGCAAGAGCCGGCGATCCTGAAGCTCAGAGCAGATATTTCTTCTATGATAACTGGGACATCCCAAGGCAGTATGAGGAGACGATGCCGCAGGTGTTCCCTGAGACAGCTCCTGGAAACTTCACATATTTCGATGATATGGGAAAGATTGTCATGACGACTTTCTACCCGTTCCAGTGGGATCTCAATTATAGAAACCCTACAGTCTTCAACGACATGACAGAAAACCTGCTCTACCTGGCGAACAGGGGAGTAGATATTATAAGGCTTGATGCCGTTCCGTATATCTGGAAAGAACTGGGCACTAACTGCCGCAACCTGCCTCAGGTGCACACGCTTGTCCGTATGATGAACATATCCTGCAGGGTGGTTTGTCCGAGCGTACTTCTCCTGGGTGAAGTTGTCATGGAGCCGAGCAAGGTGCTTCCGTACTTCGGCACGGAAGAGAAGCCTGAATGTGATATGCTCTATAATGTCACGACCATGGCTTCCATATGGCACACCATGGCTACACGCGACGTAAGACTGCTCAGACATCAGCTGCAGCAGATAGAGAACCTGCCTTCAAACTGCATATTCCAGAACTATCTCAGATGCCACGATGATATCGGCTGGGGACTGGATTACGGGATCCTTTCACAGTACGGCATGGGCGAGGCTTCACACAAGAAATACCTCAATGACTGGTTCACGGGAAAGTATTACGGAAGTCCTGCAAGGGGCGAGCTGTATAACGATTCGGAGTGGCTCCGCGATGCCAGACTCTGTGGTACAACAGCTTCTCTCTGCGGGCTCGAAGCTGCCCTGTATGAGAATAATGAGGAATTAGTGCAGAGGTCCATCGACGCTGTCGTCATGCTCCACGCATGCATGCTTACACTTCGCGGCATACCTGTTTTCTACAGCGGCGACGAGATCGGAATGCTGAACGACTACGGATACCATGATGATCCGGGCAGATGGGCAGACAGCCGTAACATA